>NZ_JBVHKV010000003.1:0-539339 GCF_055559335.1 Streptomyces sp. NPDC024555
GTCCAACGTCAGGTCATCGGCGAAATGCCGGTCACCGGTCGCGTCGGGCACGTACTTCACACAGACAACGATCCTCAAGCTCACGCCGGCTCTCCCTGTACCTGGTGGTGTTTCTGCGGTCATCCTATGGCACTCAGTACCCTGCGTAAAGGTACCCAGTGTCGGATGCGCCGTTCTGGTGCTACGTTTCCGGCATGACTGAGGACCGCCGGCCTGCCAAGAAGCCGCCCATGCGTGACGTGCTCGCCGAGGCGGCCTTCGCCCTCTTCATGGAGCGCGGGTTCGAGCGGACCACGGTGGACGACATCGTCGCCAGCGCCGGGGTGGGGCGGAGGTCGTTCTTCCGCTACTTCCCCTCGAAGGAGGACGCGGTCTTCCCCGACCACGAGCGGTGCCTCGCGGAGATGACCGCGTTCCTGGACACCGCCGGGGACGGCGACCCGGTGGACACCGTGTGCGACGCGGCCCGGCTGGTGTTCCGGATGTACGCGGAGAAGCCCGAGTTCTCCGTCCAGCGCTACCGGCTCACCCGGGAGGTCCCGGGGCTGCGCACGTACGAACTGTCCGTCGTGCGCCGGTACGAACGGACCATGGCGGGATATCTGGAGCGCCGCTGGGGCGACACCCCCGACGCCGCGCTGCGCGCCGAGGTGATCGCCGCCGCCGTCGTCGCCGCCCACAACAACGGGCTGCGCTCCTGGCTGCGTTCGGGCGGCCGGGGCGACGCGGGCGCCGAGGTGGACCGGGCGCTCGAACTGGTCCGGTCCCTCTGGGGCTCGGCCGCCGAGCGGCCGCTGCCGCCCGTCGCCGAGGAGGACGTGATCGTGATGATCGCGCCGAAGGGCGCCCCGATGTGGCGCGTCGTGCAGCGCATCGAGGCGGCCATCGGAGAGGAAGAGGCCGTGGCTGAGAGGTAGTTCACTCTTCTTCGGTACTGAGTACCTTTACTTCATGGAACTAAGTGCCATACGGTGCCGATGTGCCGTCGACGACGCGGCGCACCGAGTCGAGAGCGGGAGGCCGAGCCGTGATCAGCACCGGAATCGACAGAGGACCGGCGGCGGTTCGCCACCCGGCCGAGGAGCGCCGCACGGAGGGCCTCGTCTACCAGGTCTGCCGCTGGTGCGGCACCGCGTCCTTCCGCAAACTCCTGTGTCCCGTCTGCGCGTCGAGCGATCTGGTGTCCCGGCACAGCGAGGGCCACGGGGTCGTCGTCCGGTCCAGCGTCGTCAACCGCTACTCGCGGATCATGCGCAACGAGTCCCTGGTCCGCTTCCCCGAGGGCTTCGTCTACCGCTGCCGCATCGTCGGCGCGGCCCCGCACCTGGTGAACGTCGGCGACCGGGTCAGGCCGGTGGGCGGCACCACCTCGGAGGCCGGTGAGGTCGTGCTCGAACTCTGCGACCCGCCCGGCCGGGGCGACTGGTACTGACACCCCGCCCCGGGCCCGCGTTCACGCCTCCAGATAGCGCAGCACGGCCAGGATCCGCCGGTTGTACCCGGTGGCCCGCTCCAGGCCCAGTTTGTCGAAGATCGTGTTGAGGTTCTTCTCCACGGCGCTCTGCGAGATGTGCAGCCGCTGCCCGATCGCCGCGTTGGTGTGCCCCTGGGCCAGCGCCTCCAGCACGCTCCTCTCGCGCGGGGTCAGCCGCGACAGCGGATCGCCGTGCGCACTGCGGATGACCAGCTGCCGCACGACCTCCGGGTCGAACACCGCCCCGCCCGCGTGGATCCGGTCCAGCGAGCCCAGGAACTCCTCGACCTGCGCGACCCGGTCCTTGAGGAGATAGCCGACCCGTTCGGCGTCGGAGGCCAGCAACTGGGCGGCGTACGCCCGCTCCACGTACTGCGAGAGCACGAGCACGCCCACACCCGGGAACCGGCCGCGGATCTCCACCGCCGCGCGCAGCCCCTCGTCCTTGTGGTCCGGAGGCATCCGGATGTCGGTGACGACGACGTCCGGCGGGTCCTGCGCCACCCGCGCGAGCAGCGCGTCCGCGTCGCCCACGGCGGCGGTCACCTCATGGCCCTCCTCGGTGAGGAGCCGGACCAGCCCCTCTCTGAGCAGGGTCGAGTCCTCGGCGAGCATCACACGCACGGCAGCTCCGCGGTCACGGTGGTGGGGCCCCCGGCGGGGCTGTGGACGTCCAGCATGCCGTCGAGCGCGGCGACCCGGCCGCGCAGCCCCGCGAGGCCGGTGCCCTCCGGGTCCGCGCCGCCCGCCCCGTCGTCGCGGACCAGCACGGACAGCACCCCGTCCCGGCGCACGACGCGTACGTACAGCTCGCCGGCCTCCGCGTGCTTGGCGGCGTTCGTCACGGACTCCGACACCACGAAGTACGCGGCCGTCTCGACGGGCGGAGGCAGCTCCCCGGCCGCCTCGTACTCCAGCCGCACCGGCAGCGCGCACCGCTCGGCCACCCCGGCCAACGCCTCCCGCAGCCCCACACTGTCCAGGGCCGTCGGATAGACCCGCCAGGCCACGTCCCGCAGTTCGGCCAGGACCTCGCCCGCCTCCCGGTGCGCCTGGGCGAGCAGCGCGTCGGCCCGTCCGGCGTCCCGGGAGCGGCGGGCCCGGCCGAGCAGCATGGCCAGCGCCACCAGGCGCTGCTGCACCCCGTCGTGCAGATCGCGCTCGACGCGCCGCCGTTCGGCGTCCACCGCGCGGACCACCGCGGCGCGGCTCGCGGCGAGTTCGCCGATGCGCCGCTCCAGCAGCTCCCGCTCGTCGGGCACGAAGCACTCCCGGGCGAGCCGGGCGTCGAGCGCCGCCAGCGAGACCAGACCCTGGAGATCGAGGAAGAGCAGGACGGAGCCGAGGAGGATCTGGGCCGGCAGCTCCGCCCAGTCCACCGTCGACCGCACCACCCCGACCACCAGGAGCACCGCCAGCACGAGCCCGAAGGCGAGGAGCCCGATCACCACCGCGCTGAGCAGGCCCGCGTAGGCGCGGGCGGCCAGATAGCGCAGGATCTGCCGGTCCCGGGGGCGGTGCTCGGGGAACCGGTCGCCGAAGAAGACGGTCCGGCGCCGGCGCTCGGCCGCCGTCAGCCGCCGGGCGCCCGCGAGGAACCGGGCCCGCGCACGGTCGCGGGTGCGGGGCCACAGCAGGAACGGACCCAGCAGGACCCCGGACACCGCGAAGTGGAGGAGACCGGCGACCGCCGTCGGACACCCCAGGAGCATGCCCACGACCGACAGCGCCCGGCCCGAGCCCCTGACCGCCCCCGCGTCCCCCGTCACGTCCACCGATCCTAGAAGACCTCGTGTCATGACCGCGTACGGCGGTGCTGGGCCCGGCCGTTCGGGGAGCGGAGACGGACCGCGACGTACAGGGCGAGGGCCGCCAGGGCCAGGGCGAGGACGGCCTTGGACAGGACGCCGACCCAGGTCCCCACGGTGTCCCACTGGTCGCCGAGCCAGTAACCCGCCATCACCAGCACCGTGTTCCAGCCCAGGCTTCCGAGTGCGGTCAGCCCCAGGAACAGCGCGAAGGGCATGCGTTCCAGCCCGGCCGGCACCGAGATCAGGCTGCGGAAGACCGGCACCAGCCGGCCCAGCAGCACCGCCTTGGTGCCGTGCCGGGCGAACCACGCCTCGGTGCGCGCCAGATCGGAGGTCCTGACGAGGGGGAGCCGCGCCCACAGCGCGTACATCCGCTCCCGGCCGAAGAGCATCCCGAGCCAGTACAGCGCGGCCGCGCCGGCCACCGAGCCCAGCGTCGTCCAGAACAGGGCGGACGCCAGGGAGAGCACTCCCCGTCCGGCGGCGAAGCCGGTCAGCGGCAGGATCACCTCGCTCGGCAGCGGCGGGAAGAGGTTCTCCAGCGCGATCGCGAGTCCGGCCCCGGGGCCGCCCAGGGTGTCGACGAGCCCGGCGGCCCATCCCGCCACCCCGTCGGCGGGTTCCTGGGGGAGGGCGAGCACGAGGTGGTCCATACGAGGTCTCCGGTCCGGGTGGCGACCGCGGCACGGCACCGCGGCTCCCTGGCCACGCTAGGAATCCGGAGGCCCCCGCCGGTATGCGGTTCGCCGCCGCATCCCCTGCGGTTTTCCTCAGGGCGGCGGGCGCACGAAATGACAGGGCCCGATCAAGTCATCCGATGAACCCTGTCGCCACCCTTCTCCCGGCGCGGGGGCGCCGCTACCATCGGGACGCGAAATGGGAGCGCTCCCACATCCGTGCACGCCCTTACCGCCGCTGTCGGCGGTCCTGTTCGGAGAGGACGTTTCCGTGCGCTCAAGCGCAAGATCCCTGGCCACCCTGCTGGCCGCGCTCACGCTTACCGCCGGGCTGTTCGCCACCGGCGCCCCGGCGTCGGCGCAGACCCGAGCGGCCGCCCCGGCCGCCGAGGCATCCGATGTGTCGACGGCCGCCGACACCTATGACTGGAAGAACGTCCGCATCGACGGCGGAGGCTTCGTCCCCGGCATCGTCTTCAACCGCTCCGAGAAGAACCTCGCCTACGCCCGCACCGACATCGGCGGCGCCTACCGCTGGGACCAGGCCGGCAAGCGCTGGACACCGCTGCTCGACTGGGTGGACTGGGACCACTGGGGCTGGACCGGGGTGGTGAGCCTGGCCTCGGACTCCGTCGACCCGGACAACGTGTACGCCGCCGTGGGCACGTACACCAACGACTGGGACCCGACCAACGGCGCCGTGCTGCGCTCCTCCGACCGGGGCGCCAGCTGGAAGGCGGCCACGCTCCCGTTCAAGCTCGGCGGGAACATGCCCGGCCGGGGCATGGGCGAGCGCCTGGCCGTCGACCCCAACAAGAACTCCGTGCTCTATCTGGGCGCGCCGAGCGGCAAGGGCCTGTGGCGGTCCACGGACTCCGGCGCGAGCTGGTCGCAGGTGACGGCGTTCCCCAACCCGGGCAACTACTCCCAGGACCCGAGCGACACCAGCGGCTACGGCAACGACAACCAGGGCATCGTCTGGGTGACGTTCGACGAGCGGACCGGCAGCGCGGGCAGCGCGACCCAGGACATCTACGTGGGCGTCGCCGACAAGGAGAACACCGTCTACCGCTCGACGGACGGCGGCACCACCTGGTCGCGGATCGCCGGCCAGCCCACCGGATACCTGGCCCACAAGGGCGTGCTGGACTCCGACAACGGCTACCTCTACCTCTCCCTCAGCGACACCGGCGGCCCGTACGACGGCGGCAAGGGACAGCTCTGGCGCTACACCACCGCGACCGGTGAGTGGAAGGACGTCAGCCCCGTCGCGGAGGCGGACACCTACTACGGCTTCAGCGGACTGACGGTGGACCGGCAGCACCCCGGGACGGTGATGGCGACCGCGTACAGCTCCTGGTGGCCGGACACGCAGATCTTCCGCTCCACGGACAGCGGTGCCACCTGGACCCAGGCCTGGGACTACACCAGCTACCCCAACCGCACCAACCGCTTCACCCAGGACGTCTCCTCGGTGCCCTGGCTGACCTGGAACGCCAACCCCGCGCCCCCGGAGACCACGCCGAAGCTCGGCTGGATGACCGAGGCGCTGGAGATCGACCCCTTCGACTCCGGCCGGATGATGTACGGAACCGGCGCGACGATCTACGGCACGGAGAACCTCACCAACTGGGACTCCGGCAGCACGTTCACGATCACCCCGATGGTGAAGGGGCTGGAGGAGACCGCCGTCAACGACCTGGCCAGCCCGCCGTCCGGCGCTCCGCTGCTCAGCGCGCTCGGTGACGTCGGCGGCTTCCGGCACACCGATCTCGACGCCGTGCCCGGGATGATGTTCACCTCGCCCAACCTCACCTCGACCACCAGCCTGGACTTCGCGGAGAGCAACCCGAACACGGTGGTCCGGGTCGGCAACGCCGACGCCGCCCCGCACATCGGCTTCTCCACGGACAACGGGGCCAACTGGTTCCAGGGCTCCGAGCCCTCGGGCGTCACGGGCGGCGGCACCGTCGCCGCGGCGGCCGACGGCAGCGGCTTCGTCTGGTCCCCGGAGGGCGCGGGCGTCCAGCACACCACCGGCTTCGGAAGCTCCTGGTCGGCGTCGGCCGGCATCCCGGCCGGGGCCACCGTCGAGTCCGACCGGAAGAACCCGAAGAAGTTCTACGGCTACAAGGCGGGCACCTTCTACGTCTCCACCGACGGCGGCGCCACCTTCACCGCGAAGGCGTCGAGCGGACTGCCCGCCGAGGGCAATGTGCGCTTCAAGGCCGTGCCGGGCGCCGAGGGCGACGTCTGGCTCGCGGGCGGCAGCGCGAACGGCGCGTACGGGCTGTGGCACTCCACCGACTCCGGCGCGACGTTCACCCGGCTGAGCGGGGTCGACCAGGCGGACGCGGTCGGCTTCGGCAAGGCGGCCGCCGGGGCCTCGTACCAGACGCTGTTCGTCAGCGCGAAGATCGGCGGGGTGCGCGGCATCTTCCGCTCCACGGACGCGGGAGCCACCTGGACGCGGATCAACGACGACGCCCACCAGTGGGGCTGGACCGGGGCGGCCATCACCGGCGACCCGAGGATCTACGGACGGGTCTACGTCTCGACCAACGGGCGGGGCATCATCTACGGCGACTCCTCGGACGGCGACGGAGGCGGCGACGGCGGCACGGACCCGGGAACCGACCCCGGCACCGACCCGGGCACCCCGCCCGGTGACGCCGTCTGCGCGGTGACGTACAAGGTCACCAACCAGTGGTCGGGCGGCTTCCAGGCGGATGTGACGCTCACCAACACCGGGACGGCGGCGCTGGACGGCTGGACGCTGGGCTGGACCTTCCCGGACGGGCAGCGGATCGGCCAGATGTGGAACGCCACCCCGGCGCAGGACGGCGCGAAGGCGACGGCGTCCAGCATCTCCTGGAACGGCACGGTGGCGCCCGGCTCCTCGGTGGCCTTCGGCTTCACGGGCACCCTGACGGGAGGCAACACCGCACCGGCCTCCTTCGCCCTGGGCGACAAGGCCTGCGCCGTGAACTGACCGCCCGCCGGCCGGCGGCGGACACCCGGGGGGCGGGCCGCGGCGACGCGGACCCGCTCCCTGTCGCGCCCCGGCGCGGGGGAGGGGACGGCGAACGGCGGACTTACTGGCCCCGTACAGGTTCGTCGGCCATACTGCCCGCCGTGGAGCAGCGCATAGATCCGAAGACTCAGCCCGCGTACGCCGCGGGGACAGACCCGGCGTACATCCCCGGTCTCACGGCCCCCCGGACCGCCGCGTCGGCGGACAAGGAGCCGGAGGAGGCCGAGGGGACCGAGGGGACCGCGTCCGGGGACGCGGCGACCGACGAGGCCGCGGCGCAGGCCGTGCCCGAGGACGCGGTCCCCGACGACGAGCCCGCCACCGCGAAGGCAGCGGACGACGAGGAGGACGAGAGCGACGAGGAGGCCGCGGACGAGGGCGGCGAAGAGACCGCGGACGGGACCTCGTTCGAGGTGAAGGACCGGCGCGGGTCGATCACCGCGGACCGCGCCGGGATCCGGTTCACGCTGGACGACCAGGAGGCGGACTTCCGCTGGGACGAGATCGGCGCCGTGGAGCTGAAGCCGGCGCGGTTCGGCCGCCGGTTCACCGTCACGGTCCACATGTCCTCCCAGCGCTGGTTCAACGCCGAGGTCGAGGCGTCCGCCAGGAGCGAGCTGAAGGGGTGGACGGAGGGCTTCGACGCGGTCCTCGACGCCTACTTCGAGGAGTCCTGACGCGTATCGGCGGCGGCCGGGGCGCGCCTCGTGCGAAGGCGCCCCGGCCGTGCGGCGCGCGGCCCCGGCCGGCTCAGGCCTCCGCGAGGACCACGGAACGGGTGAGGTGGCGGGGGCTGTCGGGGTCCAGGCCGCGGGCGGCGGCACGGGCGACGGCCAGGCGCTGGACGCGGACCAGCTCGGCCAGCGGGTCGAGCCCGCTCTCGATCCAGCGCGCGCCGGTGGCGAGGACCTGCTCGCGCAGCCCCTCGGGGGCCGGGCCGAAGGTCCAGGTCGCGGTGCCGGTGGTGGCGATGCTGATCGGGCCGTGGCGGTACTCCATCGCGGCGTAGGCCTCCGTCCAGGACAGCGAGGCCTCCTTCATCTTCAGGGCCGCCTCGTTGGCCAGTCCCGCCGTCCAGCCGCGGCCGAGGAAGGTGAACTGGGAGCAGTCCACGAGCCCTTCGGGCAGCGGCTCGGCGAGCGCGGCCTCCGCGTCGCGGACCACGGCGTCGCCGTGCAGGCCCAGGTGGGCGCGGAGCAGGGTGAGGAGCGTGGTGGCGAACCGGGTCTGCACGACGGACCGTTCGTCCGCGAAGCCGAGGACCACGACCGCGTCGGCGGCCGACATGACCGGGGTGTCCGGGTCCGCGGTGACGGCCACGGTCGGGGTGGTTCCGCGCAGCCGGTCCAGCAGGCCGAGGACCTCCGTCGTGGTGCCGGACCGGGTCAGGGCGACCACCCGGTCGTAGCGGCGCCGGAAGGGGAACTCCGAGGCGGCGAACGCGTCGGTCTCGCCCTGTCCGGAGTCCTCGCGGAGCGCGGCGTATGCCTGAGCCATGTAGAACGAGGTCCCGCAGCCGACGACGGCGACGCGCTCGCCGGTGGCGGGCAGGACGTCGGCGTGGTCCGGAGCCAGCTCCGCGGCGCGGCGCCAGCACTCCGGCTGACTGGCGGTCTCGATCTCGACAAAAGACACTTTTGCACTCCGTATCCGTGTGTGGATGCTCGATTACGCACGTTACTCGCGTTGAGTGAGCACTATCAAGCATGCAGCGTGCAGGCGGCTTGACTCGGAGGGGCCGTGTGCGACGCTTGCGCGTGTTCCGGTGATCGCGCCCCGGGGGACGGGCGCCCGCAGACCGGACCCGTGAGGAGAGAGCTCGTGTCCAGGGACGCCCGGTGGAACGCACTGCTGGAACTCGTCGGCAAGCACGGCCGGGTGGACGTCGAGGACGCCGCCAGGACGCTCGACGTCTCGGCCGCGACCATCCGCCGCGACCTCGACCAGCTCTCCGAGCAGCAGCTGCTCACCCGCACCCGGGGCGGCGCGGTGGCGCACGGGGTCAGCTACGAGCTGGCGCTGCGCTACAAGGCGGGGCGCAACGCCCCGGAGAAGCAGGCCATCGGCCGCGCCGTCGCCGGACTGGTCGCGGTCGGCGAGGTGGTGGGCCTGACCGGCGGCACCACCATCACCGAGGTGGCCAGGTCGCTGGCCGTGCGCTCCGACCTCGTCGGCGAGGGCGCGGGCGCCGCGCCGGGCCAGCCGGCCCTGACCGTCGTCACCAACGCGCTGAACATCGCCAACGAGCTGGTGATCCGGCCGCAGATCAAGATCGTGGTGACCGGCGGTGTGGCCCGGCCCCAGTCGTACGAGCTGACGGGGCCGCTGGCCAGCGGAGTGCTCGGCGAGATCACGCTGGACGTCGCCGTGCTCGGGATCAACGCGATCGACACCGAGCGCGGGGTGTACGTCCACCACGAGGGCGAGGCCAGCATCAACCGGCTGCTCGCCCAGCAGGCGCAGCGGGTGGTGGTGGCCACCGACTCGTCCAAGATCGGCAAGCGGGCCTTCGCCCGGGTCTGCGATCTCGATCTGGTCGACTTCCTCGTCACCGACCGGGGCATCACCCCCGAGGCCGCCGCCCGTTTCACGGAGGCCGGTGTCACGGTGATCACGGTCTGAGCCGTCGCGGCGATGGCTGCCCCGGCAGCTTCCACGCGTCTGTTTTCAGCCATGCTCGGTGGGTAATCGGCCTCCGCTCGTTTGATGGCGGGTCGTCACGTTCTCGGACAAGGGGGGTGTGGATCGCGTGAGTTGCGGGGGGTATGCCCTGATCATGCGTCCCGCCAGGGCGTTCGGCCGCTCTCGTACGGTCACCAATCGCACCGCGCCGGGATGAGGCAAGGGCGGTTTCACGCCAACGGAATCAAATCGAGACCTGGTTCGAACGCGCGCCCGGATCGGTGTCGGCATAATCGCGTCCATGTCGATCACGGGTGGAGAAGTCGCTGACCTGGGCCGTGGCCTGTACGCCTGGCTGCCGCCGAAGCGGGGCTGGGGGCTGGCCAACTGCGGGCTGCTCGTCTCGCCGCGGGGCGCGCTCTGGATCGACACCCCGTACGACGCGGTGCTGGCGGGCCAGTTCCTCGCCGAGTCCACCAAGCGGCTGCCCGACGGCGTCACCATCGACCGGATCGTCGTCACCCATGCCAACGGGGACCACTTCTGGGGTGCGGGGGTCCTGCCCGACGCGGAGATCATCGTCACCCGCGAGGCCAAGGAGCACATCCACTACGAGCCCACGCCGCAGCAGCAGCACGCGCTCGTCAGCGGCGGCGACTCCGCCACCCCGCTCGGCGCCTACCTGGGCCGCCACTTCGGCCCCTTCGACTGGTCGGCCACCGAACCGGTCCGCCCGACCACGTACTTCACCGGGGAACTCGAACTGACCGTCGGGGACCACCCCGTCCGCGTAAGCTCCCTGCCGCCCGCGCACACCGCCGGTGACCTCATCGTCCACCTGCCCGCGCAGAGCACCGTCTTCAGCGGCGACATCATCTTCTCCAGCACGCCGCAGCAGCCGGGCGACCACCCGATCCACTGGGCCGGCCCCCTGGACAACGTGATCGCCGCCTGCGAACAGGTCCTCGCCACCGGCGCCGAGACCATCGTCCCCGGCCACGGCCCGGTCCTGGACCGCTCCGGCGTCCGCGACCACATCGTGTACCTGGAGTACGTGCGCGAACGCGCCCACGCCTTCCACGCCGCCGGAGTGCCCCCCACCGAGGCCGCCCGCCGCGTCATCGCCGAGGGGCGCCACCCCGAACTCGGCCTCCCGGAGCGGCTCGTGGTCACCATCGGCAGCGAGTACCGCAACCTCGACGGCTCGGAACTCCCCGGCGTCCTCCAGGTCATGACCGAGGTCGCCGAGGTCGCCCGCGAAGTGGAGGCCCGCACCACGGCCCCCGCGGCCGACTGACCCCGGCCCCCGGCCGTCCGGCCGGAGGTCACCCCGACGACAGAAACGCGGTAACGGCATGGCATGGATCGTGGCGCTGATCGCCGTCGTCGCCGCCGTGGCGGCGACGGTCCGCTCCTACCGGGCGGCCCGCTCCGAACAGCTCGCCGTGGCCCACGCCGAACTGTCCGAACGCCAGGCGAAGACGGCCGAGGCCCGTACCGCGGCCCTCGTCGACGAGATACGCCAGCTGGCCCGCAAACGCATACCCGCCGCGGCGCTCTCGCTTTCCCACCCCAGCGCCCCGGTCCCCGGACTGCGCGAGGCCGCCGAGGTCGACGGGGACGCCGCCCGGCTGCTCACCGAGGCCGTCCAGGCCACCCGCACCGCGGTCCTGGAAGAGCGCCGCCGCGTCGACGCCGCCGCCCGCGCCGCGATGCGCGGCACCTCCGCCAAGATCCAGTCCCTGCTCAACCAGTCCCAGCGCCTGCTCCACGAACTGCAGCACGAGTACGACGACCCGCGCATCCTCCAGCTCGACTTCCGCAACGAGCTGGCCCTGCGCCGCACCCAGGCCACCGCCGTGCTCTGCGACGCCTGGCCCGGCCTCGCCCGGCAGAACTCCCCCCTCGTCGAGATCGTCCTCGGCGCCCAGTCCCGCGTCGCCGGCTACGAACGGATCAAGGTCTCCAACCACCTGCGCGACGAACGCCTCGCCCTCGCCGCCCGCGCCGCCGAACCCCTCGCCATCGCGCTGGCGGAACTCCTCGCCAACGCCACCGCCTACTCGCACCCCGACACCGACGTCCAGGTGACGGTCCAGCAGAGCGGCGGCCGCGGCGCCTTCCTGGTCGTCGACGACGCAGGCATCGGCATGGACGACGACGCGCTGGACCGGGCCCGCGCCCTGCTCGCCGGCCCCTCCGAGGTCCTGCTCACCGAACTCGGCGACCCGCCCCAGACCGGCTTCGCCGTCGTCGGCCGGCTCGTCGTCCAGTACGGCTTCCACTGCCATATCGAAGCCTCGCCCTTCGGCGGCATGCGGACCATCCTCCGGGTCCCCGCGCATCTGCTGACCGTCATGGAGGACGACCACACGCTCTCCGTGCTGGCCCCGGCCCCCGTCTCCGCCCACCCGGAGCCCGGCCGGCCCGCCGGCGGCCGGGGGCGCGAGACGGAGCAGGACGCGCCGGAGGCCGCCGCCGAACCCTCGGGGCTGCCCACCCGGCGCCGCCGCTCACCGCGCCCCGCCCCGGCGGCGGCCCCGGCCGCCCCGGTCTCCGTACCGGCACCGCGCACACCCGAGCAGGCCGAGTCCTCCTGGGCGGCGCTCCAGCAGGGCACCCAGATCGGCAGGAGCGTCACCGGGCGGGCCCCCGCACCGGACGAGGACGGCCACGACCACCTGGGCGACCAGGACGACCAAGGAGACGACGAGAAGTGAGCGCCCCCAGCCCCCTCACCGGTGACCTCGCATGGGTGCTGACCCCGCTGCTTGAGCTTCCCGGGGTCCAGCACGCCGTGGTCGCCACCGGAGACGGTCTCGTCGAAGGCGCCTCACCCGGCCTCGACCGGGCCTCCGGCGAACGCGTCGCCGCGATGACGGCCACCCTGCACGCCGCCGCCCGCGCCTTCACCACCGCGTTCACCGGCGCCGACACCCCGCACCTGGCCCAGACCGTCGTCGAATCCGATCTCGGCTTCGCGATCGTCGTCCCGGCCGGCAAGAACACCACCCTGGCGCTCTTCGCCGAACCCGGCGCCAAGCTCGGGGACATCGCCTACCAGATGCAGGTGCAGGTCACCGCGCTGACCCGGGCGATGCACGCGCCCACCCGCCGGCCGGACGCCACCGACCGGCCATGACCGCCGGCCCAGAACGCCGTCTGATACCCGCCTACCTCGTCACCGGGGGCCGCACCCGGCCCACCGGCCCCGCGCTCGACCGGCTCGCCGTCCTCCTGCGCACCGGGGAGGCACTGCCGGGAGACCTCGGTTCGGAGCAGCGCAGACTCTGCGAGCTGCTGGAACCCGGCGCCCTCACCGTCGTCGAATGCGCGGCGCATCTGGAACTGCCGGTCAGCGCCACCGTATTCCTGGCCACGGATCTCGCGGCCGCCGGACTTCTGCTCACGCGACCGCCGATACCCAGTGCCGGGGACATCGACCGGCCGCTCGTCGAGAGGCTGCTCGTTGGACTCCGCTCCCTCCACTGACCGCACGGGCGTCGGCTATCTGCCGGCCGGTGCCCGGACCCTGATGAAGCTCGTCGTCACGGGTCCCTTCGGCGTGGGCAAGACCACCCTGATCCGGACGCTCTCGGAGATCGCCACCCTCCACACCGAGGAGGCGATGACCCAGTCCAGCACCGGGCTCGACAGCACCGCCGGACTCCCCGACAAGACCACCACCACCGTCGCCATCGACTTCGGACGCCTCACCGTCCTGGACGACCTGGTGCTCTACATGTTCGGCACCCCCGGACAGGAACGCTTCCTGCCGCTCTGGGAGGACATCGCGCGCGGCGCGCTCGGCGCCCTCGTCCTCGTCGACACCCGGCGCCTCGCCGACTCCTTCGCCGTCATGGACATGGTCGAGGAGCAGGGCCTGCCGTACGCCGTCGCCGTCAACCGCTTCCCCGACGCCCCCACCCACAGCGACGACGTCCTGCGCAAGCACCTGGACCTCGCCCCGGGCACCCCGCTCGTCCAGTGCGACGCCCGGGAGCGGCGCGGCAGCATCGACGCCCTGATCGCCCTGGCCGAACACGTGCTGACCCGCCTGCCGCAGCCCGAGGACCCGTCATGACCCCACTGCCTCAGCCGCCGCAGCCGCTCGCGCTGTACGGCCCCGCCTTCGCCGCCGATCCGCACGGCCACTACCGCAGACTGCGCGAGCACGGCCCGCTCGCCCCGGTCCGCCTCGCCCCCGGCGTCGACGCGCTCCTCGTCACCGACTACCAGGCCGCCGTCGACCTGCTCCGCGACAGCGACACCTTCAGCAAGGACCCCCGGGCCTGGCAGGCCACGGTCCCCGCCGACTCCCCGGTCCTGCCGGTCCTCGGACACCGCCCCACCGCCCTGTTCAGCGACGGTCCGGAGCACGCCCGCTACCGCGAGGCGATCAACGACACCCTCGCCCTCATCGAACCGCACCTCCTGCGCGCCGAGGTGGCCAAGGTCGCCCAGCAGCTCATCGGCGAGTTCGCCGCCACCGGCAGCGGGGACCTCATCGCCCAGTACGCCCGCCGGCTCCCGCTCCACGTCTTCGTCACCTGGTTCGGCGTCGACCCCGCCGACGGCGAACGGATCGTCGACGGCATCAGCGGGATGATGAACTCCGCGCAGGGCGCGGCCGCCGCCTACGCCGACCTCGTCGCCGTCGTCACCCGGCTCGTCGCCGACCGGCGCGCCCGGCCGCGCAACGACCTCGCCTCCTACTTCCTCGCCCACCCGGCGCGGCTCGACAACGACGAGACCGTCCGTCAGCTCACCCTGCTGCTCAGCGCGGGCCACGACCCCTCGACCAACCTCATCGGCAACACGATCCTCCACATGCTCACCGACCGGCGGTACGCCGGCTCGCTGCACGGAGGCGCCATGACCGCGCACGAGGCGATCAACGAAGTCCTCTGGCAGGAGCCGCCGATCGCCAATCTGGCCGCCCACTACCCGCGCCACGACACCGAGTTCCACGGCGTCAGGCTCCGTGCCGGACAGCTCGTCATGGTCTCGTTCGCCGCCGCCAACACCCAGTCGGCACCCGGAGGCGCGGACCAGGACGTCCCCTCCGGCGGCAGTGCGCACCTGGCCTGGTCGGCGGGGCCCCACCGCTGTCCGGCCCGGCAGCCGGCGCTGCTCATCGCGATGACCGCGATCGAGCAGTTCACCAGTCTGCTGTGCGACGCGGAACTCGCCGTTCCGGCCGGGGAACTGCTCTGGCGCCCCGGCCCCTTCCACCGGGCCCTGGTCCACCTTCCGGTACGGTTCACCCCCCTGGACACCACGGCCCCGGCCGGAACGGGACGCGCCGGCGCGGACGAGACGGCGGAACCGGTCGGTTCGCCCGGCTCCTGACCCGTGTCGCTGGTAGGCCGAACGGGTGAGGGGCGAGAGAATTGCCCGATGAACAGAGAGCGCGGCCGGCGGGACGCCAACCGGCGCACAGACGGGGTGGTCCGGTGAGCAGGTACGACAGGTATGACGTCACGGACGAGCAGTGGGAGGGACTGGCTCAGGTCGTGCCGTTGCGCAGTCGCAACGAGTGGCCCTCCCGGGTCGACCACCGCACGGTCCCGGACGAACAGGAGAGCGCCGAGCAGCGCCGCATGGTGGTGCTGCGGGTCCAGGTCTTCGCCGACGCGCGCGAGGTCGCCGAGTACCTGGTCGCCCAGGTCCCCGTGCTGCTCGACCTGACCGGCGCCGAGACCGATGTGGCCAAGCGGATCCTGGACTTCGCCAGCGGCGTGGTCTTCGGTCTGGGCAGCGGGATGCACCGGGTGGACCGCAATGTCTTCCTCCTCTCACCGGCCGGTATGGAGGTCGAGGGAGTGACGGCGGCGGGCGTCCCGGGAATGTAGGCGTACGGGACCGGGCGCGGGCGCCTCGGGCTCCCCGCCCGGTCCCCGGCCCCCGTCCCCGCGTCCGTGTGCGCGGTGGTAGACCTGGGGCCGTGACGGAACTCGATGTACGGACCCTCCAGCGGCGGCTCGCCGCGTTCGCGGCCGCCCGCGACTGGGAGCAGTACCACACCCCGAAGAACCTCGCCTCCGCCCTGAGCGTCGAGGCCGCCGAACTCGTCGAGATCTTCCAGTGGCTGACGCCCGAGCAGTCGGCGCGGGTCATGGACGATCCCGCCACGGCCCCCAGGGTGGCGGACGAGGTCGCCGACGTGCTCGCGTATCTGCTGCAGTTCTGCGAGGTGCTGGGCATCGACGCGCTGGCGGCGCTCGCCGCCAAGATCGAACGGAATGAGACGCGCTTTCCCGTGTCCGACCCCACCGATACACCTGACCGTCACTCTTCGGAGTGATCGAGTTGCCCACAGTCGAGCGAGTGTCCACAGATTTCCGAAATCCCCTGGCCTTTCGGTACCACCTCCCTCACTGTGGGTAATGGAGAGGGTGAGCGGTTTTCCTATCGAGCGGGGGCATCGGATGGAAGCGGAGCGGCTGGTAGGCATCATCCGGCAGGCACTGGCGCAGAGCCGGGGCACACCGGACATCATCGCGGAGGCCTGGCAGGCCCAGGCCCTGGCCCAGGCGATCGGGAGCCGGCTGGCCGCCGACGGCCCGAAGGAGTTACGGGGCGAGGCCTCCGGACTCAGCGAGATCGGCGGCCGGAGCAACGGGGCCCTGGACCACCCGGCGGCGCGGGCCGGGGTGGCACGGGCCGCGCGGCTCTCCGGAGTGGCCGACCCGCGCACGGCCCTGACCGGACTGGGCACGCTGCTCGGTGAGGTGGGCATGGCCCTGGTCGGCGTGGCGTGCGAGACCGACGAACAGGGCCTGTACTGGCAGTGCATGGAGGCGATCGACGCCGCCGACGAGTCGACCGACCGGGTGCACGGCATGCTCCGGCTGCTCGACGAGCGGGAGCGCGAGCGCCGGGAGGACATCGACCGGCAGCGGGAGCGCGACGGTCCGCACGGTGTGCTCCACGGGCCGGCGGGGTGAGACACGGCGGCGCGGTGGGGCGGCGGGGCGGGTGGGGCCGGTGCGGGGTCCGGAGGTGCAGGATGGATGCATGGATCTTCGAATCTTCACCGAGCCCCAGCAAGGGGCCGACTACGACACCCTGCTCACCGTCGCGAAGGCGACCGAGGACCTCGGCTTCGACGCCTTCTACCGCTCCGACCACTATCTGCGCATGGGCGGGGGCGACGGACTCCCCGGCCCGACGGACGCCTGGATCACGCTCGCCGGACTGGCGCGCGAGACCAAGCGCATCCGCCTCGGCACCCTGATGACGGCGGGCACCTTCCGACTGCCCGGTGTGCTCGCCATCCAGGTCGCCCAGGTCGACCGGATGTCCGGCGGCCGTGTCGAACTGGGCCTGGGCGCGGGCTGGTTCGAGGAGGAGCACAAGGCCTACGGCATTCCGTTCCCGAAGGAGAAGTTCGGCCGGCTGGAGGAGCAGCTGGCCATCGTCACCGGACTCTGGGCCACCGCGGTCGGCGACACGTTCACCTACGACGGCACCTACTACCAGCTCACCGACTCGCCGGCGCTCCCCAAGCCCGCCCAGGCCAAGGTGCCGGTGCTGATCGGCGGCCACGGCGCGAAGCGCACCCCGAGGCTGGCCGCGCAGTACGCCGACGAGTTCAACATCCCGTTCGCCTCCCTGGAGGACAGCGAGAAGCAGTTCGGCCGGGTCCGGGACGCCGCGAAGGAGGCCGGCCGGTCCCCGGACAGCCTGGTGTACTCCAACGCGCTGGTCGTCTGTGTGGGCAAGGACGACGCGGAGGTGGCCCGCCGCGCCGCCGTCATCGGGCGGGACGTCGCGGAGCTGAAGGCCAACGGCCTGGCCGGTTCGCCGGACGAGGTGGTCGACAAGATCGGCCGCTACGGGGAGGTCGGGGCCTCCCGCATCTACCTCCAGGTGCTGGATCTCGACGACCTGGAGCACCTGGAGCTGATCTCCTCGCAGGTCCAGTCCCAGCTGGGCTGAGAGGAGCGACCCGTGCCACCCGTCCCCGGTCCGTCCGGCGACCCCCCTCCCGCCGGTCCGGTCCGCCCGCTCGCCGCGGCGCTGGCGGCGGGGACGGTCCTGCTGGACGGCGGGCTCTCCAACCAGCTGGAGGCGCAGGGCTGCGACCTGTCCGACGCGCTGTGGTCGGCCCGGCTGCTCGCCGACGGGCCCGAGCAGATCGAGGCGGCCCACACCGCCTATGTGCGGGCGGGCGCACGGGTGCTCGTCACCGCCAGCTACCAGGCGAGCTTCGAGGGGTTCCGGCGGCGCGGGATCGGTCCCGCCCGCGCCGCCGGTCTCTTCGCCCGGAGCGTGGAGCTGGCCCGCCGGGCGGCCGGGGCGACCACCGAGGACGTGTGGGTGGCGGCGTCGGTCGGCCCGTACGGGGCGGTGCTGGCCGACGGCTCGGAGTACCGGGGACGCTACGGCCTCACGGTCCGGGAGCTGGAGCGCTTCCACCGCCCCCGTGTGGAGGCCCTGGTCGCGGCGGGGCCCGATGTCCTGGCACTGGAGACGGTGCCGGACGCGGACGAGGCACGGGCCCTGCTGCGCGCGGTCAAGGGGTGCGGTCTGCCCGTCTGGCTCTCCTGCACGGTGGACGGGGACCGGACCCGGGCCGGGCAGCCCCTCGCGGAGGCCTTCGCCCCGGCCGCGGACAACGACCAGGTGGTGGCCGTCGGGGTGAACTGCTGCGACCCCCGCGACGTCGCCGCGGCCGTCCGCCTCGCCGTCGCGACGACCGGCAAACCCGCCGTCGCCTACCCCAACAGCGGCGAGCGCTGGGACCCCCGCCGCACGGCCTGGACCGGGGCCACCACCTTCGCCCCGGACCTGCTCCCGGCCTGGCGGGAGGCCGGCGCCCGGCTGATCGGCGGCTGCTGCCGCGTGGGGCCCGAGGCGATCGCCTCGCTGACGGGGCGGTAGCCGGACGCGGCGGTCAACCGCCGCTCAGCGGTGAGACCGCCGCGCGGGATCGTGGTGGCTCCTTCCCGCGAGATGGGCCGGCAGGTGGGCGGTGACCTCGATCTCGATCTTCATCCGGGGATCGGCGAGGCCGCAGACGAGCATGGTGGCGGCGGGGCGCACCTCGCCGAAGGTGCGGCGCAGCACGGGCCAGCAGGGCTCGAAGTCGGCCCGTTCGGGCAGGAGGTAGCGGACCCGCACCACATCGGCGAAGGCACATCCCGCCTCGGACAGGGCGGCCCCGATGGTGCGCAGGCACTGTTCGGCCTGTTCGACCACGTCGTCGGAGATGGTCATGGTGGCGTAGTCGAATCCGGTCGTTCCGGAGACATGGACCCAGTCGCCGTCGATCACGGCGCGGGCGTATCCGATCTGCTCCTCGAACACCGAACCGCCGAGGAGGGAGCGTCGCTCAGTCATGGGCCGAACGCTAGGTGACCAGGGATGATACGTCTAATACTTCTTCGGGCGCGAGATGATATCTCTGAGCATATGGAGCGCCCCGAACTCGGCCTGCCGCAGGTGCACGCCTTCGTCGTCCTGGCCGAGGAACTTCACTTCGGCCGTGCCGCCGCTCGGCTCGGCGTCGCCCAGCCGCCGCTGAGCCAGCAGATCCGCCGGCTGGAGGACAAGGTGGGACACGCACTGTTCAGCCGTGAGCCGGGGCGGGTCGCGCTCACGCCGGCGGGCCGCGAGCTGCTGCCCGCCGCTCGGCACGCCCTCGGCCGGCTCGCGGAGGGGCTGACCGCGGCCAGGGAGGCCGGGGACGGAAGGGCCGGACGGTTGCGGATCGGCTTCGCGGCCTCGCTGGCGCTCACCGTCCTGCCCGGACTGCTGCGGACCTTCCGGGAGCGGTTCCCGGCCGTGGACCTGGACATCCAGGAGATGACGACCACACCGCAACTGGCCGCGCTGCGCGCACGGACCATCGACATCGGCCTGGTGCGCGAGCCGCCCGAGCCCGACGCGGAGCTGGACTTCCGGACGGTGCTGACCGAACCGTACGTGGCCGTCCTGCCCGCCGCGCACTCCCTGGCGGCCCAGGAAGCCGTCCGCGTCGAGCAGTTGGCGGACTGCCCCTTCGTGCTGCTGCCGCGTGCCGTGGGCCCGCCGCTGTACGACCGGATCACCGAGGTGTGCGTCGCTGCGGGCTTCACTCCCCGCGTGACGCAGCACGCCGTGGAGTGGCAGACCGTCTGCGCCCTGGTGGGGACCGGTCTGGGGGTCTCCCTGGCCCCGGAGAGCATCCGGCGCATCCGTCTCGAAGGCGTCGCCTTCCGCCCGATCGCGCCCGGCACCGCCCGCACCCGGGTCGCCGTCGCGTGGCGCAGGAACGACGCCAACCCTCTGGTCTCCCGGCTCCTGACGGTGCTCGACCAGGCCTTCGGCTCTCCGGCGACCGGGAAATTGCCTGGTGGCGGGGGCGGGGGCGCAGCATACTCGGACGGGTGTTCCTGACGATCAGTACCACCGGCACCCCGGAGCGTCCCGCCACCGATCTCGGTTTCCTGCTGCACAAGCATCCCGAGAAGGCGCAGACGTTCTCCACCTCGCACGGCGTCGCGCACGTCTTCTATCCCGAGGCGTCCGCGGAGCGGTGCACGGCCGCACTGCTGCTGGAGGTGGATCCGGTGGCGCTGGTGCGGCGCGGCAAGGGCAAGGGCCGGGGAGGAGCGCCCGACGCGGCGCTCGCGCAGTACGTCAACGACCGCCCCTACGCGGCGTCCTCGCTGCTGTCCACCGCGATGAGCGTCACCTTCAAGTCCGCGCTGCGCGGTGACTGCAAGGCGATGCCGGAGCGGGCGGCGGCGCCGATGCCGCTGCGGATCGAGGTGCCCGCCCTGCCGGCCCGTGGTGGTGCCGAGCTGGTGCGCAAGCTCTTCGGTCCGCTGGGCTGGTCGGGCGTTCAGGCGCGGCCCGTGCCGCTGGACGAGCGGTTCCCCGAGTGGGGGGACTCGCGGTACGTACAGCTGGTGCTGGAGGGCGAGTTGCGGCTCGCCGACGCGCTGCGTCAGCTGTATGTGCTGCTGCCCGTGCTCGACGACGCAAAGCACTACTGGGTGGCGCCGGACGAGGTCGACAAGCTGCTGCGGGCGGGGGAGGGCTGGCTGGCCGACCACCCGGAGCAGAAGCTGATCACCAGCCGCTATCTCTCCCGGCGCTGGGGACTGGCCCGGCAGGCGATGGAGCGCCTGGAGCTGGTCCGGCTCGCCGAGTCCGACGACCTCGCCGTCGAGAGCATCGACAACGCCGTCGACGAGACCGCCGACACCGAGGAGCGGCCGGTTCCGCTCGCGGTGCGGCGCCGGGACGCCATCCTGGCGGCGCTGGCCGAGGCCGGGGCGAGCCGTGTGCTCGACCTGGGCTGCGGACAGGGCCAGTTGGTGCAGGCCCTGCTCAAGGACCCCCGGTACACGGAGATCGTGGGCGTCGACGTCTCGATGCGCGCCCTCACCATCGCCTCGCGCCGGCTCCGGCTGGAGCGGATGGGCGAGCGCCAGGCCTCCCGGGTCACCCTCCGGCAGGGCTCCCTCGCGTACACGGACAAGCGGCTCGCGGGGTACGACGCGGCGGTGCTCAGCGAGGTCGTCGAGCATGTGGACCTGCCGAGGCTGCCCGCCCTGGAGTACGCGGTGTTCGGCGCGGCCCGTCCCCGTACCGTGCTCGTGACCACGCCGAACGTCGAGTACAACGTCCGCTGGGAGACCCTCCCGGCCGGGCACACCCGGCACGGCGACCACCGTTTCGAATGGACTCGCGCCGAGTTCCGCGCATGGGCGGAGCGCGTGGCGGGCCGTTACGGGTACGGCGTGGACTTCGTACCCGTCGGCGACGACGACCCCGAGGTCGGCCCGCCGACCCAGATGGCCGTCTTCACCACGACGGCATCCCCCCGGGGCGACACCCGGAGCACCGGCAGGACCGACACGACCGAGAAGGAGGCGGACGCCGCATGAGCACCCCCAGCACCACCCGTACGAGTAACGGCGGCGAGGACGCCGGACGCGTCCTTCCGGTCACCGACCTCTCCCTCGTCGTCCTCATCGGCGCGAGCGGTTCGGGCAAGTCCACCTTCGCCCGCAGGCAGTTCAAGCCGACCGAGGTCATCTCCTCGGACTTCTGCCGCGGTCTGGTCGCCGACGACGAGAACGACCAGAGCGCCAGCCGGGACGCCTTCGACGTCCTGCACTACATCGCGGGCAAGCGGCTGGCCGCCGGCCGGCTGACCGTCGTGGACGCCACCAACGTGCAGTCGGAGGCCCGCCGCCAGCTCGTTTCGCTGGCCAGGGAGCACGACGTGCTGCCGATCGCGATCGTCCTCGACCTGCCGGAGGAGGTCTGCCAGGCCCGTAACGCCGAGCGTCCCGACCGGGCCGGACTGCCCCGGCACGTGGTCCAGCGCCACCGCCGCGAGCTGCGCCGCTCGCTGCGCGGCCTGGAGCGCGAGGGCTTCCGCAAGGTGCACGTCCTGCGCACCGAGGAGGAGGCCGAGCACGCCCGGGTGGTGCTGGAGCGCCGCTACAACGACCTGCGCCACCTCACCGGCCCGTTCGACATCATCGGCGACGTCCACGGCTGCGCCTCCGAGCTGGAGACCCTGCTCGGCAGGCTCGGCTACGTGGACGGAGCGCACCCCGAGGGGCGGACCGCCGTGTTCGTCGGCGACCTCGTCGACCGGGGCCCCGACAGCCCCGGGGTGCTGCGCAGGGTCATGTCGATGGTGGCCGACGGCCATGCGCTGTGCGTGCCCGGCAACCACGAGAACAAGCTCGGCCGTTACCTCAAGGGCCGCAAGGTCCAGCAGACGCACGGCCTCGCCGAGACCGTCGAGCAGCTGGAGCGCGTGGACAAGGAGGACCCGGAGTTCCGCGGGCGCGTCGCGAAGTTCATCGACGGACTGGTCAGCCACTACGTGCTGGACGGCGGGCGGCTGGTCGTCTGCCACGCCGGGCTGCCCGAGAAGTACCACGGCCGCACCTCCGGCCGGGTCCGTTCGCACGCGCTGTACGGCGACACCACCGGCGAGACCGACGCGTTCGGGCTGCCGGTGCGCTACCCGTGGGCCGAGGACTACCGGGGCAGCGCCACGGTCGTCTACGGCCACACCCCGGTCCCCAGCACCTCCTGGATCAACAACACCATCTGCCTGGACACCGGAGCGGTGTTCGGCGGGAAGATGACCGCGCTGCGCTGGCCGGAGCGCGAGCTCGTCGACGTACCCGCCGAGCGGGTCTGGTACGAGCCGGCGAAGCCGCTGGTCACCGAGGCACCGGGCAGCCGGGAGGGCCGGCCGCTGGACCTCGGGGACGTGCAGGGACGCCGCGTCGTGGAGACCCGGCACCTGGGGCGCGTCGCCGTCCGCGAGGAGAACGCGGCGGCGGCCCTGGAGGTCATGAGCCGGTTCGCCGTCGACCCCCGGCTGCTGGCCTACCTGCCGCCGACCATGGCACCGACCGCCACCTCGCACGAGGAGGGCTATCTGGAGCACCCGGCCGAGGCGTTCGCCCAGTACCGGGCGGACGGCGTGGACCGCGTCGTGTGCGAGGAGAAGCACATGGGCTCCCGTGCCGTCGCCCTGGTCTGCAAGGACGCGGCCGCCGCCCGGGAGCGCTTCGGGATCGGCGGGACGGACGGTGACGGCCCCACGGGCGCGCTGTACACCCGCACCGGCCGGCCGTTCCTGGACGACCCGGCGCTCACCGAGGAAGTGCTGGACCGGCTGCGCGCGGCCGTCACCGCCGCCGGTCTGTGGGAGGAGTGGGACACCGACTGGGTGCTGCTCGACGCCGAGCTGATGCCCTGGTCGCTGAAGGCGGCCGGCCTGCTCCGCTCGCAGTACGCGGCGGTCGGCGCCGCCTCCGGCGCCGTGCTGCCCGTGGTGGGCGGGGCGCTCGCCGCGGCGGCCGCCCGGGGCGTCGACGTGGGCGCGCTCGCGGACCGGCAGGCCGGCCGGGCCGAGGACGCCGCCGCGTTCACCGAGGCCTACCGCCGCTACTGCTGGAGCACCGAGGGGCTGGACGGGGTGCGTCTGGCACCGTTCCAGATCCTCGCGGTGCGAGGCCGTTCGCTGGCCTCCGTTCCGCACGACGAGCAGCTGGCCTGGCTGGACCGGCTGGTGGAGCACGACCCGACCGGACTGCTCCAGGTCACCCGCCGGCTCGTCGTCGACACGGGCGACGAGGCGTCGGTGCGGGCCGGTGTCGACTGGTGGCTGGAGATGACCGGCCGGGGCGGCGAGGGCATGGTCGTCAAACCGCTCGGCGCGCTCGTCCGCGACGGCAGGGACCGGCTGGTGCAGCCCGGGGTCAAGGTGCGCGGCAGGGAGTACTTGCGGATCATCTACGGCCCCGAGTACACCCGGCCGGAGAACCTGGAGCGGCTGCGCGGCCGTTTCCTCGGCCACAAGCGCTCGCTCGCCCTGCGCGAGTACGCGCTCGGGCTGGAGGCCCTGGACCGGCTGGCCGACGGGGAGCCGCTGTGGCGGGTCCACGAGGCGGTGTTCGCCGTGCTGGCCCTGGAGTCGGAGCCGGTGGACCCGCGCTTGTAGCGTCCTCGGGTTCCGCCCCGGCGGCGGAACCCGAGGGCGATTCGCCGGGTGAACGGTGCCCCGCGCGGTGAGGATGAGGGCATGGGATTCCATGTCGACTCCGAGGCCGGGCGGCTGCGCCGCGTCATCCTGCACCGCCCCGATCTGGAACTGAAGCGGCTCACCCCGCGCAACAAGGACGCGCTCCTCTTCGACGACGTGCTCTGGGTGCGCCGCGCCCGTCAGGAGCACGACGGTTTCGCGGACGTGCTGCGGGACCGGGGCGTGGAGGTGCATCTCTTCGGCGATCTCCTCCAGGAGGCGCTGGAGATCCCGGTGGCCCGCAGGCTGGTGCTGGACCGGGTCTTCGACGAGAAGGAGTACGGTCCGCTCGCCACCGAGCATCTGCGCGCCGCCTTCGAGGAGTTGCCCGCGTCCGAACTGGGCGCGGCGCTGGTCGGCGGGATGACGAAGCGGGAGTTCCTGGAGCGCTGCCCCGAGCCGGTCTCGGTGCGCTTCCACGTCATGGACCTCGACGACTTCCTGCTCGGTCCGCTGCCCAACCACCTGTTCACGCGCGACACCTCGGCCTGGATCTACGACGGGGTCTCCATCAACGCCATGCGCTGGCCCGCCCGGCAGCGCGAGACCGTGCACTTCGAGGCCATCTACCGCCACCACCCGCTGTTCACCGGCCCCGACGCGGGCCCCTTCCACCACTGGTCGGAGGGGCAGGACGACTATCCGTCCACGATCGAGGGCGGTGACGTACTGGTCATCGGCCGGGGCGCCGTGCTCATCGGGATGAGCGAGCGGACCACCCCGCAGGCGGTGGAGATGCTGGCGCGGGGCCTCTTCGACGCCGGGTCCGCGCGGACGATCGTGGCGCTGGACATGCCGAAGAGCCGGGCGTTCATGCACCTGGACACCGTGATGACGATGGTCGACGGGGACACCTTCACCCAGTACGCGGGCCTCGGGATGCTCCGCTCGTACACGATCGAGCCGGGCGAGGGCCCCCGGGACCTCAGGGTCACCGACCATCCGCCCGAGCACATGCACCGGGCGATCGCGGACGCGCTGGGGCTGGACGCGATCCGCGTCCTGACCGCCACCCAGGACGTGCACGCCGCCGAGCGCGAGCAGTGGGACGACGGCTGCAACGTGCTGGCGGTCGAACCGGGCGTCGTCGTGGCGTACGAGCGCAACGCCACCACCAACACGTATCTGCGCAAGGAGGGCATCGAGGTCATCGAGATCCCCGGCAGCGAGCTGGGGCGGGGACGGGGCGGCCCCCGCTGCATGAGCTGTCCGGTGGAACGCGACCCCGTGTAGCCGGGGGAGGGGAGGCGGGCGGGCGCCGGCGGTCCGGGCGGGGAGGAGATGTCCGCACGGCCCTGTATAGCGATGCATTGCATCGTATAGACTTCCAGGGTTACCGTATGCGTCCCCCCGCCCGACCCAGGAGCAGTCACCATGGCCATAGACCTCGCAGGCCGCCACTTCCTCAAGGAGCTGGACTTCACGGCCGAGGAGTTCCGCGGCCTGATCGGTCTGGCCGCCGAGCTCAAGGCCGCGAAGAAGGCGGGGACGGAGACCCGGCACCTGTGCGGCAGGAACATCGCGCTCATCTTCGAGAAGACCTCGACCCGCACCCGCTGCGCCTTCGAGGTCGCCGCCGCGGACCAGGGCGCCTCCACCACGTACCTCGACCCCTCCGGTTCGCAGGTGGGGCACAAGGAGTCCGTGAAGGACACCGCCCGGGTCCTCGGCCGGATGTTCGACGCGATCGAGTACCGCGGCGACAGCCAGCAGGCCGTCGAGGAGCTGGCCGCCCACGCCGGCGTCCCCGTCTTCAACGGGCTCACCGACGACTGGCACCCGACGCAGATGCTCGCCGACGTCCTCACGATGACCGAGCACTGCGCCAAGCCGCTGGAGCGCACCGCCTTCGCCTACCTCGGCGACGCCCGCTTCAACATGGGCAACTCCTACCTGGTCACCGGCGCCCTGCTCGGCATGGACGTCCGCATCGTCGCGCCGAAGGCCTACTGGCCCGCCGACGCCGTCGTGGACCGGGCGCGCGAGCTGGCCGCGAGCAGCGGGGCCACCGTCACGCTCACCGAGGACGTCGCCGAGGGCGTGCGCGGCGCCGACTTCGTCGCCACCGACGTCTGGGTCTCCATGGGCGAGCCCAAGGAGATCTGGGCCGAGCGCATCGCCGCCCTCGCGCCGTACGCCGTCACCATGGACGTCCTGCGGGCCACCGGCAACGACGACGTCAAGTTCCTCCACTGCCTCCCGGCCTTCCACGACCTCGGCACCAAGGTCGGGCGCGAGATCCACGACCGCTACGGACTGGCCGAGCTGGAGGTCAGCGACGAGGTCTTCGAGTCCGCGCACTCCGTCGTCTTCGACGAGGCGGAGAACCGCATGCACACGATCAAGGCCGTCATGGTGGCGACCATGGGGACGCGCTGACCCGGACATCCCGCATGAACATGCACCTCATGGGGTGAACATGCGCATATATGTCTAGGATGGTCGCCGCCGGTGGGGTTCGGGCTCGCACGCTCGAACCCCGCTTCCGTGTGCGCGCCGACCCCACGTCTCCCGGCGCCCCGCCCCCCACCGCCGCAGAATGAGAACACCGCCGTGAGCCCCTTGCGCCTGCCCGGCCCGCCGCCGCGCCTGAAGGACCCCCACCAGCTGATCGCCGAGTCCGGCGCCGACCTGGAGGGCCATGGGCTCAAGCGCACCATGGGACTCTTCCAGCTGGTCTGCTTCGGGGTCGGCGCCGTCGTCGGCACCGGCATCTTCGTCGGGCTCTCCGACAGCGTCGCCGAGGCCGGACCCGCCGTCGTGGTCTCCTACGTCCTCGCCGCCGTCACCTGCGTGTTCACCGCGTTCTCCTTCGCCGAGCTGGGCAGTGCCATCCCGGTCTCCGGCAGCTCCTACTCGTACGCGTACGCCACCCTCGGCGAGCGCCTGGCCTTCCTCGTCGGCTGGTGCCTGCTCCTGGAGTACGGCGTGTCGGTCTCCGCCGTGGCCGTCGGCTGGAGCCAGTACGTCAACGAACTGCTCGACAGCCTCGTCGGCCACCAGCTGCCCCAGGCGCTCTCCGCGGGCCCCGGTGACGGCGGCGTCGTCAATCTGCCCGCCGTCCTCGTGATCATGATGGCCGCCACCCTGCTGGTGCGCGGCGTACGGGAGAGCGCCGGGGCCACGGCCGCGATGGCCGTCCTCAAGATCGCCGTCCTGATCATGTTCTGCGCCATCGCCTTCACGGCCTTCGAGCGCGGCAACCTCACCCCGTTCCTGACCCACGGCCCCGGCGGCGTCACCGCCGGAGCGTCGCTCGCCTTCTTCTCGTACATCGGCTTCGACGCCATCACCACCACCGGCGAGGAGGTCCGCAATCCACGGCGCGACATCCCCGTCGCGATCATGATCTGCATCGGACTGGTGACGCTGCTCTACTGCGCGGTCGCACTCGCCGCGATCGGCGCGCTGGGCGCCGACGCCGTCTCGGACCGGCCCGCCGCGCTCTCGCTGATCGTCGACCAGGTCACCGGCTCGGACGTGGGCGGCGGGATCATCGCCTTCGGCGCGGTCGTCGCCATCGCCTCGGTCGTCCTCGCGGTGATGTACGGGCAGACCCGCATCCTGATGTCCATGTCGCGCGACGGCCTGGTGCCCAGGGTCTTCGAGCGGGTCTCGCCGCGCACCTCGACCCCGGTCGCCAACACCTGGATCGTCGCCGCCGTCTTCGCCGTCCCGGCCGCCTTCGCCTCGCTCGACGTGGTGGTGAACCTGACCACCATCGGCACGCTCGCCACCATGGTCGCCGTCAATGTCGAGGTCATCGTGCTGCGCCGCCGCAACCCCGAGGTGCGGGGCGCCTTCCGCGTCCCCCTCCATCCGCTGAGCCCGCTGCTCGGCATCGGCTTCTGCGGCTATCTGATGTACGGGACGGGCTGGGCGACCTGGGTGCAGTTCGCGGTGTTCCTGGCGGCCGGCGCGGCGGTGTACGCCGGATACGGGCACCGCCGCTCCCGGCTGGCCGGCTGACCCGGCCGCGCGCTCAGGACGCCGGACTCGCCGGTGCGCGCAGGGTGAACCAGACCGCCTTGCCGCGTTCGGTCGCGCGGTGCCCGCAGGCCGCGCTGAGCGTGCGGATCAGCAGCAGCCCCCGGCCGTGCTCCTGCCAGGGATCGGGCATCCAGTCGGGACCCGGGCGGGAGAGGTCCCCCGGCGGCGCCGGATCGCCGTCGTGCACCTCCACCTGGCAGACGCTCTCCAGCAGCTCCACCACCAGCTCCACCGGATCGTCCCCCGGGGTGTGCTCCACCGCGTTGGCGACCAGCTCCGCCGTCAGCAGCTCCGCCGTGTCGGCGTCCGCCGGGGCGTCGAGGTCCGCGAGGACCGAGCGGATCAGCGCGCGGGCGATCGGCACGGCCGCCGCGGAGTGCGGCAGGGAGATGCGCCAGGTGGTGGCGGGGGCGTCGGGCGGCACGGCGGGGTCCGTTCGGGCGGGTGAACACTCCTGGAATCGCCCGTTCCGGGGGCGCAGGACTTCATGGCTCCCACCTTACGAACGCCCACGACACGGGCAAGGGCCTCCCGACCGGTGCGAAGGGGACGTTCGTCACCCTCGGGCCGGCCGCCCCGCCCCGCGCGGGTCCGCCCGCACCCCGTCTATCGCGTACTCGTGACGGAAGTCACGTACCGGTGATAGCTTCGAGAGGCAGGCAGCAGCCCGACGGCCGAAGGGTCCCCCTCCATGAGCCCGTTCCCCAGCTCGGCCTCCCGCACCGAGAAGTGGCGCCATCTGCGCGTCACCACGCGGGACGGCGTCGCCACCGTCACGCTCGCCCGCCCCGACAAGCTCAACGCGCTGACCTTCGGCGCCTACGCGGACCTGCGCGATCTGCTCGCCGAACTGTCCCGGGAGCGCGCGGTCCGCGCCCTGGTGCTGGCCGGCGAGGGGCGCGGCTTCTGCTCCGGCGGCGATGTGGACGAGATCATCGGCGCCACCCTCGCCATGGACACCGCCCGGCTCCTGGACTTCAACCGGATGACCGGGCAGGTGGTCCGGGCCCTGCGGGAGTGCCCCTTCCCCGTCGTCGCCGCCCTGCACGGGGCCGCCGCCGGAGCCGGGGCCGTGCTGGCCCTGGCCGCGGACTTCCGGGTGGCCGACCCCACCACCCGCTTCGCCTTCCTCTTCACCCGCGTCGGGCTCTCCGGCGGCGACATGGGCGCGGCCTATCTGCTGCCCCGCGTCGTCGGCCTCGGCCACGCCACCCGCCTCCTCATGCTCGGCGATCCCGTCCACGCCCCCGAGGCCGAACGGATCGGGCTGATCAGCGAACTGACCGAGGAGGGCGAGGCCGACGCCCGCGCCGCCGCCCTCGCCCGCCGCCTCGCCGACGGACCCGCCCTCGCCCTCGCCCAGACCAAGGCGCTGCTCACCGCCGAACTCGACATGCCGCTGGCCGCCTCCGTGGAGATGGACGCCGCCACCCAGGCTCTGCTGATGCACGGCGAGGACTACGCCGAGTTCCACGCCGCCTTCACCGAGAAGCGGCCTCCCGCCTGGCGCGGACGATGACCGGCCCCACCGCACCCGACGCCGGCCCGCGGCGGATCGCGGTCATCGGCGGCGGCCCCGGCGGGCTCTACGCCGCGGCCCTCCTCAAACGGCTCGGCCCCGGTCGCGAGATCACCGTCTGGGAGCGCAACGCCCCGGACGACACCTTCGGCTTCGGCGTCGTCCTCTCCGACGAGACCCTGGGCGGCATCGAGCACGCCGACCCCGTCGTCCACGCCGCCCTCCAGCGCGCCTTCGTCCGCTGGGACGACATCGACATCGTCCACCGCGGCCACACCCAGACCTCCGGCGGCCACGGCTTCGCCGCGCTCGGCCGCCGCCGGCTCCTGGAGATCCTGCACACACGCTGCCAGGGCCTCGGCGTCCGCCTCCGCTTCCGCACCCAGGCACCGCCCGCCGCCGAACTCGCCGCCTCCCACGACCTGGTGATCGCGGCCGACGGCGTCCACAGCCCCACCCGCGACGCCCACGCCGAGCACTTCGGCCCCCGCATCACCCCGCACCGCTGCCGCTACATCTGGCTCGCCGCCGACTTCCCGCTGAACGCCTTCCGCTTCGAGATCGCCGAGACCCCCCACGGCGTGATGCAACTGCACGCCTACCCCTACGCCCGCACCCCCGACGGCGGCGGCGCCTCCACCGTGATCGTCGAGATGCGCGAGGAGGTCTGGCGCGCGGCCGGCTTCGACGCCCCCGACCCGGCCGCCTCGATCCGCCGCTGCGCCGCGATCTTCGCGGACGCGCTCGGCCACCGTCCGCTGCGCTCCCACCACTCCTCCTGGCAGACCTTTCGCACCGTCGTCAACGCGCACTGGTCGTACGGCAACACCGTCCTCATCGGGGACGCCGCCCATACCGCGCACTTCTCCATCGGCTCCGGAACCAAGCTGGCCGTCGAGGACGCCCTCGCCCTGGCCGCCTGCGTCCAGGAGCGGCCGGACCTGCCCGACGCCCTCGCCGCGTACGAGGCCGAGCGCCGGCCCGTCGTCGAGTCCACCCAGCGCGCCGCCGTGGCCAGCCTGCGCTGGTTCGAGGAGCTGGGGACCTACGTCGACCAGCCGCCCCGGCAGTTCGCCTTCAACCTCCTCACCCGCAGCCGCCGGGTCACCCACGACAATCTGCGGCTGCGCGACGCCGATTTCACCGCGGCCGTCGAGAAGGAGTTCGGCTGCCCGGCGGACACCCCGCCGATGTTCACCCCGCTGCGGCTGCGCGGACTCCAACTGCGCAACCGCGTCGTCGTCTCGCCCATGGACATGTACTCCGCCACCGACGGCGTCCCCGGCGACTTCCACCTCGTCCACCTCGGGGCCCGCGCGCTCGGCGGCGCCGGACTCGTCATGACGGAGATGGTCTGCGTCAGCCCCGAGGGCCGGATCACCCCCGGCTGCACCGGTCTCTACACCGACGAGCAGGCCGCCGCCTGGAAGCGGATCACCGACTTCGTCCACCGGGACTCGCCCGGCACCGCGATCGGCGTCCAGCTCGGCCACTCCGGCCGCAAGGGCTCCACCAAACTCATGTGGGAGGGCATCGACCAGCCCCTCGACGACGGAAACTGGCCCCTGACCGCCGCCTCCCCGCTGCCGTACGCGCCGGGCGTCAACCAGATCCCGCAGGCCCTGGACCGGGCCGGGCTCGACACCGTCCGCGCGCAGTTCACGGCCGCCGCCCGCCGCGCCGACGCCGGCGGGTTCGACCTCCTCGAACTGCACTGCGCGCACGGCTATCTGCTCTCGGGCTTCCTCTCCCCGCTCACCAACCACCGCACCGACGCCTACGGCGGCCCCCTCGCGAACCGGCTCCGCTTCCCGCTGGAGGTGTTCGACGCGGTCCGCGAGGTCTGGCCGGACGACCGGCCGATGACCGTCCGGATCTCCGCGACCGACTGGGCCGAGGGCGGCACCGGCGCCGAGGACGCCGTGGAGACCGCCCGCGCCTTCGTCGCCCACGGGGCCGACGCCATCGACGTCTCCACCGGCCAGGTCGTGCCCCACGAACGGCCCGAGTACGGGCGCTCCTACCAGACCCCGTACGCCGACCGGATCCGCAACACCCTCTGCGTGCCCGTGATCGCCGTCGGGGCGATCTCCTCCTGGGACGACGTCAACTCCCTGCTGCTGGCCGGACGCGCCGACCTCTGCGCCCTCGCCCGCCCCCATCTCTACGACCCGCACTGGACGCTCCACGCGGCGGCCGAACAGGGCTACACCGGGCCGGGCGCGCCCTGGCCCGCGCCGTACCGGGCGGGCAGCCGCACCCCGCCCACCGGCCGCACCGACGCGCCCAAGCCCCGGCTCACCCTGGGCTGAGCCCCTCGCAGGAGTGGCAGAGGCACGGATCCGGGTGCGGCGCCCCGTGGTGCGTGTCCCGGCCCAGCCGGGCGATCCGCTCCAGACGCTCCGCCAGCTCCGCCGCCTCCTCACGGGTGCGCGCGGGTGTGCCCGCGCAGCGCCGGATCACGGCGGGGGAGTACACCAGCCGCGCCCGGAAGGTGTGCAGATGGCGGGTGCCCGTGTCGATGGTGATCCACCGTCCGTTGTGCCGGCCGTGCCCCACCACGGTCAGCTGCTCGCTGCCCATCCCCGCGTAGGTGTCCACGACATAGACCTTCGCCCCGCCCCGGAACGCCTTCGTGCCCGGCCGGAACTCCTGTCCCAGCTCCCCGTACCGCCGCCACCGCACCACGTTCGCCGCGACCAGCCAGAGAGGCTCGGGCCGTTCGGGCGGCTCAGTCATCGCTGGGCCGGGCCTCGACCACCAGGCGGTCACCGACCGGGCGGTAGCCGATGCGGGTGTACACGCCGTTGCTCGTCGGATTCGCCAGATCGGTGAAGAGCAGCAGCTCCTCCGTGCCGGCCGCCAGCGCCGCGCGGCTGGCCTCGGCGGTCACCGCCGCCGCGTAGCCCCGGCCGCGGTGCTCCGGCGGGGTGTAGACGGGCGCGATGCGGGCGCTCCCCGCGATCCGGGGCGTGATCCCCGCCATCGAGACGGGAGTGTCCTCGTGCTCCCAGAGCGTCAGCCGCCCCTCCGCCGTCCGCTCGTCCACCCGCCGGGCATGGCGGTCGGCCCGGCTGTCCGGGCTGCCGATGTCGGCGGCGAACGCCCCGAACCACTCGACCAGCAGCTCCCGGTCGGCCGGGGTGGCGAGCCTGGCCCGTCCCGCAGGCGGGGGCGAGGGCGGCACCAACTCGCCCAGCCGGTACAGGCGCTGCTCCTCCTCGATCCGGTGGCCCGGCCAGTGCGCGGCCACCGCCAGGGCCGTCTCCCGGTCCGCGTTGACATGGGTGAGCGGGTGGGCGTCCATCAGCGGCCCGACGGCCTCCGGGGGCAGCAGCCCGTTCAGCGAGGCGGGATAGGGCGGGGTGTGGAGGAGTGTGCCCGTCACCTCGCCGTCCGGGCCGCTCCACCAGCCCAGCACCGGATCCCGGTCGCCGAAGGCCCGGGGGCCGTGGCGGCGCAGGGCGTCGGTGACGGTCAGCACGACCGTGTTCTCGGCGGGGCGGGCGGCCAGGGCGGGCCCCGCGGCGGTCAGGAAGGCGTCGACGTCGTGCGTGAAGGTCCAGGTCATGCCTCGGCATTCTGCCGCCGGGGCAGCCGCCGGGGCACGGGATTATCCGCGGACCGACACGGCCGTGCCCCCGCTCTCAGCCGTGGACGAACGCCGCCCCCGCGTCCCGCAGCCGCTCGTGGAGCAGGCCGAAGACCTCCGCCGACCGGCCGCCCCGCCACCCCCGGGGCAGCAGCTCCGCCGGAAGCCCCGGATCCGCGTACGGCACCCGCCGCCAGGAGTCCAGCGCCAGCAGATAGTCCCGGTAGGCCGCGCGCGGTTCGGGCGCGTGGTCCGGGCGCCCCTCCCAGTCGCGCAGCACCGGTTCGTGCCGGGCCAGGAACGCGGCGTGGAGCGCGTCCAGCGCGTCCAGGTCCCACCAGCGGGCCACGGACTCCTCGGTGGCCGCGAACCCCAGGTGCGTGCCCCGGAACAGCTCGACGTAGGGCGCGAGTTCCAGCCGCTCCAGGCTGTGCCGGGTCTCCTCGTACAGCCCCGCCGGGGCGATCCACACCCCCGGCGCGGCCGTGCCGAAGCCGAGCCGGGCCAGCCGGGAGCGGAGCAGATGGCGCTTGTGGCGTTCGGACTCGGGGACCGAGAACACGGCGAGGACCCAGCCGTCCCCGACGCGCGGATCGGGATGCCGGTAGATCCGCCGGTCCCCGTCGTCCAGCAGCTGCCGGGCGTCGTCCGACAGTGCGTACCCGGCCGCGCCGGCCTCCGTACGGGCCGCCACCAGCAGTCCGCGCCGCTTCAGCCGCGAGACGGCGGACCGCACGGCCGGTGGATCGACCCCGACGGCGCCCAGCAGCCGGACCAGTTCCGCCACGGCCAGCGGGGCGTTGCCCGGGGAGCGGCCGTACGCCCCGTAGAGGGTGACGATCAGCGAGCGGGGCGTGTGCGGTTCGATCATCCGATCATTCTCGTCCGGGCGGGCCGGATCCCGCACCGGCTTCGCCCTCGCGGAGCCGGAACCGCTGGAGCTTCCCGGTGGCGGTACGGGGCAGCTCCGGCAGGAACGTCAGCAGCCGGGGGCATTTGTGCGGGGCCAGCTCCGCGCGCATGAAGGCGCGCAGCGCGTCCTCGGTGAGCGCGGAGCCCTCCCGGCGCACGACGTAGGCGACGACGACGGCGCCGCGCAGCTCGTCGGGGCGGCCCACCACGGCGGCCTCCGCCACCTCGGGATGGCGCAGCAGCGCGTCCTCGACCTCGGGGCCGGCGATGTTGTACCCGGAGGAGATGATCATGTCGTCGGCGCGGGCCACATAGCGGAAGTAGCCGTCCGCGTCGCGCACATAGGTGTCCCCGGTCAGGTTCCAGCCGCGCTGGACGTACTCCCGCTGCCGGGGGTCGGCGAGATAGCGGCAGCCGACCGGGCCGCGCACGGCGAGCAGCCCCGGCTGCCCGTCCGGCACCTCGGCCCCGTCCTCGTCCACCACCCTGGCCTGCCAGCCGGGCACCGGGAGCCCGGTGGTGCCGGGGCGGATCGCGTCGTCGGCGGCCGAGACGAAGATGTGCAGCAGCTCGGTGGCGCCGATGCCGTTGATGATCCGCAGACCGGTCCGCTCGTGCCAGGCGTGCCAGGTCGCGACCGGCAGGTTCTCGCCCGCCGACACACAGCGGCGCAGCGCCGACAGGTCCTGCCCGTCGAGGTGGTCCAGCATCACCCGGTACGCGGTCGGCGCGGTGAACAGCACCGAGACCCGGTGCGCGGCCAGGGCGGGCAGCAGCTGCTTGGGACCGGCCTGCTCCAGCAGCAGCGCCGAGGCGCCGGCCCGCAGCGGGAAGAGCACCAGACCGCCGAGCCCGAAGGTGAAACCGAGCGGCGGACTGCCCGCGAAGACGTCGTCGGGCTCCGGCCGCAGGACGTGCCGCGAGAAGGTGTCCGCGACGGCCAGCACATCGCGGTGCAGATGCATGCACCCCTTGGGCCGGCCGGTCGTCCCCGAGGTGAACGCGATCAGCGCCACGTCGTCGGCCGCCGTGTCCGCCGGGCGGAAGGGGCCGGGCCGGTGCTCGGCCAGCCGCAGCAGATCGTCCGCTCCCTCGCCCCCGTACGCGGTGATCCGCAGTCCCGGGACGTCCGCCCGCACCAGATCGTCGAGCGCACGGGCGTCGCACAGTGCGTGGCCGATCCGGGCGATCGAGGCGATCGTGGCCAGTTCGGCGGCGCGCTGCTGCGCCAGAACGGTGACGGCGACGCCGCCGGCCCTGAGCACCGCCAGCCAGCAGGCGGCCAGCGTCGGCGTCGTCGGGCCGCGCAGCAGCACCCGGTTGCCGGGCACCATCCCCAGGTCCTCGGTCAGCACCCGGGCGATCCGGTCGACGAGGTCCCGCAGCTCCCCGTACGTCATGACCGTGCCGTCCGGCGTACGGAAGGCGGGCCGGTCGGTGCCGAAGCGTTCGACGGTGCGGTCCAGGAGTTCGGCGGCGCAGTTGAGCCGGTCCGGGTAGTCCAGTCCGGGCAGGTCGAAGAGCAGGTCCGGCCACTCGTCGGCGGGCGGCAGATGGTCCGCGGCGAAGGTGTCCACGTGCGCTGAGGTCTTCGGGTCCATGAAGGATCGCCCCCTTGTCGCCCTTGGAGCGTATCGTTTGGGTGACGGTAGTCAACGGTCCGCGATAAAAGGAGCGGACCCGGGGGCCGCACGGCACCGCCACGGGGACCGGACGCGGCCTTCGAAGGGATGCGACAGGAGAGGCGCCGTATGACGGCATTCTCGCTCGATCCGGCACAGACCGCCCGCTGCGAGGAACTGCGCACACTGGCCGGGGAGCGGCTGCGCCCGATCGCCGACCGGGGCGAGCCGGGCCACGTCAACCGTCCGCTCGTCGCGGCGCTCGGCGAGCTGGGCCTGCTCGACCGGATGTTCACCTCCGGGGCCCTCGACCTCTGTCTGCTGCGCGAATCGCTCGCCCGCGGCTGCACGGAGGCCGAGACGGCCCTGGCCCTCCAGGGCCTGGGCACCTTCCCCGTGGTGCAGTCGGGCACCCCGGAGCAGCGGTCGCGCTGGCTCCCCGGGGTCCGCGCCGGCCGGACCGTCGCCGCCTTCGCGCTCAGCGAGCCCGGCGCGGGCTCCGACGCGGCGGCCCTCGCCCTGGACGCCGCGCCCGCCCCCGGCGGCGGCTGGCGGCTGACCGGCGAGAAGTGCTGGATCTCCAACGCGCCGGAGGCCGACTTCTACACGGTCTTCGCCCGCACCACCCGGGGTGCCGGAGCCCGGGGCGTGACCGCCTTCCTCGTCCCCGCCGACCGGCCCGGCCTCACCGGCACCGCGCTGGACATGCTCTCCCCGCACCCCATCGGCGCCCTCGCCTTCGACGCCGTCCCGGTCACCCCCGACGACGTCCTCGGCGCACCGGACCGGGGCTTCCGGGTCGCCATGAACACCCTCAACCTCTTCCGCCCCAGCGTCGGAGCCTTCGCCGTCGGCATGGCCCGTGCCGCCCTGGACGCCACCCTGGAGCACACCGCCTCCCGGACGGCCTTCGGCGGCCCCCTCAAGGACCTCCAGTCCGTCGGGCACCGGGTCGCCGAGATGGCCACCCGCACCGAGGCCGCCCGGCTCCTGGTGTACGCGGCCGCCGCCGCGTACGACGCGGGGGAGCCGGGCGTGCCCGGGCGGGCCGCGATGGCGAAGCTGTTCGCCACCGAGACCGCGCAGTACGTCGTGGACCACGCCGTCCAGCTGCACGGAGCCCGCGCCCTGCGCCGGGGCCACCTCCTCGAACACCTCTACCGCGAGGTCCGCGCGCCCCGGATCTACGAAGGGGCCAGCGAGGTCCAGCGCACCGTCATCGCCAAGGAGCTGTACGCCGACCGGGAGCCCTCCGCATGAGCCAGATCCACCGGATCAACCCCGCCGAACTCGCCCCGCCCGCCGGCTTCTCGCACGCCGTCACCGTCACGGGCGGCCGGCTCGTCCTGCTCGCCGGGCAGACCGCCCTCGACGCCCGGGGCGAGCTGGTCCCCGGCACCCTGCCCGAGCAGTTCACCACCGCCCTCACCAATCTGCTGACCGCCCTCCGCGCGGCCGGCGGCTCCCCGGCCGACCTGGCCCGGGTCACGGTCTACACCACCGACGTCCCCGGCTACCGCGCGCACGCCCCCGAACTGGGCCGCATCTGGCGGCGCCTGGCCGGCCGCGACTACCCCGCGATGGCCGTCATCGGGGTGGTGCGCCTCTGGGACGAACAGGCCCTGGTCGAGATCGACGGCATGGCGGCCGTGCCGTAGCGCCTGTCCGTCGGGCCGATCGACGGAACCCGCGAGGCAGGCTCCAGGGGCCCGGAAACGACGGACGGGCCGCCCGGCAGTGCCGGACGGCCCGCTCGCGAACGGGTCAGTACGGCTGCACCAGCACGTGGGCCGCGCCCGGGATGCCGATCTTCAGCAGCTCGTCCTCCTCGGGCGTGGTCTCTCCGCCCGTCTCCTGCTTGAGGACCGCGCGCGACATGGCCTGCACCCACATGGCGCGCGGGCGGCGGCGGGCCTCCCACATGTCCAGCGCGGCGGCGACGTCCTGCTCGGCGTCCAGCGACTCGGCGAGCACCAGCGCGTCCTCGACGGCCATCGCCGCACCCTGCGCGATGTGCGGGGTGGAGGCGTGCGCGGCGTCACCGGCCAGCACCACCCGGCCGACGTGCCAGGGCTCCTCGACGGTCACCTGGGAGATCCGCGAGTAGACGACCCCCTCCGGTCCGGTGACCTGGTCCAGCGCCTCGGCGACCGGGCCGGTGAACATCGGCAGCCGCTCCTTGAGCTGCTCGTGCGCCCGCTCCGGGTCCGGCCGGAAGTCCTCGGCCTCGGCGAACACCGTGCCCAGGTACATCAGCTCGTCCGTGATCGGCGTCAGCAGCGCCTTCGCGGCCTGGCCCGCCGTGCCCATCACGACACCCCGGACCTCCTCCTGACGGGGCACGGTGACCCGCCAGTTGGCGAAGCCGGTGTACTGCGGGGCGTAGCGGTCGCCGTACAGCCGGGTGCGCAGCGGCGAGCCGATGCCGTCGAAGCCGACGACCAGGTCCCAGCGGCCGGACGAGCCGTCGGACAGCGTGACGTCCACGCCCTCGCCGTCGTCCGTGAGGTCGGTGACCGTCGCGCCGAAGCGGATCTTCGCGCCGGCCGCGGTGGCCGCGGCGCCGAGCACCTGGGCCAGGGCCGGGCGCGGGATGCCGTTGTTGGACGGGGCGTCGCCCATGCGCGGCTGCGGTATCGCGGCCAGGGTGTTGCCGGCCGGGTCCGCGATGGTGAGGACCTCCCACTCGAAGCCCGCCTCCAGGCACGCGTCGAGGACGCCGATCTCCCGCATGACGTGGAGGGCGTTGGACGGCTGGATGATGCCGACGCCCAGGGCGTCGAGCTCCTCGCGGAGTTCCACGACCTCGACGGTGTGGCCGCGCCTGCCCAGGGCGGTGGCCAGCGTGAGGCCGCCGATGCCGCCGCCGTGGATCAGGACGCGCAGGGGTGTTGCCATATCGGATCTCTCCAGAACGGGGAAAGGGGAAAGGGAAGGGCGGGGGCCCGTCAGCCCGCCACCGGCAGGCTCATCAGGTGGTCCACCAGGGCCAGCAGCACATCGCGGCCGAAATGCCGTTCCCGCACGTCGCCGACGAGCATCGGGACATGCGGGTCGAGGTCGAGAGCGGCCCTGATCTCCTCGGGGGTACGGGTGTTGTGGCCGTGGAAGCAGTTGATCGCGACGACGAACGGGATGTCCCGGCTCTCGAAGAAGTCGATCGACGCGAAACTGGTCTCCAGCCGCCGGGTGTCGGCGATCACCACGCCGCCCAGGGCGCCGTTGACCAGGTCGTTCCACATGAACCAGAAGCGTTCCTGGCCCGGGGTGCCGAACAGGTAGACGACCAGCTCGGGACTGACCGTGATCCGGCCGAAGTCCAGGGCCACGGTCGTGGTGTCCTTCTGCCCGATCCCGGCCAGGTCGTCGACGCCGATGCTCGCCTTGGTGAGGAACTCCTCGGTCCGCAGCGGCGCGACCTCGCTGACGGCGCCCACGAGGGTGGTCTTGCCGACGCCGAAGCCGCCGGCGATCAGGATTTTTACGGCGGCGGGGGCCGCCTGACTGATGGTCATCTTGGCTCAGAGTCTCCGGAGTCCTTCGCGAACAGTGGCCAGCATGGCCATGTCGGCACCGCCGGCCGCCCGTGCCACCGTGATCGGGGCGCGGGCGAACAGCAGGCCCTGGGCGACCAGGTCCGCCAGCAGGATCTTGGTCACCGAGACCGGGAGGTTGAGATCCGCGGCGACCTCGGCGACCGCCGCGGGCCGACGGCAGCGGTCCAGGATCATCCGGTGCTCCGGCTGGAGCCTGCCCGGATGGACCGGCGCGCCGCGGTCGTCCCGCGGGGTGTCCGCGGTCGTCAGTACCGTGATGAGGCTGAAGTCGTCCCGCTCGGGCGCGGTCCGGCCCCGGGTGATGGTGTACGGGCGCACCATGGTGCCCGCCCCGTCCTCACCGTCGTCGTGGTGCAGCTCGTCGTCCTCCCAGTGCGGGGTCACACGCGCGGCCCGTCCCCACCGCCGAAGGCGTCGAACTCGTTGCGCACCGGGGTGCTGAGCTTCTGGCCGACCTGCTGGACGAGGTTGTGCATGGCGAGCGACATGATCTCGGCGTCCACCTCCTGGGAGGCGACGACGGCCAGATGGGTGCCCTGGCCGGCCGAGATGATGAAGAGCCACAGCTCGGACAGCTCGACGATCACCTGGTGCACGGCGCCGCCGTTGAAGAGCTGGCCCACACCGCGGGCCAGACTCTGCTGTCCGGTGCAGATGGCCGCCAGTCGCTCGGCGTCGGACCGTTCGATGGTGCGCGAGTGGCTGACGACCAGGCCGTCGTCGGACAGCAGGACGGCGTTCAGGGTCTCGGCCACCGAGTCCACCAGACCGTCGAGGAGCCAGTCGAGGTCCTGGTGCGTGGCGGTTGTGCGTGTCATGACCGTTCTTCTCTCGTGGGGAGGGGGGCGGGGGGTTCGGGCTGCTTCGGCGGCTCCTCGGTCGCGCGGGCGGCGCGGGACCGACGCTGGAAGGCTCCGATGGCGGCTCCGGCGCGGCGGGGGGCCGGGCTGGGCGCGGGGCTGTCGGAGGGAGCGGCCGGCACGGACCCGGTGGAAGCGGCCGCGGGGTTGATCCGCAGTTCGTCCGCGAGGCTGGCCTGGCGCACCCGGCGCGGCAACGGGGGTTCCGTCGCGGGGCCGGAGGGCAGCGCGGGCCGTTCGGGCCCGCCGCCGTGGCCGGTGGTGCCCGCCGGCGGGGGAGCCGGGTGGTCGGGCTCGGAGACCGGGAGCCGTCCGGGCGGGGCGGCGGCCGGTTCCGGCTGCCGGGGACCGGGCACCGGGAAGCCCGCGGGGGCGGGGACGTTCCCCCCGTAGGCGCCGGGGTAGGGCTGCTGCGCAGGCATGTACGGCTCCTCGGGCGTCGCGTACGGCTGCTGGTGCGGCACCGGGTACTGGCCCTCGGCCTTCATATAGGGCTGTTCGCCCTCCTCGTACGTGTCCTGACGGCCACCGCCGAAGGCGCTGTCCGGTGCGGCGACGTACGCGTTCTGGTCCGCGCCCCGGTACGGCGACGCGGGCGCGACATGGCTGTACGCGCCGTCCGGCACGGAGCCGGGGTACGGGGCGTACGGGTGCTCCGGCTCGCCGAAGGGCTCGGCCGGCGGTGACGGCCGCTCCTCGCGGGCGGGGAACGGCTCCTCCGCCACCGTGTACGGCGTGCCGCCGGTGGTGAACGGGGCGCCCGAGGCGTGCAGGGCCGTGACATCGGCGAGCGCCTGGCCGCGGCCGCGGCTGGGCAGCGCGTCGGAGTCGGCCGTCTGGGCGGGCACCGCCGGGGGCGCGGGCGCCGCGGGGGCGGCGGCCGGCTCGGGCGAGGGCACGGGGGCCGGACCGCCGTGCGGGCCCGGGACGGTGAGCGCGTCCGGGACGAGGACGACGACGCGGGTGCCGCCGAAGGCCGAGTGCCGGAACTCCACCCGCAGACCGTGCTGGTCGGCGAGGCGCGCGATCACGTGCAGACCGAGGCGGATGTCGTCGGAGTGCGCCAGCACGTCCATCCGGGGCGGCACGCTCATCAGCTGGTTGGCCGCGGCGAGCTGCTCCTCCTCCATGCCCAGACCGCGGTCCTCGACCTCGATGGCCAGGCCCCGGCTCACCCGGGCGGCCCTGACCTCGACGGGGCTGGGCGGCTTGGAGAAGGTGAGGGCGTTCTCGATGAGTTCGGCGAGCACGTGCGAGACCGGGCCGACGGCCCGCTCCGCGAGCCAGGGGGCGCCGTCCAGGTCGAGCACCACGCGCTGGTAGTCCTGCACCTCGCCCTGGGCGGAGCGCATGACGTCCAGCAGCGGGACGGGCTTGCGCCAGCGCCGGTGCGGGGAGCCGCCGGCGAGGATCACCAGGTTCTCCTCGTAGCGCCGCAGTCGGGCGGTGAGGTGGTCGAGGTCGAAGAGGCCGTCCAGCACCTCGGGGTCCTCGTGCTTGCGCTCCAGCTCGTCCAGCTTCTTCAGCTGCTGGCCGATCAGCTGCTGGGTGCGGCGCGCGATGCGCTGGAGCAGCCGTTCGAAGCCGCGGTGCTGGTCGGCCTGTTTGACGGCCGCCTGGAGGGCACTGGTGCGGGCCAGGTCGAGCGCGTTGCCCAGCTGGGCCAGCTCGTCGCCCTTGGCGGCCTCCCCGTCCCCGCCGATGGCGCGGGCCTCGTCGTCGATGTCGATACGCTCGCCCTTGGCGAGCCGCTCGACGACGTCGGGCAGGGCCTTCTCCAGCTCCTCGGCGCGTTCCTGGAGACCGCTGATCCGGCGGCGCAGGTTACGGGTGAGACGCCAGGTGAACCAGATGACCGCGATGACCGCGAGCAGACCGACGACCGTGGTGAGGACCACGCGGATCAGCAGCGAGATGACGCTGTCCTTGCCGTTGGCGACCACCAGATCGGTGCGGTGCTCCATGAGCTTCACCAACTGGGGCGTGAGCGTGTCCATCGCGCCGCGCCAGGTCGACTCCTTCACGCCGAGCGTGACGAAGCCGGAGCCGTCCGGGTCGGCGGGCCGCAGGACCTGGTTCTCCACGTCGGTCTTGGTCTTCCAGGCCGAACTGGCGGAGATCTCCTCCCACATGGCCTTCTCGTCGGCCGAGAGGTAGGGGGCGACCTTGGTGTTGAACTGGAAGGACTGGCCGGACACCGCCTGGCGGACCTGCTGGAGGTCGGCCGTGCTCAGCTTGCCCTTGGCCCAGCCGCGGGCCAGCAGGGCGTCCGAGCGCGAGACCATCTCCTTGGCCCAGAACACGTCGACCAGCGGCTGGGACAGCGTGGTGATCTTGCCGTTGTCCACGTGGCTGAGCGCGGTGAAGAGCTTCAGGTCGACGGCGATCAGGTCCGTGTAGTAGCGGTACACGACCTTCTGCTGGCCGTCGCCGCCCTCGTCGACGAGGGTGCGCTGGGCGGGAAGTTGGGTGATCGCCGAACGGGCGGCGACGACGGCCTCGCGCACCTCGGTGGGGGCGTCGTCGGTGGCGATGTCCGAAAGCGACTGGAAGGTGTCGATCGCTTCGTCGGTCAGCTTGCGCTGCTTGCGCAGCGCGTCGGTGGTACCTCCGTGGCGGGCCAGAGCCTCGGCGCTGAGCCGGCGCTCCTCCTGCAGGTTGTAGTACACGATGTTGGACGGCTGGCCGGCCTTCTGGGCCAACTGCCCCTGGGCCGCCTGCTTCTGGAAGTCGAGCAGAGTCTGACCACTGGTGACGGCCCAGAGGGCGGCCAGTGCGACACCGGGGACGATGGCCAGTACGAGCAGGGCCGTCCGCAGCGACATTGTGGTCGAGCCGCTCCGCCGTGACGCGCGCGTGCGCAGGGCATGCTCCTTGACGATGGTGCCAGCCTCACGACTGGTCAATTCCGTTGAGAACTTCGACAGATAGATATTAGTCACACTGCGAAAATCGAAAGGAAGCGGGCTCACATGGACAACACCAGTCGCTCACAGGTCGTTCATCACCATGGGGAGCTGTCCGGAAATGGGCGGTACGGCGGTGGCTCCGAGTAGCGGAAGCTCCCGTTCGGGGGGAGGCTGAAAGCATCCGTACGGAGCGGTCCCCCGCCCGTACGCGGACCCGTGCCCCGCCCCAGGGAGGCTCCAGGTGGCCGCCGAACCGCCCCCGCGCCCCGCGGTCAGGTCGTACGACGGAGACGGCATCACCGTCGAGTACGACGTCCGCCGCTGTCTGCACGCCGCCGAGTGCGTACGCGGTCTGCCGGCCGTGTTCGACACCGGCCGCAAGCCCTGGATCCAGCCGGGCGGCACCCCCGCCGACGACATCGCCGAGGTCATCCACCGCTGCCCGAGCGGCGCCCTCCAGTACCACCGCGACGACGGCGGCCCCGCCGAGGCACCGGACGCGCCCACCCGTGTCGCGCTCCACGACGACGGGGTGCTGCATCTGCGCGGCGATCTGGAGGTGGAGACCCCCGACGGGCCCCGCGAGGAGACCCGGGTCATGCTCTGCGGCTGCGGACGCACCCGGAACACGCCCTACTGCGACCACAGCGGACCCTGCGGCGCGCACAACTGATCCCAGCGCGCCGCGACGGGCGCGGCGCGCCGTACGGGTGAAGCACGCCCAGGGATATATCTGTATTTAGTGCCCCTCGCCCGCTTCGTTCCCCACCGTGCCCCCGCGCCCGCCGCATGACCGCGCTCGTCGTCTGCCACTTCGTCCTGGCCGCCTGCGCGCGCCCCCTGGTGCGCCGGCTGGGCGCCCGCGCCTTCCTCGTCCTCGCCCTGCCCCCGGCCGCCACCACCTGCTGGGCGTTCACCCAGTGGGACACCGCGGCCTCCGGCGGCGCGGACACCTGGTCCTGGGCCTGGATCCCCGCGTACGACGTCACCGTCCAGCTGCGCCTGGACGCCCTCGCCGAACTCATGGTGCTGCTCGCGGCCGGCATCGGCACCCTCGTCCTGCTCTACTGCGCGTCCTACTTCCGCGACTCCGCACCGGGGCTCGCCGGATTCGCCGGGAACCTGCTGGCCTTCACCGGGGCCATGCTCGCCCTCGTCCTCGCCGACGACCTGATCACGCTCTATGTGTTCTGGGAGCTGACCACGGTCTTCTCCTACCTGCTCATCGGCCACGACAGCACCCAGCGCCACAGCCGCCGCTCCGCCCTCCAGGCGCTCACCGTCACCACCCTCGGCGGCCTCGCCATGCTCGTCGGCTTCCTGATCATCGGCCGCGAGGCGGGCACCTACCGCATCTCCGCGATCCTCGCCGACCCGCCCGCCCACGGCCCCGCCCTCACCGCGGCCGTGGTCCTCGTGCTGTGCGGGGCCCTGTCGAAATCGGCGGTCTGGCCCTTCAGCCTCTGGCTCCCCAACGCCATGGCCGCACCCACCCCCGTCAGCGCCTATCTGCACGCCGCGGCCATGGTCAAGGCGGGCGTCTACCTGATCGCCCGGCTCGCCCCCGCCCTCGCCGACGTCCCCGTCTGGCGGCCCGTCGTCCTCGTCCTCGGCGGCGCCACCATGCTGCTCGGCGGCTGGCGCGCCCTGCGCCTGCACGATCTGAAACTCGTCCTCGCCTACGGCACCGTCAGCCAGCTCGGCTTCCTCACCCTCCTCGCGGGCGTCGGCAACCGCGACGCCGCGCTGGCCGCCGCCGTGATGATCCTCGGCCACGCCCTGTTCAAGGCACCGCTCTTCCTCGTCACCGGCATCGTCGACCACGCCGCCGGCACCCGCGATCTGCGCCGCCTCTCCGGCGTCGGACGCGCGCTCCCGTACGTCTGCGCCGTGGGCACCACCGCCGCCGCCTCCATGGCCGCGCTGCCCCCGCTGCTCGGCTTCGCCGCCAAGGAGACCGCCTTCGACGCCCTGCTGAACGGAGACACCGCCGACCGCTGGGCGCTGGCCGTCACCGTCGCCGGATCGATGCTGACCGTCGCCTACACCGTCCGGTTCGTCTGGGGCGCCTTCTGGCGCAAGCCCGGCGTCCCCGACACCCCCGTCCACCGCGTCGGCGCGGCCTTCCTCGCCCCGCCCGCGCTCCTCGCCGGCTGCGGACTCGTCCTCGGCCCCGGCGTCGGCTGGACCGACCGGCTGCTGAGCGCCTACGCCGACACCTTCCCGCCCACCGCCCACCCGTACCACCTCGCCCTCTGGCACGGCTGGGGGACCGCCCTGCTGCTCTCCGCCGTCGCCACGGCCGGCGGCGCCGTCCTGTTCGCCGCCCGCGGACCCGTCACCCGGCTGTCCCGGCGCATCGCCTGGCCCACCGCCGACAGCGTCTTCGGCCAACTGCTCCTGGGCCTGGAACGGCTCTCCCTCCAGACCACCGGCTTCGTCCAGCGCGGCTCCCTGTCCGTCTACCTCGCCACCACCTTGCTGGTGATGCTCGCCGCCCAGCTCACCGTCCTCGGCGTCGACCGCCCCTGGCGGCACGCCGCCGCGCCGCGCCTCTGGGACACCTCCCTCCAGGGCGGCGTCGCGGTCCTCACCTGCGCGGCCGCGCTGCTCTGCCTGACCGTGCGCCGCCGCATGAAGGCCGTGGTCCTCGCCGGACTCACCGGATACGGGACCGCGCTGCTCTTCGTCGTCCAGGGCGGGCCCGATCTGGCGCTCACGCAGTTCTGTGTGGAGACCGTCTCGATGATCGTGTTCGTCCTGGTGCTGCGGCGGATGCCGGTGCACTTCCAGGAGACGGTCAGCACCTGGCGGCGGGCCGTCCGCATCCCCGTGGCGCTGGCCGCCGCCGCGACGCTGAGCGTGGTGGTCTGGGTGGCCGCGGCCGGGCGCACCGCCGATCCGGCGGGCGCCGCGATGGTCGAGGAGACCGCGCACCACGGACTCAAGGACGTCGTCGCCACCATCCTCGTGGACCTGCGCGCCTGGGACACCATGGGGGAGTCCGCCGTCCTGGCCGCCGCCGCGATCGGCGTGACCAGCCTCATCTATCTGCACCGCCGCGCCGAGGGCACGGGCACCCCGCCCGAACGGCCCGTGCGCACCGCCTGGTCGGTGTCGGGCGAGCCCCTGACCGGCGTCCCCCACGGCGACGAGGGCGCCCCCGAACGCGGCTGGCTGGCGGCCGGGTCCACCCTCGCCCCCGAGCACCGCTCCATCGTCTTCGAGGTGGTGGCCCGGCTGCTGTTCCACCCCATCCTGGTCCTCTCGGTCTACCTGCTGTTCTGCGCCGAGAACATGCCGGGCGGCGGATTCGTCGGCGGACTCGTCGCCGGGGTCGCCCTGATCACCCGCTACCTCGCCGGGGGCCGCTTCGAACTCGCCGAGGCCGCCCCGCTCCAGCCCGGCCTCTTCACCGGCCTCGGCCTCTTCCTCTCCACCGGCGTCGCGCTCCTCGGGCTCACCGACGGAACGGTCCTGCACGCCTGGACGTACCACGGCCACCTGCCGCTCATCGGCGACTTCCACTTCGGCACCCCGGTGATCTTCGACTGCGGGGTCTATCTGCTGGTCCTCGGCGTCGTCCTGGACATCGTCCGGGCCCTGGGCGCCAAGATCGACCGGCAGATCGAACGGGCGGCGGCCGAACAGGCGGCCCGCACCCGGCCCGCACCCGGGACGGGAGGCGCCACCCCGTGACCGTCAGCGCCTCCCTGCTCGCCACCGCCGCCGTCCTCTGCGCGGTCGGCGGCATCCTCATGCTCACCCGGCCGCTCACCCGGATCCTGCTGGGCGCGGTGATCGCCGGCAACGGCATCAACCTCCTCGTCCTCGCGGCCGGCGGCTCCGCCGGCCGCGAACCCCTGCTCTACGGAGTCGACCTCGGCAAGGTCACCGACCCGCTGCCCCAGGCCATCGCCCTCACCGCGATCGTCATCACCCTGGCCACCACCGCGTTCCTCCTCGCCATGGCCTACCGCAGCCACCAGCTCAACGGCACCGACGAGGTCCACGACGACCTGGAGGACCGGCGCATCGTCCTGCGCGCCGAGGTGCTGGACGAACGCGACGAACTGCGCGAGCGCTACCGCGCCGCCTCCGACCCCTCCGCCGAGGACCGCCGCCGCTACCGCGAGGAGCGCCGCCGGCTGCGCGCCCGGCTCCGCGCCGACCGCGCCCTCCAGGCCCGCGGCCGCGACGCCACCGGCGATCTGTGGGACGACGTGCTGGGCGCCGACCCGGAGGAGTACACCGCACCCCCCGGCGACGGAACCCCGGACCACGGCGGCGCGAACCGAGGAGAGACCGGATGAACGCACTCGTCCCGCTGCCCGTGCTGCTGCCGCTCTGCGCCACCGGCCTCAGCCTCGCCTTCGGCACCCGGCTCAAACAGATCCAGCGCCTGATCAGCGTCGCGGTGCTCACCGCGGTCCTCGGTCTCTCCGTCACCCTGATGGTCGTCGCCGACCGGGACGGCCCGCTCTCCGTGCACCTGGGCGACTTCGCACCGCCGCTCGGCATCACCCTGGTCGCCGACCGGCTCTCCGGGCTGATGCTGACCGTCTCCTCGGCCGTCACCCTCTGCGTCCTCGTCTACTCCCTGGGCCAGGGCATGGCCGACCGGGACGAGGAGACACCGGTGGCGGTCTTCCACCCCGCCTATCTGATCCTGGTCGCCGGAGTCTCCTGCACCTTCCTCGCCGGTGACCTGGTCAACCTGTACGTCGGCTTCGAGATCATGCTCGTCGCCAGCTTCGTCCTGCTCACCCTCGGCGGCACCGGCCCCCGGATCCGGGCCGGCTCCACGTACGTGATCATCTCGCTGTTCTCGTCGATGCTCTTCCTCACCGCCATCGCCATGACGTACGCGGCCACCGGCACCGCGAACTTCGCCCAGCTGGCGGGCCGGCTCGCCGTGCTGCCGCTGGGCGTCCAGACCCTCATCCAGGCGATGCTGCTGACCGTCTTCGCCATCAAGGCGGCCGTCTTCCCGCTGGCCGCCTGGCTCCCCGACTCGTACCCCACCGCACCGGCCCCCGTCACCGCGGTCTTCGCCGGACTCCTCACCAAGGTCGGCGTCTACTGCATGCTGCGCACCGAGACGCTGCTCTTCCCCGGCAACCGCCTCGGTGACGTCCTGATGGCCGCGGCGCTCGCCTCCATGACCGTCGGCATCCTCGGCGCGGTCGCCCAGACCGACCTGAAACGCGTGCTCTCCTTCACCCTCATCAGCCACATCGGCTACATGGTCTTCGGCATCGGGCTCGCCACCCGGGAGGCGTACGGCGGGGCCATCGTCTACGTCGTCCACCACATCACCGTCCAGACCACGCTGTTCCTGGTGGCCGGGCTGATCGAACGGCGCGGCGGCACCACCGAACTCACCCGCCTCGGCGGCCTCGCCAGGGCCGCCCCGGCCCTCGCCGTGCTGTTCTTCGTCCCCGCGATGAACCTGGCGGGCATCCCGCCGCTCTCCGGCTTCATCGGCAAGCTCGGCCTGATGCGGGCGGGCGTCGACGCCGGAGGGTTCTGGGCCTGGACCCTGGTGGCCGGATCGGCCGTGACCAGCCTGCTCACGCTGTACGTGATGGCCAAGGTCTGGAACCTGGCGTTCTGGCGGGCCGCGCCGCCCGGCCAGGCCGCGGACGGCACCGTCCTGGAGTCCGACGACGACAGCGACGACGACACCGACGAGGGCCCCGACCGGATGCCCGGCACCGGCGACGAAGGCGTACGCCACCGCCACGAACCGGCCGGACGGGCCGTCGCCGCCACCCTGCACGGCCACGCCGTCACCACCACGACCCGGCTGCCCCGCCCGATGACCTGGGCCACCGCCGCGACCGTGGCGCTCGGCCTGGCCTTCACCGTGCTCGCCGGACCGCTCACCTCGTACACCGACCGCGCCGCCGCCGAACTCCTCGCCCGCGCCCCCTACATCGAGGCGGTGCTCGGCCGGTGAGAAGACTGATCACGTTCTCCTTCCGCAACCGCGCGCTGCCGCCCTTCAGCCTCGACATCGGCCGCCGCCGGCCCCGGGTGCTCGATCTGCCCCTGATCGCCTGGCTCACCGTCATCTGGGTGCTGCTCTGGTCCAGCCTGAACTGGGCCAACCTGCTGACCGGCGCCGTCGTCGCCGTCGTCGTCTGCCTGGCCTTCCCGCTGCCGCAGGTCGACCTCGGACTGCGGCTGCACCCCTGGGGCATCGTGCGGCTGGTCGTCTATCTGCTGTACGACATGTACACCTCGGGCGTGAAGGTCACCCGGCAGATCTTCGTGGACCACCCGCACCGGGCCGCCGTCATGGCCGTCCCCCTGCGCTGCCGCTCCGATCTGATGCTCACCGCCACCGCGGTCGCCGTCTCGAACGTGCCGGGCGGCTCGGTCGTCGAGGTCCGCCGCGCCACCGCCACCCTCTTCCTCCACGTCCTCGACGCCGACCGGCCCGCCGAACTGGACCGTGCCCGGCGCTCGGTGTGGCGCCTGGAGGAGCTGACCGTCCGCGCCTTCGGCACCCGCGACGAGATCGAACGCGTCGCCGCCCCGCCCCCGACCGCACCGCACTCCGGCCACCGGCCGGAAGACCCGGAGGACACCGCATGAGCGTGCCGGAGACCGTCGACCGGGCCCTGCTGACCGCGGCCGTCGTCCTCGTCGTCCTCGCCGGGGCGGGGCTCCTCACCCGCATCTGGCGCGGCCCCTCGATGCTCGACCGGGCGATCTCGCTGGACGTCTGCGCGGCCCTGATCATCGCCGGGCTCGGCGCCAAGTCCGCCTTCGCCCGCGACCCGTTCTACTTCCCGATCATGCTGGTGCTGGCCTTCCTCGGCTTCACCGGCTCGGTCGGCATCGCACGGTTCATCGCGGTGCGCGACCGGCCGCCCCGCCGCCCGGACCCCCGGCGGCCGGCCGGCGAGGACACACCATGAGTCTCTGGCTCCAGATCGTCGACACGGCGGGCGCGGTCCTGGTCCTGATCGGCGCCGCCATCTGCCTGCTGGGCGTGGTCGGCATGCTGCGGCTGCCGGACGTGCTCTCCCGCAGCCACGCCGCGACCAAACCGCAGTCCCTGGGCATGCTCCTCGTCCTGGCGGGCGTCGCGCTGCGGCTGCGCAGCGGGATGGACCTCGCCACGCTGGGGCTGATCGGCTTCTTCCAGCTGATGACCGGACCGGTCGCCGCCCATCTGGTCGCCCGCTCCGCCTACCGCACCGGCCAGATCGACCACGGTGAGCTGCTCTTCGACGAACTCGACGAACAGCTCACCGAGGAGGGCTGACCGGGACCGCCGCTCAGCACTCCCTGCGCACCGCGCCGCGCCCCGCCGCCGACAGCAGCGACCCGATCGCGATCCCGATGACGAGGTACAGCGCCGCCGAACCGATCCGGGCGGCCGGCGGCGCGGACGTGGTGAAGGGCAGCAGCACCATGACGGCGGTGGCCAGCGCGACCAGCCACCCGAAGAAGGTGCCCGGCCGGGGGGTCGCCAGGATCAGCAGATGCAGCACGCCCGTGGCCAGCAGCGCGGAGAAGGCCGCGCCCACGGCCAGCACCCCGGTCGACGCGTCCCCCATCGCCCCGTCCCCCTCCGGCGCGAAGACCGCGATGCCCAGCACGCCCCGGATCAGCAGCAGGCCGACGACGGCGGTGAGCGCGGCCACCAGGGCCGTCACGGCACCGCCCGCCCACAGCCGCGCCGCGTCGAGCCGGGGCCCCGGGGTCCGGGGCCGGGACTGCGGCGGGACGAACCCGGTCCGCCGTTGCCGGGCGGCCCCGTCCTGCGGCTCCTGCCACGCCTGCCAGGCGTCCTCGCCCTGAGGTCCCTGCCGCGACTGCCTCTCGTAACCGTCCTGTGGGTCCATGCCCGGACCTCTCCCCTCGATCGACCGGATCCCGATCGTCGAACGGGGCACGGACGACGGCGACCGGACCCGTCCGAACGGGTGAGGGGCGCGGCGTCCGCGGCCGGCCCGGCGGATCGGGATCCGGGGCGGGCCGGGCCGGGTGTCCGGCCCTCAGCCGGCTGTCGCCCCCGGCTCCCCGTCGTCGGGACCGGCCGTCAGCAGCGCCTTGACGGTGCCCTCCTGGAGGGGATGCGGCTCCTGGGCGGCGAGCCGGTCGTAGAGCCGCTGCCAGGCGGCCTCGTCGGTGACCGGGAGATGCGTACGCACCAGATCCGCGACCTTCGCCACCGCCTCGGCCACCCCGGCGGGCGCGTCCGGGCGGTGGCGCGCGTCGCCGAGGTACCGCAGGACGCAGGGGCTCTTCCCGGCGACGGTGATCAGGTCGTCGGCGGTGACCGTGCCGGCCGTCAGCATGCGGTCCACATGGTCGATCGCCCCGTCGGGCGTACTGGACCAGCTGATGCCGTCGCGCAGGAAGCCACGTGCCACCTCGGGCATCTCCCGGTGGCACAGGGGCCGATGACGGTCCTGCGCGGCCGCCCCGGTGTGCCGGGCCAGGACCTCCGGCGGGGTCGACGCGCGGTTGACGATCCGAGGCCAGTGCTCGAAGGGCTCGCGGAGGTGTTCCGCCTCCAGATACGCCCAGTCGATGCCCCAGTCGTCGAAGAGGAGCATCAGCTGCGCGGAGTCGGAGGGGCCCCAGGAGCGGCTCACCCTCCGCAGCCGGGCGGCCAGCTTCGGTGGGGTGAACTCCCGCGCCGCGCGGGTGCGCAGGGCGGCGAGCGGATCCGGGGCGGTCAGCGCCTTGGCGCAGATACGGGTGACGGCGGGGGAGATCAGGCCGGTGGCCAGGAACGCGGTCAGCCGGGCCGGGCCGCCCGCGCGCAGCAGCGAGAGCGCGCCCGTCAGATGCTCCTGGATCTTGAACTTCTTCACGTTCGGTCCGGCGAACGCCGCCTCGACCAGCTCCGGTTCCCGGGCCAGGAGTATCTCCGCGTGGACGAGGGAGGTGATGCGCGCCGCGCGGGGAGCGAGGTCCACGGCCGGGTCGGTGAACGCCGCGCGCCGCTGGTCCGGGGTGACCCGGGCCCAGGCGCCCACCACCTTCATGTGGATGTCCGGGTCCTCCCGGGTCAGCAGCGGGCCGGCCGTCCGGTTGTCCAGGTCCACCCCGCCGGCCAGCACGAGCAGCGCCTCGCGGTCGTCCGTGGCGAGCAGATGCTCCAGGACGGCCGGGGGAGTGCCGTGGCGCAGGGCGACCACGTACCGCGCGAGCCGCACGCCGGTGTGCTCGGGCAGCGCCGGCACGACGGTCCCCAGCACGGCGCTGTCCGCCCGGCGCAGCACCTCGCCCGTCGGCCACCACCAGGTCGCGCCGAACAGCGCGTCCTCCGGCGACGGGCCCCGGCCCCGGCGCGCGGAGGCGCGCCGCGCCTCCAGGTCCATGGTGGGCCGCAGCAGCCCGGGGTCGGGGGCGGTGGTCGCGGCCAGTTCGAGCAGGTGGGGCCAGGTGATGTCCGGCCGGTCGGAGTCGGTGCGGCCGGTCAGCTCGACGGCGGTCAGGAGCCGGAGCCAGGCGTCCCGGTCGGTGCCCAGCGCTCGGGCGAGCAGGCTCCGCAACTCGCGCTCGACGGCGTGCCGCAGGGGGTTCAGCTTCCACTTCACCCGGACCGTCATCGTCAGCCGCACGGGCAGCACGTCCAGGATGTCCGCCACCGTCACGACGCCGCCCAGATAGAAGGGGGAGAGCCAGGTGGCGAGGGAATCGGTCTTGCGGTGTCCGCGCACCTCGCGGCAGGTCCGGTCCGTCTCCGTCCGCAGCTCCTCCAGGACCTCCGCCCGGCCGGGCAGGGGAACCGGGCGCGGACCGCGCGGGTCCCGCTCGGGGAATCCGCACGCCGCCCATGCCTCCATGAGCCAGTCGGGGCACCCGGTGGCCCTCGGCAGGTGCTCGCGGTGCGTGGCTCCGAGGAACCGCACGGTCCGGGGATCGCGCGGCAGCGGTGGCGGACCGTCGCCCCCGTCCGCCGCGAGACGCCGCAGCAGATCGACGGCCGCGACGGCGGCCCGCTCGGTCGACCTGAACGGGGCCCAGTGGACCGGGCTCCGGGTCCGGTCGGTGTGGCCGTCGTCCGCGCCGGGCTGCGAGCCCCCCGCCGCCGTCACGGCTGTCACGCCGTCACCGGCCGGTCCGGTCGCTGATGTTGTCGTCACCATGAGTGAAGTCCACCACACGGGTCTGACAACGGAGCGTGCGCGGGCCCCTCCGGCCCACCCGGCGCGGTCAAGGGGCTTGGGGCGAACGGAGGTTGGTGAGGCCCAGGCCGAGGCTCCGCCCCTGGCCCTCGGTCAGTCCGGCCTCCATCACCGCGACGAGCCGGGCGAGGGCGTCGACCACGGCGGTCCGGTCCTCGCCGAGTCCGGCCAGCAGCTGTGCCTCTGCGGTGAGCTGGCGCGGGAAGATCGCGTCGATGGCCCGCTTCCCCGACTCCGTGATCGTCACCAGCGCGGCCCGCCGGTCGGCCGGGTTGGGGGTGCGCTCGATGTGGCCGCGCTTCTCCAGCTTGGCCAGGGTCTTGCTCACCCCGGCGCGCGACAGCCCCATGTTGTCGGCCAGTCTGCGGGCGATGGACGGCTCGGTGGCATGGCGCAGCGGGATGAGCAGATCGGCCTCCGGCGCGGTGAGCGGGGCGCCCTCGTAGACCGGCTCCAGGGCCCGGTCGAAGAGCGCGGACACCTGCTTGACCAGCCCGGCGATCTCCATCGGGGAGACGTCGAGCCCGGGGTTGTGGCGTACCCAGTCGTCACGCACGCCATCGGGATGGGACTGCACGCGCACTCCTTCGTCGGCCGGTGAACGTATTTGTTAACCGGTGAATCATTGGTTACCTTTTTCGTCATGGTATCCCCTTCCCCTGCCTCCGACGAGGCGGCGCTCCGCGCTGCCCGCACCCCGGCCGCACCCGCCCGCGCCGCCGCCCTCATCGCCGTCCTGGGCGCGCTCACCGCCGTCGCCCCGCTCGCCACCGACATGTACGTGCCCGGCCTGCCCTCCATGAGCGCCGCGCTGCACGCGAGCGGTTCGGCCGTCCAGCTCACCCTCACCGCGTTCCTCGTCGGCATGGTCGTCGGCCAGCTGCTCATCGGCCCCGTCAGCGACGGCCGGGGCCGCCGCGGACTCCTGCTCGCCGGAACCGCGGGCTTCGTCCTCTTCTCCGTGCTCTGCGCCGCCGCGCCCACCGTGGAACTGCTCACCGCGGCCCGCTTCCTCCAGGGGTTCGCGGGCGCCGCCGGCATGGTGCTGGCCCGCGCGGTCATCACCGACCGCTTCCACGGGGCCGACGTCCCCCGCTACTTCGCGCTGCTCTCCCAGATCCTCGGCATCGCCCCGATCGTGGCCCCGGTCATCGGCGGCGCCGTCCTCTCGCTCTCCACCTGGCGCGCGGTCTTCGGCGTGCTCGCCGTCCTCGGCGCGGCCCTGCTGTTCGCCGTGGTGCGCACCGTCCCCGAGACCCTGCCGCCCGAACGCCGGCACACCGGGGGCCTCACCGGCACCTTCCGCACCATGGGGACCCTGCTCGGGCACCGCGCGTTCATGGGCTACGTGCTCGTGCTCGGCTTCACCTCGGCGGCCCTGTTCGCCTACATCAGCGGATCGAGCTTCGTCTTCCAGAACGTGCACGGTGTCTCGGCCACCGGCTACTCGCTGATCTTCGCGTCGAACGCGGTGGGCATGCTGATCGCCGGATTCGCCTTCGCCCGGCTCTCCTCGCGGGTCCGGCTCAACACCCTCCTGACCGCCGGGCTCGCGCTCTCCGGCGCCGGCGCGGTCGCCCTGCTCGCGCTCCCGGCCCTGACCGGGACGCACCTGGCCGTCACCTGGATCTGCCTCTTCGTCACGGTCTCCGGAGTCGCGATGATCTTCCCCTCGACCATGAGCATCGGCCAGAACCTGGGCCGGAGCGCGCCCGGCGCCGCCTCCGCGCTCATCGGCGGCCTCCAGTTCCTCTTCGGTGCCGTCGCCTCCCCGCTCGTCGGCCTGTTCGGCGAGGACACCGCGACCCCGATGGCCGTCATCGTGCTCGCTGCCCTCGGCGCGGCGGCCGTCTGCCTGGTCGTCCTGGCCCGCCCGTGGCAGGCCCACGGCGAGGTCCACCCCGGACCCGGCACCCGCTGAGACCGGCCGGGGGCGCGCTGTCCGGACGCACGGGCGTTCCCGTAGCCTCACCGGCACGACGACAGCACACGGGAGGAAGCAGTGGACGACAGCCGCACGAGGGCGCGTGACCTGGGCATCCGGCTGACCGGCGAACCCGGGAAGTGGAACGCCGTCACGGACGTCCCCGGGGTAGAGGTCGGATTCGTGACCCTTCAGGAGGGCGAGGACGTCCGCACCGGCGTCACCGCGCTCCTCCCGCGCGGCCGGGACGGCGTCGGCACCCCCTGCGCGGCCGGCTGGCACTCGTTCAACGGCAACGGCGAGATGACCGGCACCACCTGGATCGAGGAGAGCGGCGCCCTCGCCGTCCCGGTGCTCCTCACCAACACCTACGCCGTCGGCCCGGTGCACCGGGGCGTCGTCGACTGGGTGCGCACCCACTGCCGGGGGATGGCCCCCGAATGGCTGCTGCCGGTCGTCACCGAGACCTGGGACGGCCACCTCAACGACATCCACGGCGACACCGTGCGCCCCCACCACGCCGCCGAGGCCATCGAGGCGGCCGCCTCCGGCCCGGTCGAGGAGGGCTCGGTCGGCGGCGGCACCGGCATGCGCTGCTACGGATTCAAGGGCGGCTCCGGCACCGCCTCGCGGACCGTCTCCTACGGCGCGGACCGCTACACCGTCGGCGCGTTCGTCCAGGCCAACTTCGGGGCCCGGCGCGAACTGACCGTCGCCGGCGTACCGGTGGGCCGCGAACTGCCCGACGCGCCCCGCCCGGAGCCCGACGCCGAACGCCAGGTCCCGCCGGGGGCCGGCTCCGTGATCGTGGTCGTCGCCACGGACGCCCCGCTGCTCCCCGGCCAGTGCAAGGCCCTCGCCCGCCGCGCCACCCTCGGCCTCGCCCGCACCGGCACCACCGGCAGCCACTTCTCCGGCGACATCTTCCTGGCCTTCTCCACCGCCAACGCGGGGGCCCTCACCAGCACGTTCCCCGAGGACGACGGCAGCGCCCCGTACGAGTCGATGAGCTTCGTGCCCTGGGGGCGGATGGACCCCTTCTACACCGCGGTCGTCGAGTCCGTGGAGGAAGCGGTCCTCAACGTGCTCACCGGCGCACGCTCCATGACCGGGCGGGCCGGCCACCACGTCCCGGCCCTCCCGCTCGACCGGGTCACCGAACTCCTCGCGGAGCGCGGCGCCCTGGCGTAGCCCGTACCGCCCCGTCCGGCGCGGGAGATCCCGCGCCGGACGCAAGGCCGCAGGTCGCAGCCGTACGGGAGCGTGAGGCGAAGGTCACCTCCGGGCCGTGGCGGCCGCCCGGAACAGTAGAGTTCGGATGTGTCGGCCACCGGAGCGTCAAGGACGCCAGGTGGGCCCAGCCCCCGAGAACCGAGGTACCGTCCGTGACCCCCCGCCCCGCCGCGCCCGCCCCGCACACCGTGAGCGTGGTCGGCATCGGCGCCGACGGCTGGGCCGGACTGACCGGGACCGCCCGCGCGGAGCTGACGGACGCGGAGGTACTGATCGGCGGCGCACGCCAGTTGGACCTGCTGCCGGCCGCCTGCGAGGGACGCCGGGTGCCCTGGCCCTCGCCGCTGCGCCCCGCCCTGCCCGGACTGCTCGCCGGCCACGCCGGCCGGCGCGTCGCCGTCCTCGCCAGCGGCGACCCCCTGTTCTACGGCATCGGCCGCGCCCTCACCGAGGTCCTGGGCGCGGCGGCGCTGCGCGTCCTGCCGCACCCCTCGTCCGTCTCCTACGCCTGCGCCCGCCTCGGCTGGCCGCTGGAGGACACCGAGACCGTCACCCTGGTCGGCCGCCCCCCGGCCCGGCTCGCCGCCGCCCTGCACGACGGCCGCCGGATCCTGGTCCTGAGCGCCGACGCCACCACCCCCGCCACCGTCGCCGCCCTGCTGCGAGACCGGGGCTTCGGACCGAGCCGGATCCGGGTCCTGGAACAGCTCGGCGGCGAGGACGAGTCCCGTACGGAGGGCACCGCCGACAGCTGGGAGCACCCGCCGGGCGACCCGCTCAACATCGTCGCCGTGGACTGCCGCCGCGCCCCCGACGCCCTGCGCCTCGGCGCCGTCCCCGGTCTGCCCGACGAGGCGTACGCGCACGACGGCCAGCTGACCAAGCGCCACGTCCGGGCCGCCACGCTCGCGGTCCTCGCCCCCGCCCCCGGCGAACTCCTCTGGGACATCGGCGGCGGCTCCGGCTCCATCGCCGTCGAGTGGATGCGCACCCACCCCTCCTGCCGGGCGATCACCGTCGAACGCGATCCCGAGCGGGCCCGCCGCATCACGGAGAACGCCGAGCGCCTCGGCGTCCCCGCCCTGCGCGTCGTCACCGGCCCGGCGCCCGCCGCCCTGGCCGGACTGCCCGCCCCCGACGCCGTGTTCATCGGCGGCGGGCTCACCGCGCCCGGACTCCTGGACGCCTGCTGGGAGGCGCTGCCGCCCGGCGGACGGCTCGTCGCCAACACCGTCACGCTGGAGTCCGAGGCGGTCCTCGCCCAACGCCACCGCCGGCACGGCGGCGAACTCGTCCGTCTCGCCGTCGCCCACGCCGTCCCCGTCGGCGGCTTCACCGGCTGGCGCCAGGCGATGCCCGTCACCCAGTGGTCCGTACGCACCCCCTCCGCCCCCGTTCCCCGTCCAGGAGACGACAGATGACCGTGTACTTCATCGGCGCGGGCCCCGGTGCCGCCGACCTCATCACCGTGCGCGGCGCCCGCACCCTCGCCTCCTGCCGGGTCTGCCTGTACGCCGGCAGCCTGGTGCCCCGCGAACTCCTCGCCGAATGCCCCGACGGCGCACGGCTGGTGGACACCGCCGGACTCGACATCGAGCAGATCACCGCCGAACTGACCGCCGCGCACCGGGCCGGCCACGACGTCGCCCGGCTGCACTCCGGCGACCCCTCGGTCTTCAGCGCGGTCAACGAGCAGATGCGCCGCCTGGACGAGGCGGGCATCCCGTACGAAATCGTCCCCGGAGTGCCGGCCTTCGCCGCCGCCGCGGCCGCCCTCAAGCGGGAACTGACCGTGCCCACCGTCGGCCAGACCGTCATCCTCACCCGGATCGCGCGGCGGGCCACCGCGATGCCCGAGGGCGAGGACCTGGCGACCCTGGGCCGCAGCCGCGCCCTGATCGTGCTGCACCTGGCCGCCGGACACATCGACAGCGTCGTCGAGGAACTGCTGCCGCACTACGGCGCCGACTGCCCGGCCGCCGTCGTCGCCCTGGCCTCCCGCCCCGACGAGATCGTCCTGCGCGGCACCCTGGACTCCATCGCCGCCCAGGTGAAGGCCGCCGGAGTCGTCCGTACCGCCGTCATCATGGCCGGCCGCACCCTGGGCGCCGAGCAGTTCCACGACAGCCACCTCTACTCGCCCGCCCGTGAACGGCACACCTGCTGACCCCACGGCCGCCCCGGACCGGTCAGCGCACCCCGCTGCGCCCCACGACCGCGCCCGCCCGGTCGATGCAGACGACGTCCACGGCGACCGGCGCGCCCCGCAGCACCGACAGCGCCTGCTCGCGCGCCTCGACCGCCACCAGATCGCCCAGCGGGACCCCGCGCGCCCGGCACGTCTTCAGCGCCGCGAGACCGGTGTTGGCCGAGGCCACCTCGGCCGCCAGCTCCTCGTCCGCACCGCCCCGCCGGGCCAGCCGGGCGAGGAACTCCTTGTCGACCTGGGAGCGGCCCGAGTGGAGGTCGAGATGACCGGCCGCGAGCTTGGACAGCTTGGCGAACCCGCCGCAGATCGTGAGCCGTTCGACCGGGTGGCGGCGCACGTACTTGAGGACCGCGCCCGCGAAGTCCCCCATGTCCAGCAGGGCCAGCTCCGGCAGCCCGTACTCGGCGACGGCGGTCCGCTCCGAGGTGGAGCCGGTGCAGCCCGCCACATGGCGCAGACCGGCCGCCCGCGCCACGTCCACCCCGCGCCGGATCGAGTCGATCCACGCAGAGCAGGAGTAGGGCACCACGATCCCGGTCGTGCCGAGGATCGACAGACCGCCCAGGATGCCCAGCCGGGGGTTCCAGGTGGAGCGGGCGAGCTCCTCGCCGTGGTCCACGGAGACGGTCACCTCCACGTCCCCGGAGCCGCCGTGCGCCGCCGCGACCCGGGCGACGTGGTCGCGGATCATCTGCCGGGGCACCGGATTGACGGCCGGTTCCCCCACGTCCAGGGGGAGTCCGGGCAGCGTCACCGTGCCCACGCCCGGCCCCGCCCGGAACACCACGCCCGCCCCCGCCGGCAGCGCCCGCACGGTGACCCGGACCAGCGCGCCGTGTGTGACGTCCGGATCGTCGCCCGCGTCCTTCACCACCCCCGCCGTCGCCCGCTCCCCGGCCAGCTCCTCGACCGCCAGGGCGAAGGCCGGAGTCTGCCCCCGGGGCAGCGTGATCGTCACCGGATCGGGGAACTCGCCGCTCAGCAGGGCCGTGTACGCGGCGGTCGCCGCCGCCGTCGCACAGGCACCGGTCGTCCAGCCGGGCCGCAGACCGGTGTGCGCGAGCTGGGCACCCCGCCCGCCCTTCGCCTCGCTCATATCACTCACACCACTCGTGTCACTGGGGAGACCCGTGCCGCTGGGTCCTGTAGGGCGTTCCCCGGAGGGAATCGATGCACGTTCTGATCCTCGGCGGTACGACGGAGGCCCGCAGGCTCGCCGAACTGCTGGCCGCCGCCCGCCCCGCCGCGACCACCGTGACCAGCTCGCTCGCCGGACGCGTCGCCGGCCCCCGGCTTCCGCCGGGGGAGGTCCGCGTCGGCGGGTTCGGCGGCGTCGACGGACTCGCGGCCTGGCTGCGCGACCACCGGGTGGACGTGCTCATCGACGCCACCCATCCGTTCGCCGGGACCATCAGCCGGAACGCGGCCCTCGCCGCCACCGCCGCCCATGTTCCCCTGCTGATGCTGCGCAGACCCGGCTGGGTGCCCGTGGACGGCGACGACTGGCACCCGGTCGGCTCCCTCGCCGAGGCCGCCGGGGCGCTGCCCGCGCTCGGCCGCCGGGTCTTCCTCACCACCGGCCGCATGGGCCTGGCCGCGTTCGCCGGACTGGACGCGCTGTGGTTCCTCGTCCGGTCCGTCGACCCCCCGGAGCCCCCGTACCCCGCCCGGATGGAGACCCTGCTGGAGCGGGGCCCGTTCACCCTGGACGGGGAACGGGAGCTGATCCGCCGCCACCGCGTCGACGTCCTCGTCACCAAGGACAGCGGCGGCGCCGCCACCGCGCCCAAGCTGGAGGCCGCCCGCGAGGCCGGGATCCCCGTCGTCGTGGTGCGCCGGCCCCCGCCCCCCGAGGGGGTCGCGGTGACCGGCACCCCCGAAGGGGCCCTCGCCTGGCTGCGCGGGCACGGAATCGGCGGTCAGACCTCCGGGTAGCGGCGCGGCGTCCACACGATCTGCCGGCCGCCCGGCCCCTGTTCCCAACGGGTCTGCGAGGAGCCGACGATCAGCAGGGTGCGCATGTCGACCTCGGCCGGATCGAGCGCGGCCAGCCGGACCGTACGGACGGACTCGGCCGGACCGCCCACGTCCTGGGCCACGACCACCGGCGTGTCCGGGGAGCGGTGCTCCAGCAGCAGATCGCGCGCCTTCCCGACCTGCCAGGTCCGGCTGCGGGAACCGGGGTTGTACAGGGCGAGCACCAGATCCGCCGAGGCCGCCGCCCGCAGCCGCTCCGCGATGACCTCCCACGGCTTGAGCCGGTCCGACAGGGACAGCACGGCGTAGTCGTGGCCGAGCGGCGCCCCCGCCCGCGCGGCCGCCGCGTTGGCCGCGGTCACCCCCGGCAGCACCCGCACCGGCACCGCCGCGTACTCCTGGCGCGCGGCCACCTCCAGGACGGCCGTCGCCATGGCGAAGACCCCCGGGTCACCGCCCGAGACCACGGCCACCCGCCGCCCGCGCCGCGCGAGGTCGAGGGCGAACTCCGCCCGCTCCGACTCGACCTTGTTGTCCGAGCCGTGCCGAGCCTGCCCCGGACGCACCGGCACCCGGTCCAGATACGTGGTGTAGCCGACCACGTCGTCGGCGGCGGCCAGGGCGCCCCGGGTCTCCGGCGTCAGCCAGAGCGGTCCCGCCGGACCCGTCCCCACGACGACGACCTCGCCGCCGCCGGGGACGCGCTCCGGACGCGGCGCGCCGACCCGGCTGGGCAGGACCGCCACCGCGAAGTACGGCACGGACGCGGCGTCGGTCTCCGCCAGTTCGCCCAGCCGCTCCCCGGCCATCGTGGCCCGCTCGACGTAGCGGGCCTCGGGCAGCCGCCCCGACGCCTCGAACGCACGCCGCACGGTGGGGAAGGTGCGGCCGAGCTTCATCACCACGGCCGCGTCGGTCCCGGCCAGACGCGCCGTCAGCTCCTCCTCCGGAAGGGTGCCGGGCAGGATCGTCAGCACCTCCTCGCCCTCCGCGAGCGGGGTCCCGAGCCGGGCCGCCGCCGCGCTGACCGAGGTCACGCCGGGGATCACCTCGGTGGGATACCGGTCGGCGAGCCGCTTGTGCATATGCATGTACGAGCCGTAGAACATCGGGTCGCCCTCGGCCAGCACGGCCACGGTCCGCCCCGCGTCGAGATGGGCCGCCAGCCGCGCCGCCGCCTCGGTGTAGAAGTCCTCCAGCGCGCCCCGGTAGCCGCCCGGGTGGTCGGTGGTCTCGGTGGTGACCGGGTAGACCAGCGCCTCCTCGATGTGGTCGGCCCGCAGATGCCCCGCCACGATGGACCGTGCGATGGAACGGCCGTGCCGGGCGCTGTGGTACGCCACCACGTCGGCCCCGGCGACGACCTCCACCGCGCGCAGCGTCATCAGGGACGGATCGCCCGGCCCCAGCCCGACTCCGTACAGCCGGCCGGTCTTCTGCTCACTCACGCTTACTCTTCCTCGCTGGCGATCGCGTTGAGCGCGGCGGCCGCGATGGCGCTGCCCCCGCGCCGCCCGCGCACGATCAGATGGTCGAGGCCGGACGGGTGCGCGGCCAGGGCGTCCTTGGACTCGGCGGCGCCGACGAAACCGACCGGCACCCCGATGACGGCGGCGGGGCGCGGAGCCCCCTCCTCGATCATTTCGAGGAGCCGGAACAGGGCGGTGGGCGCGTTGCCGACGGCCACGACCGCGCCGTCCAGCCGGTCCCGCCACAGCTCCAGGGCGGCCGCGCTGCGTGTGGTGCCGAGTCCGGCCGCGAGTCCGGGCACGGCCGGGTCCGACAGGGTGCAGACCACCTCGTTGTCCGCGGGCAGCCGCTTGCGGGTCACCCCGCTGGCGACCATGGCCACGTCGCACAGGATCGGCGCCCCGGCGCGCAGCGCCGCACGGGCCCGGACCACGACGTCCGGGCTGAACGCCAGATCACGGACCAGGTCGACCATGCCGCAGGCGTGGATCATCCGGACCGCGACCTGGCTCACCTCCGGTGACAGGCCCGCGAGGTCCGCCTCCGCCCGGATGGTGGCGAAGGACTGGCGATAGATGGCCGGTCCGTCCTTCTCGTACTGGTGCACAGTGGTGTCGCTCTCTTCATCGGGCGTGGAAGGGATGGGGAAGTTCACGGGGCGGGGGTCGGGGGCCGGCCGTCGGCGGCGCGGGCCGCCGCGATCGCCGCCGCGAGGGCCGACGGATCGTCCGGCACGTCGGCCGGGGCCCCGGGCACCCCGTCGCGGACCCGGGTGACGCGGTGTCCGTCGCCCAGGGCGAGGACGTCGACCCAGGTGCCGCGCGGACGGCCGCACCGGCGCTCGCACCCCGACCAGTACACCGGCAGCGGACCCACGGCCCCCAGCGCGGCGGCCGCCTCGGCCCGCACGTCCGCGCGCGATTTCGCGCAGCCCGGCCGTCCGGCACAGGCCCCGACCCCCGTCCAGGGGGAGCCGGGACCGGTCACCAGACCGGCCGCGTCCAGGGCCTCCAGCGCCGCGTCCGCCCGTCCGGCCGCGACATCGGGCACGATCACCCCGCGCCACGGGGTGAGCCGCAGTCCGCCGGATCCGTGCTCCCGGGCCAGGTCCGCCAGCAGCCGCCACTGCGCGCCCCGGAGCCGTCCGAACGGCACCCCGACGGACAGGGAGGCCGACCCGTCCGGCCCCGGCACGAGACCCGGCGGCGGTGATCCTGACGTGGCGTCAATCCCCGGCGCGGGCAACGCGATCGGGGTGAAGGGGACGCCGTCCCTCCGGAGTCGTCGCGCCAGCTCGTCGAGCACGGGCCGCGCCCCGTCCGCCAGGTCCGCCACCCGCCAGGCACTGGTGGGGCGCGCCGCGTCCAGGAACGCCTCGGCGGCGGCCAGCGCGGCCCGGGGAGCGCCGGCGTCCGGGACGCGCAGCGCCTCCCGGACGGGCCCGACGCGCAGGGCCGCGTCCCCGCCGTCCAGCGCCCGCAGCGTCACATCCGCGCCGAGCGCGTCCATGTCGCCCCGGCCGTCGTCGAGCGCGAACAGGAACCGCCCGGAGAGCCGGGTCGCCGCCTCGCTCGCGCACACCAGCGCGTCCAGCGCGACCAGCCACGGCCGGACGGCCCGGACCCCGCGACCGTCCAGCCCGGACAGCGGCGAGGCCACCACGTTGCGGACCCGCTCATGGCGTTCCGAAGGCAGCAGACCCGACGCGCGCAGCAGGGCGGACAGTTCGCCGCCGCACTCCTCGCCCAGGCCCCGAATCTGCACATTGCCCCGCGAAGTGAGATGCACGTCACCGTCGCCGAGCCGCCGCGCCACCTCGGCCAGAACCTCCGTGCCGTCCGCGTCCAGCACCCCGCCCGGAACCCGGATCCGGGCCAGCGCACCATCGTCGGCCGCGTGCAGCCGCAGCGCTCCCGGACACCGGTCACCAGCCTCTGACCTGCGCGAACGCACACCGGCTGGCGGTTCGGGGCGCTCGCCGCCGGACCCGTCGGAGGCATCGCCGGGCAGCGCGGAAAAGGTGGGAGAGGGGGGCATGGCGGCGAGCATACCGACCATCTCATCAGACCCGGCGCCGCCCGCAGTCGCTACTATGCCCCCTGACGGACCCACCGGTCCGTCGTCGCCACAGACGGCGACAGGGGAGGAAGCCCGGTGCGAATCCGGCGCGGTCCCGCCACTGTGAGCCCGGTCCCCGGACCGGGTGAGTCAGGAACTCCCTTTCCCCGCACCCGGCTCCGGCCGGGCCAGGGGGAAACTCGACACCGCCCGGGGCGTGGACACCCCGAGGAAGGCCTGACGCCGCATGATCCTGCTCCTGTCGACGTCCGACACCGACCTGCTCAGCGCCCGCGCGTCCGACGGGCCGGTCGCCTACCGCCACGCCAACCCCTCCCGGCTCCCGCTCCAGGACCTGCCCGGCCTCCTCGACGGCGCCGAACTGGTCGTCGTACGGCTGCTCGGCGGGGTCCGCGCCTGGCAGGACGGGCTCGACCAGGTCCGCGCCACCGGCCTCCCCGTCGTCGTCCTCACCGGAGAACAGGCCCCCGACGCCCAGCTGATGGCCGCCTCCACGGTCCCCGTCGGCATCGCCGCCGAGGCCCACGCCTACCTCGCCCACGGCGGCCCCGCCAACCTCGAACAGCTCGCCCGCTTCCTGTCCGACACCGTCCTGCTCACCGGCCACGGCTTCGAACCTCCCGCCCCCGCACCCTCCTGGGGCCCGCTGGAACGCACCCCCCGCGCCACGGCCCCCGACGCCCCCACCGTCGCGGTGCTCTACTACCGGGCCCACCACATGAGCGGCAACACCGCCTTCGTGGAAGCCCTGTGCGGGGCCGTCGAGGACGCCGGGGCCCGCGCCCTGCCGCTGTACGTCGCCTCGCTGCGCGCCCCCGAGGCCGAACTGATCGAGGCCCTGCGCGCCGCCGACGCGATCGTCACCACGGTCCTCGCGGCGGGCGGCACCCGGCCCGCCGAGGCCTCGGCCGGCGGCGACGACGAGTCCTGGGACGCCGGCGCGCTCACCGCACTCGACGTGCCGATCCTCCAGGCGCTCTGCCTCACCAGCTCCCGCACCGACTGGGAGGACAACGACGAGGGCGTCTCCCCGCTCGACGCCGCGAGCCAGATCGCCGTACCCGAATTCGACGGCCGCCTCATCACCGTCCCGTTCTCCTTCAAGGAGATCGACGAGGACGGCCTCCCCGCCTACGTCCCCGACCCCGAACGGGCCGCCCGCGTCGCCGGGATCGCCGTACGCCACGCGACGCTGCGCCGCATCCCCAACGCCGGCAAGCGCCTGGCGCTGGTCCTCTCCGCGTACCCCACCAAGCACTCCCGGATCGGCAACGCCGTCGGGCTCGACACCCCCGCCAGCGCGATCGCCCTGCTGCGCCGCCTGGCCGCCGAGGGCTACGACTTCGGGGACGAGGAGGTCCCGGGGCTCGTCTCCGGCGACGGCGACGCACTGATCCGCGCCCTCATCGAGGCCGGCGGCCACGACCAGGAGTGGCTCACCGACGAACAACTGGCCCGCAACCCGGTCCGTATTCCGGCCGCCGACTACCGCCGCTGGTACGCCACGCTCCCGGCCGCACTCCGCGAGGGAGTCGAACGCCACTGGGGCCCGCCGCCCGGCGAGATGTTCGTCGACCGCTCCCGCAACCCCGAGGGCGACATCGTCCTCGCCGCCCTGCGCCGGGGCAATCTCCTCATCCTCATCCAGCCGCCGCGCGGCTTCGGCGAGAACCCGATCGCGATCTACCACGACCCCGATCTGCCGCCCTCGCACCACTATCTGGCCGCCTACCGCTGGATCGCCGCCCGCGCCGACGACGGCGGCTTCGGCGCCGACGCCATGATCCACCTCGGCAAGCACGGCAACCTGGAATGGCTGCCCGGCAAGAACGCCGGACTCTCCGCCGCCTGCGGCCCCGACGCCGCGCTCGGCGATCTGCCGCTCGTCTACCCGTTCCTCGTCAACGACCCCGGCGAGGGCACCCAGGCCAAGCGCCGGGCGCACGCCACGCTCGTGGACCACCTCGTGCCGCCGATGGCCCGCGCCGACAGCTACGGCGACATCGCCCGCCTCGAACAACTCCTGGACGAGCACGCCCAGATCGCCGCCATGGACCCGGCGAAGCTCCCCGCGATCCGCGCCCGGATCTGGACCCTCATCCAGGCCGCGAAGCTCGACCACGATCTGGGCCTGGAGGACCGCCCGGAGGACGAGGGCTTCGACGACTTCATCATGCATCTCGACGGCTGGCTCTGCGAGATCAAGGACGTGCAGATCCGCGACGGACTGCACGTCCTGGGCGGCGCCCCCACCGGCCCGGCCCGGGTCAACCTCGTCCTCGCGATCCTGCGCGCCCGCCAGATCTGGGGCGGCACCGCCTCCCTGCCCGGACTGCGCGAGGCCCTGGGCCTGGACGAGTCCGCCGCCGTCCGCGCCGACGCCGACGCCGTCGAGGAGCGGGCCCGCGCCCTGGTCCAGGCGATGGAGGACGCCGGCTGGGACGGGTCCGCCGTCGCGACCGTGGCCGCCGGACACCCGCAGGCCGTCGCCGACATCCTCTCCTTCGCCGCCTCCGAGGTCGTCCCGCGCCTGGCCGGCACCACCGCCGAACTCGACCACTGCGTCCACGCCCTGAACGGCGGCTTCGTCCCCGCCGGACCCTCCGGCTCCCCGCTGCGCGGACTGGTCAACGTGCTGCCCACCGGCCGCAACTTCTACTCCGTCGACCCCAAGGCCGTTCCCTCCCGGCTCGCCTGGGAGACCGGACAGGCCCTGGCCGACTCGCTCCTGGAGCGCTACCGCGCCGACAACGGCGACTGGCCCGAATCCGTCGGACTCTCCCTGTGGGGGACGAGCGCGATGCGCACCGCCGGGGACGACGTCGCCGAGGCCTTCGCGCTGCTCGGCATCCGCCCCGTCTGGGACGACGCCTCACGCCGCGTCACCGGCCTGGAGCCGGTCCCCGCCGAGGAACTGGGCCGCCCCCGCATCGACGTCACCCTGCGCATCAGCGGCTTCTTCCGCGACGCCTTCCCGCACACCGTCGGCCTCCTCGACGACGCGGTCCGCCTCGCCGCCTCCCTGGACGAACCCGACGCCCTCAACCACGTACGCGCCCACACCCGCGCCGACCTCGCCGCGCACGGCGACGAACGCCGCGCCACCACCCGGATCTTCGGCTCCCGCCCCGGAACCTACGGCGCCGGACTCCTCCAGCTCATCGACTCCCGCGACTGGCGCACCGACGCCGACCTCGCCGAGGTCTACACGACCTGGGGCGGCTACGCCTACGGCCGCGACCTGGACGGCCGCCCGGCCCGCGAGGAGATGGAGACCGCGTACCGGCGGATCGCCGTCGCCGCCAAGAACACCGACACCCGCGAGCACGACATCGCGGACTCCGACGACTACTTCCAGTACCACGGGGGCATGGTCGCCGCCGTCCGCGCCCTCCGGGGCAGCGCCCCCGAGGCGTACATCGGCGACTCCACCCGCCCCGAGACCGTCCGCACCCGCACCCTCACCGAGGAGACCTCCCGGGTCTTCCGCGCCCGGGTCGTCAACCCCAAGTGGATCGAGGCGATGCGCCGCCACGGCTACAAGGGCGCCTTCGAACTCGCCGCGACCGTCGACTACCTCTTCGGCTACGACGCCACGACCGGCGTGGTCGCCGACTGGATGTACGACAAGCTCACCGAGACCTACGTCCTCGACCCGGTCAACCGCGCCTTCTTCCAGGAGGCCAACCCCTGGGCCCTGCACGGCATCGCGGAACGCCTGCTGGAGGCGGAGTCCCGGGGCATGTGGGCCGAGCCCGACCCCGAGGTGCTGGCCGCGCTGCGGCAGACCTTCCTGGAGACCGAGGGCGAGCTGGAGGGCGAGGACTGAGCCGTACGGCCCCGGCTCAGCGGGCCGCCGGGGCGCGGCCGTGCCCCGCCCGGGTGCTGAGCCGGTGCGCCGTCCGCAGCAGCAGCCGGCCCAGCTCCGGGCGCCGGTCGTCGCGGAACCGCGATTCGACGCCGGTGATGCTGACCGCCCAGGCGGGCCGCCCGTGCTGGTCGAAGACGGCGGCGCCCATGCCCCAGCTGCCCTCCAGGACGAGCGCCGGATTGGTCGCGTACCCGGCGGTGCGCGTCAGCCGGACCCGCTCGCGGATCCCGTCCGCGTCGTGCGCCGCTCCCCACGCCCCGGTCAGCTCGGTACGGCCGAGATAGGCGTCGATCTCCTGGTCGTCCAGGAACGACAGGATCGCCAGACCGCCCGACGCGACGCCCAGCGGGAAGCGCGTGCCCTCCTGGAGCACGAAGGAGCGGAGCGGGAAACTGCCCTCCTCCCGCAGCACGCACACGTTCTCGTCGCCCCGGCGCAGCGACAGGAACGCGCTCTCGCCGGTCTCGTCGGCCAGCGCCCGCACGGCGGGGCGCGCCGTGTCGACGAAGTCGTAGCGGCGCGCGGCCAGCGCCCCCATCAGGAAGACCTCGGGGCCCAGATGCCAGCGGCCGGTGCCGTTGTCCCGGTCGAGGAGACCGGAGTCCTGGAGCGAGGACAGGATCCGGTGCACCGTCGTCCGGGCCACCCCGGCCTGCTGGGCGGCCTGCGCGGTGGTCACCCCGTCCGCCGCCGCGCTGACGATCCGCAGCAGCGCCGCCGCCCTGCTGATGGCCTGGGCACCCTCCATCGAAGCCTCCATATCGTGGACGGTTCTGCGTCGCACGCTCACGATCAGAGCGGTTGTGCCGTCCGGGACAGTAAACCCCACCTGGCCATTGCCGGGGAATCGCGGCCCTCTCTACGGTGTGGGGGAGCGTCCACTTTATGGACAGGAAACAAGGAGTGGACATGTCGAAGGTGTTCACCAGCGCGTCCGCGGCGCTGGAGGGGCTGCTCCGCGACGATCTGACCATCGCGGTCGGCGGCTTCGGTCTGAGCGGCAATCCGCTGGACCTGATCGAGGCGGTCCGCGACTCCGGTGTGCAGGGGCTGACGGTCGTCTCCAACAACATGGGCGTCGACGGCAAGGGCCTCGGGCTGCTGCTGGAGAAGCGCCAGGTCCGCAAGGTCATGGGCAGCTACGTGGGGGAGAACAAGCTGTTCGCCTCGCAGTACCTGGACGGCACGCTCGACGTCGAGTTCGTGCCGCAGGGCACGCTCGCCGAGCGGCTGCGGGCGGGCGGGGCGGGCATTCCGGCCTTCTACACCCCCACGGGCGTCGGCACCCCGGTCGCCGAGGGTAAGCCCACCGCGGAGTTCGACGGCCGCACCCATCTGCTGGAACGGGCCGTCGTGCCCGATCTCGCGCTCGTCCACGCGCACCGCGCCGACCGCGAGGGCAATCTGACCTACCGCCTCACGGCCCGCAACTTCAATCCGCTGGTCGCCACCGCCGGGACCGTCACCGTCGTCGACGCCGAAGAGGTCCTGGAGGACGGCTTCCTGGACCCCGACACGGTGACCACGCCCGGCGTCTTCGTGCACCGGGTGGTGGCCGCGCGGCCCCGGGCCAAGGAGATCGAGCAACTGACCGTACGGACCCGGGAGGCCTGAGATGGCGTGGACACGTGAGCAGATGGCGGCGACGGCCGCCGAGGAGCTGCGGGACGGCCAGTACGTCAACCTCGGCATCGGCATTCCGACCCTGGTCGCCAACCACCTCCCGCCCGGGGTGCGGGTCACCCTCCAGAGCGAGAACGGCATCCTGGGCACGGGCCCGTTCCCGTACGAGGGGGACGAGGACGCCGATCTCATCAACGCCGGCAAGCAGACCGTGACGCTGCTGCCCGGGGCGAGCGTCTTCGACTCGGCCACCTCGTTCGCGATGATCCGCGCGGGCAAGGTGCAGACCGCCGTCCTCGGCGCGCTCCAGGTCGCGGCCAACGGGGACCTGGCCAACTGGACGATCCCCGGCAGGCTCGTCAAGGGCATGGGCGGAGCGATGGACCTGGTCGCTGGCACGCCCCGGGTGATCGTGCTGACCGAGCACAACGCCAAGGACGGCAGCCCCAAGATCGTGGAGCGGTGCACCCTGCCGCTGACCGGCGCGGGCGTCGTCCAGCGCATCATCACCGACCTCGCGGTCTTCGACGTCACCCCGCGCGGACTGGAACTCGTCCGCCTCGCCCCCGGCACCGACCCGGAGGAACTGCGCGGGCGCACCGGCGCGCCGTTCACCGTCCGCCTCCCGGAGGGCGACCGGGTCCGGGGAGCGTGAGCACACCACGACGGCCGGCCCCCGCGCACGGGACGCGCGGGGGCCGGCCGTCGTGCGGGGCCGGGATCAGCGGTGGTCGCTCGGAGTGCCGAGGAAGGCGACCGCCTCCATGACGTGGACCACGGCCAGTTCGGCGATGGCCGGGTCCGCGGTGACGACGTTGAGCGCGGCGCGGACCGGCCAGCCCGGGAGCGGTGCGGCGATGCCGTACGCCCCGACGTTCACCTCGCTGTGCGTGGAGACGAAGCCGGCCTCGCGGATCGACTGGACCCGCTCCGGCTCGCCCGCCCGCGGCGGCCCGGAGGCCAGGCAGGCCAGCCCTCCGGAGCCGCTGTCGATCGGGTCGCGGCTGCCCTTGCGGTACCAGAACAGCGGCCCGTCGGTGGGCGGTTCGGCCACCACCGTGGTGACGGCCGCCGTCCCGATGATCTCGACCAGGCTCGCCGTGGCGTCGACCTGGCGGGCCAGGCGCTGGAGCACGGGCTCCGCGACGACGCGCAGGCTGGGGCCGGACTCGCCGAGTATCCCGGACACGGCCGGGCCCACGGCGTAGCGGCCCTCGTCGTCGCGCGAGGCGAAGCCCGTGCGGTGCAGCGAGACCAGCAGCCGGTGCGCGATGGAGCGGTGGAGGCCCGTCGCCGCGGCGACCTGACTGGTGTTCAGACCCTCGGAGTGGCGGCTCAGTTCGACCAGGATCGCGAGTCCGCGCTCCAGGGTCTGCGAGCCGCCGCTCTCGGTGTCGTTCGGGGGTGTCATGACACCTCTCTGGGGGTCGTCGGGGGTCGCTAGGCCGTGGGGAGGATCGTGCCGCGGACCTCGCCGAGGCCGATGCGGCCCCGGGCGCCCGGCGCCGAGTAGCGCAGGACCACCTCGTCGCCGTCCTCCAGGAAGGTGCGCTTCTCGCCCCCGGCGGTCCACGGCTCGGTGCCGCCCCAGGACAGTTCGAGGAAGGAGCCGCGCTGATCCTTCTCCGGGCCGGAGATCGTACCGGAGGCGTAGAAGTCGCCGACGCGCAGCGAGGCCCCGTTGACCGTGAGGTGGGCGAGCATCTGCGCGGGCGACCAGTACATGGACCGGTACGGCGGACGGGCCACGACCGTGCCGTTGACCTCGACCTCCACGTCGATGTCGTAGCCCGAGGGGCCCTCCTCGCGGAGGTAGGGCAGCACCTCGGGGTTCTGACCGGGCAGTGCGACGCGGGCGTGCTCCAGGGCGGCGAGCGGGGTGACCCAGGCGCTGATGCTGGTGGCGAAGGACTTGCCGAGGTTGGGGCCCAGCGGCACGTACTCCCAGGCCTGGATGTCCCGGGAGGACCAGTCGTTGACGCCCGTGACACCGAAGACCGTCTCGGTGAACTCCGAGGTCGGCACGCGCTCGCCGAGCGGGAGCGTGCGCCCCACGACGAAGCCCAGTTCGGCCTCGATGTCCAGACGCAGCGAGGGGCCGTACGTGGGCGCCGGGTCGGCGGGGGCCTTGCGCTGGCCGGCGGGGCGGCGCACCGGGGTGCCGGAGACGACGATCGAGCCCGCGCGGCCGTGGTACGCGACGGGCAGATGGCGCCAGTTCGGCATCAGGGCGTCGCCGTCGGGGCGGAAGATCCGGCCGACGTTCCCGGCGTGGTCGAGGGAGGCGTAGTAGTCGACGTAGTCCGCGACCTGGAACGGCAGGTGCAGGGTGACGCCGTCCAGCGGGACGAGCCGGACGCGGCCCCGGTGGGCGGTGTCGGTGAGCAGCTCCACGGCCCAGGCGCGGACGGCGGCCCAGGTGGCGGGTCCGGCGGCCATCAGCGGGTTGAGCGCGGGGGCGTCGAGCAGCTCCGTCCACTCGGGGCGCAGCGCGGCGGCCGCGTGGCCGAGGTCCAGGACCTGGTCCCCGATGCGGACGCCGAGGCGCGGTCCGGCGTCCTCGGTCGAGAAGACGGCGTACGGCAGGTTGTCGACGTCGTAGGGGCTGCCGTCGGCGGCATCGGCCCAGGTGACGGGGTGGGTGCTCATGGTGGGGCCCTTCGGTGTCGGTGGTCCGGATGGCGTGGTGCGGTGCGGGCGGAGGCGGGATCGGGGCGTGCGCGGCCCGCCGCGGGGGATCAGGAGCCGAGCAGTCCCAGCGCGCCCAGGTCCTGGAGCGGTTCGAGGACGCTGCAGGAGCCGTACGAGGTGAAGGCGGTGCGGGCCGCCGCGGCCCCCTCCTCCGGGAGTGCGGTGACGGCCGCGGCGAGCGCCTGCGGGTCGCGTGCGGCGAGGGCGGACCGGACGGCGGGCAGCCCTTCCCCGGCGCGGGCCCGTGCGGTCGCGAGCAGCACATTGAGGTAGCCGTGGTGCTCGAAGCCGGTGGCGGGGGCGGTGTGGCGGACGGCGTGGTGCAGTCCGGCGGTGCACTTGAACGGGGTGCCGGCGGCCACGGCCGCGTGGATCCAGGCGGCCAGCTCGTCCTCGGTGGGGAAGGCGGCGGCCTCGGTGCCCCCGGTGCGGAACTTCAGCCGGAAGCCGTGCCGGGCGACTGCGGCGAGCGACGCACCCCACTCCGGATCGCCGGGCCGGGGCACCTCGACGTACACGGTCCCGGGCGGGTCCAGGGCCGCCAGCTCGTCGATCTGCCCGGCGACGGGCCGGTCCGGACCGGGCCTGACCTCCAGGGCGGCGAGGACCAGCCGGCCGGTGGCGCCCAGGGCGGTCAGCGCGGCGGGAACGGCCGCCGCCCCGGCCACGAGGCTCACCCGCAGCCCGTCCGGGAACAGCGCCGGCTCCGCGAGCGCGGCCAGCTCCTCCAGGGCCGTGGAGGCCACGACGAACGGGCCGATCAGCCCGGCGTGGTCGGACGCCAGATGGGCGGCGTGCTCGGCCACGGCACGGGGCAGCGGAGCCAGACCGGGCGGGAAGACCGCCGCGTCGTCCACGAGATGTCGGAAGGCGAGAGGTATTGACACGCGACACACCCTAGCCGAGGATCATCGAAATGCGAACAGGTGGCGTTCTTTAATCGGTCACCTTCTCCGGTCGCCAACCCCCGGTCGCCACCGCGACGTTGGTTCGCCACCGCGACGTTGGTTCTCCACCGCCGACCGCCGCAGCGCCTTCCGTATCGGCGCCGGGCGCCACAGGGCCGTTCGCTCACCCTCGTTCCCCAGCCCGTCCTGGGTCTACCCGCCGGAGGAGTCATGGCGTACTACCGTCGAGTCGGCATCGTGCCGCCGAAGCGGCACACGCAGTTCCGCGACGACGCGGGCGCGCTCCACTACGAGGAGCTGATGGGGGAGGAGGGCTTCTCCTCCGACTCCTCGCTCCTCTACCACCGGGGCGTGCCCTCCGCGATCGTCGCCGCCGAGGTCTGGGACCTCCCGGACCAGGCGACGGAGGCCAACCACCCGCTCAAGCCCCGCCACCTCACCCCGCACGCCCTGTTCGACGCGGACACCGCGGCCCGCACGGACGCGGTGACCGGCCGGCGGCTCCTGCTCGGCAACGGCGACGTGCGCCTCTCCTACGTCGTCGCCGGGGCACGCTCACCGCTCTACCGCAACGCCGTCGGCGACGAGTGCGTCTACGTGGAGTCCGGCACCGGGACCGTGGAGACCGTCTTCGGCGTGCTCCCGTACTGCACGGGCGACTACGTCCTCCTGCCGCGCGCCACCACCCACCGCTGGCTCCCCGACACCACCGACGGACCCAGCCGGCTGTACGCGATCGAGGCCAACAGCCACATCGCACCGCCCCGGCGCTACCTCTCGAAGTACGGCCAGCTCCTGGAGCACGCCCCCTACTGCGAACGGGACCTGCACGGCCCCGAAGCCGTCCACCTCGCCGAGGGACGCGACACCGAGGTGCTGGTCAAGCACCGGGGCGGCCCCCACGGCGTCGTCGGCACCCGGTTCCGCTACGACACCCACCCCTTCGACGTCGTGGGCTGGGACGGCTGCCTCTACCCGTACACGTTCAACATCGAGGACTACATGCCGCTCACCGGCAAGATCCACCAGCCCCCGCCGGTGCACCAGGTCTTCGAGGGCGACCACTTCGTCATCTGCAACTTCGTGCCGCGCAAGGTGGACTACCACCCGCTCGCCGTGCCGGTGCCGTACTACCACTCCAACGTCGACAGCGACGAGGTCATGTTCTACGCCGGAGGCGACTACGAGGCCCGCAAGGGCTCCGGCATCGGCGTCGGCTCGCTCACCCTGCACCCCGGCGGGCACGCCCACGGCCCGCAGCCGGCGGCGCTGGAGGCCTCGCTCGGCGCCGAGTACTTCGACGAGACCGCCGTCATGGTCGACACCTTCCGCCCCCTCGAACTGGGAGAGGGCGGCCGACGGACCGACGACGGCGCCTACGCCTGGGTCTGGGCCGGCCGGCAGGCCTGACCCCCGTCCGCTCCACCGCACCCCCGCACCCCGCACCCCCGTGAAGAGCTTCCCGAAGGACCCTTCCATGGACAACCTGGCCACCGAGACGGCTGCCGCGGCGACCCCGCCGGCGGAATCCCCCGCCCCGTCCGCCCAATCCACGCTGAAAGTGATCAGGGCGGCGATCCTCGGCACCGTCGTCGAGTACTACGACTTCGGTATCTACGGCTACATGGCCACCCTGATCGCCTCGCACTTCTTCGTCGACAGCGATCCGAACACGGCCCTGCTCTCCACCTTCGCCGCCTTCGCGGTGGCCTTCTTCCTCCGCGCCCCCGGCGGCATCCTCTTCGGCCACATCGGCGACAAGTACGGCCGCAAGAAGGCCCTCACCTGGACCATCCTGCTCATGGCCGTCGCCACCACGGCGATCGGCCTGATCCCCTCGTACGCCACGCTCGGCCTGTGGGCCACCGTCCTGCTGGTGCTCTGCCGCTGCCTCCAGGGCTTCGCCGCGGGCGGTGAACTCGGCGGCGCCAACGCCTTCGTCTCCGAGCACGCCCCGGCGGACCGGCGGGCCTTCCACACCTCGTTCGTGAATACCGGCACCTACCTCGGCTCCCTGTTCGCGTCCCTCGTCGCGCTGCTCCTCACCTCCACCCTCAGCGAGGACACCGTCCGCGACTGGGCCTGGCGCATCCCCTTCCTGCTCAGCGTCGTCATCGGCGTGATCGGCATCTACATCCGCAGCCAGCTGCCCGAGACCGAGCAGTTCGAGGCCGTCCAGGACAGCGACACCGTCGAGGTCGCCAAGTACCCGGTCGCCGACGTGTTCGCCCACGCCTGGCGGCAGATCGTGCTCGTCATCTTCCTCGGCGCGCTGATCGTCGGCGGCTACTACGTCGCCGGTGTCTACGCCGCCAGCTACCTCCAGACGGAGGGCGGCCACTCCGCGGACTTCGCGTTCACCTCCACCTGCATCGCCATGGTCTCCGCCGTGATCAGCCTCCCGATCGCCGGACGCATCGGCGACCGCTACGGCCGCCGGCCGGTGTTCTTCGTCGGCAGCGGCGTCACCGCCGTCATCGGACTGCCCGCCTTCATGCTGATGCGCGACGGCGCCCCGCTCGCCGCGATCCTCGCCCACTCCTCGCTGACCTTCTTCATCGGACTCGTCAACGGCGTCTCCTTCGCGACGTACGCCGAGATCTTCCGGGCCCGCTACCGCTACACCGGCATCGCGATGAGCAACAACGTCACCAACATGGCGCTCGGCGGCACCGCCCCCTTCATCGCCACGCTGCTCATCAACATGACCGGCAACAACCTCGCCCCGGCCGGCTATCTCATCGCCACCGCCGTCATGACCTTCGTCGCCACCTTCTTCCTCAAGGAGACCCGCGGAACGGAGCTGGAGCTGTGAGCGCCGCACACCCCGGGACCCCCGCCGCTTCCACCGGACCTCTTGCCGCTTTCGCCGGGACCCCCGCCACCCCGTGTCCCCCCACCGCCCGCCGCCGGTTCGAAGGCCGCTCCGTCGTGGTCACCGGCGCCGCCGGAGGCCTCGGCCGGGCCGACTGCCTGGCCCTGGCGGCCGAGGGCGCCCACATCTGGGCCGCCGATCTGGACCTGGACGCCGCGACGGCCCTGCTGCCGGAGCTCGAAGCGGCCGGCGGATCGGGGAGGGCCGTCCCCCTCGACGTCGCCGACCCCGACGCCTGGACCGCGCTCGCGGGCGAGATCGAGGCGGCCGGACCCCTGCACGGCCTGGTCAACAACGCGGGCGTCAGCCTCCGCGCCGGCATCGCCGGCACCACCGTCGACCAGTGGCGCCGGATCATGGACATCAACCTCTCCAGCGTCTTCTACGGGCTCAAGACCCTCACCCCCGCCCTGACCGAAGGCGCCCGGAACGGCGGCGCCGCCGTCGTCAACATCTCCTCCATCGCCGGAATGGTCGGCTACTTCTCCGCCACGTACGGCACCAGCAAATGGGGCGTACGAGGACTCTCCAAGGTCGGCGCGCTCGAACTCGCCGCCCACGGCATCCGCGTCAACTCCCTCCACCCCGGCCTCACCGACACCCCGCTGCTCCACCAGGCCCCCGACACGGGTTTCGTCGACGAGAGCGCGAAGTCCGTCCCCGCGGGCCGGCTCGCCAGCCCGCAGGAGATGGCCGGAGTCGTCGCCTTCCTCCTCTCCGACGACGCCGCGTACATCACCGGAGAGGAACTGGTCGTCGACGGCGGACTCACCTCCGGCGGCCTCTACCACCGCATCCTGTCCGGACTGGCGGCGGACCGGTGAACCCGCTCCTCGCGACGCTCCTGGAGGTCCAGCACCTCTACGCCGTCCAGTCCCACGCCATCGACGGCGGCGACGCCGAGGGCTGGGCCGGCACCTTCGTCCCCGACGGGGCGTTCGTCTCCCCGACCTACGACGCCCCCGTCCGGGGCCGCGACGCCCTCACCGCCTTCGCCCGCGACCTGCACACCGCCGCGCCCCACCTCCACCACCTGATCACCAACGTGGCCGTCCGCCCCGCGGACGCCCCCGGGGAGTACCGCGTCCGCGCGAACCTCCTCATCGTCACCACCCACGACCTCGCCGGCGGAGCGGCCCGCATCGACCGGATCACCACGATCGACGACCGGTTGCGCCGCACCCCCGGCCACCCCGAAGAACTGAGGCTCGTCCGCCGCCACGTCACACGCGACGGCGACGCGCCCGACACCACCGCACCACAGCAGAAGGAGCACCACCCGTGACCCACCAGACCACCCCCGCCGAGGACAACCCGGGTCGCGTCGACTACGCCCCCCTGCCCGCGACCAACCCCGAACTGGTCGGACGCACCGTCGTCGTGACCGGCGCCGGACGCGGCATGGGCGCCCTCTTCCTGGAGGAACTGGCCCGCCGCGGCGTCAACGGCGTCGGCGGCGACCTGGACGCCGCGGCCATGGCCGCCACCGCCGACGAGATCAACACCCGGCTGTCGGGCGTCGAGGGCGCCGGCCGCGTCGTCGGCGTCGGCGCCGACGTCACCGACCCGGCCGCCTCCGAGGCCCTGGTCGCCACCGCCCTGCGGGAGTTCGGCCGGCTCGACCTGTGGGTCAACAACGCGGGCGTCTTCCCCCAGGCCGAGTTCACCGACATCAGCCCCGAACAGCTCGCCCTCACCTACGGAGTCAACGTCAACGGCGTCGTCTACGGCGGCCAGGCCGCCGCCCGCCACTTCCGCACCGTCGACGGCGGCGCCATCGTCAACATGGCCTCGGTCGCCGCCGTCCGCGCCCGGCCCACCCGCGCCTCGTACAACTCCTCGAAGGCCGCGGTGAAGCACCTCACCACCTGCATGGCCGTCGAGCTGGGCCCCGACAACATCCGCGTCAACTCCATCGCGCCCGGCTACATCGACACCGAGATGACCCGCTGGGTCCGCGACGACCGGGCCGCCATGAACCGCGCCCTGAGCACCGTCCCGCTGCGCCGCATCGGCGCGCCCATGGAGGTCTTCGGCGCGCTGTACTTCCTGCTCTCGGACAGCGCCCGCTACATCACCGGCGCCAACATCCCCGTGGACGGCGGTTCCCAGCATGTCTGAGCCCGGCTACGACTACGACGTCATCGTGATCGGAGCGGGCGGCGCGGGCCTCGCGGCCTCCGTCTCGGCCGCCCAGGCCGGCGCCCGGGTCCTGCTCCTGGAGTCCGAGGACGAGATCGGCGGCTCCACCCAGCTCTCCGCCGGACTGCTCACCGCCTCCGCCACCAGCGTGCAGCGCGGCCTCGGCATCGAGGACTCCCCGCTGCGGATGTTCCAGCACTACATGGACCTCAACGGCTGGCGGCTGCGCCCCGGCCCGGTCCGGATGTTCTGCGAGGAGTCCGGCGCGATCGTCGACTGGCTGCTCGACCTCGGCGTGGAGATCCCCGCGCAGGTCTCCCGCAGCGCCCACGAACCGGGCCTCACCCGGGCCGGCGTCGAGGACGTCTGGCGCGGCCACGTCCCCAAGGACCAGGGCTACGGACTGGTCCAGGTCCTCGACAGGGCCCGCGCCCGCCTCGACGTGGACCTCGCGCTCGGCAGCCGGGTCGAGGACCTGGTGATCCGCGACGGAGCGGTCCGGGGCGTCGTCATCGGCGGCGAGGAGGCCACCGCCCCCGCCGTCGTCGTCGCCAGCGGCGGCCTCGCCGCCGATCCGGACCTGGTGCGCCGCTTCCTGCCGGACGCGGAGATCGCGGGCGACGCGCTGTTCGTCGTCGCGGCGCCCGGGGCCCGCGGCGACCACATCGGCCTGGCCGAACGCCACGGCCTGGGCCTCTTCGGCCAGGGCTGGGGCCTGCTCCTGGTCACCGCCGAGTTCCAGCGGTACCACCACTGGCAGAGCGGCTTCCCGCCGCCCTCGCGGATCCACGTCGGCCCCGACGGGCGGCGCTGCATGGACGAGGACGCGCCGTACGCGGTCAGCCCCGGCATCCTCAAGGACCACGGCGGCTGGGTCTGGTCGGTCTTCGACGACACCGCCCGCGCCGCCCTGCCGGAGGGCTACGCCGACTGGACCCCCGCCCGGGTCCTGGAGGAGGCGGACAAGGGCGTCGTCCTGCGCGCCGACACCCTGACCGGCCTCGCCGAGCTGATGGGCGTCCCCGCGCGGAACCTGGAGGCGGCCGTGGACCGCTTCAACACCCTCTTCACCGAAGGCCGCGACGAGGACTTCCTCCGCCACGAGTCCCTGGCTGCCAAGGGCGCCGACGCCCACCTCGCCCCGATCGCCACCGGCCCCTTCCACGCCGTGCGGATGCTCCCCGCCGAACTGGTCTGCACCCACACCGGCCTGGAGATCGACGCCTCCACCCGCGTCCTCGCCACCGACGGCCGCCCCGTCCCCGGTCTGTACGCGGCGGGCGAGGCCGCGGGCGGCATCCTCGGCGAGCGCTACGTCGGCGGCGGCAACTCCGTCGCCCACGCCCTCGTCCTCGGCCGCGTCGCCGGCCGCGAGGCCGCCGCCCGCGCCGCCACCCTGTCCCCCCGCCCCCAGGAGGCCACCGCATGAGCCGCGCCGACGACCGCTTCGCGATCCAGGACGTCCTCTTCCGCTACGCGCGGGCCGTGGACCGCCTCGACCACGACGCCATCGCCGCCTGCTACTTCGACGATGCCGTCGACGTCCACGGCGCCTACACCGGAGACGCCGCCGGCCTCGTCGAGGACATCCGCACCCGTCACCGCACCATCGACTCCTCCCAGCACTTCATCACCAACGTGCTCGTCGACTTCACCGACGACGACTCCGCCCACGTCGAGTCCTACTGCCTCTGCTACCTCCGCCAGGCCCCCACCGGACCCGGCACCCCCCAGGACCTCGCGATCATCCGCTGCCGCTACGTCGACCGCTTCGAACGCCGCGCCGGCACCTGGGGCATCGCCGACCGCGTCGTCGTCTTCGACGAGTCCCGCACGGTCCACGTCACGGACACCCTGGACCCGACCTGGGTCGCCTCGCACCGCGACGCTTCGGACCCGGTGTACACGTGGGGGGTGGGCGCGGGGGCGTAACTCCGGTGTGGGGCCCGCCGCCTCGGCTGTCCGGCGGGCCCCACACATGTCCTACTCCGCCGAGGCGAGGCCGACGAACCCGGTCCAGGCGTTGCGCGAGACGCGGAGGACGGGTCCGGCCGCGACCTCGACGCGGTCGCCGCCCTCGGCTCCGCTGGGGCCGCTCCTGAACCAGGCCGGTGACGACGTGGCGTTCATGGCACTCCCGAAGCCCTCTCGACAGATGCTGATGAACGGTTGATCCCATGGCGGTCCTCGCTCGTGTCCCGTGCGACGCCGTCAATGCGCGTGAGCGCCCCTCAAAGCCCGGCCAGGGCGAGCAGCCGGTGCATGAACGCGAGGGGCAGGGCCGGGTTCGCCGCTGCCGTGGCCGCGACGTGCTCCGACGGGTCGGCCAGGAGCCCCGCCAGGTCGTCGGGCGGCAGCCGGGGATGGGCGGCGACGGTGCGGCGGACCACGTCGTCCGGGTCGGCGGCCAGCCGGCGGATGAGGGGTACGGGCAGGTCGGGGTCGCGCGGGGCGAGCCGGCGCATGCGGGGGTCGGGGTCCGTGGCCAGGCGGTGGAGGGCGGTCGGAGGAAGGGGGAAGGTGTCGGCCGGCCGCCATCGGACCCTTTTGTCCGGGCGGTGGGCGCGGTCGAGGCGCTCGGCGGTGACGGCGTCGATCCGGTCGGGGGCGTTCAGGGCCATGGCGGTGCGGACGCTGCTCTCCTCGTCGTTGAGCAGTCGGGTCACGAGCGGCGGCGGCAGACGGTCGGACATCGCCGCCGAGGCGCGGAAGCAGACGTAGGGAGAGTCCGCGTACGGCACGGGATCAGCCGTCACCCACGGAAGGCGCAGGGCGCTCAGCTCCGCGCGGGCCACCTCGCCCATGACCTCGCATTCGAACGCGGCGTCGTCCAGGGACAGGGCGCTCGTGAGCCAGTCGGCCGGGGGCGCGGCGGAGATCCGGGCGTGGATTCCGGCCCGGACCGGCTCCGGGGTGTCCTCGCGGGCGAAGACACGGACGGCGACGCACGGGTCGGGGTCCTGGGCGAGTGCGTCACGCAGTGCGGGAGGCAGATCCGGGTGTGCCGCGAGTTCGATGCGCACCCTGTCGTCGGGGTCCTCGGCCAGCCGGTGCGCGGTGGCGGTGTCCAGCGTGCAGTGGCGCACGGCACCGGCGCGGGTGACCGGGTCGGCCAGCAGGCGCGGGACGAGATCGGACGGCGGGACGGGGTGGGGGAGCCGGCGGAAGTACGTGGCGCAGGCCGCGGCCCGTACGGAGTCGTCGGGATCGGTCAGCAGCCGGCGGCGGACCGGTTCCGGGGCCTCCGTCCACCATTGGGCCACCGTCGCCCGGACCTCCGGGCTCGGGTCCGCCGCAAGCCGGGTCCGCAGGTCGTCGGGCGTGTGATCGTTCTCGGCCAGGTGCTGGCGGACCTGCTGGTCGCCGTCGTCGAGCAGCCGCTCGAAGAGTTCGCGCGGGGAGCCCTCCGCCGCCACGGCCACGGCTCTGCGGATCGAGGGGTCCGCATGGCCCGCGAGGACCATCCGGAAGGCCGGTGGGAGACGGCGGTTCAGGGCGAGCGAGTGGGTGAGCCAGTGATCGTCCACCGCGATGATCTCGGCCATCATGTCCTCGCTCAGATCCGGCCGCTTGGCCACCTGGCCGAGGCCCTTGCGGCGGCCGAGGAACCGGCGGACGAGGTCCGGTGGCAGCGCGGGGTTCTTCGCGAGGCCGTCGACGACCTGATCGAGGTGGACGGGCGGGGGTACGGCGTGGGACACGGCGGGCTCACCTCGGGTTTCAGCGGTTCTGGCGGTGACGACGGCGGCGTCGGTCCCTTGGCCGTCGCGGTTCCGGCGGACTCAGCCGTGCGGCTCACGGCGGTGGTGCTCCTCGCGCCAGGCGCGGGGCGACATCCCGTACGCCTGCTTGAACACCTTGCTGAAGTGCGTGGCGTTCACGAAACCCCAGCCGCGGCCGATCGCCGCGACGGTGCGCAACCGGTGCGCCGGGCTTGCGAGTTCACGGCTGCAGGCCTCCAGCCGGCGGGCCCGGATCCAGTCGCCGAGGCTGATGCCGGCGCGGGAGAGGACGACGTAGAGGTGGCGTACGGAGATGCCGTGCGCGGCGGCGATGCGGGCGGCGGACAGCCCGGGATCGGCCAGATGCTCGCGGATGTACTGGGTGATCCGCAGGGAGAGCGTGGCTTCGAGGGGCTCCTTCGCCAGGCCGGCGTCGCCGTGCTGGGTGATCAGGACGGCCCTCAGCAGTTCGACGCTGGGGGCGACGACGGCCTCCGCCGGGCCGGAGCCGCGCAGTTCGTCGCTGTCGGCGAGCTGGGAGAAGTAGGTGTACGCCAGACGGGCGAGCGGATTGCCGGCCCCCAGCGTCACCGTGGTGGTGTCCCGGAGCAGCCGGTCGGGGAGCGCCAGCGCCGTGAGCGGCAGGCGCAGGAAGTGGTGGTCGACCCCCTCGTCGAAGAGCAGGGTGTACGGGGCGTTCGACTGGAAGACCGCGAACTCCCCGGGCCCCACGACGCACTCGCGGCCGTACTGCGCGCCCATGCTGGTGCCCCGCACCTGGAGACTGAGGAAGAGCGACGGTTCCTCGTCCTTGCGGACCAGCCGATCCGTCCGTCGCAGCGTGACCGCCGTCGACCGTGCCGTGCACACACGGAGCGGACCGACGGTGCCGACCTCCATCCGGGCCCGGATCTCGTCGCCCGGCGGCCGGTGGTCGATGTCGACGACCACGATGGAGTCCCACACCGCGTGCCGGATCACTTCCTCGCGGTCCTGCGGCCGTATGTACGCGGTGTCCAGCCCCGTACTCATTCGGCCACGCCCGGCCCGTGATCCGCCCGAAGGCGCCCCGGCACGTCGGCGCTTCCTCTCTCCACGCCTCCCCCTCCCCCTGGACGTTCTCCGACACGAGTGTGGAGGACGCGCCCGTGCCGTGCAACGGCCGTGGTCAGTGGTGCGGGTGTGACCAACAGACGGTTGGTGCTTGGTGATTGTCGGCCGTCGGCCGGTGTGCGGAGACCGAGGCCGGGGCGGGTAAGGAAGGGCCGCCCCCGACCACCCGGTCGCTCCGTGGCGACTTGCGGTTGCCGCAACGGCAGCTTCTACGGTCGTGACCGGGGCCGGAGGAGCCGGCCCCGTGAGGCGAGAGCGAGGGGAGACGATGGTGGACCGGCCGAGCGCGCGGACGTGGCCCATCGCGGAGGTGGCCAGGATGTCCGGGGTGACCGCACGGACCCTGCGGCACTACGACGAGACAGGCCTCCTGCCGCCCGCCGGGACGGGGAGCAACGGTCACCGCTACTACGGCGAGAGCCAGCTCCTGCGGCTCCAGCAGATCCTGGTCCTGCGCGAGCTGGGCCTGGGACTGGAGGACATCGGCCGGGTGCTGGCGGAGCAGATCGACGAGCTGGACGCCCTGCGCGGCCACCACCGGCGGCTGCTCGCCGAACGGAACCGGCTCGACACCCTGGCCGCCACCGTCTCCCGCACGATCGCCGCACTGGAACAGTCCAGGAAGGACGACGCGCCCATGACCATCAACCGGCCCGAGAACCTCTTCGAAGGCGTACAGCCCGCCCAGTACCAGGAGAGCCTGCGCGACTTCCCCGCCCACGCCGAACGCGTCGCCCATCACGTCGAGGGCCTGAGCCCCGAGGCCGTCGAGGCGGGCCAGCGCGAACGCACCGCCCGGATGATCCGCATCGCCGAACTCCGCGCCGCGGGCCACGCCCCCGGCTCCGCCCCCGTCCAGGCCGAGGTCGACAGCCACTACCGCGCGCTCTCCGCCCTCCGCCCGGTCTCCGCCGAGGAGCACCGGGCCATGGGCCGAGCCGTCGTCGACAACCCGGCCTGGCGCGCCGCCTACGAGGCCATCGCCCCGGGCCTCGCCGTATTCCAGCGCGACGCCATCGAGGCCTACACCGCCGACCGGCTCGCCTGAGCCCCGGGACGCGCTTCGAGGGGTACGCCCGGGTCCCGGGACGCGCTTCGAGGGCTTCGACCGAGTCCCGGGGGGCTCCGGCGGGGGCGGCGGCACAACCGGCACGGTTCTCTGCACGCCCGGAACAGCCGCACGCCCCCGCCGGCCTGTTCGGCGTCGCGGGGGCCGCGGCTCCCTCCGCCGCCGCGGCCTCCACCTTCCGGCTCTGCGACACCGCGTGGAGCGAGTTGGCGACTGCCCCCGCAGCAGCGGGGGCACCACCCGTGCCGGATCCGTCCGAGGATCTCCATCAGCGCCCCGTCCAGATGGGCCGACTACGATCCGGGCCCACACCCTCGGCCTGCGCGCCGACGGCACGGTCCTGAGCACGGGATGCAACGGTGGGACACCCAGACGTACGCTTGCCCGCCGGTCAGCCCCCGGCGGTCACGGAAAAGGGGGAGGCCGCTGCTCTCGCGGACTGTTCCTCCGGAGCCGAGCCCGACCAGCGGGCGGCGAGCATCGCGCAGACCGTCAGCTGCATCTGGTGGTAGAGCATCAGCGGAAGGACGGCCAGCGCGGCCTGCGCCCCGAACAGCACGGAGGCCATGGGCAGTCCGTTGGCCAGGCTCTTCTGGGATCCGCACAGGACGACCGCGATACGCGAGGGCCGGTCCAGCCCCGCGCAGCGGGCCGCGGTCTGCGTGGCGACGAGTGCCACCGCGAGGAGCAGCGCGAGGACGGCGACCAGGCCCAGCAGCCGGCCCGGGGTGACGCTGCTCCAGACGCCCTGGTTCATGCCCGTGCTGAATGCCACGTAGACGACCAGCAGGATGGACGCCCGGTCCACCGGACCGAGGAACCGCTTGTTGCGTCGGACGAAGGCCTCCAGCTGCGGGCGCAGCAACTGCCCGGCGAGGAACGGGGCGAGCAACTGCGCGGCGATGCGCAGGGCCCCGTCCGCGGAGAGACTGGCCTGTGAGCCGATCAGCCAGGCGGCGAGGAGCGGGGTGACCGCGAGCCCGATCACGCTGGAGTAGGTGCCGGCGCAGATGGCGGCGGCGACGTCGCCCCGGGCGGTGGAGGTCAGCGCCACCGACGACTGGACGGTGGACGGGACGATGCACAGGAAGAGGATCCCCGCGCCGAGTTGAGCGGTCAGCGCGTCGGGCGCCAGCCGGAGTACGGCCAGTCCCAGGAGCGGGAACAGGACGAAGGTCGACAGCAGGATCAGCGTGTGGAGGCGGACGCGGCGCATTCCCGCGAGGGTCTCCTTCGTGGAGAGCCGCACACCGTAGAGGAAGAAGAGCAGGACGATCGCCGCCTGCGACGCGGTGCGGGCGGCCGTCTCGGCCGGGCCCGTGGCCGGCAGCAGCGCGGCCAGCGCCACGGTCGCGGCGAGCGCCGCCACGTACGGATCGACGAACCGGGGCCATCGCGGACGCAGGGCCCGCCGGGCCTTCGGCGGTGCCGCGCGGGACGGGTCGGGCGGTGCGGGCGGGGCGGAGGTGCCGAGGGTGCCCGGTCTCCGGTGGTCGGTCACCCTCAGTCCTCCTCGTCGTCGGTGCGGTCGGGGTTGATCAGCGTGTCCATGAGGTCCACGGCGCTGCCGTCGTGGTCACTGCCCGAAGTGCCGCTGCCGTGATTGGTGTTGGCCGTGCGGTCGATCTCCAGCCAGGAGTCCGCCTCGGAGTTGTCGATGACCGTCAGCTTCAGGTCCCCGGCGGCGGCGGGGGAACCGGCGGCGGCCACGAGGGCCGCCGTCAGGGCCGCGGCGGCGGCCGTGAGGATGCGCAGGCTCACGCGGAGAGTGCCTCTCGCGCGTCGTGGTGCCGGCTGATGTTCAGCTCCAGCAGCTCGGTCGACTCGCGCACCCCGACCTCGCCGGTGTCGCCGGCCTCGGGCAGCCGGCCGTCCGCGAACTGCAGCTCCGCCAGCGCCGTGTCCATCGCACGGTGCGCGGCGAACAGGCACGGAGTGCTGTAGATCGCCACGTCGACCCCGAGTTCCGTGAGCTCCGTGAGCGACAGACGGGGCGACTTCCCGCCCGCGATCTGGTTGAACAGCAGCGGTTTGTCACCGACCACCCGGCGGATGCGCTTGATCCAGTCCACGCTGCGGACACCGTCCACCAGGACCACGTCCGCCTCGGTCTCGGCCAGGGCCTCCGCCCGGCGCAGGATGTCGGCCTCCTCCGTCGCGTCCGTACGCGCGACCACGACCAGATCCGTACGGGACGCCAGCACCAGCTCCAGCTTCTCCAGGTACTCCTCCAGCGGCAGCACCTGCTTCCCGTCCGCGTGCCCGCACCTGCGGGGCCGCTTCTGGTCCTCCAGGATCACTCCGGAGGCCCCGCTCCGCTCCAGCCGCTGCACCACGTGGCAGGCCACCTCGGGGTCGACGTACCCGTCGTCGATGTCGACGAGCAGATGCTGCCGCGGGAAAGCCCCGCGCAGCCGCTCGACGAATGCCACCATGTCCGGCCACGCGATGAAACCGATGTCCGGCAGGCCGTAGTGGGAGGCCGCGAATCCGAAGCCCGAAACAAAGAATCCGTTGTAATGCTGGGCGGCGATCGATGCGGAATACATATCGAAGATTCCGATGAGCGGCGTCGTTCCGGACGCGTTGATCTCCCGGCGCAGAACACTTCCGTACGTCATGACTGTTCTCCGTGTGTGTGGGGGGTGGCGGGGGCTTCCCGACCGGGGCGCCGAGGCAGCGCCCAGCGTGAAGGCGCGCCCCATGGAAGGCGTAGAGGACAGATAGTCGGATGAGAGACCGGAGGTGTGATGACTTTTCCGTGCGATCAGGAAAAGTGATTGCGGAGCGAATCTCCGGCCACATGGAAAACCATAGCTTTGCTGTCCGTTTGCGCGCAAGGGAGACTTTTGACCTTGACGTGAAAAAGTCTTTTGCGGATCCTTTTCAACAGTTGAATCCCGACGTTCCTGGAAAAGGAAATCAGCAGCTCGTCGATTTATCCGTTCATCACGCGATCCGCTGGTCCGCCGCCCGCCCGCCCGCCCGTCAGCGGCGGCCCTGAGGAACGGCGTCGTCGGGCAGACCGCGCACGATCACCGCGACCGCGGCCGCCGCCCCGTCCGCCTCCTGGACCCGGCCGTCGGCGGATCTCACCTCGAACCGGCCCCGGCCGAGCGGTCTGGTCCGCGGGAGGTCATGGCAGGCGGGCGGCTCGGCCCGGCGGCTGAAGGTCAGCCAGAACAGGGACCGTCCGGGCGACAGGGACCTCAACCGCGGCTGTGCGTAGGCGGCTTCGACCAGCTCCCGCCAGTCGGCGTCCTGCCCGCGCGCGGCGGACCGGCGCATCATCCGCCACCGGGCCGGCACGGCCTCACCGCGTTCATGGGCCTCGGCCAGCTCCCACGTCCTCAGGAAGTCCCACCGCGCCACGAGCCCCCGCACCCCGGCCCCCTGGATCCAGGTGCGCAGCGCACCGGCCGCCTCGGCCAGGTCCTGTGTGCTTCCCGAGGCCATGTGCACGTCGCGGGCCCAGCAGTCGACCAGGAACCCGCGTTCCTCGCCGGCCATCAGGACACCCGCCGAGCGGTCGTCCGCCCTCACCTCCGCGGCGACGTAGCGCCAGCCCGGCGAGGACGTCAACTCGACCGCGAGGGCGGGTTCCTCGCGATCGACCGCCGCCTGGAGCGCGTTCCGCAGCGAGCCCGCCTCCGCCACCTCGGGATAGAGCGCGGCGTACGCGTGAAGGGGGTGGCTGTCATCCGTCGGAGCCGCTTCCGGACGCGGCGCGTACTCATCGGACGAATGGTCGACTTCGGCCGGCTTCACTCCGGGCAGCTCTTCGGACATACGGCCGAGTGTGCCACCACAGCCCCCTGCCGAGCCCGCGACGACCGATCTGGGGCCCATCGACACGCTGAAGGAACGGGGCGGGGCAGTGTCACGCGCTGCGGCAGCCCCCAAGAGCCGTCCCGCCGGAGTCCACCTCCCCACCGCGACGCCCCCCGGAGCGCCGCCCCCCGACCACCCGCCCCGCTGATCACGACCGGGCGCGGACCCTAGACCGAGAAGCTGTTCACCCTGGTCGGCGTCACGCGGACGATCACCCGGGCGATCTCGTCGGGCTCCGGCGGCGGGGCCTCGCCGAGATATCTGAGCGAGAGCGAGAGCGGAAGCTCCTTCGCCGGGTCGGGGACGATCTCGGCGGTCCCCCGGAGTTCGACGGAGTGGTAGGGGTTGGCCAGGTCGAAGACGGTGATGCTCACCCGGGGGTCGCGACGGAGGTTGCGCACCTTCGCCCGCCCCTCGGTCGCGGAGAACACCACGGTGTCGCCGTCGCGCTGGTACCACACCACCGAGGCCTGGGGCCCGCCGTCGGCGTTGAGCGTCGACACCGTGGCGAAGTTCCTGCCGTCGAGCAGCGTGCGTGTCGCGTCGTCGAGCGTCGCGGACATGGGGTCCTCCTGGTTCCGTTCATCCAACTCATACGCCCCTCGGGGCACTTCTTGTTACGGGACCCATGTTCTGTGACTGTGGAAGCCAACGGAAGAAGGCACTTTCATGTCACAGCGGAACATCTGTGTAACCGAGTCGGCCGAGGTCACCCAGGCGTGCCGGGTGCTCGACGTACTCAATCGGGTCAGCGGAAAATGGAGCATCAGCGTTCTCATGGAGGCCCATCACGGACCCGTGCGCTTCACCGAGTTGGAGCGGGCCATCCACGGCATCAGCCGTCGGATGCTCACCCTGACGTTGCGCAACCTGGAGCGCGACGGCCTGCTGACGCGCACGGTGTACCCGACGGTGCCGCCGAAGGTGGAGTACGAGGCGACGGGAATGGCGCGAGAGCTGTACGAGTACCTGGAGGGGCTCACCGCGTGGGCCGAGCGGCACGAGCCCGCCGTGGCGGCCTCACGGGAGGCGTACGACCGCGCGGGCGGCTGACCGGGGCGGCCGAAAGGGAGCGCCGCTCGATCACGGGGGATGGGGTGCGCGGGGCGGCCCGGACCGCCCCGCGCCGTCCGTCACATGCTGCCGCCGCCACTGGTGTCCTGTTCGTACGAGCGGCTGTCGGGGTGGTACGCGACGGGGTGCGCCGGGTCCAACTCGACGAGGAGATCCCCGTCTTCGTCGCGGTGCACGATCACACGCGTCCCGGGAACCGGGATCTCGTGCGCCCAGGTGTTCACGCGCACGGTGACGGTGCGCTCGGCTCCTTCGTCGCCGTCCCGATAGCGGACGGGCACGTCACCGCCGTGATTCCACGTCCTCGGATCCGGAAGCGCCGTGATCGCCCCCGCGTATGCCGTTCCCGAGGCCCGCAGGCGGAGGATGCGCACGACATCCCTCCGTGCGCGGCGTATCCCCCGCACGGCGAAGGTACCGACAACCGCGCAGGCGAACGCCGCTGCCGCCGCCACCGGCAGGAGGACACCCTCCGCGCCGTTCAGCGCGCCCAGCACCGCGAGCCCCGGCGCGACCCCGCCGAACAGGCCGGCCAGCAGAAGGAGATTGCGCGGCCGCTCCCGCATCATCAGCGGCATGCCCTCGACGTAGACGCCCGCGAACTGGAGCAGCGCGAACCCCGCCGCCGGAACCGCCAGGGCCAGCCACCACCAGGACCCCGCGGACGATCCCCCCGACGGACCCGAGACCACGAGCCCGGCGCCCACGACCGCCACCGCGACACCCACGACGAACCCGGCCACGACGAACCAGAAACGCCGGGTGAAGGACCCGAGCACCGCACCGGCCGGCACGGCGGTGACGTTGCCGCCCCGCAGGCCCCGCGTGGTGAACACCGGCCGGTCCTCGATCCAGGGCCATTCCCCGTCCGGCTGGGCCATCGCAGCCCCCTCCTCGTCGCGTCTCATCCGATCCGCCGACGGCAGAGACGTCGCGTCGCCGCTGCGTGGTTCGGTGCGCACGGAAACGATTTGGGTGGCTTGAGTTCTGGCGCACCGGCCTCGACCTCAGGGTGTTCACCCCCGCCATCCTGGGGCAGAACGCGCGGAACCCATGCAGGACCCGACGGTCCTCAAGGCCACGCCCGCCGGCTGCGTGAGCGCGGTGACGCCCGCGTCGGGCACCGGCACCGTCACGGCGCTCAACGGCAAGGCCAACAGCGGGTCCGGCACGTGGAAGGCCGGCGTCGACGGATCGGCGTTCGCCGGGGCGGCCCGGGGCACGGTGATCAACGCGTGCGACACGGTGGCCCTGCGCTGGGGCGGCTGACCGGGAGTGGGCGCCGCACGGGTCCGTCCGGCAGGACGGGCAGCGCGGTCAGGCGGCGGTGCAGGTAGCCGCCGCCCCAGGCCAGCTCGGACAGCGAAACCGCCGGGGCCGGCCGGCGCCAGCGGCCGAGCAGCTGGGTCAGGGCCACCGTCAGCTCCAGCCGGGCGAGCCCTGACCCGGGGCAGTAGTGCGGTCCCAGGCCGAAGCTCAGGTGGCGGCTCGCGGTGGAGCGGCCGGGGTCCAGCGTGCCGGGGTCGGCGTGGCAGCGGGGGTCGTGGTTGGCCGCCGCCACGGACAGCAGGACACCGCTGCCCGCCGGGATGACGGTGTCGCCGAACCGGATGTCCTCCAGCGCCACCCGCTTGGTGCCGAAGGAGCCCGGGGTGTCCCAGCGCAGCAGCTCGTCCACGGCGCGCGGGATGCGTCCCGGCTCCTCGCTCAGGCGCTGCCACACCTCCGGGTGGGCCAGCAGCGCCACCACGCTCATGCCCATCGCCTGCACCGTGCTGTCGAACCCGGCGAGCAGCAGCATCGCCAGCAGGGACGCCACTTCGTCCTCGCTCGCGCCGCCCTGTTCCCGCCAGGCGGCCAGGACGCGGGAGACCAGGTCGTCCCCCGGGGCGGCGGACCTGCGGGCCATCTCACCGCGTACGAAGGCGTCGATCCGGGTGACGCTCGCGTCCACCTCGGCGGCGGTGCGGCCGGTCTTGTCCGCGAGGAGCGCCACCGGCTCGTACAGGGCGGCCCGCTCCGCCTCGGGGACGTCGAAGACCTCGCACAGCGAGTGGAAGGCGAAGGGGCGGGCGAAGGCGTCCATCAGCTCGACCGGGCCCCGGCCGCGCGCCGCGTCCGCCGCGTCGAGGAGTTCGGCGGCGGTCCGCTCGATCCGCTCGCGGTGGGCGGCCATGCGCGCCGGGGTCAGGGCGGGCGTCGCCAGGCGGCGGATGCGGGTGTGGTCCGGCGGGTCGTAGTTGACGAGGGTCAGGTCGAGTGCGCGGCGGCGCACCGCGGGGTCGGGTGTACGGCCGCCGCTCAGGGAGAGGCGCGGGTCCATGAAGCCGGCCCGCACGTCCTCGGCCCGGGTCACCAGCCACGCCGGGCGCCCGGCCGGTGTCCTGACCCGGGTCACCGGGCAGGTCTCCCGGATCTCGGCCAGCACCTCGGCCGGCCGGTTCACGAACCCGGCCCCGAGCGGCTCCGGAAGTCGCGGCCGCCCTGCCGGCACGGGCGCGCCGGCCGTGACAGCGGGTTCGGTTTCCATACGGAGCCGTCCTCTCACGTCGCGGAGTGTGTGGCGCACACCGTAGGAACGGCGGGTTGCCCGCCGGTTCGGCCCCGGTGCGGTTCCGGTATGCCCGCTCCCCGTCCCGCCGGCGGCGCCGGGGCGCCGACCAGGAGGATTCACCGCCGCACAACCGGGGACGAACCGGTGCCGAACCCCGTGCTCCTAGCTTCCTGGCCGTCGGCGCAGTGCCGCCGTCCGTCGTCCCGATCGCCCGTCGTATGGAGGACCATCATGGCCGAGAACGTCGAGCCCAACGAGACCCCCGAGCAGGACGCCCCCGAGGTGGAGGCCCACTCCGACGCCGTCATCGGCTGGTGCGGTGTGCACCAGGAGGTGGCCGAGGAGCCCGAGGTCGTAGCCCACGTCGAGTCGCCCATCGGCTGGTGCGGTGTGCACCAGGAGGTGGCCGAGGAGCCCGAGGTGATCGCGCACTCCGAGGAGGGCGAGGACACCCCGTGGTGCGGCGTCCACCAGGAGCAGAACCTCTGATCCGGCCCTCAGGCCGGTCCTCCTCGGCCGCGGCGGCCTCGTCGCCGCGGCCGGGGGCCCGTCCCGGCCACCCCGCTCCCGCCCCCGCCCCGACCCGGAGGTCGCCGTGTCCGGTACGCAGTCCCTCGCCGTCCCCTCCGCCGGGGCCCGTCTGATCCGCGCCGACAGGGGGTGGTGGTTCCTCGGCGCCGGCGGGTACGCGCTGATGCGCCCCGCGCAGGTGGAGCCCGACGGCACCCTGCGGCCCTCGGCCGAACGCTATCTGCGCGACGCCGGTCTGTACGACCTGAAGCCCTACAGCTCGTATTCCCTGACCGTGCTGACCAGCACCGACTGCAACCTCGGCTGCGGCTACTGCTTCCAGAACACCTCGCAGGACCCCAAGGGGGGCAGCAGGCCGCCGCGCATCCGCCACGCCCGTCTGACGCCCGAGGCCGTCGGGCAGGTCCTGGACTTCACCCGGACGCGCATGGAGGCGGCGGGGCTCGACCGGCTGTCGCTGCTGCTGTTCGGCGGGGAGCCGCTGCTCAACCCGCGCGGCTGCCGCGACCTGCTCACCCGGGCAGGTGAACTGGGCCCGCTCACCGCGTCGATGACGTCCAACGGCACGCTGCTCACCCCGCTGATCGCGAAGGAGCTGAACGCGGCGGGACTCGGCTCCGTCCAGGTGACCTTCGACGGCGACCGCGCCGACCACGACTCGATCCGGGTCAAGCGCTCCGGGGGCGGCACCTTCGACGTCATCGTCTCCAACATCGCGCGCGCCATCGAGCGCACCTCCCTGCGCTGGATGCTGCGGGTCAACGTCTCGCACCTGAACCGGCACGGCGTCGACGAGCTGGTCGAACGCCTCGGTTCACGCCTCGACCCGGCCCGTTGCGGCATCCACTTCGCCCGTGTCGGCGACGTCGGCGTCGGCTACGCCAACAACCTGCTCCACGAGGACGGCCTGGTCGAGGACTTCGTCCGCTGGCACGCCCGCGCGCTGGAGCTCGGCTTCACGGTGTCCCGGCCGCGCGCCCATGTCCCCTGCCAGGCCTGCTCCTTCGCCGACGGACGGTACGGGGCGGTCATCAACGCCGATGGCGTGCTGGCCAGTTGCTGGGAGACCGCAGGGAAGCCCGGCATGGAGGTCGGCACCGTCTCCGACGGCTATCTGAGCGCGGAGCAGACGAAGGGCCGCTGGGTCAGCTGCCACGACCACTACCGCTACGACGAGGAGGCGGCGGTCCGCGCCGTCTTCCAGGACCGGGTGGACGCAGGGGTGCTGGACTGCCTGCACGGTGCCGGACGGCTGGGGTGAATGCCGGTATGAAGAGCGCGGGCATTCTGCGCACCAATGCCGACTTCCGCCGCTACTGGCTCAGTTCGACGCTCTCCACCCTCGGCTCCCAGCTGTCGCTGCTGGCCTTCCCGCTGCTCGTGCTGTCCATCGGCGGCAGCGCGGCCCAGGCGGGGACGGTCGCGACCTGCTCGATGGTGACGCGGACGCTGCTGAGGCTGCCCGCGGGCCATCTCGCCGACCGGCTCGACCGGCGGATGATCATGGTGGGCACCGACGTGGTGCGTCTGGTGGCGCTGGCCAGCATCCCGCTGGCGTCGGGGCTGGGAGGGCTCGGGCAGGCGCAGCTGCTCGGCGTGGCCGTGGTGGAGGGGGCGGCCACCGCGATGTTCTCGCCCGCGGCCACGATCGCGGTGCGCGACGTGGTGCCGGAGAAGGATCTCACCGACGCGCTGAGCCGCAGCCAGACGGCGATGGCGTCGAGTTCGCTGATCGGCCCGTTCCTGGGCGGCTGGCTGTTCACCCTGGACCCGATCCTGCCGTTCGCCGTCGATGCCGCCTCCTACGGGGTGTCGGCCGTGCTGCTGCTGCGGATCGGGATCAGGCCGACCGAACGGGTCGCGGACAGCGAGCGCGACAACCGGCTGACGGCCGGGCTGCGCTGGCTGACGCACCAGCGGGCGCTGCTGGCCGCCCTGATCTTCGCCGCGGGCATCAACATCGTCTCGGCGGCGGCGCAGGTGACGATGGTCGTCTCGCTGCGCCAGAGCGGCGCGGGCGGGACGGCGATCGGCGCGGTGATGGCCTGTGCCGGCATCGGGGGGCTGCTGGGCGCGGCTGCCGCGCCCTGGCTGATCAAGCGGAACCCGGCGGGGCGGCTTTTCCTGCTCATCGGCATGGTCTGGGCGCTGGGCCTGGCCATCTTCTCCCGGACGACGCTTCCCTGGGTGATCGGCCCGGTCCTGATCGTGGTCGTCTTCTTCAGCCCGCCCGCGGGCATCGTGGTGGGCCGCGCGGTGCTGGTGCTCGCGCCCCGCGATCTGCTGGGCCGGGTCAGCACCGCGACCGGTCTGATGATGGCCGGGCTGGCCTCCGCCGGGCCGATCGTGGCGGGCTCGTTCGTGGACTCCGTCGGGGCGAGCCGCACCTGGCTGGTGCTGGCGGGCACCGCGGCGGTGGTCACCCTGCTCTCCTCGGTGCCGCTGCTGCGCGAGACCAGTCTGGACGCCACCGAGGACGACCGCGGCGGTGCGCCGAAGGATGCGGACGCGCCGCTGCCCGAGCCGGCCGGTGAGGACGACGCCGGGGCCGCCGGACTGGTCCCGGCGCCTCCCGGGTTGCGTCCCGGCAGCGGCGGCTCCTGACCGCACCCGCCTCCCGCCGTGTCCGATGCGACCGTTCTCCCTGGAGGGCCGCGATGACCGTGTCACCGCCCCGCGACGCCGGGCCGGTCTACCCGGCCGCTCCCCGCACCGGTCCGGTCGAGGTCCTCCACGGTCGGCCGGTGGCCGATCCGTACCGGTGGCTGGAGGACACGGACGACCCTGCCACCGCGGTCTGGAGCGCCGCACAGGACCGGCTCTACGCCGGGGAGCAGGCCCGCTGGCCCGGCCGGGAGGCGTTGCGCGGCCGGATGGCGGCGCTGCTCTCCGGGGGCGGCGCCTCGCCCCCGGTGGTGCGTGGCGGGCGGGAGTTCCATCTGCGCAGGGACCCCGGGCGGGAGTTCGCGGTGCTCGCCGTCCGCGAGGGCGGCCGGACCAGGGTGCTGCTCGACCCGCTGGACGCCGACCCGTCCGGTTCGACGGTGCTGGACGCCTGGGAGCCGTCGTGGGAGGGCGGTTCGGTGGCCGTGCAGCTGTCGTCGGGCGGTACGGAGCAGTCGGTGCTGCGGGTGCTCGACGCGGTGACCGGGGCGGTGCTGGACGGGCCCGTGGACCGGGTCCGCCGCTCCCCTGTGGCCTGGCTGCCGGGCGGCCGGGCCTTCTACTACGTACGCCGGCTGCCGCCGGAGCGGACGGGGGGACGTCACCGCCGGGTGTATCTGCACCGAGTCGGCACCCCGGCGGACCTGGATACCGAGATCTTCGGCGCCGGGCGGTCCGAGACCCAGTACTACACCGTGGCCACCTCGCCCGACGGCCTGCTCCTGGTCGTCGGGGCCAGCGAGGGCACCGCGCCCCGCACCGATCTGTGGACAGCCGACCTGAGCGCGGCCGGCCCGGACCGGCCGGTCCTGCGCCCCTTCCAGCAGGGGACCGACGCCCGCACCTCGGTCCGCGTCCGTTCCGGCGGCGGGCCGCTGCTGCTCAGGACGACGGAGGACGCGCCGCGCGGCAGGATCGCCGAGGCCCGCCCCGACGCCACGGGACCCGGCCGGTGGCGCACCCTGGTCGGCGAGGAACCGGGCACGGTGCTCGGGGACGTCGCGGTCCTGGACGGGCCGGCGCTTGAGCGGCCGCTGCTGGTGGTCGTACGGACCCGGCACGCGGTCGGTGAGATGACCCTGCACGATGCCCGAACCGGCGCACGGACGGGGTCCGTTCCGCTGCCGGGGCAGGGCACGGTCACCCGCCTGACGGCGCGTCAGGAAGGGGGCCACGAGGTGTGGTTCGCGTACACCGACCACATCACCCCCGCCTCCGTCCTGCACTACGACGCGGTGACCGGCCGACTCGGTCCGTGGGCGGGCGGTCCGCCTGCCGCGCCGCCGGCCGAGGGGGTGCGGGTCAGCCAGGAGGTCGTCCGTTCCGGTGACGGCACCGAGGTGCGCATGTTCGTGATGTCCCCCGCCGGCTTTCCCGATCGGCCCCGCCCCGCCGTCCTCACCGGATACGGCGGTTTCGGCGCCTCGATGACGCCCGGCTTCACCCCGCAGGCGGTGCCCTGGGTGCGGGCGGGCGGGGTGTACGCGGTGGCCTGTGTGCGCGGGGGCGGCGAGGAGGGCGAGGAGTGGCACCGGGCCGGGCGCCGCGAGCACAAGCACCGCACCTTCGAGGACTTCGACGCCGCCGCCGGCCACCTGCTCGCCGGGGGCTGGGCCGCGCCGGGCCGGCTCGGGGTGCTCGGCAGCTCCAACGGCGGCCTGCTGGCGGGCGCCGCACTGACGCGCAGGCCGGAGCTGTACGGGGCGGTGGTGTGCGCGGCGCCGCTGCTGGACATGGTGCGCTACGAGCTGTCGGGGATGGGGGCGAGCTGGCGCGAGGAGTACGGGAGCGCCCAGGACCCCGCCGACTTCGCGCGGCTGCTGGCGTACTCCCCGTACCACCGGGTGCGCGAGGGCGTGCGCTACCCGGCCGTGCTGCTGGCCGTGTTCGACGGCGACAGCCGCGTCGACCCGGCGCACGCGCGGAAGATGTGCGCCGCGCTCCAGTGGGCCGGTTCGGGGGACGGGCCGGTGGTGCTGCGCACCGAGCGCGGTGTGGGGCACGGCACGCGCGGCGTCTCGCGCAGCGCCGGCCTGTACGCGGACGTCATGGCCTTCCTCGCCCACCATCTTGGCCTCGACCTGACGAAGGACGCCTCCGGATGAACGTACTGCTGTGCCCGCTGAGCGATCCCGGCTACCTCTACCCGGTCCTCGCGGCCGGCCGCGAGCTGAGCCGCCGCGGCCACACCGTCCAGGTCCTCGGCGGACCGGACGCCGCGCCCGCCGTCACCGCCGCGGGACTTGAGCCTGCGGCCGTCGCCGGACGCGCCGTGCTGTCGGTGACCCACTGGACGGTCCGGGGCCCCGAGCAGTACGCCGCCGTGGCCGGGGCGGTCCGCGCGCTGCGCCCCGATGTGCTGGTCACCTCGGTGCTCAACCACGGCGCGCTGGTGGCCGCCGAGGCGGCCGGACTGCCGGTGGTGGTCCTGGGGCTCGCGGCGCACCTGTGGCCCTACCGCACCGGCCCGGACGACGGCTGCGGCCGTGCCTGGCGGCTGGCCCGGACGCTGGAGCACTACACGGCGCTCCGGGAGGGCGCCGGGCTCGCCCCGCGCCGCGACCGCTTCCCGGACACCCCGCTCCTGGGCACCGCCTTCCTGCTGCGCGGCCACCCCGTCATGGAGGTCCCCGGCGCCGAACTGCCCCCGGCCGTACGCCATGTCGGCCCCTGCTGGTGGGAGCCGGCGCCCCCGGTGCCGGTGCCGGAGCCGTTGTCGGCCGCCGGGCCTGTCGCGTACGTGCATCTGGGCCGCACCTTCGGCGGCAGCAGTCTCTGGCCGCGTCTGAACGCCGCGTTCGCCTCCGGAACGTACCGGGCCGTCGTCGAGCTGGGCCGGTCCGGTGCCCCCGATGCCGCCCCGGACGCCCGGCTGGCCATCGGGCGCCGGGCGTGGATGGGGCCGCTCGTGGAGCGGGCGGACCTCGTCCTGACCAATGCCACATCCGCCCCCGTGCTCGCGGCGCTCCTGTACGGCAAGCCGCTGCTCGTCGCCCCCAACGGGTCGGAGCAGCAGGTCCTCGCCGCCGCCTGTCTGCGCGCCGGGGTCGCCCGCAGGCTGCCGGAGGCCGGGGCGGACGCGGCCGCACTGCGCGGCGCCGTCGAGGACACGGGCCGCGATCCGGGGCTGTGCGCGCGGGTGCGGGAGGTCGGCGGTCTGCTGGCCGACGGCAAGAGCGAGGCGCGTGCCGCCGACGCCGTGGAGTCGGCGGCACGCTGACGCCCCGGCTCAGCCCCCGTGCGGGGCCTGCGGCGGAAGGCCGTCGAGCAGGACGTCGCGCAGGGCGGTCACCAGTTCCAGGCTCCGCGTCCGGACCGCCGTGGGTGTCTCCTCCTCGCGCCGCTCGGTGACGACGGCGAGGGCCGCCGCCGCCTGTCGGGCGAAGAGGGCGAGCAGGTCGAGTTCGGAGAGGCTGGAGCGGGACTGCTCGACCGGATCGAGGACTTCGAGCACGCCGAGCACCCGGTCGTGGTGGGCGAGCGGCGCGGCCATCAGCGCGTCAGGGACGTAGCCGGTCGACCGGGCGACGTCGCGGGCGAACATGCCCTGCTGCTTCAGGTCGTCCGCGACCATCGGCTCGCCGGAGACGAGCACCCAGCCCGCGAGCCCCCGGCCGGCCGGGAACCGGGAGCCCACGAGGGCCTCCTCGCCCTCCCCGGCCACCGCCTGGAAGACCAGTTCGTCGGCGTCCCGGTCGTGCAGCAGGACGGAGCTGGCCGCGGCGCCGAAGATGGCGCGCGCGGTCTCGACGACGGACTGCAGCAGATCGCGTTCGGCGCTGCCCGCCCGTGTCGCGGGGCCCGCGCCGGTGGCGGGGACGAGGCCGTGGGACTGGCTCATGATTCACCTCGGGTTCCTGGATCGCCGATGCGTACGTTCGCGGCGGAGAGGTACAGCGCGTGCTTGATCTGGAACGGGGTCAGCTTGGGGCGGCTGCCGAGCAGCCGCGCGCACAGCCCGCTGATGAACGGGGTGGCGAAGCTGTTGCCCGTGGTGCGGATGGTCTTGCCGCCCGTCCAGGCCACCTGCACGTTCTGGCCGGGCGCGAAGAACTCGACGGGCGGTGCGGGGTTGTAGAGGAAGAGCCCGGGGTCGTCCTCGCGGTGCGTGCCGACCGAGATCACCGAGGAGAACCGCCAGGGGAAGCTCTCCACGGGCGTGTTGTGGGCCGATGCCACCAGCGTGGTGCCGGTGAAGAACGCCTGGTCGGCCAGGGAGCGCAGGGTCTCCAGGAACTGCGGGCGGGTCGTGGACAGGCTCAGGTTGACCACGTCGAAGCCCTGGTCGACGGCCCAGCGCAACCCAGTGAGCAGGGCGTCGCCGGTGCCGGTGAGGCCCTGGCCGAGCACGCGCACGCTGTACAGGGAGCATTCCGGGGCCACCCGCCGCACGATCCCGGCGCACGCCGTGCCGTGCCCGCATCCGTCGCCGGCTCCGTCGGGCAGCGGGCCGCTGTCGATGACCCGCGGGGTCCCGTCCGCGTCGGCCCTCACCTCGTACGAGCCGTCGACCGGGCCGACCCCGGGGTGCCCGCACTCCACCCCGGTGTCGACGACGCAGACGCGTACGCCTGCCCCGTCCGACCACTGCGAGGGGTCGGCCGAGAGGGCCGGCACCGTGTCGGCGAGCATCGCGAGGTCGTCGGGCGTGCGGTCGCGCAGGCTCCAGGTGAGCCCTTCCGCCGTCTTGGTGGTCATAGGGTCCTGCCTTCCCGCCCGGCCGGGTCGGTGTCCCGGGCCGCGGCCGCGCTGTCGTCGGCGAACGCGGCCGCGCGGTCCGCGCCGAGCCGGTGTCCCTTGGCGGCGAAGTGCCGCAGCGCCGTACGCGCCTCCCGGGCCGCCTCGCCGGGCAGCGCCAGGGTGCGCAGGGTGTGCGCGAGGTCGAGGGCGGCCGTGCCGCGCACGACCGGTGAGTCGGTGTCACCCGCGGCGGCGGTCGCCCGCTGCGCGCAGGTGCGGGCGGCGGCCGGTTCCCCGGCGAGTGCGAGGGCGCGGGCCCGCAGCCCGAAGGCGTCGGCGGACTCCGCCGGGGGCAGCCCGGCCTCCAGCGGGTCGGGCAGGGCCAGTGCCTGGGCCGGCTCGCCGCGCTCCAGCAGCAGGCGGGCCCGTTCGCGGGCGATGCCGGGCAGCGCACCCGTGGCGCCGAGTTCCCGTCCGGCGCGGGCCGCCTCGTCGAGCAGGGCGAGTCTGCGCTCGGGGGTGCCCGTCAGCGCCTCGACCTCGGCGGCGAACAGCGGGACGAACAACGCGCTCTCCGCGTAGCCGAGGCCGTGGGCGAGCCCCGCCGCCTCGGCCAGCAAGGCGCGGGCCTGGCCGGGGCGGCCGTGGAGGGCCAGGAGCACGGCCAGCGGGCAGGCCAGGGTGGCGCGCACCGTCGGCCGCCCGGCGCCATGGGCGGCGAGGAGCTGTTCGCAGCGCTCGACGGCGCGGGCGACCGGGGTCGGGCCCCGCCACAGGGAGATCCCGAACGCGCCGAGTGCGAGGGCCCGTTCGGGTTCGGCGTCGGCGCGGTCCGCGTGGTCGAGTGCGCGGCTGAGCAGCGCCTCGGCCTGGGCGTGCCGGCCGCGCCGCTGGCGGTCCTGGGCCATGCGCACGCAGGCGCGGGCGATGCCCTGGTCGTCGCCGGCCGCCGTGAACGGGCCGAGCGCGGCCTCGGCGACGTCGGCGGCCGAGCCGTGCCGGGGGTCGAGCGCGGTCAGCGCGAGCCGGGCGTGGGCGGCGCCCAGCGCGTCACCGGCCTGCTCGGCGGTGTCGAGCGCCCCGGCGAGGAGTTCCCGGCCGCGCACCGCGTCGCCGCGGGCCGCTTTCGTCTCGCCGAGGCGGCGGGCGGCCTCGGCGGCGACGGGCTCGCCGGGGGCGGCCAGGTCGAGGGCCTGGGTCAGGAGGTCGTCGGCCCAGGCCAGGTCGGAGCGGGCCAGGGCGGCCGCGCCGGCCCGGGTGAGCAGTCCCGCGGCGCGGGCCCGCAGTACGTCGGTGTCCTCGTCGTGCGCGCCGAGTTCGGTCAGGAGCCGGTGGGCGCGCGCCAGGTGGGTGCCGGCGGCGGCGTCCCCCGCCTCCCGCCCGGTCAGGACCCGGGCGGCGTGCTCGTGCCGCCGGGCGCGCACCTTCTTGGCCATCCCCCGGTACGCGGTCTCCTGGACGAGGGCGCTGCCGAACCGGAGCACGGCGCTCGCGGCCCGGCTGCGGTCGCCGGTCTCGATGAGCCGCCGCCGCAGCAGTCCGCGCAGCAGGCCGGTGGCGGAGTCGGCGGTTCGCGCTTCCTCGGCGGCGGCCAGCCCGGTCAGGTCGGCGCGGCGAAACTCGCGGCCCAGGACGGCGGCGAGTTGCAGCAGGGTCCGCTCCTCGGGCGGCAGCGCGTCGATGCGGGCGCCGAGCAGGGCGTGCACGGTGAGCGGCAGGTCGTCGCACTCGGCGGCCACGGCCGTCAGGTGTTCCAGGTAGAGCGGGTTGCCCTCGGCGCGGTCGAGCGCGCTCTCCAGCACGCCCTGGCGGTGGGCGGCGACCTCGACGAGTTCGCCGGCCAGGGCCGCGGCCTCCTGGCGCGTGAGCGGGGTGAGCATGAGGGAGGCGGAGCGCATCCGGCCGCTGCCCCACCCCGGATGGGTCTCCAGGAGTTCGGGGCGTGCGGCGCACACCAGGGCGACGGCGGAGCGGTCGAGTTCGTCCAGCAGCCGGTCCGCGAGGTCGAGCAGCGGCGCGGACGCCCAGTGGCAGTCGTCCAGGACGAGCACCACGGGCCGTTCCCGCGAGAGGGCGTCCAGCAAGCAGGCCAGGGCCATGAGCGTGTCGTCGGTGGAGGGGCTGGGGGTGCCGTCCGCGAGCAGTCCGCCGCGCAGGAGGCGCAGCGCATGGTCCGCCTCGGTCCGCTCCGGGGCCGGCAGCCGGGCGAGCCCGGCGTCCTCCCCGACGGCCAGGAGCACCTGGCGCACCGCTTCGGCGAGCGGTGCGAGCGTCCCGGTCTCGCCGTACGGGCGGCATCTGCCTTCCCCGTACGCCGGGCGGTCCCGCAGCCATTCGCGCAGCAGCCGGGTCTTGCCGAGGCCCGCCTCGCCGTAGACGGTGACCAGGTGCGAGCGGGGGTCGGTGGCCAGTTTGCGGAGCAGCAGCCGGAGTTCGGCGAGTTCCTGTTCGCGGCCGATGAAAGGGGTGTCGAAGCGCCGGACCCGTTCCGGGTCGTCCTCGTGGAGTGCGACCAGGCGGTGGGCGGGTACGGGGGCCACGACGCCCTTGAGGGCGAGCGCCCCGGCCGGTTCGGTGACCGCCGAGGGTCCGGCGGCGCGGAGGGTGGCGGGGCCGATGAGGATCTCGCCCGTGCCGGCGTGCTGTTCGAGGCGGGCGGCGATGTTGACGACTTCGCCGGAGACCAGGGACTGCCGGGCCGTCGGGTCGGCGTTCACCACGACCTCGCCGGTGTTCACGCCGATGCGGACGGCGAGCCGTACTCCGTGCCTGCGGTCCAGGTCGGCGTTGAGGCCGTCGAGGCCGGTGACCATGGAGCGGGCGGCGGCCAGGGCCCGGTGGGCGTCGTCCTCGTGGCGGGCGGGGACGCCGAAGACCGCCATCACGGCGTCGCCGATGAACTTCTCCACCGTGCCACCGTGTTCCTCGATACGGGTCCGCATCAGCGCGAAGTACCGCAGGGTCACAGTGCGCAGCGTCTCCGGGTCGAGCCGTCCGGACAGGGCCGTGGAGCCGACGAGGTCGCAGAAGACGACGGTGACCACCCGGCGTTCCTCGGCCGCGCCGGAACCTGCCGCCGGGACGCAGGCGGTCCCGCACCGGGGGCAGAAGGCTGCGCCGTCCGGTGGCGGTTCGGGGCAGTCGGGGCACTTCGTCCGTGTGGCGGTGGTCATCAGAACAGCGCTCCGCCGGCGATCTCGCTGTGCGCCTGTACCTCTGGCTCGGCCGCGTCCAGCCGCTCCTTGAGGCCCAGCAGCAGGGTCAGTTCCTCCGCGCTGAGGTCCCGGAGCACGTCCCGCTGCTCGGGCGAGAGGCTGTGCAGCGGGAACCCGGCGTCCTCCAGTGCGCGCAGGCGGTCGCGGTCGTCCGCAGGGTCAGTCATGGGTGCTCCCCGATGTGTGTGGTCCCGTGGCGATGCGGTCGAACAGCTCGGCGAGTGCGGTGACGGTGTGCAGCGCGCTGACGGCGATCAGGGAGCGCTGTTGCGGGCTCAGCGGCAGCCGGCCGATGAGCCGGTCCAGGTCCGCGCTGTGCCCGTCGTCGAGGTCGGCGTGCAGGCGTACGGTCTCGAAGGCGGCGGGCGACAGCCCGGTCTCCCTCGCGAGCCTGGCGGCCAGGCCGGGGGCCGGTGCGTTGCCCTCCAGCACGGCGATGTAGCCGAGCAGGGCCACCGGGTGGCTGTGCTCGATCCAGTAGTACTGGGCCCCGACGAGGGAGGCGACCCGGGCGGGCGGGACGGCGGCGGTCAGCTCGCCGGGCGGCGCCCCGCAGACGGCTGCGTCCGTGAGCAGCCAGTCGTCGTGGCCGCGTTCCTCCTCGGCGTGCGCCCGCAGGTACCGGGCGAGCGGCAGTGCCACCGGGTCGTGCGGCAGCGCCTCGCAGTGCCCGGCGGCCCGTTCCATGAGGGGGACGGAGGCGCGGATCACCTGGTGCATGGTGTGCAGGTAGTGGCGGTAGCGGGCGGGGAGCCCGGGGCCGGAGCGCCACATGCGGGCGGCGGCCGACCGCAACACCGGCTGGACGAGGGAGAGTTCCAGCCGCAGCAGCGCGGCGGCCGGCGAGGTGGCGCCGGTGCTTCTCACGCGGGTGCCTCCTCGCCGTCCCGGCCGCCGAGCAGCACGAGCGGCGCGTACCGACCGGTGCCGTACCGGCGCAGCAGCGTCTCGGCCCCCGCGTCGCGCTGGAGCCGGGCGCCGAGCACGTCCATCGCGCCGGCGGCGGGGCTGGACCCGGCGGCCCGCGCCGCCCCCAGCGCCCCGGGCCGCCGCGCCAGGGTCCGGCAGTCCGCGCAGGAACCGGCGCCGGCGGTCCGCAGGGTGCGCAGCACGGGCGACTCCTGGCAGCGGCGCCGTATGTCCGTCCAGTCGTCGACGGCGATGTGCCCGAGCCGCAGGTGCGGCGGCGTGGGGCGGGCGTCCACCACGCGCTGGTTGCAGCAGGCGGTGACGGTCCCGTCGAAGGCCACGGTCGGCCAGGCCGCCATGGCGCACGGGGCGGGGCGCTGCCCGGCTCCGCCCGGCGGGCGCGCGGCCGCCCAGTGCGCGGCGCGTCCGGCCGGGCGTACGTGGTTGACGAGGACGGCCGCGCGGTCCCGGAACTCGGTCCGGATGGCGGCGGTGACGTCCGCGAGATAGGGGTCGTCGGGTGAAAGGCCCACGACATGGAAACTCGCGTCGATTCCTTTTTCCATGATGTGGTGCACCGCGCGGAATACCGCCGCGCGCGGCACCTCGCGTTCGTGGAATACGTCGATGCTGGCGGAGAAATGGTCGATGTGGCGCAGCGCGCGCATGATGCGGGCCGGTATCCGTCCGTCGGCCGCGAAGAACATGCCGCTCAGGACGGCCGTCCGGGTCCCGGCCCGCGCGGCGAGTCCGGCGAGGCCGTCCACGAGCCGGGGCCGCAGCAGGGGTTCACCGCCCGTGAGCATGAGGACCTGCGGGCGGTCGCCGGGGGTGAAGCCGCCGACGAACCGGCGCAGCGCGTCGGCGGGGGTGTCCTCGCCCCGGAGGCCGGACGAGGTGGAGCAGTGGGCGCAGCTCAGCGGGCAGCGTCTGGTGAGGGTGGCGAGCAGCCCGGCGGCGGGCACCGGACGCAGTTCGATGATCTCCGCCAGTCGCATCGCGTCACCTCCTCGGTCACCTGGGCATGCGGCGCCAGCGTGCGCGGCGCCGGTTCGGCAGTGGTTGGGGTCCGGTTCGGAGCCGGTACGGGAGCGGGGCCGTCCGCCCGCGCGGCCGGTCGGCCGTTTCACCCCGCTATGAGGCTTGTCCACCCTTCGTCCCGGCGGGTCTGTTGCTGCATGCACCTTGAGCCATCCTCAAGCCCATGGCCGCGCCCCCGGCTTGTGACCATGCTGTGAAGAACGGCGGGAATTCCATCGTATTCCCGCCGAATTCATGGCTCCTCGCGGATTCGCTCACCCCCCCGACCGCTCCCCGGAGGCTTTCGTGCACGCCATTGTTCTCTGCTCCCCGAACTCCGACGACACCGGCTGGGGAAGGGGTTGAGGGAAATATGACGGATACCTTTGCGGAAACCCGCCCCGGGGAGGCGGAGTCCGGGGCGGCGGGAGAACGCGCCGGCGCGCGTCTGCGGATCGACCTGCTCGGCCCGCTGCGCGCCACCCGAGACGGGCTTGTGCTGCCGCTCGGCCCACTGAAGCAGCGTCTGGTCCTGGCGGTCCTGCTGACCCGGCCGAACGCGCCGGTCTCCCTGGAGGAACTGACCGACGCCGTCTGGCCGGACGACCCGCCGCGCACGGCCCGCAAGAACCTCCAGGTGTACGTGTCGACGCTGCGGCGGGTCCTGGACCCCGGCGATCTGGGCCGGCTGCACCACGGTCCCGGCGGGTACGTCCTGCATCTGGGCGCCGACGAGTGCGACAGCCTGCGCTTCGAGGAACTGGCCCGCCGCGGTGACGCCGAGGTGCGTGCGGGCGCCCCGAGCCGCGCCGCCCGGTTCTACCGCCAGGCACTCGACCTGTGGCGGCATGAGCCCTTCAGTGATCTCGCGGGCCGCGCCGATGTGCTGCGCGCCGCCGTCGCACGCCGCCATGTGCGCCGGCTCGCGGTGTACGAGGCGTGGGCGGAGGCGCAGTTGGAGACGGGTGACGCGGCCGCGGTCGCCGACACCGTGGACGAGATGGTCGCCCGCCACCCGCTGCGGGAGCGGCTGCGCGCCGCCCAGATCACCGCGCTGCACCGGGTCGGCCGCCGCACGGAGGCGCTGGCCGCGTACGACGACTGCCGGCAGCAGCTCTCCCGCGAGCTGGGGCTGGAGCCCGGCACGGCGGTGCGGGGCGCCTACCGCGCCGTGCTCGCGGACGCCGCCCCGTCCCGGCCGAGCGGCGCTGCCACCGGGCCCCGGCTGCTGCCGCCCGGCCTCGCCGACTTCACCGGGCGGGCGCGTGAGGCGGAGGCGGTCGCCGCGCGGCTGGGCGGCGAGGGCGGTCCGCCGGTACTGCTCACCGGACCGGCCGGTGTCGGCAAGACGGCTCTGGCGGTGCACGTGGCGCACCGCCTGGCCGCCCACTACCCGGACGGCGTGGTCGCCACCCGGCTCTGCGCCGAGGACGGTTCCATACGCCCGTGGGCCTCGGTGCTGGCGGAGCTGGCCCGCGCCCTGGGCTGTACGGAACGCCTGCCGGCCGGCCGGGAGGAGGCCGCGACCGCCTGGCGGTCCTGGCTGTCCGGGCGGCGGATCCTGCTGGTCCTGGACGACGCTCCGGACGCCGCCGCCCTCGGCCCGCTGCTGCCGCCCTCGGGTACCACCGCCGCGCTGGTCACCTCCCGGAGCCGGCTGCCCGGCCTGGAGGCCGCGCACCGGACCGAACTCCCGCCGCTCTCCCCCGACGAGGCCCTGGGCCTGCTCGGCGGGATCATCGGCCGGACCCGGGCGGCCGCCGAACCGGCCGCCGCCGCGCGTATCGTCGCCGCCACCGGGCTGCTTCCGTTCGCCCTGCGCGCGGCCGGCAACCGCCTCTGCGTGCTGCGCCACATGCCGCTCGGCCAGTACGCGGACCGGCTGGAGCACCCGGCGGAGGCCTTGGACGAGCTGGCGTCCGGCGGTGTCGGGGTCCGCACCAGGCTCGCGGGCACCTGGGCCCGGCTACCCCTGCCCGCCCGCGACACCCTCGACGCCCTGGCGGCGCTGCCGGGCCCCGCCTTCTCCCTCCCCACCGCGGCCCGCGCCCTGGGCGTGGAGGGCCGGGCCGCGCAACGGGCCCTGGAGAACCTGATCGATGTCGGCGTCCTGCCCCCGCCGCTCTGCCCCGAGGTGACCGCGCACACCGGGGCGGCCGAGGAGTGCGTGCGGTACGAACTCCCCTGGCTGACCCTGCTGTTCGCCCGGGAGCAGGCGAGCGCGAGGGACACGCGGTGCTAGGGCGTGTCCGGAAAGTCCCGCCTGCGCGGCGACGCGGACACGCCCCAGGGCCTGTCCGGCGGATCTTCGCGGGACAGGCCCTGGGCCGTGTCCGGAAGATCCAGGGGCGGGACCCCTCCGGCGCGGCGCTGGGGGCGCCGCCGGGGCGCTCAGGCGGTTCCCGGGGCCGTGGCGGCCGGGCCGGAGGACTGCACGCGGGCGAGATATCCGGCCTGGAAGCGGCTGGCCGCGCCCAGTTGCTCCATGATCTCGGCTATGTGCTTGCGGCAGGTGCGCAGCGACATCCCCAGCCGCCGGGCCACCATCTCGTCCTTCATGCCCTCGGCCAGCAGGCGCACGATGGCCTGCTTCACCTCGTCGCGCGCCGAACTCTCCGTCCACGCCGGCTGGTAGGGCTCCGCGAGCGACCAGGCGTGGTCGAAGGTCGTGCACAGGTACGCCACCGTGGACGGGTCGTGGATGACGATGGCCGCGTCCAGGTCGTCCTGGTGCGGGATGAACACCGTCTCCCCGTCGAAGGCGACCATCCTGCCGAACAGTTCGCTCAGCGTCCGGATCTCGGCCCCCTCGGCGGTCATCCGCCGCGCGTACTCCTGGGTGGGCAGGTGGTAGCGGGCCGTGTGCTGGTACAGCGTGCGCATCCGCACTCCTCTGCGCAGCATGTCCCGGTCCCGGACGAAGGCCTGCTCCAGGAGAGCCGGGGAGCGGCCCCCGCCGGGGTGGCAGGTGCGCACTTCGCGCCGGCATCGCATGGTCGCCTCGGTGATCATACCGACGACGGTTTTCAGGTCCGTGACCTCCGTCAGCGCCGGCCGCCCCTGCCATCTTCGCCGGCCCTCCGTGTAGAGCGGGGTCAGGAGCGCCAGCTCGCCGCGGAGCTGGTCGATCTCGGCGAGCTGCCGGCGCAGCCCCGCCTCCTTCGGTGCGATGAGCGCGGCGATGGCCGCGTCCGGGGCCACCGGCACCAGCCGGTCGGGGTCCTCGGGCACATGCCTCAGCAGCAGGAGGTCGGTCAGGGTCCGCACCGCCGACGCCGCGCAGTTCTCCGGCAGGCCCAGCATCGCGCCCACGGTGCGAACGTCGCACGAGCCCTGGTCGCTCACCCAGCGGAACACCCGGACGGCGTCCTCGGACAGCTGTGCTTCCGGCGCCGTCCCCGCCGTCTGCTCGCCCGGGCCCGTCGACCGGCCGTCGCCCTCACCGATGCCGCCCACCCGACCCCCTCGTCAGCTTCCGATGGCTCCGCCCGGCCCGTACAGATGTCTATTGTTCAGATGCGCGGTGGATATTCCCAGACCCCCTGGAGGGAAACACCGTGAAACGGACCAAAGGGACACTCGTCCTGCTCCTCGGCCGCGTGGCCCTCCTTCTCGGCGGCCGGGCCCGTCGCCGGCGGCCCCCGCCGGGTGGCGACGGCAGTACGGCCCGCGACATCCTCAACCAGCCCCCGCGCCCGCTGCGCGGCGACGACGGCCCTCCGGCGGTGCGCACCCCGCGCTGGTGAACGGCCGGCGGGCCGCTGTCCGCTTCGGCTCGGCCCGCCAGGTCCGGCGCGCGCAGCATCTCGGGCGGAATGCCCCAGGCGTCGACCAGGTCGACGGCGAGGGGCCGGACCTTGCGGCAGAGGTCGTTCACCTCGCGGCTGATCGCCTTGGAGCGCTGGACGGTCAGGCGGCCGTGCTCCATGAACCACGCGCGGTCCGCCTCGATCGTGGACAGGGCGAACAGGTCGCACAGCAGGCCCAGCGCCGTCCTGTTGCCGCCCTCGGGAAGGCCGCGCACCTTGTCGGTGAACGCCTCCAGCACCAGCCGCTCGACGTGCGCGCGGGCGCCCCCGCCGCACGTGGCGCGACCGACATCAGATGTTGCGAGGTCGCTTCGATGACAACTCTGCGTAAAAGCTGACGACCGCTCAGGCCTACCTGACGCATTGTCGACCAATCAAGATCATCTGCACACGCGTGCACAAGGTGCTGAAAGGCAACAGAGATCAGCGAAAGGTTGTGAAGGCAAGTATTCGCAGGTCAGGCAACATGTCGCGGTGTCGTGCCCCTTGTCTCCAAGGGGCACGACGCCCTGCCCGTCAGATGTCCCGGAAGATCTCGATCTGCGCGCCCACCGAGTTCAGCCGCTCCGCCAGTTCCTCGTAGCCGCGGTTGATGACGTACACGTTGCGCAGGACCGAGGTGCCCTCGGCCGCCATCATGGCGAGGAGGACGACGACGGCCGGGCGGAGGGCCGGGGGGCACATCATTTCGGCGGCGCGCCAGCGGGTGGGGCCCTCGACGAGGACGCGGTGGGGGTCGAGGAGCTGGAGGCGGCCGCCGAGGCGGTTGAGGTCGGTGAGGTAGATGGCGCGGTTGTCGTAGACCCAGTCGTGGATGAGGGTCTGGCCGTGCGCCGAGGCGGCGATGGCCGCGAAGAAGGGGACGTTGTCGATGTTGAGGCCGGGGAACGGCATCGGGTGGATCTTGTCGATCGGTGCCTCCAGTTTGGAGGGGCGGACCGTCAGGTCGACCAGGCGGGTGCGGCCGTTGTCCGCCGCGTACTCCGCGGAGCGGTCGCAGTCGACGCCCATCTCCTCCAGGACGGCGAGCTCGATCTCCAGGAACTCGATCGGGACCCGGCGGATCGTCAGTTCGGACTCGGTGACCACCGCGGCGGCCACCAGGCTCATCGCCTCGACCGGGTCCTCGGAGGGGGAGTAGTCGACGTCCACGTCGATGGTCGGGACGCCGTGCACGGTGAGGGTCGTGGTGCCGACGCCGTCCACCCGTACGCCCAGCGCCTCCAGGAAGAAGCAGAGGTCCTGGACCATGTAGTTGGAGGAGGCGTTGCGGATGACCGTGGTGCCGTCGTGGCGGGCGGCCGCCAGCAGGGCGTTCTCGGTCACGGTGTCGCCGCGCTCGGTCAGGACGATGGGGCGGCCGGGTGTGACGGAACGGTCGACCTGCGCGTGGTAGATGCCCTCCGTCGCGGCGATGTCCAGGCCGAAGCGGCGCAGCGCGATCATGTGCGGCTCGATCGTCCGCGTACCGAGGTCGCAGCCGCCGGCGTACGGCAGCTTGAAGCGGTCCATGCGGTGCAGCAGCGGGCCGAGGAACATGATGATCGACCGGGTCCGGCGCGCGGCGTCCGCGTCGATCGCGTCCATGTCGAGGCGGGCCGGCGGGACGATCTCCAGGTCGGTGCCGTCGTTGATCCAGCGGGCGCGCACGCCGATGGAGTTGAGGACTTCGAGGAGCCGGTAGACCTCCTCGATGCGCGCCACCCGGCGCAGCACCGTACGGCCCTTGTTGAGCAGCGACGCGCAGAGCAGGGCGACGCAGGCGTTCTTGCTCGTCTTCACGTCGATGGACCCGGAGAGCCGGCGGCCGCCGACCACCCTCAGGTGCATCGGGCCCGCGTAGCCGAGCGACACGATCTCACTGTCGAGTGCTTCACCGATGCGCGCGATCATCTCAAGGCTGATGTTCTGATTGCCGCGCTCGATGCGGTTCACGGCGCTCTGGCTGGTGCCCAGCGCCTCGGCCAGCTGGCTCTGTGTCCAGCCCCGGTGCTGACGGGCGTCACGGATGAGCTTGCCGATGCGTACGAGGTAGTCGTCTGACATGCCGGAAGGCTATCTCACATATGAGATGAACCCTGTGCCGGGGTGTGGTGTTCGGGTGACGGGTGGGTGAACGCGCACGCCGTGGGCGGGGAGGGGTGCGGGAGGCGGGCGGAGGTTTCCGTGGCCAGGGTCCCCCCGGTACGCGGGTCCGGCACGCCGGGCGCGGCCATCGGGGTGGCGCCCGTCGTGCGAGGGGGTGCGCCCCGAGGCGGGCGGTGATCGTCGGCGCTCCGGTCCCGATAGGGTTCTGTCTGGTCAACGGGCTTTCGTGCGGGCGGAGTTGCGGCCGGGCGGCGGCCGGACAACGGAGGAGAGGAGCGCCAGTCATGCGTGGAGGCCGGATCGCCGTGGTCGGCGGCAGCATCGGCGGGTGTGCGGCGGCCCTGGCCGCGTCGCGCGGCGGGGCCGAGCGGATCACCGTCCTGGAACGGGCCGACGACCGGCTCCGGGACAGGGGCGTGGGCATCGCCCTGCACAGCGACCGGTTCGAGGAGCTGAGGGACGCGGGATACGTCGCCCCGGAGATGCCCTGGGCCCCGCTGACCCGGCGGGTGTGGAGCGCGCGCGACGGCGGCGCCGAGCACGGACGCGTCATCGGGGAGCAGCCGTTCCCCTTCCGCGCCTACAGCTGGGGCTCCCTGTGGAGCGAACTGCGACGGCGGGTGCCGGAGGGGGTCTCCTACCGGTCCGGCGCGGTCGTCACCGGGGTCGAACCGGACGCCGACGGTGTCACGCTGAGCCTCGACGGCGGCGAGCGGGAGCGCTTCGACGTCGTGATCGGCGCCGACGGATACCGCTCCGTCGTCCGCGAGGCCATGTTCCCCGGCGCCGACGCGACGTACGCCGGGTACATCGGCTGGCGCGGAACCTCGTCCGACGTCGCGGACCTCCCCTCGGACGGACAGGACGCGCACAACATCGTCTTCCCCGGCGGGCACTGCATGATCTACCGCATCCCGGACGGCGCCGGCGGTCACCGCCTCAACTGGGTCCTGTACACCACCCCGCCGCAGGCCGAAGGGCTCCACCCGGACCTGCGGACCCCGACCTCGCTGCCGCCGGGCCGGCTCAACTCGGAACTCACGGAGTACCTGCGCGCCCTCGTGACCGACCACTTCCCGCCCTACTGGGCCGCCCGGGTCCTCCGGACCCCCGCCGAGACCACCTTCATCCAGCCCATCTACGACCTGGAGGTCCCGCACTACGCCTCCGGCCGAATGGTCCTCGTCGGTGACGCCGCCAGCGTCGCCCGGCCGCACATCGGCGGCGGCAGCGTGAAGGCCCTCCAGGACGCCCACGCCCTGGAGAACGCCTGGACCGCCGGGGGCAGCTGGAAGGAGGTCATGGACACCTACGACGCGAGTCGCGGCGCGATCGGGGCGGCCATGGTCGCCCTGGCCCGCAGGATGGGCGCGGCGCAGGTCGAGCACACCCCCGACTGGTCCGCCATGGGGCAGCCGGAGTTCGACGCCTGGTGGCAGGACCAGAACAACGGCTCCGACCGGCGCAGCGGATTCGGCGGGCACAGCATCAAGGCCGGGTAGCCGGGGAACCAGGTAGCCGTGCAGCCGGGCGGCCAAGTAGCCGGGCAGCGCGCGGATCGCGGGGCGGGGGCGCGGCGCCGGGGTGGGGCGCCGTCCGGGGGCGTCCTCTACCCGTCCGCTCCGTCCCGCCCCGCGGCCGGCGCGAGTTCGAGCGCGGCATTCAGCTCGGCGGGGTCCGCCCGGACACGCGCACCGTCCAGGCGCAGCGTCGCCCGCCCCGAGGTGAGAACCGTCAGCGTCCGGGCGCATTCGGCCGCGAGCACCGGGCTGGGGGACACCAGCAGGACGGCGATGCCCTCGTCCGCGAGCGTGGCGACCAGTTCGTGCACCTGCCGCACGAGCACCGGCGCCAGCCCCTCGGTCGGCTCGTCGAGCAGCAGCACGCGCGGCGAACCCAGCAGCGCCCTGGCCAGGGCCAGCATCTGCTGTTCACCGCCCGACAGCGCCGCACCCCGGTGGCTCCGGCGCTCGCCCAGCCGGGGCAGCAGCTCCAGCACCCGCGCCGGTGTCCACACGCTGGGGCGTGCGGTGTCGCCGCGCCGGGGCGGGCGGTACGACAGCCGCAGGTGTTCGGCGACCGTGAGCCCGGCGAAGACGCGGCGCCCCTGCGGCACGAGCCCGATTCCGGCCCGTGCGATCCGGTGCGGCGGCCGCCCCGTCACGTCCTGTCCGTCGAGGCGGACGGTGCCGGCCCCGGGGCGTATCAGCCCCGCGACGGTGTGGACGAGGGTCGACTTGCCGGCGCCGTTGTGGCCGACGACGGCGTGCACCGTGCCGGCGGGCACCGACAGGTCGAGCCCGTGCAGGACGGTGCCACCGTGGTAGCCCGCCGTGAGGCCGGTCAGTTCGAGCATCGGGGCCGGTCATCCTCTCGCTTCGGGGTCTGCTGCCGCGCGGGTACGGGGTGTGCCCGCGTCGGCGTCCGCCGGTGCCCCGCCCCCGTGGTACGCCGCGCGGACCTCCGGATGGGTGAGCACCTCCTGGGTCGGACCGGTGAGCAGGACGCGTCCCGCCGTCAGCACGGTCACCGTCGACGCGAGGTGGGCGACGACGTCGACGTGGTGCTCCACCAGGACGACCGCGACGCTCTTCGGCAGGGCGCCGAGGATGTCGAGCAGCCGTCCGATGTCGCGGTCGGTCAGCCCGGCCGCCGGCTCGTCCAGGAGCAGCAGGCGCGGGTCACCGGCCAGGGCGGCGGCCAGGTCCAGCATGCGGCGCCGGCCGTGGGAGAGCGTGGCGGCCGGCCGGTGCGCGAGGTCCGCCAGGCCGGCCGTCTCCAGATGGCGGAGCGCGGACTCGGTGTGCGACCGGTGGCGGGACGGGCTGCGCCAGGCGCCGCGGCGCTTCGGATGGTGCGGCCAGCCGGCCAGGACGACATTGTCCAGAACGGTCAACTCCCCGATGACCGAAGGCTGCTGGAAACTGCGCGCGATGCCGAGCCGGCTCCGCCGGGCCGTGCTCCGGCGGGTGACGTCGGTGCCGTTCAGGGTGATCGTGCCGTGGTCGGGGCGGTCGGTGCCGGCGACGAGGTCGAGCAGCGTGGTCTTGCCGGCGCCGTTGGGGCCGATGACGGCGTGCCGGGCGCCCGGGGGCAGCCGCAGGCTGACGCCGTCCACGGCGGTGAGGCTGCCGTACCTCCGGGTGAGACCGCTCAGCTCCAGCACCGGCGGCTCCGACGGCACCGGAGGCACCGGCGAGGGGATCGGGTCGGGTGTCATGGCGAGGCCTCCCCGGCCGGGGCCGGTACGGGTGCGGACGGGGAAGGGCTCCCGGGCGGCGGTCCGGCCGGGGCGCGTCCGCCCGGACCCGGGCCGAGCAGCCCGGCCAGTCCGCGCGGCAGCAGGTACACGGCGGCCACGAACAGCGCGCCGAGCAGCAGCGGCCCGTGCCCCGGCCAGGAACCGGCCACCCAGTCCCGGGTCATGACGATGAGCCCGGCACCCAGCACCGCGCCGACGACGGACGTCGTCCCACCGATGACGACGGCCAGCAGCGCGAACGCGGCGATCTCGAAGCCGACGTCGGCGGGGGAGAGGTACTGCTGCACGCTGACCATCAGCGAACCGCCGATGCCCGCCAGCGCGCCGGCGCCGATGTACGCCACCAGCAGATGGCGCCCCACCGGATGCCCCGAGGCGCGCATCCTCGCCTCCGCGCCCCGGACCCCGGTCAGCAGTCTCCCGGCCGGGGAGCGCAGCACGAGGAGGGTGACGGCCACGGCGACGACGGTGACGACGAGCGCGTAACGGTAGAGCGCGCTCTCCTCCGTCATCCCCTCCCCGCCCCACAGCGCCCGGGTGGCGGGGAAGCCGACGAGCCCGTCGGCGCCGCCGGTGAGGGACTTGACCTGGTTGATCACCACACCGGTCAGCTCGCCGACCGCCAGGGTGATCATCAGAACCGTGGTCCCGCGCGCCCGGATGACGGCGGGGCCCGTCACCGCGGAGAAGAGCGCCGCCGCGAGCGCGGACAGGACGATCTGGACGGGGCCCGCGGTCCACCCCGCGTCCGCGAGGTTGGCGGTGGCGTACGCGCCGACGGCGAACGGCGCGGTCTGCCCGAGGGTGGGCAGACCGGCGTAGCCGGTGAGGACGGTGACGCTCACCGCGAGCAGTCCGAGCGCCAGCGCCGACCCGGCCAGCGAGATGCTGTACGCGTCGAGCACCCCCGGCAGCGCGATCAGCACGGCGAGGAGCACGAGCAGCGGAGCGGCCCGCCGCAGGACCGCGCCGCCCGGCAGCCGGCGGACGTCCGGGAGCCGGCCGCGCAGGCGGTCCGCGAGGCGGCGGCGGAGCCGTTCGAGCGGGTCGGGGGAGGCGTCCCCCGGGCCCTGCGCGGTCTCCGGTTCGGCGATCCGGGGGCGTATGACGAGCACCGCCGCCATCGCCGCGAAGAGCAGGTACGGCGCCAGGTCCGGGGCCACCGAGACGCCCAGTGTCTGGACCTCGCCGACGGCGACGGCCGCGGCGAACGTCGCCCACAGCGAGCGCAGCCCGCCGAGGACGACGACCACGAGGGACAGCATCAGCACGTTCTCGGACGTGCCGGGGCCGGGGCCGATGATCGGTGCCCCGAGCACCCCCGCCGCACCGGCGAGGGCGCCCGCCGCCGCGAGCACCCCGGTGTGCACCGCCCGGGGGCTGTGCCCGGTGGCGGCGAGCATCTGCGGATCGTCGGCGGACGCCCGGACCGCCGTACCCATCCGGGTCCGGGTCAGCACCCAGGTGCCGAGCGCCGCGAGCAGCACCGCCATCACGATGAAGCAGAGCCGGTACGCCGGGTAGCGGTGGCCCAGCAGCGTCACCGAGGTGTCGAGCGCCTCGGGGACGCGTACCGGGAGTTCGTCCGCGCCGAACAGCTGGACGAGCAGATCGCCGCCGATCAGGGCGAGTCCGAACGTCAGCAGGGCCTGGGCCAGATGCCCGCGCCGCGCGAGCGGGGCCGTCGCGGCGGACAGCCCCACTCCGGCGGCGCACGCCGCGGCGGTACCGGCGGCCAGACCCAGGGCGAGCCCGCCCCAGGTGCCGTCGCTCAGCTCGGCTCCCGTGTAGGCGCCGATGGCGTACAGCGTGCCGTGCGACAGGTTCAGCACGCCCGCGGTGCCGAAGGCGAGACTCAGACCGGCGGCGACCACGAACAGCAGCAGCCCGTAGGCCACACCGTCCACCGCCGGTACGAGGTGGGCGTCCAGGAGTCCCATGTCAGCTGCCGAGCGTCGCCAGGTCCTGGACCATGACGTTGGCCAGCTGGCCCCCGTCCTGCCGCACCTGGCGCAGGTACCAGGTCTGCACCGGCGAATGCGCCTTGTCGCCGAACTCCCAGGCCCCGCGCGGGCTGTCGATCTGGCCCAGGTCCGCGATCGCCTCGTTGATCGTCTTCGACGTCACGTCGCCCTTCTTCGCCGCGTTGGCGATGGCCTTGTCCAGCACCGCCGCCGCGTCGTACGACGCCATCGCGTACGTGGTCGGCTGGGTGTCGTGCTCGGCCGTCCAGTCGGCCGCGAACTTCCGGTTGGCGGCGTTGTCGAGGTCGGCCGCGTAGTTCAGGACGGAGTAGATGTCCTTCGCCGCGGCGCCCTGGGCCTGGAGGACGCTGCCCTCGGTCACGAAGGCCGTGTACAGCGGGAGGTCGGCGATGTCGGACTGGGCGTACTGCTTGGCGAAGTCGATCGCGGCCTTGCCGGCGTAGAAGCAGTACACCGCCTTGGCGTCCGTCTTCGCGATCTCGGCGAAGTACGGCATGAAGTTGGTCGTCTTCGGGAACGGCGTCCAGGTCGTCTTGCCGCCGGGGTTGGCGAGCTTCCCGCCGATCCGCTTGAACTCCTCGGTGAAGCCGCGCAGTTCGTCGTAACCGCCCTGGTAGTCCGGGCCGATCGCGTAGACCGGTCCGTCGACCGTCTTCTTCACGTACGGGGCGATGGCCTTGCCCGGCTCGTCGGACAGGAAGCTCGTCGTCCAGACGTACTCGATGTCCTTGACGGGCGGCCGGGCGTTCGAGCCCAGGAACGGGATCTTGGCCTGGGTGACCAGCGGCAGCACCGCGTTGACCGATCCGCCGCTGACGAGGCCGGTCAGGACGTCGACCTTGTCCTTCTTGACCAGCTTGGTCGCGGCCGGAACGGCGGTGGGCGGGCCGTCCCCCTCGTCGGCGACGACGAGCTTCACCTTCCGCCCGCCCAGCTTGTTGCCGTGGGTGCTCAAGTACAGCTCGAAACCGGCCCGCAGCTCGGTGCCGACCGGTTCGTAGGTGCCGGACAGGGAGGCCACGAGGCCGACCTTCACCGTGGCGTCGTCGCCGCTGTCGCCGCTGCATCCGGTGACGGCGGCCAGACCGAGGGCGAGGGCGGTGGCGACGGCCGGCCGCAGTCTGCGGCGGCGGGTGCGGGATATGTCGAAGAACATGAGGGCTCTCATCGGGAGTGGGTGGCGGACGGGGGAATGGGGCCGGGAACGGGGGAAGGGTGCGGCCGGTCAGTGCGCCTGGGGGAGGCCCGCGTCGCGGACCTGGGGGGACAGCGCGTCACCGACCTGGTTGATCAGTTCGGACATCATGTAGCTGACCTCGCCGATGTCCGCGTCCCTGGTGGTGGTCACCAGCAGGGACGCACCGCTGGAGACGGCCATGGAGAACATGTAGCCGCCCTCCATCGCGGTGAGGCTGTGCTCGACGGGGTCCGTGTTCGTCAACTGGGCGGCGGCGGAGAGCAGGTTGACGACTCCCGAGGCGATGGCGGCCAGCCGCTCGGCGTCGTCCCGCTCCACACCGGCGTAGGCCAGCGCGAGGCCGTCCACGGACACGGCGATCACCTGGGTGACGTCCGGGATGCGCGCGGCGAAACCGCTCAGGATCCAGTTCAGGTCGGTGGGAGAGGTCATTTCTCGGTCCGTTCGGTGTCGTCGTCGGCGGTGGAGCGCCCGCGCTTGTTCGTGCTCCGGTTGATGCCCTGGGCGTACGCGGCCAGGACGTCGGAGACCTGCCGGGAGTCCCGGCGGCGGGGCGTCGGCCGGGGAGTCCCGGCGCCGTCCCGTGGTCCGGCGCCCTCCCGCCGGCCCGGGGCGGGCCGGTGCTGGGGCGTGCCGCGCTGCCGCAGCGGCAGCCCCGAGGGGCTGACCGCGTGTACGGCCGGGGCCGGTTCGTCGTGCACGGGATGCGGCGCGGGCGCGGTGCCGTGGTCGCGCGGGGCGGGGCCGGGCGGCGGAGCGGCCGGGACGCCGCCGCGCTCGGGCCGCGCGGCCGGGGCGGGCGGCCGTCTGCGGACGGGCGGGGCCACGGGCCGGGGCGCCTCGTACCGCACCCCGTTGTCGGGGCCGGCGGCGGCGGGGTCGGGCGGCGGCTCCACCGGGGCGGTGGCCAGCACCTTCGCGGGCAGGGTGACCTCGGCGATGGTGCCGGGGCCGGACGAGCCGCGCAGTTCGACGACGATGCCGTGGCGCGCGGCGATCCGGGCCACCACGTGCAGCCCCATGGACCGTACGTCGCCGATGCCCGCCTGCGGCTCGCGCAGCGCGGTGTTGAGGAGGGCGCGGCGCTCCGCGGGGATGCCCACGCCCTCGTCGACGATCTGCACCACGGCCCGGTCCCACAGCCGCCACACGGCGACGCCGACCGGCTTGTCGGGGGCGGAGAACCGGGTCGCGTTGTCCAGGAGTTCGGCCAGGATGTGCGCCACGTCGTGCACGGCGCGGGCGGCGATGCCGATCCCCGCCTCGACGACCCCGAGGGAGACCCGGTCGAAGCGCTCGATCTGCTGGGCCGCGGCCACGATCACGGAGGAGCAGGCGGCATCGGCGGTGCGGACCCGGGCGTTTCCGTAACCCCCGAGCACCAGCAGGCTGTTGGTGTTGCGTTCCATGCGGATCGCGAGGTGGTCGAGGGCGAAGAAGGCCCGCATCCGCTGCGGGTCGGCCTCGTCGCGCTGGACGGTGTCCAGCTCGGACACCATGACGGCCGTCAGCTGGGCGCCGCGCCGGGCGACCCCGACCAGCGTCTCGGCGAACTGCTCGTGCACATGGGCCTGTTGGGCGGCGAGTCGGACGGCCTCGTGGTGGACCGCGTTGAAGGCCTCACCGACCTCGCCGATCTCGTCCCTGCCGGTGGTCCCGACCGGATCGCCGGTCCGCCGCGCCACCTCCTCGGGCGTCGCGCCGCTGAGCGCGCCGGGCCGGGACAGTTCGGCCATCACCGCGGGCAGTCCGGTGTGGGCGACGTCGTGGGCGGCGTTGCGCAGATCGCGCAGCCGCCGGATCATGACCCGGCCCAGCCGGACGGCGACGACGAAGGCACCGACCAGGGTCAGCACCACCAGGGTGATCTCGGCCCCGGCCGTCCACATGAGCGTGGAGCGGGCGTCGTAGACCGTGTCGCGGACGGAGGCGTCGATCCGCTGCTCCACCGAACGCAGCAGTGTCTGGCGGTCGTTGAAGGCCTTCTGCCACTTCTCCGGGGCGACATCGATGTCCTTGCCGGTGCCGGTGCGGCCGATCTCGTCCTCCAGCCGGCGGGCCTCCATGGCCTTCGCTCCGGAGAGGGTGCGCTCCAGCCAGGTCCGCCACTCGCCGGGGCCGAGGTCGAACAGCACACCGATCGATTCGGTGTAGCCGAGCCGGCCGGCGTCGAAGGTCCGCTGCGAGGCGATGGTGAAGCCGCCGGCGGCCTGCGCCTTCGCGACGGTGACCTGCTGCTGGGCGGTGTGCTCGGCCGCCTCGGAGAGGGCGGCGGCGGCGCGGATGCGGTCCGCGATCCCGGCGTCGACCCCGTCCGCCTGGGCGATCCCGTCGCGGTAGCCGTTGAGGTCGGCGATGACGATCCGGTAGCCGAAGGCGAGCGCGGAGACCGTGCTGCTGCCGGAACGGGCCTGCGCGCGCAGCGCGGGCATGTCGTCGATGAAGCGCTCGATGCGGTCCAGGGCGGCCCGGGTGCTGCCCGGCACCCCGGACAGGTCCTTGATCCGGCTCCGGAATCCGGTGACGCTCCGGTCGGTCGCGTCGGCGCGTAAGCGGAAGGCGTTCGCGTCCCCCTGTCCGGAGACCAGTGCGGTGGCCGCCGCCCGCTCGCGCTGTAACTGATGGGCCAGCTCGCCCGCACCGGCCGCGGCGTCGACCATCGAGGCCAGCCGGTCGGCCTGGAGCGCCTTCTCGGTGGCGGGGGCCAGGGCCAGCACCGAGAAGGTGACGGCCACGGTGAGCGGTGCGGTGACGAGCAGTACGAGACGTCGATTGATTCTCACTGCGCGGCTCCGTCGCCGGAACCGGTCCTGAATATCGGTAACACGCAGATACCTGTCAACGGGGGTGTGGGGGGCCATGGGCACGTCGGCACACACCGATCCGCGCTGTGACGGATGGTGCGAAAGGGATGGGTGGGACTGGTGTGACGCGGCATGATCCTATGCCGTTGCCAGGGCTTTGGGGTGGGTACATCGATGAAAGAGATACGTACTCAACCGCGCACAACCGCTCTGACCAAGTCACGTTCGGTCACAAGACGATCGAAGCCGGGCCGCCTGGCGGGTCAGATGGTCGCGTTCCGGTACGGTCGGCGCCGTCCGGGCGGCCCGGACGTACAGCCGCGCCGCCGTCTCCCGGTCCCCGTCGCGTTCGTGGAGGTACGCCGAGACCGCCGCGTACCTCGGCAGTGCGGGGTCCAGGCCGTCCAGCGCGGCCAGACCGGCCCGGGGGCCGTCGGCCTCGCCCACCGCCACGGCCCGGTTGAGCCGGACCACCGGACTGTCCGTGAGGCGGACCAGCTCGTCGTACCACTCCACGATCTGCACCCAGTCGGTCTCCTCCGCCGTCCGCGCGTCGGCGTGCAGCGCGGCGACGGCGGCCTGCGCCTGGAACTCGCCCAGCCGGTCGCGGGCGAGCGCGGCCTGGAGCACCCCGACCCCCTCGGCGATCATCCGGGTGTCCCACAGCCCCCGGTCCTGCTCGGCCAGCGGGACCAGCCGCCCGCCCGGAGCGGTCCGGGCCGGGCGGCGGGCGTGGTGCAGCAGCATGAGCGCCAGCAGGCCCGCGACCTCCTCGTCGTCCGTCCCGGCCGCCAGCCGGCGGGTCAGCCGGATGGCCTCCGCCTCCAGGTCGACCTCACCGGAGTAGCCCTCGTTGAACACCAGATAGAGGACGCGCCGCACGGTGGCGAGATCGCCGGGCCGGTCGAACCGGACCGTCGACACCGTCCTCTTGGCCCGGCTGATCCGCTGGGCCATCGTCGCCTCCGGCACCAGATAGGCGCGGGCGATCTGCCGTGTGGTCAGCCCGCCGACCGCGCGCAGGGTGAGTGCCACGGCCGAGGCCGGGGTGAGCGAGGGATGCGCGCACAGGAAGTACAGCCGCAGCGAGTCGTCCACCGCCCCGGCCGGTCCCGGGGCGGGTTCGGCGTCGGCCCGTTCCTCGCGCCGGCGCCGCGCGGTGTCCGCGCGGACGGCGTCCAGATACTTGCGCCAGGCCACGGTGATCAGCCAGCCCTTGGGGTCCCGCACCGGGGCCCCCTCGCCCGGAGCACCGGGGGAGGAGGCGTCCGGCCAGGTGCGCACCGCTTCGACCAGGGCGTCCTGGACCGCGTCCTCGGCCGCCGCGAAATCGGCTCCGCGGCGGACGAGGACCCCGATCACCGCGGGCACCAGCTCGCGCAGCAGCGAGGTGTTCACTCGGCCGCGGCGGGGTTCACCCCGTAGAACGGACGCAGCTCGATCCACTCGTGGATCGGCTTCCCGCCCGCGCCCGGGGCCGCCGACAGCTCGCCCGCCAGCTCCACCGCGCGGTCGTACGTCTCGACGTCGATGATCATCCATCCCGCGATCAGGTCCTTCGTCTCCGCGAAGGGCCCGTCGGTCACCGGCGGCCGGCCCTCGCCGTCGTAGCGGACGAAGGTGCCCTCGGGGGAGAGCGCCTGGCCGTCCACGTACTCACCGGTCTTCTCCAGACGGTCGGCGAAGTCCCGCATGTACTGCATGTGGTCGGTCACCTCCCCGGGCGTCCAGCGGTCCATCGGTACGTCGTTGACCGCCTCGGGCGCGCCCCGGTAGTGCTTGAGAAGCAGGTACTTGGCCATCGTGTTCTCCTGGTTCGAGGTACGGCCATCGTGGCCGTGTTCGAGCCTGGGACGGAGCGGGACGCGCGTTCTCGACATCGATCGGGAAGAAAATCCGGGAATTCTCCGGAGGGATTCCCGGGGATGTCTCCGGGAGGGCGCCCGGGGCGGCGATCGGGTGCCGTCGGCGCTCCGGCCGGGTGTCGGGGGCGGCCGGACATGACCCTTCCACGGCGATGTACTAGAGTTATCTCGACATCGAGATATATGCCGAAGGCGCACAGCGGACGGCCGCAGGTAAGGGTTACCTAACTAATCCTTACCTTAGCGGATGGTCGGCGGGCCGAGGCGGCACCACGCGGCGCCCGCCGAAGCGAGGCGCGGCGCGGGGTTACGCGCACATTGATGAAGGAGACTGTCGTGTCGGCGAACAGCTTCGACGCCCGCAGCACGCTGCGCGTGGGCGACGAGTCGTACGAGATCTTCAGGCTGGACAAGGTCGAGGGCTCCGCGCGCCTCCCCTACAGCCTGAAGGTGCTGCTGGAGAACCTGCTCCGCACGGAGGACGGCGCGAACATCACCGCCGACCACATCCGGGCGCTCGGCGGCTGGGACTCCCAGGCGCAGCCCAGCCAGGAGATCCAGTTCACGCCGGCCCGTGTGATCATGCAGGACTTCACCGGTGTGCCGTGCGTCGTGGACCTCGCGACCATGCGTGAGGCCGTCAAGGAGCTGGGCGGCGACCCGGCGAAGATCAACCCCCTCGCGCCGGCCGAGCTGGTCATCGACCACTCCGTCATCGCCGACAAGTTCGGTACGAAGGACGCCTTCGGCCAGAACGTCGAGCTGGAGTACGGCCGCAACAAGGAGCGCTACCAGTTCCTGCGCTGGGGCCAGACCGCCTTCGACGAGTTCAAGGTCGTCCCGCCGGGCACCGGCATCGTCCACCAGGTCAACATCGAGCACCTGGCCCGCACGGTCATGGTGCGGGGCGGCCAGGCGTACCCCGACACCCTCGTCGGCACCGACTCGCACACCACCATGGTCAACGGCCTCGGTGTGCTGGGCTGGGGCGTCGGCGGCATCGAGGCCGAGGCCGCGATGCTGGGCCAGCCGGTCTCCATGCTCATCCCGCGCGTCGTCGGCTTCAAGCTGACCGGCGAGCTGCCGGCCGGCACCACCGCCACCGACCTCGTGCTGACCATCACCGAGATGCTCCGCAAGCACGGCGTCGTCGGCAAGTTCGTCGAGTTCTACGGTGAGGGCGTCGCCGCCACCTCGCTCGCCAACCGCGCCACCATCGGCAACATGTCGCCGGAGTTCGGCTCCACCGCCGCGATCTTCCCGATCGACGACGAGACGCTGAACTACCTGCGTCTGACCGGCCGTGACGCCCAGCAGGTCGCGCTCGTCGAGGCGTACGCCAAGGAGCAGGGCCTCTGGCTCGACCCGGCCGCCGAGCCCGACTTCTCCGAGAAGCTGGAGCTGGACCTCTCCACGGTCGTCCCGTCGATCGCCGGTCCGAAGCGCCCGCAGGACCGCATCGTCCTCGCCAACGCCAAGGCCCAGTTCGCCCAGGACGTCCGCAACTACGTGGACAGCGTGGACGAGGCGGGCAAGGAGTCCTTCCCGGCCTCCGACTCCCCGGCCATCGCCGCCGCGGGCCCGACGAACCCGGTCACCGTCACCGCCCCCGACGGCACCACGTACGAGATCGACCACGGCGCCGTCACCGTCGCCGCGATCACCTCCTGCACCAACACCTCGAACCCGTACGTCATGGTCGCCGCGGCGCTCGTGGCGAAGAAGGCGGTCGAGAAGGGCCTGACCCGCAAGCCGTGGGTCAAGACCACCCTCGCCCCGGGCTCGAAGGTCGTCACCGACTACTTCGACAAGGCGGGTCTGACCCCGTACCTCGACAAGGTCGGCTTCAACCTCGTCGGCTACGGCTGCACCACCTGCATCGGCAACTCCGGCCCGCTGCCGGAGGAGGTCTCCAAGGCGGTCAACGAGCACGACCTGGCCGTGACCTCGGTGCTCTCCGGCAACCGCAACTTCGAGGGCCGGATCAACCCCGACGTCAAGATGAACTACCTGGCGTCCCCGCCGCTGGTCGTCGCGTACGCCATCGCCGGTTCGATGAAGGTCGACATCACCAAGGACGCCCTCGGCGTCGACCAGGACGGCAAGCCGGTCCACCTCGCGGACATCTGGCCCTCCGAGGCCGAGGTCAACGACGTCGTGGCGAACGCCATCGGCGAGGACATGTTCAACAAGTCCTACCAGGACGTCTTCGCGGGCGACGCCCAGTGGCAGGCGCTGCCCATCCCGACCGGCAACACCTTCGAGTGGGACGCCGAGTCCACCTACGTGCGCAAGCCCCCGTACTTCGAGGGCATGACCATGGAGACCACGCCGGTCGAGGACATCGCCGGCGCCCGGGTCCTGGCCAAGCTCGGCGACTCGGTCACCACCGACCACATCTCCCCGGCCGGTGCGATCAAGGCCGACACCCCGGCCGGTCAGTACCTCACGGAGCACGGCATCGAGCGCCGTGACTTCAACTCCTACGGCTCGCGCCGTGGCAACCACGAGGTCATGATCCGCGGCACGTTCGCCAACATCCGCCTGCGCAACCAGATCGCGCCGGGCACGGAGGGCGGCTTCACCCGCGACTTCACCCAGGACGGCGGTCCGGTGTCGTTCATCTACGACGCCTCGCAGAACTACCAGGCCGCCGGCACCCCGCTGGTCATCCTGGCCGGCAAGGAGTACGGCTCCGGCTCGTCCCGCGACTGGGCGGCCAAGGGCACCGCGCTCCTGGGCGTCAAGGCCGTCATCGCCGAGTCCTACGAGCGCATCCACCGCTCGAACCTCATCGGCATGGGCGTCCTCCCGCTCCAGTTCCCCGAGGGCCAGACCGCCGAATCCCTGGGTCTCACCGGCGAGGAGACCTTCTCCTTCACCGGCGTGACCGAGCTGAACGACGGCACCACCCCGCGCACGGTCAAGGTCACCACCGACACCGGTGTGGAGTTCGACGGCGTCGTCCGCATCGACACCCCCGGCGAGGCGGACTACTACCGCAACGGCGGCATCCTGCAGTACGTGCTCCGCAGCCTGATCCGCAGCTAGTCCGCACCGCCCGGCCCCGCAGGGGGCCGGGCGCGGCACGGCGAGAGGGCCGCACTCCCGGTGACGGGGGTGCGGCCCTCTCTCAGTGTGTGGGGGGTGCGGCGGGGATCAGAACAGGAAGCGGTAGGTGTTCCAGCCGCCGTTGCCGATCTTCACGCGGCCGCTGTACGGGGCCGAGGCCTTGCCGGTGCCCTTGTACAGGTACAGCGCACCGGTCTTGTCGCGGGCGACGAGGTCGGTCTTGCCGTCCTCGGTGAGGTCGCCCGTGGAGATGAGCTGGTTGTACGTGTTCCAGCCGGCACCGATCTTGGTGCGGGTGGCGAAGGGCGCCTTGTAGTTGCCGGTGCCCTTGTACAGCCACAGCACGCCGGACGTGTCGCGGGCGACGATGTCGTTCTTGCCGTCGCCGGTGAGGTCGCCGTTGCCGGCGATCTCGGTGTACGCGTTCCAGCCGCCGCCGACCTTGTAGCGGCTGGTCAGCGAGCCGTTGCCGTAGTTCAGGTACAGGTACAGGTTCCCGCTCTTGTCACGGCCGAGCAGGTCGCCCGCCGCGGCGCCGCCGAGGTTGCCGGGGGAGACCACCTTGTTGTAGATGTTCCAGCCCTTGCCGACCTGGGTCGACGAGGTGGCGTCGAACTTCATGTACCCGAGGTACCCGTCGGTCTCGCGGAACCAGATGCCGTCGCTGTCGCCGCTGGCCTTCTGGGTGTTGGCGACCTGGAGCAGGTTGGCGATGCCCGCCCAGCCCGAGCCCTTGTCCTCGCGAGCGGTGAGGCCGCCCTTGCCGTTGGACCGGTACGCGTACGCCTCGCCACCGGAGGTGACGCCGTACAGCGCGAAGTTGGGGACGACGGCGGCCGCGGCGGCGGTGGCCGCGGCGGGCGCCTTGTCCGACGAACCGAGCGCGGGGCTCGGGGAGTCGGAGGCGAAGGCGGTGGTGCCCGTGCCGACCAGGGCGGCGGTGAGCGCCACGGCGGCCGCGCGGGCGGCTATGCGTCTGTGCTGACGGCCAGAAGTTTCGGCCACGAAGTACTCCATGGGTCTGGATGACATGTGGCCCGCCCACCCGATCCGGGTGAGCAGGCCACGGGATTCATGCGAATCGTGTCATGACTTCGGGGGGAAAACCTCCACCTTTGGTCAGAAGATCAGACGGTAGGTGTTCCAGCCACCGTTCCCGATCTTCACGGCGCCCGCGTACGGCGCCGCCGCCTTGCCGGTGCCCTTGTACAGGTAGAGCGCACCGGCCTTGTCACGGGCGATGAGGTCCGTGATGCCGTCCAGGTCGATGTCGCCGGTGGCGTAGAGGCCGTTGTACGTGTTCCAGCCGCCGCCGATCCTGGTGCGGGTGGCGAAGGGGGCCTTGTAGTCGCCGGTGCCCTTGTAGAGCCACAGCACGCCGGACTTGTCGCGGGCGACGAGGTCGTTCTTGCCGTCGCCCGTGAGGTCGCCGTTGCCGGCGAGCTGCGTGTAGACGTCCCAGCCTCCGCCGACCTTGTACCGCTTGGTGACGGTTCCGTCGCCGTAGCCCAGGTACAGGTAGAGGTAGCCGCTCTTGTCGCGGCCGAGCAGATCGCCGGCCTCGGCGCCGCCCAGGTTGCCGGGCGCGACGAGCTTGTCGTAGATGTTCCAGCCGTGTCCGACCTGCTCCGGGTCGGATCCGTCGTTGGCGGCGTAGTCGAGGATGCCCGCCGCGTTCGTCTGCCAGCGGCCGTCCACCGCGCCGTCCGCGTCGTTGTCCACGCGGCCGGCGAACGTGACGTCCTTCCAGCCGGAGTCCAGCGGGGTGCGGGCCGTCAGACCGCCCTCACCGTTCGGGGCGTAGAAGTACGAGGTGCCGGCCGCGTCGAGGCCGACCACGCCGAACATGGGCGCGTCGCCGGGCTCGGCCGCGAAGGCGGTGGCGCCGGTGCCGACGAGCGCCGCGGCTATCGCGGCGGCGGCGAGACGGGAGGCTGCGCGTGCGGGCAGCCGGCCAGAGGTCTTGGCCACGTGTGTTCTCCATGGATGACGGGACGAGGCGTGACGCGCCGCGGGATACGGGGACACGCCACGGAATTGATGTGATCCTTTCACGAGACCCTCACCGCACCAAGGGTTTGACGAGAGACGTCAAGTCCGCATCTCCGCCCCGGGGACGGGCCGTTGCCGGAGCGGCCGGTTCAGCGCCGCACCGCGCGGGCGCCCGCCGCGCCCACCGCGGTCAGCCGGTGGATGCCGTGCGCCTGCGTCATCACGTCCCGCAGCGAGCGGCAGTCCCGCGGCCCCGGCCCGGGTGCCGGACGCGCCGTGCGGTGGCCGTCCTCCAGGCGTCCGCCAGCACGGACAGCGCCGATGTCACGCGGGCCGCCTCCGCCGGGGCCGGCCTCGGCACCCCGTTCCCGACCCGCAGCGCGCACGCGGTCGCCGCGTCGACGGCCCGCTCCGCCGCGACGGTCACCGCCGACCAGTCCTGGCGCCTCCCGCCGAACGGGCCCGGCAGTTCGGCCGCCGCCGTCTCCGCCGCGGCCCGCGCCTCGGCCAGCGCCCGGTACGCGGCGGCGCGCAGGGCCGGCCCCCGGACGTCGTCGCGCGGCCGGTCCCCGCCGTCGTCCGGGGCCTCCAGCACATGCCGCAGATACCGCTCGGTGCACCGCAGCGTGACGGCGAAGCGGTGGCCGACCCGCACCCGGGGGTCGGCCACCCCCGGCAGATGCCCGACGAGCAGCACGATCACACAGGCCAGGAAGGTCTCCAGCAGGCGGGGCCCGGCGGCCTCGGCATCACCCGCCGTGTGCGCGAACGCCAGCACCAGCACCGTGATCACCGCGGTCTGGAACGCGAAGTGGCGGGTGGACAACGGGATCAGGGCACCGGCCGCGACCGCCGCCCCCACGACGGGCACCGGCCCGGAGCCGCCGGACACGCCCGACAGGACGACGAAGACCAGGACTCCGGCGGCGGTCCCGGCGAACCGGTTCACCACCCGGGAGAACAGCGGGCCCATGTCCGGCTTCACGAGGAACGCGGCGGTGGCCGGCAGCCAGTACCAGTGACGCTCGTGCAGCGACAGCGCCACGGCCGCCGTGACCGCCACGCACAGCGCCACCCGCAGTCCGTACTCGCGCCCGGCCGGCGTGAGGAGACCGGACCGCGGCCCGGCGGGGGCCGGTTCCTCGCGGTGCCGGGCGGCCCGCTTCCCGTCGTACGCGCCGGGCGGGCGGCCCGAGGTCGTCCGGTCGAAGACCACTGCGGCCTCCAGGACCGCCCGGTCGAGGGCGAGCCGTTCCACGGTGTCGGGCGCCGCGCTCGGCAGCGGCCCCGCCGGACCGCCGGACCGGACGGCCGCGGCCAGCCGCCTGGGCCCTTCGGCCACCGCGTCCGGCACCGGACTGCCCGCCCACAGCAGCGCGATGCTCGCCTCGCAGAGCGCGACCCCGGCGCCGAAGCGGGCGGCGAGGGCCCGCCGGGCCGCGTCACCGGATCCCGCCGGACCCGGCAGCAGCCGCGTCAGGCGCGAGGGCGTGTCCGGAAGGCCGCGCCGCCCGCCCGCAGGACCGCCGAGCAGGCGGGACTTCCCGGACACGCCCAAGGCCTCGTCGGCCTGCTGCTGCGCGGCGACCAGCCCGCGGCGGGCGGCCGGCGCCCCGGCACTCCCGAGCGCGGCCAGCGCGTCCGCCAGCGCGTCGAACACCGCCGCGACGGCCTCGCGTTCACCGCTCCACCGGGCCGGAGCTGACCGGTCCGCCGCGTCCCGCGCCCCCGAGGTGGGGCGCCGCCGCACGCGTACCGCCGAGAGCCGGGGCAGCAGCCGCAGCGCCACCAGCCAGCCCGCCCCGCCCAGGAAGCTGAGCGCGTGGGCCCAGGCCGGTCCGGTCAGGGGCATGCCCAGCCCGATCGTCGTGGCGACCAACGCCTGGAGGGCGGCCGCCGACCGGACGGGTCCGCGCGCGCTCAGCACCCCGGAGATCCAGCCCACCGCGAAGAGCACCGGCACGGCCGCCCACCGCGCGGTCGCCTCCGCGACGAGCGCGCCGCCGTACAGGCCGAGCGATCCGGCGACCGCCGGAACGCCCATGTGCACGAGGCCCTTGCGCCTGGTTCCGGGCCGGTCGTTGACTCCGGCGAGCATGGCGCCCAGCGCGGCCGGCACGCCCGACCCCGGCCACCCCAGCAGGATCCCGCCCGCCAGCAACGGGCCCGCGCCCAGGGCCCCGCGCACCATCGCGGCCCCGGGCACCGGAGCACTCCGCGACCGCAGCGCATGGGTGAGCCACACCGGGGCGGTCCCGCGGGGTCCGCCCCGGCCGAACCGACGTACCGGGACACGCACCGCGGACCCCCTGACACCGTACCGACGAGGACCCCCGCCCCCACCGGCCCCACAGGGCCCGGAGACGGGGAGAAGCGGGCGACGCCGGCCGCGTACGGCCAACGTAGCCGGGGGATGTGGCGGGGCGGCTGCGGTGGTGTTTCGGGGGTGTGATCACCGGAGGGAGGACGGGGACGTCCCCGGCCGGTGGCGCACGGCCGCCCGTCCGGGCCCCGCCGCACCGGGTCCGCCGCCCCGCTCCGTCGAGGCCCTACGCTCGAAGCCCTGATGACCACGACGAATCCTTCCCCCTCGCCCGGTGCCAAGGCCGGCACCGAGTCCGTCCGGCGGAACAACCTCGGCCTCGTCCTGCGCGCCGTCCTGGAGGAGGGCGAGGCGACCCGTGCCCGGGTGGCCTCCCGCGTCGGACTGACCCGTGCCGCCGTGTCCTCGCTGGTCGAGGAACTGCTCGCGCTCGACCTGCTCACCGAGTCCGGCAAGACGTTCAGCGGCAGCGCCGGACGCCCCGGCACGGTGCTCACGGCCTCCGGCACCGGACCGGCCGGGCTCGGCGTCGAGATCAACATCGACTACGTCTCGGTGTGCGCGGTCGGGCTCGGCGGGACCGACCGGGTCCGCGTCACCGAGCACATCGACAACCGGCACACCCCGCCCGCCGAGGTCCTGGCCCATGCCGCCCGGCTCACCCACCGGGTCATCACCTCCACCGGTGAACAGGGGCTGCGGGCGGTCGGCGTCGAGCTGGCCCTGCCCGGTCTGGTCTCCGGCGGCATGGTCCGTCAGGCGCCCAACCTCGGCTGGTACCGCGTCGCCGCCGAGGGCATCTTCGGCCAGGCCCTCTCCACCCTCCGCCCGGCCGGCCGCGCGCTGGCGGTCAGCTCCGACAACGAGGCCAACCTCGCGGCCCTCGCCGAGCTGTGGTTCGGCGGACACGGCGGCGAACGCGGCTTCCTCTACCTCACCGGGGAGATCGGCGTGGGCGGCGCCCTCGTCCTCCAGGGCGAACTGCTGCGCGGCGCCCACGGTTTCGCGGGTGAGGTCGGCCATGTGGTGGTGGACCCCGAGGGGCCGCCCTGCGGCTGCGGCGCGCGCGGCTGCCTGGAGCAGTACGCCGGGCAGGCCGCGCTGCTGCGCGCCGCCGGCATCGACCCGGCCGCCGGTGTCCGCGGACTCGGCGAACTGGAGCGGCGGGCGGGCGCCGGCGACCCCGGCGTCCTGGAGGTGCTGCGGGCGGCCGGCGACCGGATGGGCGTCGTCCTCTCCGGGGCCGTCAACCTCTTCGACCTCGACGCCGTCGTCCTCGGCGGCATCTACCGCGATCTGATGCCCTGGCTGGCCCCCGCGGCCGACGCCCAGCTCGCCGCCCGCGTCGTGTCCGGCGGCTGGCGGGCCGGCGACGGCGGCGGGCTCCGCGCCTCCTCGCTCTCCGGCGACGCGGCCCGGGGCGCGGCGGCCCGGGTGGTGCGCGGCGTCCTCGCCGACCCCGCGGCGTACGCCGGCCGCTGACACCGTACGGGCCCCGACACCGCTCCGCCCCCGTCCGGGTCAGGCCGGACGGGGGCGGAGCGGGGGGCTCTACAGGGGCTCGTACGGGGGCTACTTCTCCCCGCGGTGGGCCGCGATCAGCTGCTGGTACCAGCGGTAGCTGTCCTTCGGGGTGCGCTCCAGGGTGTCGTAGTCGACCCGGACGATCCCGAACCGCTTCGCGTAGCCGAGCGCCCACTCGAAGTTGTCCAGCAGCGACCAGACGTAGTAGCCGCGGACGTCGACGCCCGCGTCCATCGCCGCGCGCAGCGCCGTGAGGTGCGTACGGAGGTACTCGACGCGGTCGGCGTCGCGCACCTCGCCGTCCGTGTCCACGGTGTCGTACTCGGCCGAGCCGTTCTCCGTGATGTGCACCGGCGGCAGCGCGTCGCCGTAGGTCTGCCCGAGCGCCGTCAGGAGATCGGTGAAGGTCTCCGGCACGACGGGCCAGTTCATCGCGGTCCTGCGGACGTCGGGGTACTCGCCCTCGCTGTACCGGTTGTCGGTGGCGACCCGCAGCGCCGGGTCGGCCTCGCGGTGCGGGGCGGCGGCGACGACGATCGGGCGGTAGTAGTTGATGCCCAGGAAGTCCAGTGGCTGGGAGATCAGCTCCAGGTCGCCCTCGCGCCGGAAGTCCTCCCCGGTGATCAGCTCGCCCCAGGTCTCCTCCTCGGTGGCCGGGTAGCGGCCCGCGAGGATCGGCTCGGTCCACACCAGGTTGTGCTGGGTGTCCGCGCGGACGACGGCGGCGAGGTCGGCGTCCGATTCGGTGGCGGGGACGTTGCGGTCCAGGTTGAGGGTGATGCCCGCCTCGCGGACGCCGGCGGCGCGCAGCTCCTTCATGGCCAGGCCGTGGCCGACGAGCAGGTGGTGCGCGGCGGCCAGCGCCCCGCGCCCCTCCTTGGCGCCCGGCGCGTGCCGGCCCACGGAGTAGCCGAGGAAGGCGCTGCACCACGGCTCGTTGAGCGTGATCCAGCGCGGCACCCGGTCGCCCAGGCGCTCGGCCATGAGCGCGGCGTACTCGCCGAAGCGCTCCGCGGTCTCGCGGACCCGCCAGCCTCCCTTGTCCTCCAGCGCCTGGGGCAGGTCCCAGTGGTAGAGGGTGGCGGCGGGCTCGATCCCCGCCTCCAGGAGCTCGTCGACGAGCCGGGAGTAGAAGTCCAGGCCCTTGGTGTTCACCGCGCCCGAGCCCTCCGGCAGGACGCGGGACCAGGCGATCGAGAAGCGGTACGAGTCGACGCCCAGGCCGCGCAGGAGCGCCACGTCCTCGGGGTAGCGGTGGTAGTGGTCGCAGGCCACGTCACCGGTGTCGCCGCCGTCCGTCCTTCCGGGCGTGTGGCTGTACACGTCCCAGATCGACGGGCCTCGGCCGTCCTCCCGCACGGCGCCCTCGATCTGGTACGCGGCCGTGGCCGCGCCGAACACGAAGCCGGGCGGGAACACGGGGAACTCACTCATGGGTACGACCCTCACTTGACGGAGCCGCCGGTGATCCCGGCGGCGATGTACTTCTGGGAGAGGACGAGCAGGACGGCCGCGGGGATCGCGGACAGCACGGACGCGGCCATCACGGAGCCCCAGTCGCCGACGTGGGCGCCGATGTACTGGTAGATGCCCAGCGTGATGGGCTTCACGTCGTCGGTGGTGTTCAGGGTCAGCGCGAACATGAAGTCGCTCCACGCGTACAGGAACGAGAACAGCCCCGCGGTGATCAGGGAGTTGCGGCTCATCGGGAGCACGACCTGCACGAACGTACGGAAGCGGCCGGCGCCGTCCACCTCGGCGGCCTCGATGACCTCGCGCGGGATGGCGACCATGAACGACCGCATCAGGACGATCGCGAACGGGATGCCCAGCGAGGCGTCGGCCAGCATCAGCCCGACGTAGGAGTTGACCAGGCCCAGGTCCACGTACGCGCTGTACAGGGCGTTCGCGATGACGATGCCGGGCACCATCTGGGTGATCAGGGTGCCGAAGACGACGGTCTTGGTGCCGCGCAGCTTGAACTGCGCCAGGCCGTACGCGGCGGGCGCCGAGATCGCCAGGCAGATCGCCACGGCGCCGAGCGCGACGCCCAGCGAGGTCAGCAGATTGCCGCCCTGGTCGCTGAGGGCCGAGCGGAAGCCCGACAGGTCCAGGCTGTGCGGGAAGGCGTCGACCTCCAGCAGCCCGGACTCGGGCTGGAGCGCGGTGTTCACCATCCAGTACAGCGGGAACAGCATCACGCACAGCACCAGGATCCCGAAGGCCATGGCGCCCCAGCGCCGCTTGGTGCGGCGGACGGAAGGCGTGGGGGCGGCGGGGGTACGCACAGTGCTCGCCATGCCGGTCACTTCCCCTCGTTGCGGTTGGCCCGCAGGTAGAACACCGCGAAGACGGCGGAGATCAGGATCAGGATGTTGCCGACCACGGCACCGGCTCCGAAGTCCAGCTGGACGAAGGAGTTCTGGTACGTGAGCGTGCCCAGGGTCTGGGTGGAGTCGGCGGGGCCGCCGTCGGTGAGGGCGAGGATCAGGTCGAGGATCTTCACCGTCGACATGAAGCCGAGCACCAGCACCACGGTGATGACCGGCCGGAGCATCGGCAGGGTGATCGAGCGGAAGGTCCGCCAGGCGGAGGCGCCGTCGAGCGAGGCGGCCTCGTACAGCTCCTTGGGGACCTCCTGGAGGCCGCCGTAGAGGATCACCATGTTGAACGGGATGCCGATCCAGATGTTCACCAGGACCACGGAGGTCAGGGCCATGCTGGTGCTGGTCAGCCACGGGGTGTCGCCGCCGAAGCCGATCGTGCCGAGGAAGGAGTTGAGGACGCCGGTGTCCTGGTCGAGGATGCGCCGCCAGACGACACCGGAGACGACCATCGGGACGAGCCACGGCAGCAGGATCAGCGAGCGGAGCAGCCCGTTCAGCGGGAAGCGCCGGCTGAAGAAGACGGCGAGTCCCAGACCGATGCAGAACTGGCCGATCAGCGAGCCGATGGTGAACAGGATCGTGTGCCACAGGGCCTTGCCGAAGAGCTCGTCGTTGAAGACGTTGCTCCAGTTGTCCGTGCCGTTGAACGGGGACTTGCCCGTGAAGAACGTGGACGGCGAGTAGTCCTGGAAGCTCATCACGACGTTGCGGACGAGCGGGTAGCCGAAGAACAGCGCCATGAAGATCACGGCGGGGGCGATGAAGCCCCACTGGGCCAGGCGCTTGCGGCGCCGGGCGCGGGCCGGGTTCGGCGCCTTCTTGACCGCGGCGGCCGGGCGGGCGGCGCCGGTGGCCGCGGAGGCGGTGGTGGTCGACATGTCAGGTACCTCAGTTCCCGCTCGTGGCGCGCTGCTGGGCGCGCTTGAGGGCGGTCTCGCTCGACTCGCCGGTCAGGGCGGACTGGAAAGCGCTCTGCAGCGCGAGGGAGACGGACGACCAGCGCGCGCCGAGCTTGGCGGTACGCGAACGGGCCGTGGCGACCTGGTCGGCGAGGGCGGCCAGCTCCGGCGCCTTCGTCCGCCACACGGCCGCGGCCTTCTCGTTGGCGGGGACCATCCAGCTGTTGATGGCGTAGGTGATCTCCTCCTGTTCGCCCGACATACAGCCGATGATCTTCGCGGCGGTCTTCTCCCGCTCGCTGTCCCCGGTGTTGGGGACGGTGAGCACACCGCCGCCCAGCGGGCCGACGGACTCGTCGCCGGCCTTCGGGACCGGGATCTGGGCGATGCCCCAGTTGAGGCCCTTCTTGGAGTTGAGGGTCTCCACCTGCCAGGGGCCGTTGATCATCATCGCGGCGTTGCCGGCCATGAACTGGTCGTTCACGTCGGCCTGGGTCCAGTTGACCGTGGACTTGGAGAGCGAGCCGTCCTTGAGGAGGCTCTTCCAGTAGTCCAGCGCCCCGGCGACCTCCGGGCTGTCCAGCTTCGTCTCGTCGCCGCCGTTGGACCACATGAACGGGGTGAACTGGAAGACGCCGTCCTCCGCGCCGCCCGCGCTCAGCGCCAGACCGTACTTCTTGCCCGAGGTGAGCTTCTTCGCGGTCTCCCGCATCTCGTCCCAGGTGGTGGGCACCTTCAGCCCGGCCTTGGCGAGGGTGTCCTTGTTGTAGAACAGCGCCAGGGTGTTCACGGTGCGGGCCGCGCCGTAGTACTTCCCCCGGTACGACCCGAAGTTGACGATCCCCTCGGGGATGTCGGTCGTGGTCAGGCCCAGGTCCTTCAGCGGGATCAGCCCGCCGGCCTCGGCGAACGTCGGCATCTCCGAGGCGTCCAGCTGGAGCACGTCGGGCAGCGACTTCGAGGACGCCATCCGCAGGGCCTTCGTCATCACCTGCGAGGCCGGGACGCTCTGCTGCTCGATGGTGATCCCGAGCTGCTTGCTGCACCGGTCCAGCGTCTGGGCGTCCCAGCGGTGGTAGGACTCGTCGGTGGACGAGTTCAGGACGGTGTACACGTCCGGGTCCCGCTGCTGACCGCAGCCGGAGAGGACGACGCCGCCGATCAGCGCGGAGACGACGGTGAGCGGGACGACGACCCGCCGGTGGGGACGGCGGCGCGGCTGGCGCGTTCCGTCCGGAGAAGGTGCTGTCACGATGGTGCCCTTGCGTGAGAGGGGTGCCGGCCCGGGGGGACCACTGTGTCCCGACGAGGTGGTTCCGTCCGCCCGGACGCGGGTCCGGCAGGCCCGCGTCCGGGGAGAAGGGGTGCTCCGGCCGGAGCACCCCGGGGGCGTCAGCGGACGCCGAGCAGGTGCTCCATGGCGAGCTGGTCCAGCGCCTCGAACGCCATCGAGCGCTCGGCGGCGGCGTCCACGTCGAAGTCCTCGAACGCGGAACGGTCCGCGAGCAGGCCCTTGACGCCGTCGGCGGCGGTGGGCTGCGCCAGCTCGTCCAGACGCGAGGCGCGCAGCGCCTCCTGCACGGCCGGGTCGGCGCGGAAGGCCAGCGCGCGCTCCTTGAGGATCAGGTAGTTGCGCATGCAGTTCTTCGCGGACTCCCAGACGCCGTCGATGCCGTCGGTGCGCACCGGCTTGAAGTCGAAGTGCAGCGGGCCCGTGTAGTCCGAGCTCTCCAGCAGGTCGACGAGCCAGAAGGCCTGGCGCAGATCACCGGCGCCGAAGCGGAAGTCCTGGTCGTACTTGATGCCGGACTGGCCGTTGAGGTCGATGTGGTACAGCTTGCCCGCCCACAGGGCCTGCGCGATGCCGTGCGGGAAGTTGAGCCCGGCCATCTGCTCGTGGCCGGTCTCCGGGTTCACCCCGTACAGCTCCGGGCGCTCCAGGCGCTCGATGAACGCCAGCGCGTGACCCACCGTGGGGAGCAGGATGTCGCCGCGCGGCTCGTTCGGCTTGGGCTCGATGGCGAAGCGCAGGTCGTAGCCCTGCTCGGTGACGTACTCGCCGAGCAGGTCGAAGGCCTCCTTCATCCGGTCCAGGGCCACCCGCACGTCCTTGGCGCCACCGGACTCCGCGCCCTCGCGCCCGCCCCAGGCGACATAGGTCTGCGCGCCCAGCTCGACCGCGAGGTCGATGTTGCGGATGACCTTGCGCAGCGCGTAGCGGCGCACGGCGCGGTCGTTGGAGGTGAAGCCGCCGTCCTTGAAGACGGGGTGGGTGAAGAGGTTGGTGGTGGCCATCGGGACCTTGAGACCGGTGCGGTCCAGGGCGTCCTTGAAGCGGCCGACGATCGCGGCGCGCTCGGCGTCGGAGGAGCCGAACGGGATCAGGTCGTCGTCGTGGAAGGTCACGCCGTGCGCGCCGAGCTCGGCGAGGCGCTCGACGGACTCGACCGGGTCCAGGGCGGGGCGGGTGGCGTCACCGAAGGGGTCGTTGCCTCGCCAGCCGACGGTCCAGAGCCCGAAGGTGAACCTGTCGGCGGGGGTGGGGGTGAAGCGGTTCGACATTCTGCTGCCTCTTGTCGACATGGACCGGGGCGGCTGCACTGCCGCCCGACCGATTTGTTTGCTGGCAGTACTAATACGGCATCTTGCTGTTTGTTTCTAGACCATCCTGGTGACACATCCGTCACATAGGGGCAACACGGGTGGTGCCGCAAGGGTTTTCGGCCCGGAAAGAGCCCGGTCGCAGCCGTGCGCAGCCCCAGGTGAAGCGCTTCGAAGATTTATTTGTTTTGTGTACGATCAAAACCGGGACCCACAGGAACGAGGTACGACATGCCGCCGCGACCCGCCCAGGACCCGGCCGCCGCGCCGGTATCGGCCGTCATCGGAGTGGACAGCTCCACCCAGTCCACCAAGGCCGCCGTCGTCGACACCGCGACCGGCCGGCTGCTCGCCGTGGGCCGCGCCCCGCACACCGTGACCGGCCGGGCCGGCGCCCGCGAGAGCGACCCCGGACAGTGGTGGGACGCCCTGTGCGCCGCCGTCGCCGCGGCCCTCGCCGAAGCGGACCTGGACCCGGCCGCCGTCACCGGCATCGCCGTCGCCGGCCAGCAGCACGGACTGGTCGTCCTCGGCGCCGACGGCACCCCGCTGCGCCCCGCCCTCCTCTGGAACGACACCCGCTCCGCCCCCCAGGCCGCCGCCCTCACCCGGGCACTGGGCGGGAGCGACGCCTGGCTGGAGCGCACCGGATCGGTGCCCGTCGCCTCGATGACCGCCGCCAAGTGGATGTGGCTGCGGGAGAACGAACCGGACACCGCCGCCGCCACCGCCGCCGTCCGCCTCCCGCACGACTACCTCACCGAGCGGCTGACCGGCACCGCCGTCACTGACCCCGGCGACGCCTCCGGCACCTGCTGGTACGACCCGGCCGCCGGCGCCTACGACCCCGTGCTGCTCGACCTCACCGGCATGCGCGCCGCACTCCTCCCCGAGGTCGCCCCCACCGGAGCCGCCCCCGCCGGCCGCCTCACCCCCGAAGCGGCCCGTGCCCTCGGCCTGCCCCCGGGCATCCCGGTCGCCGCGGGCACCGGCGACAACATGGCCGCCGCCGTCGGACTGGGCCTGGGCGCCGAAGGACTCCTCGACCACCCCGTCATCAGCCTCGGCACCTCCGGCACCGTCTTCGCCGCCACCCGCAACCGCCCGCACTCGCCCCTGCTCGCCGGCTTCGCCGCCACCGACGGCACCCGCCTCCCGCTCGGCTGCACCCTGAACTGCACCCTCGCCGTCGACAAGGTCGCCGCCCTGCTCGGCCTGGACCGCGAGGACGCCGCCCCCGGCGGCGAGACCGTGCTGCTGCCCTTCCTCGACGGCGAACGCACCCCCGACCTCCCCGACGCCTCCGGCCTCCTGCACGGACTGCGCCACGACACCACCCGGCAGCAGATCCTCGGCGCCGCCTACGAGGGCGCCGTCGTCGCCCTCCTCCGGGCCCTGGACGTCCTCCCGCTCGACGCGCCGGACGCGCCGCTGCGCCTGATCGGCGGGGGCGCGCGCGGCACGATGTGGGTGGAGACCGTGCGCCGGCTGTCCGGCCGCGCGGTGGTGCTCCCGGCCGCCGGCGAACTGGTCGCGCTCGGCGCGGCGGCGCTCGCCGCGGGGGCCGCCACCGGCCGCGACCCGGTGGCCCTCGCCGTGGAGTGGGGCACCGGCGAGGGGCGCGAGCTGCCCGCCGTCCCGCGCGACACCGCCACCTGGGACCGGGTGACCTCGGTCCTCGACCGGGCGGCGCCCGCGCTCCTGACCACGCGCCCCTGACGGCGCGCCCCACGACGTACCCCGCACACCCCCGTACCACCGGCTAAGGAAGACCCCCCATGAAGTTCACCGACGGCTTCTGGCAGATGCGAGACGGTGTCCACGCCTCGTACGCCACCGAGATCCGCGATCTGCGCCTCGACGCCGACCGCCTCACCGCGCACGCCGCCGTCAAGCGGGTGACCCGGCGCGGGGACACGCTGAACGCGCCGCTGATCACGGTGGAGGCGCACGCCCCGGCCGAGGGCGTCATCGCCGTCCGCGTCACCCACCTCGCGGGCAGGCGCAGCCCCGGCCCCGACTTCGAACTGCCCGGCGCCACCGGCGACCGCACGGCGGCCACCCACGACGACGGCCCGGCCGCCCGGCTCACCAGCGGCCCGCTCACCCTGCGGCTGCCCACCGAGGGCGACTTCGGCATGGAGTTCCTGGACGCCGACGGCCGCACGCTGACCACCGCCGGACGCAAGGGCACCGCCTTCGCCACGGTCGCCGACGGCGGCCACCACATGATCGCCCAGCTCGCCCTCGGCGTCGGCGAGAACGTCTACGGCCTCGGCGAGCGGTTCACCCCGTACGTCAAGAACGGCCAGGTCGTCGACATGTGGCAGGCCGACGGCGGCACCAGCAGCGAGCAGGCGTACAAGAACGTCCCGTTCTACCTCTCCTCGCGCGGCTACGGCGTCTTCGTCAACCACCCCGGCAAGGTCTCCTTCGAGGTCGGCTCCGAGGCCGTCGGCCAGGTGCAGTTCAGCGTCGAGGGCCAGGTCCTGGAGTACTACGTCGTCGCGGGCCCCACGCCCAAGGACGTCCTCACCCGCTACACCGCCCTCACCGGCCGCCCGGCGCTCCCGCCGGCCTGGTCCTTCGGCCTCTGGCTGACCACCTCGTTCACCACCGACTACGACGAGGCGACCGTCACCTCCTTCGTGGACGGCATGGCCGAGCGCGGCATCCCGCTCTCCGTCTTCCACTTCGACTGCTTCTGGATGCGCGAGTACCAGTGGTGCGACTTCGAGTGGGACCCGCAGACCTTCCCGGACCCGGAGGGCATGCTCGCCCGGCTCAAGGAGAAGGGGCTGAAGATCTGCGTCTGGATCAACCCGTACATCGCGCAGAAGAGCGCCCTGTACGCGGAGGGCGCCGAGAAGGGCTACTTCGTCCGCACCCCCGACGGCGACATCTGGCAGTGGGACAAGTGGCAGGCCGGCATGGCCCTGGTCGACTTCACCAGTCCTGAGGCCACCGCCTGGTTCCAGGGCAAGCTGAAGACGCTCCTCGACCAGGGCGTCGACGGGTTCAAGACCGACTTCGGCGAGCGCATCCCCACCGACGTCGTCTGGCACGACGGCTCCGACCCGGAGCGCATGCACAACTACTACACCCACCTGTACAACAAGGCCGTCTTCGAACTCCTGGAGAAGGAGCGCGGCCAGGGCGAGGCCGTCCTCTTCGCCCGCTCCGCCACCGCCGGCGGCCAGCAGTTCCCGGTGCACTGGGGCGGCGACTGCTGGTCCTCCTTCGAGGCCATGGCCGAGTCCCTGCGCGGCGGGCTCTCCCTGTCGCTCTCCGGCTTCGGCTTCTGGAGCCATGACATCGGCGGCTTCGAGGGCACCCCCGACCCCGCCGTCTTCAAGCGCTGGCTCGCCTTCGGCCTGCTCTCCTCGCACAGCCGGCTCCACGGCTCCTCGTCCTACCGGGTGCCGTGGGCCTTCGGCGAGGAGGCCGTCGAGGTCGCCAAGCGGTTCACCGAACTCAAGCACCGTCTGATGCCGTACCTGTACGGAGCCGCCGTCGAGGCCCACCGCACCGGCGTCCCCGCGATGCGCCCGATGCTGCTGGAGTTCCCCGGCGACCCCTCCGCCCGCATCGCCGACCGGCAGTACCTGCTCGGCCCCGACCTGCTGGTCGCCCCCGTCTTCAGCGAGGACGGCGAGGTCGAGTACTACGTCCCCGAGGGCACCTGGACCCACTTCCTGACCGGCGAGACCGTCACCGGCCCCGCCTGGCACCGGGAGACCCACGGCTTCGACAGCCTGCCGCTCCTCGTCCGCCCCGGCGCCGTCGTCCCCTTCGGCGCCGACGCCTCCCGCCCGGACGGCGACTGGACCGAGGACCTCGAACTGCGGGTGTACGCCCCCGAGGGCCTCGGCGACTTCACCCGCACCGTGACCGTCCCGGACCTCACGGGCGCCCCGGCCGCCACGTACGAGGTGGTCCGCGAGGGCGGCACGCTGCGCGTCACGGCGGACGCGGACCGGCCGTACCGGGTCGTGGTCGTCGGCGAGCCGCTGGAGGCCGTCCGGGGCTGAGCCCGCACCACCCGCCCGGCGGGCGCGCCCCGCGCCCGCCGGGCCCTGCCGGAATGCGAAGGTGGGCCGGCGGGTTCACACCGGCGACAGCACCCGAGCGGTACGGCACACGAGAACGGATGGTCTCCATGGGCGAGTTGATCCTGATCCGGCACGGCGAGACCGAATGGTCCCGCAACGGACAGCACACGAGCCACACCGACCTGCCCCTGACCCCCCTCGGCGAGCGCCAGGCCCGCGCGCTGGCACCGCTGCTCGCCGACCGCGCCATCGCCCTCACCCTGGTCAGCCCCTCCGTCCGGGCCCGGCGCACCGCGGAACTCGCGGGGCTCGCCGCGCCCCGCATCACCCCCGAACTGCGCGAATGGGACTACGGCGGCTACGAGGGCGTCACCACCGACGAGATCCACCGGACCCGCCCCGGCTGGAACCTGTGGACCGACGGCGTCACCCCGGGACCCGAGGCCCATCCGGGCGAGACGCCGGCCGCCGTCGGCGCCCGTGCCGACCGGGTGCTCGCGGAGGTCCGGGAGGCCGCCGGGCGCGCCGGTGACGAGGACGTCGTCCTGGTCGCCCACTCGCACTTCCTGCGCGTCCTGACCGCCCGCTACCTCGGACTGACCCCGGCCGAGGGGACCCTCTTCCAGCTGGCCACCGGGGCCGTGTCCCGGCTCGGCAGGGAGCACGGCCAGCCGGTGATCACCGCGTGGAACGTCACGCTGCCCGAGAGCCTGTTCCCCACCGCCGTACCGGAGACGCCGGAACGCGTCTGAGCGCGTCCCGGCGCCTCCCATACGGGGGAGCGCTCAGCGCAGGGCGCTCGTCATCGTGTTGAGCAGCGTGCCCGAGGCGTCGTCGTTCTCCAGCGAGAAGGCGAACATCCCGGCCAGCCCCTTGCTCTTCGCGTAGGCCGCGCGTGCCTCGATGGCGCGCGGGGTGTCACCGGTCCAGAAGTTGGTGCCGTCGTAGATCCAGGAGCTCTCGGTGACCGGGTCCCAGAAGGTCTGGGCCTCGGTGGGGTTCAGCTCCTTCCAGGCGGCGAGCCCGGACTCCTGGCTCAGCGGCTTGGCGGGGGTGGGCCCGGTCGCGCTCTGGTAGAGCCCGTGGTTCGCCCCGGCCGGCACCCCGGTCCAGCCGCGCCAGTAGAACGGGATCCCCAGGACCAGCTTGGAGGCGGGGAAACCGCCCGCGATGCCGTACTCGGGCAGCCCGTCGGTGTACGCGGTGAGCGCGGTGTCCAGGTTGTACCTGGCGGTGCCGGGCGCCACCGGGGTGGTGGGGTCGGCGGCGCTGTCGTGCAGCGGGTCCTGGTGGTTGGTGGGCCCGGTGGCGTCCCAGGCGCCGTGCATGTCGTACGTCATGACGTCGGCGTAGTCCAGGTAGGCGCCGATCTTGTCGGTCTCCAGGTAGGCGATCTTGTCCTGGCCGCTGGGCAGCGCGGCGGTGAGCAGGAACCGCTTGCCCTGCGCCGCGCCGTAGGCGTCGAGCTGGGTGCGGAACTCCTTGAGGAGCAGGGTAAAGTTGGCCTTGTCCGCGTCCGTGTAGTGGTTGTCGGTGTGACCGCCGGCCGAGCCCGGGTACTCCCAGTCGATGTCGATACCGTCGAAGATCCCGGCGGCCGAGGCGGGACCGCCGGACGGGTCGCCCTGGACGTTCTTCGGCAGGTTGCCCTTCAGGAACATGTCGATGCAGGAGGAGACGTACGCCTTGCGGGAGGCGTCGGTGGCCGCGGCGTCGGAGAAGTACTTGGAGTAGGTCCAGCCGCCCAGCGAGACGGTGAACCGCAGGTTCGGGTACTTCGCCTTCAGCGCGCGCAGCTGGTTGAAGTTGCCCTTCAGCGGCTGCTCGTAGACATCGGCGGTGCCGTCCACGCTGTCCGCCGCCGAGACGTCGGCCTGGTAGTCGGCGTAGGCGTCCCCGGCGCCGTCACCGGCGTTCGGGTTGTCCTCGTTGCCCGCGTCGGAGGCCTTGATGGTCTCGAAGCACTTGTGCGTCGTGGGGTGGATGTTCTCGAAGGCGTAGGTCACCACGTCGAGTCCGGCCGCGGCGCCGCTGGTGCCGATCTGCTTCGGGTAGTAGGCGTTCTCGTAGATCCCCCACTGGTCGAAGTAGGCGGAGGCGTAGGGCTTCGCGGCGGGCGCGGCCCCGGTGGTCACCTCGACCGCCGTGGACTGGGCGGAGGCGTGGGAGCCCTGGTAGCCCTGGACGGTGAAGGTGTAGGTGTGGTGGGGCAGCAGCGAACTGACCGCGACGGTGGTGCCCATCGAGGTGGCCACGAGTTCACCGCCCGACCACACCTTGTACGAGGCCACGCTGCCGTCCTGCGAGGACGTCGTCGACCCGTTCCACTTGAGGACGGCGGCGTTGCCGGTGACCTTGGTCGCGGCGAGGCCGGTGGGGGTGGTGACCTTGCCGTCGCCGCCGGGCCCGTTCGGGTCGCCCGGGGGGTCCGTCGGCGGGTCGGTCGGATCGGTCGGCGGGTCGGTCGGGTCCGTGGGCGGGTCGGTCGGGTCGCCGCCGCCGGGACCGCTCAGGCCGAGGTCGTCGGCGTGGAAGGCGCCCTGCCCGTACCAGCCGTGGGTGTAGACGGTCACCGAGGTCGTGGTGGCGCCCGTTTTGAAGGTGGTGGACAGCTGCTGCCAGGAGGACGCGGAGGGGGCCCAGGCGCTGGCGTCCACGCCGGTGCCCTTGGCGCCCAGATAGACATAGCTGCCCTGCACCCAACCGCTCAGTGTGTAGGTGGTGTTGGGCAGTACGGCCACGGTCTGGCCGCACTGGCCGGTGTCGGCGGCGGAGGCGTTGCCGGCCAGGCCGTGCGTTCCGCTGTGGGCGGTCGAGGTCACCGAGCCGCCGTTCGCGCAGCTCCATCCCTCCAGGGTGCCGGTCTCGAAACCGGCGTTGGTGAGCAGTTCGGCGCCGGCGGCGGAGGCGTGGCCGGGGACGGCGGCGAGCGCCGCTCCCGAGGCGACGAGGACGGCGGCGACCGCCAGGGCCCCGTTGCGCCGTGCGCGTGCGGCGGGACCGCGGACCGGTGCGGCGGGGGAACCGGCTGGATGTGCGGGCATGTTCTTCCTCCGTGGGGATGCGGGGGGACAGGTGGCCGATGTCATGACATCGGCCATCTTTTAGGTGTTCATGCCAAGTGGTCGTACCTGGTGAGATTGGACTGGACCAATAGATCGAGTCAAGGGATCGCGCGGACTTGGGAGAAATTTGGTGTAGACCAATTTTGGGACGCGTGGAGCCGCTCCGGGGGTCGTCCGCGGCGCCGCGCCGAGGTGCCGGAGGTCGTGGGCGTACGGAACCGGCGGCGTCCATCATGAGGTCCGGCCGTCGGAGGGCCGGTCGCGGGCCGCAGCGCCCCTGTCCTGGGGTTATGGCCTCGGAGGGGGTGCCGGAAGGGGGTGGAGTGACAGCCGGTGTCAAGGGTTTCGGCGCCGATTCGGCGGGCCGGTCGACCGGAATGCGGAAATCGTTACCTCCGGTTGAGGGCCACCGGGGTCCAGGTGTCCGCGAGGTCTCAACTCGGGAAAGACTGCCGACCAAACCTGCATTCGATCTTGCTCAGTTGGCGGCAAGTGGACTATACCTGTCGGCGTCCGCACAGGTTCTTTCCATCTGCGCGGCTGGGGGAGACACGGGGGCAGGACATATCGGGACGCCAGGGCGGCGTCCGTTGTTCCGTCTTCCCGGACCCCCCCACTGCAATGGCTAGCCTGAAAATCTGCACCACCCAAGCGCAACTGACCGCGGTGGCGGGGCCCTTCGCCTGAGGCGAATTTCGACGGGGCGACCGGTACACACCGCCTGAGTCCTGGAGAAGGCGAGGACTTGAGCATGGGATCCACCTCCGCCCACAAGAATGAGGGCCTTGGCCGTCGCGATCTGATCAAGCGGTCTGCCGCACTCGGTCTGATCACCGTTCCGACGATGAGCTTCCTGTCGGCCTGTGCGAGCAGCGACGGCGGCAGCGACGACACGGTCAAGAAGGGCAAGACCAGCGCGAAGAACCCGCTGGGCGTCAACGAGACGGCCGCGCTCGACGTGGTCATCTTCGACGGCGGCTTCGGCCAGCAGTACGCGATCGACGCGGAGAAGAAGTACACCGCGGCCTACCCCAAGGCCAAGGTCAAGCACACCGCGACGCAGAAGATCCAGTCGCAGCTCCAGCCGCGCTTCAACGGCGGCACCCCGCCGGACCTGATCGACAACTCCGGTGCCGAGCAGATGGACATGGGCGTCCTCGTCGACAAGAAGCAGCTGTTCGACCTGACCCCGCTGATGGACGCCCCGTCCATCGACGACCCGAGCAAGAAGGTCCGCGACACCCTGCGGCCGGGCGTCCTGGAGATGGGCCAGTTCGACGGCGCCCCGGTCTGGATCATGTACTACGCGTACACCGTGTACGGCGTCTGGTACTCGCAGACCAACCTGGAGAAGCTGGACGCGCAGTACCCGGAGAACTGGGACGACATGCTCGCCCTCTGCGCGAAGGCGAAGAAGCAGGGCATCGCGGGCTGGACGTACCCGGGCAAGTACCCGTACTACCTGCCGTTCTCCCTCTACCCGTTCATCGCCAAGATCGGTGGCCGGGAGGTTCTCGACAAGATCGACAACCTGGAGCCGAACGCCTGGAAGGACCCCGCGGTCAAGGCGGCGTTCGAGGCGTACTACGAGCTGTACAAGAAGGGGTACATCCTCAAGGGCACCCCGGGTCTGACGCACATCCAGTCGCAGACCGAGTGGACGAAGGGCAAGGCGCTCTTCATCCCCAACGGTTCGTGGGTGGAGAACGAGGCGGCGCCGACCACGCCCAAGGACTTCAAGATGATGGTCGCGGCGCCCTCCAGCCTGGACGCGTCCGACAAGATGCCGTTCGGCACCATCTGGGCGTCCGGCGGCGAGCCCTTCGTCGTCCCGTCCAAGGCGAAGAACCCGCAGGGCGGCATGGAGCAGCTGCGCATCATGCTCTCCGAGGAGTCCTCGAAGAACTTCACCAAGCAGGTCAAGTCCCTGTCCGCCTTCAACGGCGGCACCGACGGCCTGACCCTCTCCACGGCCCTGCAGGCCGGTGTCGACGCGCTGAAGAAGGCCGGCGACAACGTGGTGAACCCGCGGATGCAGGACTGGTACGTGAAGCTCCAGAAGGAGCAGATCGGCACCGCCGGTCTCGGCGAGATGATGGCCGGGCGCCTCACCCCCACCGAGGCCATCAAGAAGATCCAGGGCTTCGCGGACGCCGCGGCCAAGGACTCGTCCGTCAAGAAGTACAAGCACCAGTGAGCAACCGTCACCAGCGGCGGCACCCGCGGAAAGATCGGGGTCGGTAAAAGATGCAGCACGGCAAGTACCGGTTCATTGTGGGATTCTTGGTCGTCCCACTGGCGTTGTACGCGGTCTTCGTCATCTGGCCGTTCATCCAGTCCATTTACTATTCGTTCACGGACTGGACCGGCCTGAGCCCGGACTTCAAGATGGTCGGCCTGGACAACTACACCAGGATGTTCAAGGACGACATTTTCTGGAAGTCGCTGCAACACAGTGTGCTGCTCGTGCTGCTGCTGCCGCTGGTGACGCTGGGCCTCGCGCTCTTCTTCGCCTTCATGCTCAATGTCGGCGGCCGACGGCGCAAGAACGCCGCGGTCGCCGGCGTGCGGGGTTCGGGTTTCTACAAGATCGCCTATTTCTTCCCGCAGGTGCTCTCGATCGTCATCGTCGCCCTGCTCTTCCAGTTCGCGTACAACCCGCGCAGCGGCATGCTGAACTCGGCGCTCAAGGGCGTCGGACTGGACTCCGTCCAGCCCGACTGGCTGGGCGACCCCAACCTGGCGCTCATCTGCGTGATGGTTGTTTTGGTCTGGTCGACGGTCGGCTTCTTCGTCGTCCTCTTCTCCGCCGGCATGGCCTCCATCCCGAAGGACTTCTACGAGGCGGCGCTGCTGGACGGCGCCAGCCGCGTCACGACGTTCTTCCGGATCACCGTGCCGCTGCTCTGGGACACCATCCAGTCGGGCTGGGTCTACATGGGCATCCTGGCGCTCGGCGTCGAGGCGTTCACGGCGGTCCAGGTCATGACCGTGGGTCCCGGCGGCCCCGACTACGCGACCTCGGTGCTTCCGCTGTACGTCTACCAGACGGCGTTCCGCGACGGTCAGGCCGGCTACGCGACCACGATCGGTGTGGGGCTGCTCGTCGTCACCATGGTGTTCGCCGCCGTCGTGATGCGTCTGGGCCGTCGCGAGCGGCTGGAGTTCTGATGCCGAGCTCCCCGGGACTTGCCGCCCGGACCCCCAGCAGGCACAACCACCCGGTCCCGGGGGCCGGCTCGACCGTACGAGGTGACCACGCGTGAAGACCACCGAAACCCCTGCCGTGGTCAAGGTGACGCCCCCGGGCCCGGTGTCCGGGACGCCCGGGAAGAAGGGCCGGGAGAAGAGCGGCGAGGGCAGGGTCCTCAACGTCTTCTCGCACGGTGTGCTGATCATCTGGGCGATCCTCGTGGTCATGCCGCTCCTGTGGGCGGTCATGACCTCGTTCAAGACGGACGACTCGATCCTGTCGACCCCGTGGGCGCTGCCCGACAAGCTCCACTTCGAGAACTGGTCGCGCGCCTGGAGCCAGGCGCACATGAGCGAGTACTTCGGCAACACCCTCGTGGTGGTCGGCGGTTCGCTCATCGGCACCCTGCTGCTCGGTTCGATGGCGGCCTACGTCCTGGCCCGCTTCGACTTCCCGGGCAACCGCTTCATCTACTATTTGTTCATCGGCGGGATGAGCTTCCCGATCATCCTGGCGCTGGTCCCGCTGTTCTTCGTGATGAACAACATGGGGCTGCTGAACACCACGCACGGGCTGATCCTGGTCTACATCGCCTACTCGCTGCCGTTCACCGTCTTCTTCCTCACCTCCTTCTTCCGGACGCTGCCCAGCTCCGTGGCGGAGGCGGCGATGCTCGACGGGGCCTCGCACACCCGGACGTTCTTCCAGGTGATGCTGCCGATGGCGAAGCCGGGCCTGATCAGCGTCGGCATCTTCAACTTCCTGGGGCAGTGGAACCAGTACATGCTGCCGACGGTCCTCAACAGCGACCCCGACCACCGGGTGCTCTCCCAGGGCCTGGTCGAACTGGCCAACAGCCAGGGCTACAAGGGCGACTGGTCCGGACTCTTCGCCGGACTCGTGATGGCGATGCTCCCGGTCCTCGCGGCCTACATCGTCTTCCAGCGCCAGGTCGTCGCCGGTCTGACCGCCGGGGCGGTGAAGTAGCCCGACCGCGGGTGCCGTGAAGTAGTAGGCACCACTCCCGTCCCACCAGCACCTCCGCTTCACCGAACCGCCCGCCGGCAGCCATGCCGGCGGGCGGTTCGTCGGTGTACGGGGGAGTTCGTGCCGGACCCCGTGCGGGGGTCCGGTGCTCATCGGCGCCTCGGACTGCTCAAGGTCTTGACGGGGAGCACCCCAAAACGCTGAGCTTAGAGTTCACATGTTGGAGAATACGGCAGGAGTGAGAGAGTCGATGGAGACTCCGGGGTCGCAGACGTCTCTGCATCGCGCCAACCTTGAGCGGGTCGTGCGCGCCGTACGGATGGCGGGGTCACTCACCCAGGCGGAGATCGCCAGGAGCACGGGCCTCTCCGCGGCCACCGTCTCCAATATCGTTCGCGAACTGAAGGACGGCGGCACCGTCGAGGTGACGCCCACCTCGGCCGGCGGCCGACGCGCCCGCAGCGTCTCGCTCAGCGGGGACGCGGGCATCGTCATCGGCGTGGATTTCGGCCATACGCACCTGCGGGTGGCGGTCGGCAACCTGGCCCACCAGGTGCTCGCCGAGGAGTCCGAGCCGCTGGACGTGGACGCCTCGTCCGCCGAGGGCTTCGGCCGGGCGGAACAGCTGGTCAACCGGCTGATCGAGACCACGGGCATCAGCCCCGGCAAGGTCATCGGGGTGGGGCTCGGTGTTCCCGGCCCGATCGACGTCGAGTCCGGCACGCTGGGCTCCACGTCGATCCTGCCGGGCTGGACGGGCATCAACCCCGGCGAGGAGCTCGCCGGACGCCTCGGCGTCCCGGTCTACGTGGACAACGACGCCAACCTCGGCGCCCTCGGCGAGCTGGTCTGGGGGAGCGGCCGCGGGGTCAGGGACCTCGCGTACATCAAGGTCGCCAGCGGGGTCGGCGCCGGTCTGGTGATCGACGGGCACATCTACCGGGGGCCCGGCGGCACGGCCGGCGAGATCGGCCACATCACCCTCGACGAATCGGGCCCCGTCTGCCGCTGCGGCAACCGCGGCTGCCTGGAGACCTTCACGGCCGCGCGCTACGTCCTGCCGCTGCTCCAGCCCAGCCACGGGCCCGATCTCACCATGGAGCGGGTGGTCCAGCTGGCCCGCGAGGGCGATCCGGGGTGCCGCCGGGTGATCGGCGACGTCGGACGGCACATCGGCAGCGGGGTGGCCAACCTCTGCAATCTCCTGAACCCGAGCCGCGTGGTGCTCGGGGGGTCGCTGGCGGAGGCCGGGGAGCTGGTCCTGGGGCCCATCCGCGACTCCGTGTCGCGCTACGCCATCCCCAGTGCCGCCCGGCAGCTCTCGGTGCTTCCCGGGGCCCTGGGCGGCCGTGCGGAGGTGCTGGGAGCGCTGGCCCTCGTACTGAGCGAGATGGGGGATTCGACCCTTTTGGAGAGCACCCTCCCCGCGGCGACTCCTGCCTTCACTTAGATAACGGATGGCACCGTTGTCATCTCGTTAAGGATTTACTCCTTGACGTCGCCTCTGCGGCCGAGTTGACTCCAAGCCACCTCGGCCGCAACGCTGCGGCCTCGTCAGGGAGGCACACCCCCAATGAACGCAACGACGCGACGCATCGTCATCGGCACGGCCGCCGTCTCGATGGCCCTCTCCCTCGCCGCCTGCGGCAAGGCCGGCGACGACAAGAAGGACTCGGCGGACTCGGGCAGCAAGACCAAGATCGGCCTGCTGCTCCCGGAGAACAAGACCGCCCGCTACGAGACGCTGGACAAGCCGCTGTTCATCGAAGCGGTCAAGAAGGACTGCGCGGACTGCGAGGTCGTCTACAACAACGCGGCCGGTGACGTCGGCCAGCAGAAGCAGCAGTTCGAGCAGCAGATAGCCGACGGCATCAAGGTCATCGCGATCTCCTCGGTCGACGCCGAGAAGTCCGCCGCGTGGGTCGCCGACGCGCACAAGAAGGGCGTCAAGGTCGTCGCGTACGACCGCGCCATCGCCGGTGCCGACGCCTACGTCAGCCACGACAACGAGAAGATCGGCACGCTCCAGGGCCAGGCCGTCCTCGACGCCCTCGGCTCCAAGGCGGCCACCGCCAACCTCGTCATGATCAACGGCGACGAGAAGGACCCGAACGCCGGTCTGTTCAAGAAGGGCGCCCACGCGGCCCTCGACGGCAAGATCAAGATCGCCTACGAGGCCTCGGGCGAGTGGGACCCGAAGATCGCCGGCGAGAAGATGACCGCCGCCATCTCCTCGGTCGGCAAGGGCAAGATCAACGCCGTCTACTCCGCCAACGACGGCATGGCGGGCGGCATCATCACGTCCCTCGACAACGCCGGCATCAAGGACATCCCGGTGGGCGGCCAGGACGCCGAACTCCCCGGCATCCAGCGGATCATCGCCGGTACGCAGACCTTCACGATCTACAAGTCGCCGAAGCAGCTCGCCCCGGCGGCCGCCCAGTTCGCCGTCAACCTGCTCCAGGGCAAGGACATCGGCGCCCAGGGCGAGACGGACGGCGTCCCGTCCACGCTGCTGGAGCCGACCGTGGTGAACAAGGACAACATCCAGGACACCGTGATCAAGGACGGCATCTACAAGGTCGGCGACGTCTGCGTCAAGGACATCGCCGCCAAGTGCACCGCGCTGGGCATCAAGTAGTCCCCCCTCGCGCCGGGGTCGAGGGACCCCGGCGCACACGGGTGTGATCCGCGCCGTACGGCGCGGTCCGCCCGCCCCGTGACTGTCCGGCCCCGGCCCGGTTCACACCCCGCTGCCGGCCGGGTGCCGGACACTCGACCCCCAGAACTTCCAGTACGTCGACGCCGCCCCCTCGTGGCGTTGCGTCTCCGCCGGTCAGGCGGCACATCCCCGCCGGTCAGGCGGCGAAGGAGATGGTTCACGTGTCACAGACGCCCGTGCTGGCGTTGCGTGGAGTCTTCAAGCGATTCGGAGCGGTCCAGGTCCTCTCCGGTGTCGATCTCGAAGTCCACGCCGGAGAAGTGGTCGCCCTGGTCGGCGACAACGGTGCAGGAAAGTCCACGCTGGTCAAGACGATCGCCGGCGTGCACCCCATCGATGAGGGCGTCATCGAGTGGGAGGGCGAGAAGGTGGACATCAGCCGCCCGCACGACGCCCAGAACCTCGGCGTCGCCACCGTCTACCAGGACCTCGCGCTCTGCGACAACCTCGACGTCGTCGCCAACCTCTTCCTCGGCCGCGAGATCAAGAAGGGCGGCGTCCTCGACGAGGTCGCCATGGAGAAGCGGGCCCAGGACCTCCTGTCCACGCTCTCCATCCGCATCCCCAGCGTCCGTATCCCGGTGGCCGCGCTCTCCGGCGGCCAGCGCCAGGTCGTGGCCATCGCCCGCGCCCTGGTCGGCGACCCCAAGATCGTGATCCTGGACGAGCCCACCGCCGCCCTCGGCGTCGAGCAGACCGCACAGGTCCTCGACCTCGTGGAGCGGCTGCGCGAGCAGAACCTCGGCGTCATCCTGATCAGCCACAACATGGCCGATGTCAAGGCCGTCGCCGACAAGGTCGCCGTGCTCCGCCTCGGCCACAACAACGGCACCTTCCCCGTGGCGACGACCAGCCACGAAGAAATCATCGCCGCGATCACGGGCGCCACGGACAACGCCGTGACCCGCCGCAAGTCCCGCACCGCGGAGGCATCCAAGTGAGCAACACCAACGAGACGTCGGCCAAGGTCCCGGCCCAGGCGGAGACCACCGAGGCACCCGCGGCGGCGCCCGGCGCCGTCCCGGCCGTCGACCCCCGCCTGCTCGTCCGCGAGCAGGGCTTCAAGGGCTACTGGACCGAGTTCAAGCGCAAGGTGCGCTCGGGCGAGATCGGCTCGCTGCCCGTCGTGGTGGGCCTGATCATCATCGGGATCGTCTTCCAGGCGGAGACCGGCAACTTCCTCACCTCGTACAACCTCGACCAGATCACGCTGTACGCGGCGGGCCCCGGCATCATGGCCGTGGGCATCGTCTTCGTCCTGCTGCTCGGCGAGATCGACCTCGCCGTCGGTTCCGTCGCGGGTCTCGCGGGCGCGGTGTGGGCCGTGCTCGGCACGGACATGCCCGACTCCCTCGCCATCGTGCTCGGCATCCTGTCCGGCACGGTCATCGGCGCCTTCCACGGCATCGTCTTCGCCAAGATCGGCGTGCCCGCGTTCGTCGTGACCCTGGCGGGCTTCCTGGGCTGGGCCGGCATGCAGACCTGGGTGATGGGCGAGAAGTCCACCATCACCACCCCGCTCGGCAGCTTCGTCCGCGACCTGACCAGCTACTACTTCGAGGACGTCGCCGCCGCCTACGGCCTCGCCGTCTTCGTGATCGTCGCCTTCTACCTCGCGCAGCTGCGCGACGCGAGGCGCCGCAAGGCCGCGGAGCTGCCGCACCGCCCGCAGAGCGAGATCATCCTGCGCACCGCGCTGCTCGCCGTGCTGTCGCTGCTCGCCGCGTACGCGTTCAACCAGGAGCAGGGCCTCCCGCTCTCCCTGGTGATCTTCCTCGCGATCCTGGTCGTCACCGACTTCGTCCTGCGCCGCACCACCTACGGCCGGCAGATCTTCGCGGTCGGCGGCGGCATCGAGGCGGCGCGCCGTGCCGGTATCAACGTCTCCTGGATCCGGATCTCGGTGTTCATGATCTCCGGCACGCTCGGTGCGGTCGGCGGTCTCTTCCTGGCCTCCGCGACCGGCGGCGCCGACCGTTCGCTCGGTGGCGGAAACCAGCTCATGATGTGCATCGCCGCGGCCGTCATCGGCGGTACGTCCCTGTTCGGCGGACGCGGCAAGGTCTGGTCCGCGCTGCTGGGCATCCTGGTCATCCAGTCGATCGTCCAGGGCCTCAACCAGATGAACCTGTCGTCGAACGCGATCCAGTACATGATCACCGGTGCGGTGCTGCTCATCGCCGTGATCATCGACTCGGTCTCGCGCCGGACCCAGAAGACGGCGGGGCGCGCCTGACGCGCCCCCCGAGGTCCGTGCCCGGCACCCGCCACGGGTGCCGGGCACGGCCGCGTTCCGGCACGGGTGGGCCAGCACACCCCCGCCCGCTGCCCGCCGGAGCGGGCGGAACATTAGACTCATCGGATCGGCAATGCTCGACCAGCACAATCGCAAGGAGGCACGGTGACACAGCCGCGCGAAGCGCGTCAGGCACGGGCGGTGGTGGGCGACGGATGGGATCTGCTGACCCGCATCGGCGGACCGCGTGACCTGGACCGGCTCACCCCCGAGCAGCTGGAGCAGCTCGCCGAAGAGATCCGGACCTTCCTCGTCGACGCCGTCTCCAAGACCGGCGGCCACCTCGGACCCAACCTCGGCGTGGTCGAGCTGACCATCGCCCTGCACCGGGTCTTCGACTCGCCGAAGGACAAGGTCCTCTTCGACACCGGCCACCAGAGCTATGTGCACAAGCTGCTCACCGGCCGCCAGGACTTCTCGAAGCTCAAGAGCAAGGGCGGCCTCTCCGGCTACCCCTCGCGGGCCGAGTCCGAGCACGACGTCATCGAGAACTCGCACGCCTCCACGGTCCTCGGCTGGGCCGACGGCCTGGCCAAGGCCAACGAGGTCCTGGGCAAGGACGACCACGTCGTCGCGGTCATCGGTGACGGAGCCCTCACCGGAGGCATGGCCTGGGAGGCGCTGAACAACATCGCCGCCGCCAAGGACCGCCCGCTCGTCATCGTCGTCAACGACAACGAGCGCTCCTACGCACCGACCATCGGCGGCCTGGCCAACCACCTCGCCACCCTGCGCACCACCGACGGCTACGAGCGCTTCCTGGCCCGCGGCAAGGACCTCCTGGAGCGCACCCCCGTCGTCGGCAAGCCGCTCTACGAGACGCTGCACGGCGCCAAGAAGGGCCTCAAGGACTTCATCGCCCCGCAGGGCATGTTCGAGGACCTGGGGCTCAAGTACGTGGGCCCGATCGACGGCCACGACCTGGAGGCCCTGGAGTCCGCGCTCCAGCGCGCCAAGCGCTTCGGCGGCCCGGTCATCGTGCACTGCCTCACGGAGAAGGGCCGCGGCTACACCCCGGCCCTCCAGGACGAGGCCGACCGCTTCCACGCCGTCGGCAAGATCCACCCCGACACCGGGCTGCCCGTCGCCACCTCCGGTCTCGACTGGACCTCCGTCTTCGGCGAGGAGATGGTCAGGCTCGGCCACGAGCGCGAGGACATCGTCGCGATCACCGCGGCCATGCTCCAGCCGGTCGGCCTGACCGCGTTCGAGAAGGAGTTCCCGGACCGGATCTACGACGTCGGCATCGCCGAGCAGCACGGCGCGGTCTCCGCCGCCGGGCTCGCCACCGGCGGACTGCACCCGGTCTTCGCGGTGTACGCCACCTTCCTCAACCGCGCCTTCGACCAGGTCCTCATGGACGTCGCCCTGCACAAGTGCGGGGTGACCTTCGTCCTGGACCGGGCCGGGATCACCGGTACGGACGGCGCCTCCCACAACGGCATGTGGGACATGTCGATCCTCCAGGTGGTGCCCTCGCTGCGGATCGCCGCCCCGCGCGACGCCGACCAGGTCCGCGCCCAGCTGCGCGAGGCCGTCGCGGTCGACGACGCCCCGACGGTCGTCCGCTTCTCCAAGGGCGCGGTCGGCCCCTCGGTCAAGGCCGTGGGCACGGTCGGCGGCATGGACGTGCTGCGCGAGTCCGCCGCGGCCCGGCCGGACGTCCTGCTGGTCTCCATCGGCGCGCTCGCCCCGATGTGCCTGGAGATCGCCGGTCTGCTCGACGCCCAGGGCATCTCGACCACCGTCGTCGACCCGCGCTGGGTCAAGCCGGTGGACGCGGCCATGGCCCCGCTCGCCGCGAAGCACCGCGTCGTCGTCACCGTCGAGGACAACAGCCGGGCCGGCGGTGTCGGCTCCGCCGTCGCCCAGGCGCTGCGCGACGCCGACGTCGACGTACCGCTGCGCGACTTCGGCATCCCGCCGGTCTTCCTCGACCACGCCTCCCGCAAGGAGGTCATGGCAGAGATCGGGCTGACCGCGCCGGACATCGCCCGTCAGGTCACCGGTCTGGTCGCCAAGCTCGACGGCCGCTTCGGCGCGGACCGCGCCGAGACCTCCGTGGTGGAGCCGATCCGCGACTGATACGTACGTCCGTACGGCTCACGGGGCCGGTCTGTCACCCGCACGGGTGATCCGACCGGCCCCTTCGCGTGAAATACCGCCGCTTCCGGCGTCGCCCGGCGGACGGCGGCCCCGGGGTCCGAATCATGGCGTGCACGACGAGTGCGTGGAGGTACGCCGGTGAGCACCCAGCAGGACCTGCCCCCGGGCGGAAACGGCCTGTTCCGGACCAAGACGGTCGAGCAGTCCATCCGCGACACCGAGGAGCCGGAGCACGCCCTCAGGAAGTCGCTGTCGGCGCTGGACCTCACGGTCTTCGGGGTCGGCGTCATCATCGGCACCGGCATCTTCGTGCTCACCGGAAAGGTGGCCAAGGAGACCGCGGGCCCCGCCACCGCCATCGCCTTCGTCGTCGCCGGTGTCGTCTGCGGACTGGCCGCGCTCTGCTACGCGGAGTTCGCCTCCACCGTCCCGGTGGCGGGCTCCGCGTACACCTTCTCGTACGCCTCCCTCGGCGAACTGGTCGCCTGGATCATCGGCTGGGACCTCGTCCTGGAGTTCGCGCTGGGCACGGCGGTGGTGGCCGTCGGCTGGTCCGGCTACGTCCGCTCGCTGCTGGACAACGCCGGCTGGCACCTGCCCGACGTGCTCTCCGGAACCGATGTGGCGAATGGTTTCGGCTTCGACATCCTCGCCACCGCTCTGGTCCTCGTCCTGACCGTCGTCCTGGTCCTCGGGATGAAGCTCTCCGCCCGCGTCACCACGGTCGTGGTGGCGGTCAAGGTCGCGGTGGTCCTGATCGTGATCGTCGCCGGAGCCTTCTTCATCGACACCGGCAACTACTCGCCGTTCATCCCCGAGGCCGAGCCGCAGCCCGCCGGATCGGGGCTCACCGCCCCGCTCGTCCAGCTGATCTTCGGCTACGCGCCGACCAACTTCGGCGTCATGGGCATCTTCACCGCCGCCTCCATCGTCTTCTTCGCCTTCATCGGGTTCGACGTGGTCGCCACGGCCGCCGAGGAGACCAAGGTCCCGCAGCGCGACATGCCGCGCGGGATCATGGCCTCGCTCTTCATCTGCACGGCGCTCTACGTCGCCGTCTCGATCGTCGTCACCGGAATGCAGCACTACACCGAACTCTCCGTGAGCGCCCCGCTCGCCGACGCCTTCAAGGCCGTCGGCCACCCCTTCTACGCGGGCGTCATCAGCTTCGGGGCCGCCGTCGGCCTCACCACGGTCTGCATGATCCTGCTGCTGGGCCAGACCCGGGTGTTCTTCGCGATGAGCCGCGACGGGCTGCTCCCGCGCTTCTTCTCCAAGACGCACCCCCGCTTCCGCACCCCGTACCGCCCGACCATCCTGCTGGGCGTGGTGATCGCGATCGTCGCCGGTTTCACCAGCATCGACGAACTGGCGACGCTGGTGAACATCGGCACCCTGTTCGCCTTCGTCGTGGTCGCCCTCGGGGTCATCGTCCTGCGGCGCACCCGCCCCGACCTGCACCGCGCCTTCCGCACCCCCTGGGTCCCGCTGCTCCCGCTGCTGTCGGTGGCCGCCTCGGTCTGGCTGATGCTCAACCTGCCGGCGGAGACCTGGCTGCGGTTCGGCATCTGGATGGCCATCGGCGTGGTCGTCTACTTCGCCTACGGGCGCGGACACAGCCGGGTGCGCCGGGGGCGCTGACGACACGACCGGCCCCGCAGGCCCGGGTGGGCCGGCGGGGCCGGTCGTCGTCGTGCGGGTTCCGGCCCGTCAGCCGCCCGTGGCGGGGGACTTCTTGGCGGACTCGGGGATGGTGCCGTCCTCGCGGATCGCCTTCCAGAGCGTGTCGGCCTGCGGCTGCGCGGCCACCACACGGTTCCGGTCGATCTTGTCGTACGCGACGGGCAGCATGATCGTCTCCATGGTCTCGGGGTCGACCCCGTTCATGGACCGTGCGAACTGCGTCAGGGACTTGAGCGAGGACAGGCCCTCGTCGGTGGTCAGCGACTTGGTCGCCGAGTTGGCGATCTTGTAGGCGCTGGTCGGGCTGCCGAGCAGGTCCTGCTTCTTCACCTCGCTGAGCAGCGCGAACAGGAACTGCTGCTGGAGCGTGATGCGGCCGAGGTCGCTGCCGTCACCGATGCCGTGCCGGGTCCGGACGTACTTCAGCGAGTCCGTGCCGTCGAGCTTCTGCGGCCCGGCCTTCACGTCGAGCCCGGTCGAGGTGTCGTGGATGTCCTGCGGGACGTCGACGGTGACCCCGCCTATCGCGTCGACGAGCCCCTTGAACCCGGCGAAGTTGATCTCCAGGTAGTGGTCGATGCGCACACCCGACATCTTCTCGACCGTCTTCACCACACAGGCCGGTCCGACCTGCGCGTACACCGAGTTGAACATCCGCCGCTCGGCCGAGGGCACCTTCGTCCCGTCGGACTTGGTGCACTCGGGCCGGGTGACCAGCGTGTCACGCGGGATCGACACGGCGACGGCCCTGCTCCGGCCCTCGGGGATGTGCACGACCAGCGCGGTGTCCGAGCGCGCGCCGCTCACACCCCCGCCGCCGCCCAGCTCCTTGTTCTCGGCCCCCGCACGCGAGTCCGATCCCAGCACCAGCAGGTTCTGCCCGCTGGTCGGCAGCTTCTCGGGCCGGTCCTCACCGAGCGCCTTGTCGATGTCGACGCCCTTGATGTTCCCGTCCAACTGGCTGTAGAGCCAGTAGACGGTGCCGCCTGCGGCGATGACGAGGACGAGCAGCACGCCGAGGGTGATCTTCAGGCCGCGGCGGCGCTTGCGGCGGCCGTCCTTGCGCTTGCGTCCGCCGCCATGAGACGCCGGACGGCCTTCGGGGGTGTCCTGGGGCGTGGGGTCGTGACTCATCGTGGTGGAGTCCTCAAATCTCGTGGCCCCGGAGGGGCTGTGGAGTGCGTGGGACTCGGGTGGGGGGTGGGGCCGGTCCGTATGTGCATGGCTGAGCGTGCACTATAGAACAGAGAATCGTTCGAATGGGTGTTTTGGTCCGGGGGGTCCCCGGCGGGGCCGCCCGGAACCGCGCCGTCCGAATCCCCGTCCGCCCGGCGGAGGACGGATCGTCCGGGGCTCCCGCGAGGCCCCGGGGCGCGGCCCCGTACGGGCGGCCTCCTGCCTGATGGGGCGGGTGGGCGCTGAGCATATGATGTCGTCGCCCGTGTGCGGGCGGTACGAAGAACCGGTGAAGCGGAGAGGGCGTTGCGGGCCATGCGGAGAAGAGGATCGGGCTCCGCGGGCAGTGCCCCTGCGCCGGGCCGGGTGACCGGACGCCACGAGGTCGGCGGAACGCCGCGCGGCCGCTGGATGACGCGGGGCAAGGACGGCCGGCTGACCGTCTACACCCTCACGGACGGCGGGCTGCTGCGCTGGACGGAGGCGACCCCGGGCGGCGACGGCTGGGAGGGCCCGGTCTTCGTGGAGATCGAGGGACTGACCGATCTCACCGTCGTGCAGGGCGCCGACTCCTATGTGCACTTCCTCGGCCGCCGCGAGCGCGGCGGGGCCGGTGGTCCGGGCGTCGACTTCGTGCACGCCATCCAGTACCAGACCGGCCGCCCCGTCACGGAGTGGCGCTCCCTCGGCAATTTCTACGCCGACAAGGAGAAGGGCCGGCTGGTGGGCCGGCCCGCCGCCGTGGTCACCCCGCAGGGTGTGGTCTTCGTCTTCGTGCGCAACGCGGGCGGAGGCCTGCAGATGCGCCGCGAGGGCAAGGGCGGCAAATGGTCGGGCTGGACGGACCTCAAGGGGGCCGGGCTCTCCGCCGACCTCGTGGCGTCGACGACCTCCGGCGGACTGGTCGAGGTGTTCGCGACGGGGGAGCGCGGGGTGCAGCAGTGGCGGCAGAGCGATCCGGACGGCCCGCCGGTCATCGCCCCGCCCGTGCAGTTCCAGGCGCTGGAGGGCTCGGTGACGGCGCTGGAGACGGCGCCCGAGCGGCTCACGTACTACTGGACCGATGTGAACCGGTCCGGCGTCGTCGGCTACCGGCCGGGCGCCTGGCCCGTCCCGGTGGGGGGACAGCCCGGGGACGGTGCCGTCGTGGCGCTGCGGGCCCCGCTGGACGGCTACGACTGCACGGTTCTGGCGCAGCGCGGCGCGGGCGGCACCCTGCTGATCGGGGTCTGCGGCACCGAGGCCGAGCAGGACGGTGTCTGGTGGACGGACACCGCCGCTCCGTGCGTGGGTGATCCCGCGCTCGCCCTGGACGGTCAGGGCCGGGTCGTCGTGGCGATGTGCGGCCGCGACGGTGCGGTCGCGGTGGCCCGTCAGGAGCCGGGGCCGGGGCTCACCCTCTCGCCGCACTGGCGGCGGCTCTGAGCCGGAGGGGCCGACGGAGGCGTTCGACGGCGAGGATTCACCGCGCGTTCATGTGATGCTTCCGTGAAGTTGTAAAAGGTTGTACAGAGCATTCGTGGGATTCGTCACGAGCATTTGTCTCCTATGTCCCCTTTTTTGACTGGACGTTGACCGGCTCTTTATGTGAAGGTTCTGTGACTCGCTCACCGGTGCGCGGGGGCGGCCGTCCCGAGGGGCGGTCTGAAGGGGATGACAGGTTTCGGTCTCGTACCGTCCGTCAGACGGAGGCGATGCCGCCCGTCGGCGGGCGTTGGACCGCAGTGGCGTGGACGGTGGATGCCTCGTGGTCGGTTCCGGCAATCCGGAGGCGGGATCGCTGGTTTCGGCGTATCGGTCCGTGATGCCGGCCGGGGCGCGCAAGGGCATCGTCCGCAAGGTGCCGGCCCCGCTGCGTTCCGCCGTGAAGTCCTCGTTCACCTCCGTGGACGCCATCCGGTCCGCGACGGTCGTGTGGGCGATGGGCGGGCGCCGCAGCGCCGCCCGGCACAGCGCCGCCGCCTCCCGCCGCGTGGTGCGCGTCAAGGGGCGGCACATGCGGGCGCTGCTGGTGGAGGGCGCCACGGCCTGGGCCGCCCGCGCCCGCAATCTGCACATCCTCATCGCCGCCCTGGAGGCCGGCGGAGTCGAGTACTTCTGCGTCCGCGGCGGTGCGAAGGACATCCCGACGGTCGCCGTCCCCGTGGCGATGCGCGAGTCGGCCACCGAGATGCTCCAGATCGCCTTCGACCAGACCCCCGGCTACATCGGCGCGGCCACCGGCGCGGAGTCGGACATGCGCCCCGGCGAGGACGACCGCTCCTGGCGGGCCCTGCGCAAGCACGACGTCCTGCGCGTGGCCTGGTACGTCACCGACCCCACCCAGCACCTGGTCTTCGGCGCCGACCAGGGGTGCGACCTGGAGTTCTGGGCGGAGCGGGACGGGAGCTACGAGGCGCCCCGCCCCAACCGCGTGGTGGACCTGGTCCCCTCCGGCACGGCGCGGCCGGTCGCGCCGCAGGCCCTGTTCGCCCTCGTCCCCGGCGCCTACACCACGGGTGTCGCGCACACCCTGCCCGAGTTCACCCAGCCGCTTCCGGACGACCATCTCTTCCCCGTGGACGTCGTCTACACCTGGGTCGACGACAAGGACCCGGTCTGGGCCGCGAAGCGGGACGCCGCCCGCTCCGGGCGCGCCGGTTCGCCCGCGCCCGGCCTGCACGCCCAGGCCGCGAACGACGCCCGCTTCACCAGCCGCGACGAACTGCGCTACTCGCTGCGCTCCCTGCACCAGTACGCGCCCTGGGTCCGCAACATCTACCTGGTCACCGCCGGGCAGCAGCCCGCGTGGCTCGACACGGACGTGCCGGGGCTCCGGGTCGTCGACCACCGGGAGATCTTCTCCGACCCCGAGGCGCTGCCCACGTTCAACTCGCACGCCATCGAGAGCCAGCTCCACCACATCGACGGTCTGTCCGAGCAGTTCCTGTACCTCAACGACGACGTGTTCTTCGGCCGTCCGCTGACGCCGGGGCACTTCTTCCACGCCAACGGGCTGAGCAAGTTCTTCCAGTCCAAGGCGCTCGTGCCCACCGGACCCTCCGGCCCCGGCGACCTCCCGGTCAACGCCGCCGGCAAGAACAGCAGGGCCCTGATCGAGCGGTCCTTCGGCACCCGGATCGCGCAGAAGATGAAGCACACGCCGCACGCCCTGCGGCGCAGCGTGCTCGCCGACATTGAACTGGTGTACGCCGAGGAGCACGGCCGTACGCAGTTCTCCCGCTTCCGCTCGCCGGAGGACGTGCCGATCGCCTCCTCCCTGCACCACTACTACGGCTTCCACACCGGCCGCTCGACCACGGGCAATGTGCGCTACCAGTACATCGACCTCGCCGCCGACCAGGCCCGGCGCCGGCTGAACAGCCTGCTCGCGCACCGGAACTTCGACACCTTCTGTCTGAACGACACCGTCGAGCACCCCGACCCCGAGGCCCAGGAGCGCATGGTCCGGGACTTCCTCGACGCCTACTTCCCGGTGCCCAGCCGCTTCGAGCGCGTGGACTCCGCCGAGTACCGCAACGCGAGTCTGCCGAGCCGGTCGCCGCAGGCCGGCATCAAACGCTGAGGAAACGTTTCCTCTGTTCTCGTACCACCCATCCCTCGCAACGAAAGTGAACCGCGTGTTTGACAACTCCGGTCGAGTAGCGGCCGGCGGGACCACCGCGGGCACCGGCCCCCGCCCGGAGCCCGCGCAACTGCGCAGGAGCCGTACGGAGCGGCACGTCATCGTGGACATGCACAAGCGTGTCGCGCTGGTGCACGACCGGCTCACCCCGCTGTCCGCACGCGAGCTGAACAACCTGGAGGTCCGCCGCGCCCTCGAAGCCGCGCAGATCGACTGGTTCGCCGTACCGGGCCTCGACGACACCGCGTCCGCCGTCGGCGTCGACGCGCGTCTGCGCCCCCAGGCCCTCGCGGCGCTGCGCACCCTGCTCTCCGGCAGCAAGGGCTACCTCGCCCGGCCCAAGTCCGGAATGGCCCCCGGCGACGGCGCGTGGGAGGGCGCCGCGGACAAGACGTGGGAGCGGGCGAGCACGCTGGCCGTCGTCCGCGCCTTCTGGTTCCGCACCACCCAGGAGGGCCACCTGACCCACGGCGCCGACACCGGCTGCGACGTCGAGTTCTGGGAGCCCGCCGAGGGCGTCCCCGGCCGGGGCGTCGACCGCCTCGTCGCCCCCCGCCGCAACCGTGCCAGCGAGTACGTCACCCTGGACCACCAGCAGCTCGTCGTCCCCGGCGAGCAGATGACCCGGCTCGTCGGCCGGGCCCACGGGGCCGAGGCGCCCCAGCTGCGCCCCACCCGCACCCGGCCCGAACTGGACATTCTCTTCCCCGACGAGCACCCCTTCCCGATCGACGTCGTCTACACCTGGGTGGACGGCGACGACCCGGAGTGGCAGCGCCGCCGCGCCGAGAGCCGCGGCGAGGTCTTCCACGCGGAGGCGGCCAGCCTGGCCCGCTACGTCTCCCGGGACGAGCTGAAGTACAGCCTGCGCTCCGTGCGGATGTTCATGCCGTGGGTACGGAACATCTACATCGTCACCGACCGGCAGACCCCGCACTGGTGGGCCCCGGGCGACGGCCGGGCCCGTGTGGTGGACCACCGGGAGATCTTCGACGACCCCTCCCACCTGCCCACCTTCAACAGCCACGCGATCGAGTCCCGGCTCCACCACATCCCGGGACTCTCCCGCCACTTCGTCTACTTCAACGACGACATGTTCATCGGCCGCACGCTCACGCCCTCGGCCTTCTTCCACCCCAACGGCATCGCCAAGTTCTTCCCGTCCCCGGCCCAGGTCCCCTACGGCCCGCCGGAGCCGGACGAGGTGCCCACCTCGGTCGCCGCCAAGAACAACCGCCGGCTCATCCAGCAGCGCTTCGGCCGCACCCTCGTGCAGAAGATGAAGCACGTCCCGTACGCCCTCAACCGGGACGTCCTCACCGCGATCGAACGGGACTTCCCCGAGGAGCACCGGGGCACCTCCGCCAGCCCCGTGCGCAGCATCACCGACCTGTCCATCGCCTCCTCGCTGCACCACTACTACGGCTACTACTCGGGCTGCAGCCTGCCCGGCGACCTGCGGTACGGCTACTTCGCGCTGGACGACCCCGAGCTGGAGCACAAGCTGGAACTCCTGCTGCTGCGCCGGGACAGGGACACCTTCTGCCTCAACGACTCGGCCAGCGACCCCGCCGAGATCGAGCACCAGAGCGAGCTGCTCCACCGGTTCCTGGAGGCCTTCTACCCGGTGCCGAGCCCGTACGAGAAGACGGCGGACTGAGCCCATGAACATCGAGATCCTGGCCCGCACCGTGGCCACCGACTCCGCCGGCGCGCGGGCCGCCGCCCGCCTCGCCCAGACCCTCGCCGCCGGGCACCGGGTCACCGTCGTCGCCGTGCGCGGCGCCGGCACCGCGCACCCGGCGCTCAGGCTGCCCGAGCACATCGACGTCGTCGCCCTCGCCCCCGGGGTCGCGCCCGGCGACCGGGACGCCGAGGACACCTCCCAGCTGGTCATCGCCGGCGACCCCGAGTTCCGGCGCTACGGCCGCGCCGACGACGACCGGATCCGGAAGCACCTGGCGGAGACCGGCGCCGACGTGGTCATCGCGCTCAGCTCCGCACTCGGCGCCGCCCTGGCCCAGTGCCGCACCCCGCACGCCCGGCGCATCGCCCGCCAGCCCTCCCCGGTCGAACGGCTCCCGGAGTCGGTGCGCGCCCGCTGGACCGAGCTCTACCGCTCCCTCGACGCGGTCGTCCCGCTCACCCGGGGCGACGCCGCCGACCCCGCCTACCGGGACCTGGCCGAGGCCGGCGTCGAGGTGCGCCAGATCGCCGAACCCGTCCTGATCGCCGACAGCCCCGACAAGGCGACCACGGGCGTGGTCGTCAGCGCGGGACGGCTCGTCTCGCACCGGCGGGTGGACCTGGCGCTCCACGCCTTCGCCCGCACCCACGAGACCCAGCCCGGCTGGCAGCTGAGGGTCTTCGGCACCGGACCGCTGCGCCGCGAGACCCGGGACCTCATCACCGCGCTCGGGCTCCACGACCGGGTCCTGCTCGTCGACCGGGAGGCCGGCGAGGAGGACTTCTACGACGCCGACATCGCCCTGGTGACCGCCGAGCGCCAGGACAGCGCCCGCCCCGCGCTGGAGGCACTCGCCCAGGGCACCCCCGTCGTCGCCACGGACGTGCCCTACGGCGCGGCCGAAGTGCTCGGGGACGGACACGGCGGACTGCTGGTCCCGGTCGGGGACGTCGACGCCACGACCCGCGCCCTGGAGCGCCTCATGGCCGACGAGCAGCTGCGCGCGGTGCACCGGGGACACGCCCTGCACCTCGCCCGGTCCGCCGGCACGGAACAGGTCGGCGGCGCCTACGACGACCTGTTCACGGCGGTCAGGGCCGGGGTGCGCGGCCGGTGGGGCCAGCGCCGCCGGGCGGCCGGCGGCGCCCCCGCCGAGGAACGCCCCCGCCCCACCGCCGACTGCCGGATCCTGCCGAACGGCCAGTGGGAGCTCACCCTGCACGGGGTGTCCTCCACCCGCACCGTACGCGTCAAGGAACAGGGCAAGGGCCGCCAGGAGGTCGTCGACTTCCCGGCCGAGGGCGGCACCCGGGCCCGCGTCGACGTCCGCGCGCTCGCGGCGCTCGGCGAGGGCCGCGCCGACCTCTACGCCGTCGACGGCAAGGGCAAGGAACGCCGGCTGCGCTACGGACGGTGCACCGTCGGCGGGGCCCGCGACGTCGGACACCTCGGCGATCTGGAGCACTTCCACTGGGTCCTGCCGTACGCGACCGAGGGCGGCTATCTGCGCCTGCGCGTCTGGTCCCGCACCAGCCACGCCGAACTGGTCACCGTCGAGTACGGCGACACGAGCCTGTGGCTCACCGGCTGGCTCCAGGGACAGTGGCGGCTCGGCGAGGAACCGCTGCTGCTCCTGCGCCGGCGCCAGGAACCCACCGTCACCATCGCCGCCGGACGGGTCCGCTTCGAGGGCGGCTGGTTCGGCGCGGAACTGCACATGGACGAGCCCATGCGGGCCCGGCTGCTCCTCCGCGAGAACTGGGACGTCCTCATCACGGACGGCAACGGCGGGGAGCCCGTGAGGCTCGCGCGCATCGCCGACGACCAGGTGGTCCGGCGCGATGTGCAGCGCTTCCCGGAACTCGTGGGGGAGGAGCCCTCCGACCTGTTCGGCCCCGACGTCGGCCGCGCCGTCGTCGGACTGCGCCCCTACTTCACCGCGGACAACGAACTCTCGCTCGTGGTGACCGAGCATCACTGACAGCGGTTCCCAGAACCCCGAGCATCCCAGAGGACAGTTGTGCGGATCTCCTTCCTGCTCCACAGCATCGACAACTTCGGCGGGGTACCCCGGGCGACCAGCAGTCTGGCCTCCGCGCTCGCGGTCCACCACGAGGTCGAGATCGTCTCGGTCTTCCGCACGGCGGACCGGCCGCCCTTCGCCCCGTCCGACCGGGTGGGGCTGCGGTACCTGGTGGACCAGCGGGGCGGCGCGCCGAAGACCGCGGGCGGCCCCCGGTCCCGGATCATGCCGCGCGAGGACAGCTGGTCCGACCAGTACACCCAGGACATCGACGACCTGATCCTCGGTGCGCTCGGACGCGGCGGGAGCGACATCGTGATCGCCGCCCGGCCCTCGTTCGGCGCGTACTTCATCGCCCACGGGCGCCACGGCTACGGCCGCGTGGTCATCGACCACGAAGGCTCCATGGTGCCCTCGCAGGAGCTGCGCGACCGCACCCTGGAGCTGTACCGCGAGATGGACGGCGTCGTCTGCCTCACCCAGGCCGACGCGGACAACTACCGCCGCCAGCTCGGCGACCAGGCACCCCCGTTCGCCGCCATCGGCAACATCGTGCCGCCGCCGGCCCGTCACGCCCCCGTGCGCGGCCTGCCGCTCATCATGGCCGCGGGCCAGCTCGTCCCGCGCAAGGGCTTCGACACGCTCATCAACGCCTTCGCCCGGGTCGCACCCCACCACCCGCAGTGGCGGCTGCGCATCTTCGGCCGCGGCCCCGAACGCGAACGGCTCCAGGACCTCGTCCACGCCCACGGGCTCAGCGACGCGGTCCGTCTCATGGGCGCCGTGCCGGATCTCACGGCCGAATGGGACAAGGCCGCCTTCGCGGTCAGCTCCGCCCGTCGCGAGTCCTTCGGCCTGACCCTCGTCGAGGCCATGCACCACGGACTGCCCGTGCTGGCCGCCGACGCGCCCTTCGGCCCCGGCGAGATCGTCGCGCCGGGCCGCAACGGCATCCTGGTGCCCGTCGGCGACGACGAGGCGATGGCCCACGGGATGCGCTACCTCATCGAGCAGCCCGCCGAACGCGAGCAGCTCTCCCAGGGCGCCTATGCCTCGGCGCCGCTCTACAGCGCCGAGCGCATCGCCTTCCGCTACGACACCTTCCTGCGGGAGGTCTCGGCGGCGGTCCCCCGGCCGGGCGCGGGCGCGGACACCGGCCCGGCCCCCGCGCCCGTGGGCCTGCCCGTCGAGGTACTGGTGCGCGGCGACGGCACCATCGAGGTCGGCGCCGTGCTGCCCCCGGGGACCGAACCCCCCGTGCTCCGCGTCACCCTGCGCAAGGCCGACAGCCCGCTGGCCCGCCTGGCCGCGCTCGGAACCTCGGTGGACGAGGCGACGGGCGCCGTACGCGCGGTGTACGCGATCCCCGCCGAACCGGCCGTCCTCGGCGAGGGCCGCTACGACATCGACGCCGAACTGCCGGACGGCGGACGGAGCCCGCTGACCGTGGAGAGCATCCACACCGGCGGCCTGCTGGTCCGCCGCATCGCGCCGGAGGGCCCCGCCTACTGGCCCTTCCCCTACCGCACCGCCGACGGCCACCTCTCGGTCTTCGTACGCCACCGCGCCGAGCACGCCGAGGTGACCTCCGTCGTCGTCGGCCCGGACGGCTGGCTCGTGCGCGGCACCCTGATCCTGCCGCCGGGCGGCGACACGAACGGGCTGCGCCTGGCGGCCGTGCCGCGCAAGGGGAGCGCCGCCTCCACCGTGTCCGGCCAGGTCTCCGTCGGATACGAGGGCGCCTTCGAGGCCCATCTGCCGTTCGCCGGGGTGGTCGCCGCCTCCTCGGGCGGCCACGACGACTGGGACCTGTGCCTGGAACGCGAACCGGGCCGGCCGCGCATCCGGCTCGCGCGCTTCTTCGACGACCTCCTGGAGCGCAAGCGGATCGACGTCTACCCCACCCAGCGCTGGCACCACCCGACACAGGGCGCCTCGCGCGGACGGGTCTTCTACACCCCGGGCAACGAGCTGTCCTTCACCGTCAGCCCCGACAAGTCCTGACCCCGACTTCTCCGGAGTACACGCGTACATGACCACGCACCACCGCCGCACCCGCAAGGCCGTCATCCCGGCCGCGGGCCTCGGCACCCGATTCCTCCCCGCGACCAAGGCCACGCCCAAGGAGATGCTCCCGGTCGTGGACCGGCCCGCCATCGAGTACGTGGTCGCCGAGGCCGTGCGCAGCGGACTCGACGACGTCCTCATGGTCACCGGCCGCAACAAGCGGGCCCTGGAGGACCACTTCGACCGCGCCTACGAGCTGGAGCACCTGCTGGAGCTGAAGGGCGACCTCGGCCGGCTCGGCCAGGTCCGCGAGTCGAGCGACCTGGCCGACGTCCACTACGTACGCCAGGGCGACCCGCTGGGCCTGGGCCACGCCGTCCTGTGCGCCGAACCCCACGTCGGCGACGCCCCGTTCGCCGTGCTCCTCGGCGACGACCTCATCGACGAGCGCGATCCGCTGCTCGCCCGGATGCTGGAGATCCAGGAACGGCACGGCGGCAGCGTCGTCGCCCTCATGGAGGTCCCCGACGACCGCACCCACCTGTACGGCTGTGCCGCCGTGGCCCCGCTGGACGGCGAGGCGGACGACGTCCTGGCCGTCACCGACCTCGTGGAGAAGCCCGAACCGGGCACCGCGCCCAGCAACCTCGCCGTCATCGGCCGCTATGTCCTCGCCCCGCAGATCTTCGGCGTCCTGCACGACACCCCGCCGGGCCGCGGCGGCGAGATCCAGCTCACCGACGCCCTGCGCCGACTCGCCCTCGACCCCGCGCTCGGCGGCCCCGTCCACGCCGTCGTCTTCGACGGCCGCCGCTACGACACCGGTGACCGCGGCGACTACCTGCGCGCCGTCGTCCGCCTCGCCTGCGAACGCGACGACCTCGGCCCGGACTTCCGCGCCTGGCTGAAGGAGTTCGTCCAGGAGGACGCCGCCCGCTAGGGCGTGTCCGCAACCGCACACGACGAGGGCCGTACGGGAAGATCCCGTACGGCCCTCGCGCGGCACCCGCAGGCGTTACGCCGGAACGCTCGCCACGCCCCGCTCCAGGAACTTCTTCCCGTTCACCCGCTCGGAGACGCCCTCGCGGTCCAGGTACGGCGTGATGCCGCCCAGGTGGAAGGGCCAGCCCGCGCCGGTGATCAGGCAGAGGTCGATGTCCTGGGCCTCGGCGACGACGCCCTCGTCGAGCATCAGGCCGATCTCCTGGGCGACGGCGTCCAGGACGCGGTCGCGGACCTGCTCCTCGGACAGGACGGAGTCGCCCTGCTTGAGGAGGGCGGCGACCTCCGGGTCCAGCTCCGGCTTGCCGGATTCGTAGACGTAGAAGCCGCGCTTGCCGGCCTTGACGACGGCGGCCAGGTTCTCGGAGACGGTGAACCGGTCCGGGAAGGCGCGGTTCAGGGTCTCGGAGACGTGCAGGCCGATCGCCGGGCCGACCAGCTCCAGGAGCACCAGCGGGGACATCGGCAGGCCGAGCGGCTCGATGGCCTTCTCGGCGACCTCGACCGGGGTGCCCTCGTCGATGACGTTCTGGATCTCGCCCATGAAGCGGGTGAGGATGCGGTTGACGACGAACGCCGGGGCGTCCTTCACCAGGACCGCGGTCTTCTTCAGCTTGCGGGCGACACCGAAGGCCGTGGCCAGCGAGGCGTCGTCGGTCTGCTCGCCGCGCACGATCTCCAGGAGCGGGAGGATCGCGACCGGGTTGAAGAAGTGGAAGCCGACGACCCGCTCGGGGTGCTTCAGCTTCGACGCCATCTCGGTGACCGAGAGGGAGGAGGTGTTGGTGGCGAGGATCGCGTGCGCCGGGGCGACGGCCTCGACCTCGGCGAACACCTGCTGCTTGACGCCGATCTCCTCGAAGACCGCCTCGATGATGAAGTCGGCGTCGGAGAAGCCCTCCGCCTTGTCCAGCACACCGGAGACCAGGGCCTTCAGGCGGTTGGCCTTGTCCTGGTTGATGCGGCCCTTGCCGAGCAGCTTCTCGATCTCGGCGTGGACGTAGCCCACACCCTTGTCGACGCGCTCCTGGTCGATGTCGGTCAGCACGACCGGCACCTCCAGGCGGCGCAGGAACAGCAGGGCGAGCTGGCTGGCCATCAGGCCCGCGCCCACCACGCCGACCTTGGTGACCGGGCGGGCCAGGTTCTTGTCCGGGGCACCGGCCGGGCGCTTGGCGCGCTTCTGGACCAGGTTGAAGGAGTAGATCCCGGAGCGCAGCTCGCCGCCCATGATCAGGTCCGCCAGGGCCTGGTCCTCGCGGTCGAAGCCGGCCGACAGGTCGCCGTCCTTGGCCGCGGCGATGATCTCCAGCGCGCGGTACGCGGCCGGGGCGGCGCCGTGCACCTTGGAGTCGGCGATGGCCCGGCCGCGGGCGACGGCCTGGTCCCAGGCCTCCCCGCGGTCGACCTCGGGACGCTCCACCGCGACGGTGCCGTTGAGCACGTCGGCGGTCCAGACGAGCGACCGCTCCAGGAAGTCCGCGCCCTCGAAGATCGCGTCGGCGATGCCCAGCTCGTGGACCTGCTTGCCCTTGAGCTGGCGGTTCTGGTTCAGCGAGTTCTCGATGATCACCGAGACCGCGCGGTCGGCGCCGATCAGGTTCGGCAGCAGGGCGCAGCCGCCCCAGCCGGGGACCAGACCGAGGAAGACCTCGGGCAGCGAGAACGCCGGCAGCGCCTTGGAGACGGTGCGGTACGAGCAGTGCAGACCGACCTCGACACCGCCGCCCATGGCCGCGCCGTTGTAGTACGCGAAGGTGGGCACGGCGAGGCCGGAGAGCCGGCGGAAGACGTCGTGGCCGCCCTTGCCGATGGCGAGCGCGTCCTTGTGCTCCTTCAGCAGCTCGACGCCCTTGAGGTCGGCGCCGACGGCGAAGATGAACGGCTTGCCGGTGATGCCGATGCCGGTGATCGCGCCCTCGGCGGCCTCCTTCTCGACCTGGTCGATCGCGGCGTTCAGGTTCGCCAGCGACTGCGGTCCGAAGGTGGTCGGCTTGGTGTGGTCCAGGCCGTTGTCCAGCGTGATGAGGGCGAAACGGCCCGCACCGGCCGGGAGGTCCAGGTGGCGTACGTGCGCCTGGGTGACGACCTCGCCGGGGAACAGCGCGGCCGCCCCCTTCAGAAGCTCGGCGGTGGTGCTCACTTGTCGCCTCCGGCGTTCTCGAAGTGCGGGTTCTCCCAGATGACGGTGGCGCCCATGCCGAAGCCGACGCACATCGTCGTCAGGCCGTAGCGGACCTGCGGCTGCTCCTCGAACTGGCGGGCCAGCTGGGTCATCAGCCGGACGCCGGAGGAGGCCAGCGGGTGGCCGTAGGCGATGGCGCCGCCGTACTGGTTGACGCGGGCGTCGTCGTCGGCGATGCCGTAGTGCTCCAGGAAGGCCAGCACCTGTACGGCGAAGGCCTCGTTGATCTCGAAGAGGCCGATGTCCGAGATGGACAGGCCGGCCTTGGCGAGGGCCTTCTCGGTGGCCGGGATCGGGCCGTAGCCCATGACCTCCGGCTCCACGCCGGCGAAGGCGTAGGAGACCAGGCGCATCTTGACCGGGAGGCCCAGCTCGCGGGCGACGTCCTCGGCGGCGAGCAGCGAGGCGGTGGCGCCGTCGTTGAGACCCGCGGCGTTACCGGCCGTGACGCGGCCGTGGGCGCGGAAGGGGGTCTTCAGGTTCGCCAGGGACTCCATGGTGGTGCCCGGACGCATCGGCTCGTCGGCGGTGACCAGGCCCCAGCCCGTCTCACCGGCCTCCGCGTTGGTGCGGCGCACCGAGACCGGCACCAGGTCCTGCTGGATCGTGCCGTTGGCGTACGCCTTGGCGGCCTTCTCCTGCGAGCGCACCGCGTAGGCGTCCGCGCGCTCCTTGGTGATCGTGGGGTAGCGGTCGTGCAGGTTCTCCGCGGTCATCCCCATGAACAGGGCGGACTCGTCGACCAGCTTCTCCGACACGAAGCGCGGGTTCGGGTCCACGCCCTCGCCCATCGGGTGGCGGCCCATGTGCTCGACACCGCCGGCGACGACCACGTCGTACGCGCCGAAGGCGATGGAACCGGCCGTCGAGGTCACGGCGGTCAGCGCGCCCGCGCACATGCGGTCGATCGAGTAGCCCGGGACCGACTGCGGCAGTCCGGCGAGGATCCCGGCGGTACGGCCGAGGGTGAGGCCCTGGTCCCCGATCTGGGTGGTCGCGGCGATGGCGACCTCGTCGATCTTCTTGGGGTCCAGATCCGGGTTGCGTCGCAGCAGCTCCCGGATGGCCTTCACGACGAGATCGTCGGCGCGGGTCTCGTGGTAGATGCCCTTCGGGCCCGCCTTGCCGAACGGGGTGCGGACGCCGTCGACGAAGACGACGTCCCGGATGGTACGAGGCACGATGGCTCTCCTCCAGGGTGCGGGATGGCACTGCTGCGAGGCACGCCCGGAGGCGTGCCGCCCTCACATGCTACTAGCGGGTAACCAGACTGCCCAGTCCTTGCGCCGGGAGCGGCGAAGGTCACATGCGGGAAACGGGCCTCACACCTTCCGGGACGATGCGCGAAAGGGCCCGGACCGCCTCCGGGGAGAGCGGTCCGGGCCCGGTGCGTCCGCTGAACGGACACCACGCGAACCTGGCGTGAATACGACCCTGGCAGCGCGTCCGCCCGGCGGCGCTCAGGCCCCCGTGGCGAGCGCGCGGACCAGGAGGGGGGCCACCTGTTCGATCTGCCAGTGCCGCGCGCCGTGTCCGGCGAGCGCGTCCTCGACCGTCTCGGGCGTCAGCCGCTTCGGCGGCTCCCAGCAGACCCGGCGCACGGTGTCCGGCGTGATCAGGTTCTCCTGCGGCATGTGCAGCCGCTCGGCCAGCCCGGAGACGGCCGCGCGGGCGGCCGACAGCCGGGCCGCCGCCGCCGGGTCCTTGTCCGCCCAGGCCCGGGGCGGCGGCGGACCGGCCAGCGGCTGGCCGGGCTGCGGCAGCTCCGTGTCGGGCAGCGCCTTGGCCCGGTCCACCGCGGCCTGCCACTGCTCCAGCTGGCGCCGGCCCATGCGGTGGCCGAAGCCGGGCAGCGCGGTCAGGGCGTGGGTGCTGGACGGCAGCGCGAGCGCGGCCTCCACGATCGCCGCGTCGCCGAGGACCTTGCCGGGCGAGATGTCGCGGCGCCGGGCGACCTGGTCGCGCAGGGTCCACAGCTCGCGGACCACGGCCATCTGCCGGCGGCGGCGGACCTTGTGCATCCCGGAGGTGCGGCGCCACGGATCCTGGCGCGGGGGAGCGGGCGGCGCGGAGGCGATGGCCGCGAACTCCTCCTGCGCCCACTCCAGCTTGCCCTGCCGGTCCAGCTCCTCCTCCAGCGCGTTGCGCAGGTCGATGAGCAGCTCGACGTCGAGGGCCGCGTAGCGCAGCCACGGGTCGGGCAGCGGGCGGGTCGACCAGTCGACGGCCGAGTGGCCCTTCTCCAGGGAGTAGCCGAGGACGCTCTCGACCATGGCGCCGAGGCCGACCCGGGGGAATCCGGCGAGCCGCCCGGCCAGCTCCGTGTCGAAGAGACCGGTCGGTGTCATCCCTATCTCGCGCAGACAGGGCAGGTCCTGGGTGGCCGCGTGCAGGATCCATTCGGTGCCGTGCAGGACCTCGCCGAGACCGGACAGATCGGGGCAGCCGACCGGGTCGACCAGGGCGCTGCCCGCCCCGTCGCGGCGCAGTTGCACCAGGTAGGCGCGCTGCCCGTAGCGGTAGCCCGAGGCGCGCTCGGCGTCCACGGCCACCGGGCCGGAGCCCGCGGCGAAGGCCGCGATCACCCTGGCCAGGGCGTCGTCGGTGGCCACCACCGGCGGAATGCCCTCGCGAGGTTCGAGCAAGGGGATCGGCGCCGGGGCGACGTCGTCCGGGGGGGCGCCCCCGGTGGTTCGCAGTGAACTGTCTGCTGCGGTCTCTTGGGCGTCGGTCACGTGTCAAGGGTATCCGGGGATGTGCGGCGCCCGTCGACGGAATGATCCGTTGACGGGCGCCGATGCATGTAATCCGGCCGGATCCGCATGGCTGCGCACCGGCGGGGGTGCTGTGTCGTCGGGGGCGGGTGGACTCGTGGTCGGGTGGGCTCGGGGTCAGTGGATGATGCCCGTGCGCAGGGCGACGGCGACCATGCCGGCCCGGTCGCCGGTGCCGAGCTTGCGGGCGATGCGGGCGAGGTGGCTCTTGACGGTCAGGGCGGAGAGGCCCATGGAGACGCCGATGGCCTTGTTGGACTGGCCCTCGGCGACCAGGCGCAGGACCTCCACCTCGCGGCCGGAGAGCTCCCGGTAGCCGCCCGGGTGGCTCGGGGTGCCGGGGGGCCGGCGGTGCATACGGGCGGCGGTGGCGCCGATGGGGGCGACGCCGGGGCGGGCGGGGTGGCCGATGTTGGTGCGGGTGCCGGTGACGACGTAGCCCTTGACGCCGCCCGCCAGGGCGTTGCGCACGGCGCCGATGTCGTCGGCGGCCGAGAGGGCGAGACCGTTGGGCCAGCCGGCGGCTCGGGTTTCGGACAGCAGGGTCAGCCCGGAACCGTCGGGCAGATGGACGTCGGCAACGCAGATGTCGCGCGGGTTGCCGACGCGGGGACGGGCCTCCGCGATGGACGACGCCTCGATGACGTCACGAACTCCGAGTGCCCACAGATGGCGGGTGACGGTGGAACGGACGCGCGGGTCGGCCACGACGACCATGGCCGTCGGCTTGTTCGGGCGGTAGGCGACCAGGCTCGAGGGCTGCTCTAGGAGAACGGACACCAGGCCTCCTGGGGAGTGGCGGGACGGCCGGCTCGGGGATGAAGCCGGGGCGAACCGTGCTTGAAGGGTCATTGACTCCTTCGGCAGGGGACCCCTGCTCCTTTAGGGGAAGATCACGATTTGGTGAGTAACAATTCGGGCAAATAGGACGCGCGATCGATTGTACGAAAAGAACGCCGGTGACTGTGCGAGAGCATGTGACGGAGCGTCACGGAGAACGCCGGCGGGGCACGCGGCCCCGCCGGCGGAACGAGGATCCGGAATCCGGACCGGTTACGGCGTCTGCGGACCCCGCCGCTGCGGCAGCGTCACCACGGCCGCGTCCACCGGACCCGACGGGGGCAGCCCGGCGATCTGGCACAGCAGATCGCCCCACGCCATCAGGTGTGCCCCGGTGTCCGGCACCCCGCCGCGGCCCTCGCGCGGCGTCCAGGACGCCCGGATCTCGATCTGCGTCGCCGGCCGCCGGGTCTCCAGCGCCCCGAAGTAGTGCGAGCCCGCCCGCGTGACCGTGCCGCCCGCCTCGCCGTACGACAGCCCGCGCGCCTCCAGCGCACCGGTCAGCCAGGACCAGCACACCTCCGGCAGCAGCGGATCGGACGCCATCTCCGGTTCCAGCTCCGCGCGCACCAGCGTCACCAGCCGGAAACCGCCCTGCCAGGCGTCGTGCCCGGCCGGATCGTGCAGCAGCACCAGCCGCCCGTCCGCGAGGTCCTCGTCGCCGTCGACGACCGCCGCCTCCAGCGCGTACGCGTACGGCGCCAGCCGTTTCGGCGGACGCGTCGGCTCCACCTCCAGCTCGGGGCGGAGCCGCGCCGTGCGCAGGGCGTCCACCGCCGCACGGAACGCGGGCGGGACGGATCCACCCTCCGCGCCGCTCTGCTCGCCGGCGCCGTCGGATTGTTCGGAGAAGTGTCCCTGAGCCGCAGCCATGCGGGGAAGAGTAGGCGGAACCGGAGCCCCGCGTCCGGAAGGACACCCGTGCGGGGGCGGGCTCATTCCGCGTACATGCGAAGATTCTGTACGTGAGCGCCATTGACCGCCCCTCGGGCCAGCAGACGACGACCTCCGCCCCCCACGACTCGGTGTTCCTGAAGGCGTGCCGGCGCGAACCCGTGCCGCACACGCCGGTCTGGTTCATGCGCCAGGCGGGCCGGTCGCTCCCCGAGTACCACAAGGTGCGCGAGGGCATCCCGATGCTGGACTCCTGCACGATCCCGGACCTCATCGCCGAGATCACCCTGCAGCCCGTGCGCCGCCACAAGGTCGACGCCGCGATCTACTTCAGCGACATCGTCGTCCCGCTCCGCGCCATCGGCATCGACCTGGACATCAAGCCCGGCGTCGGCCCCGTCATCGCCGAGCCGATCCGCACCCGCGCCGACCTGGCCCGGCTGCGCGACCTCACCCCCGAGGACGTCCCGTACGTCACCGAGGCCATCGGCACGCTCACCGCCGAGCTGGGCGCCACCCCGCTGATCGGTTTCGCGGGCGCCCCGTTCACCCTCGCGAGCTACCTCGTGGAGGGCGGCCCCTCCCGCAACCACGAGCACACCAAGGCCATGATGTACGGCGACCCGGAGCTCTGGGCCGACCTCCTCGACCGGCTCGCGGAGATCACCGGAGCGTTCCTCAAGGTCCAGATCGAGGCCGGCGCGAGCGCCGTGCAGGTCTTCGACTCCTGGGTCGGCGCCCTGTCCCCCGCCGACTACCGCCGCTCGGTGCTGTCCGCCTCCGCGAAGGTCTTCGACGCCGTCGCCCCGTACGGGGTCCCGCGCATCCACTTCGGCGTCGGCACCGGCGAACTGCTCGGCCTCATGGGCGAGGCCGGCGCGGACGTCGTCGGCGTCGACTGGCGGGTCCCGCTCGACGAGGCCGCCCGCCGCGTCGGCCCCGGCAAGGCGCTCCAGGGCAACCTCGACCCCGCCGTGCTCTACGCCCCGACCTCCGTCGTGGAGGCCAAGGCGCAGGAGGTGCTGGACGCCGCAGCCGGTCTGGAGGGCCACATCTTCAACCTGGGCCACGGCGTCATGCCGTCCATGGACCCCGACGCCCTGACCCGCCTCGTCGAGTACGTCCACCGCAGCAGCGCCCGCTGACCCGGGCGCGGGGCCGGCACGCTCAGACCGTGCCGGCCGCCCGCACCGCGGCCACCGCCTTGCGCGCCGCCACCAGGACCGGGTCCCAGACCGGGGAGAACGGCGGCGCGTAGCCCAGATCGAGCGCGGTCAACTGGTCGACGGTCATCCCGGCGGTCAGGGCCACCGCCGCCACGTCCACCCGCTTCGCCGCCCCGTCGCGGCCGACGATCTGCACCCCCAGCAGCCGTCCCGTGCGGTACTCCGCGATCATCTTCACCGTCATCGGCCGCGCCCCCGGGTAGTAGCCCGCCCGGCCCGTCGACTCGATCGTCGCCGTGACGAACCGCAGCCCCACCGCACGGGCGTCCTTCTCGCGCAGCCCCGTCCGGGCGATCTCCAGATCGCAGACCTTGCTCACCGCGGTGCCGACGACACCGGGGAACGTGCCGTAGCCGCCGCCCACGTTGGACCCGATGATCTGGCCGTGCTTGTTGGCGTGCGTGCCCAGCGCGATGTGCCGGGTGCGGCCCGCCACCAGGTCCAGGACCTCGACGCAGTCCCCGCCCGCCCAGATGTCCTGGTGGCCCACGACCCGCATCGACAGATCGGTGAGCAGCCCGCCGTGCGGCCCCACCGGCAGCCCGGCCGCGCGCGCCAGCTCCGTCTCCGGCTCGACCCCGATGCCGAGCACCACCACGTCCGCCGGGTACGAGCCGTCCGCCGTCTCCACGGCGCTCACCCGGCCGTCCGCCCCGGTGCGGATCGCGGTGACCGCCGCCCCGTTCACCGTCGTGATCCCCAGCCCGGCCATCGCCTCGCCGACCATCCGGCCCATGTCCGGGTCGAGCGTCGCCATCGGCTGCTCGCCCCGGTTGAGGACCGTCACCTCGAAGCCCCGGTTCAGCATCGCCTCGGCCATCTCGACGCCGATGTACCCGGCGCCGACGACGACGGCCCTCCGTCCCCGCGTACGGTCCAGCGAGTCCAGCAGGGCCTGTCCGTCGTCCAGGGTCTGCACCCCGTGCACCCCCGCCGCGTCCATCCCCGGCAGCTCCGGGCGGACCGGCCGGGCACCCGTGGCGATCACCAGCTTGTCGAAGTCCGTCCAGTACGTCTCGCCCGAGTCCCGGTCCCGGGCGCGCACCCGCCGTCCCGCGGCGTCGATCTCCGTCACCTCGGTGCGCATCCGCAGATCGATGCCGCGGGCCCGGTGCTCCTCGGGCGTACGGGCGATCAGATCGTCCCGCTCCGCCACGTCGCCGCCCACCCAGTACGGGATGCCGCAGGCGGAGAACGAGGTGAAGTGACCGCGCTCGAAGGCGATGATCTCCAGCTCCCCGGGGCCCTTGAGCCGGCGCGCCTGGGAGGCGGCGGACATGCCCGCCGCGTCGCCGCCGATGACCACCAGTCGTTCCGCCGCCATGCCCGTACCTCCGACGCCCGTCCGAAAAGGCCCACGCTACGGCGCCGGGGTACCCGGGGGCGCGGCGGCGCCCCCGGGACGCGCTCACCCGCCGGCCGGCGGCGCCGCCTTCCGCCTCCGGCGGGCGGCGAACCGCCACAGGACCAGTGCGGCGGCGGCCACGGCCAGGAACGGCGCCGAGGCCCCCACGGCCATCGCCAGCCACCGCAGCATCGTCGTGAAGGCGTGCCAGCCGCCGGCCAGGGCGTCCACGAACCCCGGATCGTCGTCGGACGCGGCGGCCGGGGACTCCGGCTCGATCAGGTCGAGGGTGACCGTGGCCATCGAGGTACGGTCCCGGAGCGAGGCCTGCTGGGCGAGCAGCGACTCCAGCGCGGCCTGGCGGCTGCTCAGTTCGCCCTCCAGGGCGACCACGTCGGTGAGCTTGTCGGCCCGGTCCATCAGCGCGCGCACCCGGGCCACGCTGGAGCGCTGGGTGGCGATCCGGCTGTCGGTGTCGACGACCTGGTCCGTGACGTCCTTCGCCTCCGAGGTGCGCGACAGCAGCTTCCCGGCCCCCGACAGCTCCCGCAGCACCCGGTCGTACGCGTCCTGCGGGACGCGCAGCACGAGATGCGAGGTGGAGCGGTCGCCGTCCGCCCGCTCGGTGTTCTCCTCGGCGACCAGCCCGCCCGCGTTCTGCGTCACGGTCCGGGCGCTCGCCGCCGCCCGGGAGGCGCTCTTCACCTCGACGGACAGCGTCGCGGTGCGGATGACGTGGGTGGCGGCCGGTTTCGGCTGCTTCGGCGCCGCCGAGCCGGCCGCGCCCTTCGCGGAGCCGTCCGCCCGCGCGGCGCCGGCCGCCTCACCGGCGGCGGAGTCGGCCTTCCCCCGGGCATCGGCGGTCAGTCCGCGCTTGTCGCCGTCCCCTCCGGAGTCGTCGGACGCGGCGCCGCAGCCGCCGAGCGCGAGCGCGGCGGCGAGCAGTCCGGCGGCGAGGGCGATCCGGGAACGGCGGGCGGCGGACGCCGCCGGGCCGGAGCGGAGGTCGGGCACGGGATGCATAACAGTCCCCCCAGGACAGGTGGTTGATGGTGCCGGTTCGACGGATGAGGGGGCGTCAGCGGTTTCGTCCCGACGGTTTCGAAGCGGTCACGGTCAGGACTCGGACGGGGTTTGAGAGAGTGGGGGCATGCAGCGTTCAACACAGCGTGCGGACCGGGCCCCGGCCCATGTGGTCGTCATCGGCGGCGGCATCGCCGGACTCGCGGCCGCCCACCGGCTTCTCGGCAGCGGTCTGCGGGTCACCCTCCTGGAGGCGACCGCCCGGCTCGGCGGCAAGCTCATGACCGGCGAGGTCGCGGGCGTCCGGGTCGACCTCGGCGCCGAGTCCGTGCTCGCCCGCCGGCCGGAGGCGGTCGACCTGGCCCGCGCCGTCGGCCTCGCCGACCGCCTCCAGCCGCCCGCCACCGCCACCGCCGCCCTCTGGACGCGCGAGGCCCTGCGCCCCATGCCCAAGGGCCATGTGATGGGCGTCCCGGGCGACCCGGCGGCCCTGGGCGACGTCCTGACGCCCGAGGGCCTGGCCCGGATCGCCCAGGAGCGCGAGCTGACCCCCACCGCCGTCGGCGAGGACGTCGCGGTCGGCGCCTATGTCGCGGACCGGCTCGGCCGCGAGGTCGTCGACCTGCTCGTGGAACCGCTGCTGGGCGGGGTGTACGCGGGCGACGCCTACCGGATCTCGATGCGCGCCGCCGTACCGCAGCTCTTCGAGGTCGCCCGGGGCTCCGGCTCGCTCCTCGACGGCGTCGCCCGGATCCAGCGGGAGGCGGCCGCCCGGCAGCTCACCGGCCCGGTCTTCCAGGGCATCGAGGGCGGCATCGGCACCCTGCCCGGAGCCGTCGCGGACACCGTGCGCGCGGCCGGCGGGGAGATCCTCACCGAGACCCCGGTGCTCGGCCTGACCCGTACCGCCGACGGCTGGGACGTGCGCACCGACGCCCGGGTGATCGCCGCCGACGGCATCGTCCTCGCCGCCCCCGCCTGGTCGGCGTCCACCCTGCTCGCCGCCGAGTCCCCGGCCGCGTCGGCCGAGCTGGCCGGCGTCGAGTACGCCTCGATGGCCCTGGTCACGATGGCGTTCAGGCGCTCCGACGTGGCCGGGCTGCCGGCCTTCGAGGGGCGCTCCGGCTTCCTGGTGCCCCCGGCCGAGGGCCGCACGATCAAGGCCTCCACCTTCTCCACCCACAAGTGGCGATGGGTCGCCGACGCGGCCCCGGGGCTCTTCGTGCTGCGAACCTCGGTGGGCCGCTACGGCGAGGAGGACCATCTGCACCGCGAGGACGCCGACCTCGTCGCCGTCTCGCTGGCCGACCTCGCCGACGCCACCGGACTGACCGCCCGCCCCGTCGGCACCGAGGTCACCCGCTGGATCGGCGGACTGCCCCAGTACCCCGTGGGCCACCTCACCCGGGTCGCCCGGATCCGCGAGGAGGTCGCCAAGCTGCCCGCGCTGCGCGTCTGCGGTGCGGTCTACGACGGCGTCGGCATCCCCGCCTGCATCGCCGGCGCCCTGCGTGCCGCGGACGAGATCGCCCACGACCTCGGGGGCGTCCGGGCGGCGGAGCAGGGGGAGATCATCGCCACCCCACCCCTGGTTCAGGGCACAGGGAGCGAGGCGGGACAATAGCCGTATGAGTGCTCCTGAGACTGCGACATCCAGCAAGACGCCCAACGCCGGAAAGAAGGCGAAGGACCTCAACGAGGTCATCCGCTACACGCTCTGGTCCGTGTTCAAGCTGCGCGACGTCCTGCCCGCCGACACGGACCGGGCCGACCTGGCCGGCGAGGTCCAGGAGCTGTTCGACCAGCTCGCGGCCAAGGACATCACGATCCGCGGCACCTACGACGTCTCCGGCCTCCGCGCCGACGCCGACGTGATGATCTGGTGGCACGCGGAGACGGCGGACGAGCTCCAGGAGGCGTACAACCTCTTCCGCCGCACCCGGCTGGGCAGGAACCTCGAACCGGTCTGGTCGAACATGGCGCTGCACCGCCCCGCCGAGTTCAACAAGTCGCACATCCCGGCCTTCCTCGCCGACGAGAACGCGCGCGACTACGTCAGCGTGTACCCGTTCGTGCGCTCCTACGACTGGTACCTGCTGCCCGACGAGGACCGTCGCCGGATGCTCGCCGACCACGGCAAGATGGCCCGCGGCTACCCCGACGTGCGCGCCAACACCGTCGCCTCGTTCTCGCTCGGCGACTACGAGTGGATGCTGGCCTTCGAGGCGGACGAGCTGTACCGCATCGTCGACCTGATGCGTCACCTGCGGGCCTCCGAGGCGCGGATGCACGTCCGCGAGGAGGTCCCCTTCTTCACCGGCCGGCGCAAGTCGGTCGCGGACCTGGTGGCCGGGCTCGCGTAGCGAGCGGGACCCGGTCACCCCAGCCCGGAAGATCAGACGGCGGACCGAGCGGCACCTTGTGCCGCCCGCCGGTCCAGCGACACCGGGTTCGGCTCACGGTGCGGCGCGCCTCCCGCGCGCCGCACCGTTGTCATCTACGGGACGGTGCGCGCCGTCCGGCCGGTGAGCGCGGCCCGCAGCGCCGGATCGGCGACCGCCGCGACGCCCCGTACGGCGACCGCCGCCAGCACATCGCCCTCCGGACCGGACGCGGCGAGCCGACGGGCGTCCAGCAGCCGCTGTCCGGCCGGTGAGGCCCACGGGCTGTGCGGTCCCGACTCCATCCGCGCGATGAGCAGACAGCCCACGGTCAGCACCAGCGGCATCGCGAACCAGACGAGCACCGGCACCTCCGACCCCGCCGGACGCGCTCCCTGGATGGGCACGGTCAGCGCGGCGGCACCCATCACGAGCACCAGCGCGGCCGCCCGGCGCACCGCGTGCACGGCCGCGGCGATGTCCGACCCGCCGCCCGGCAGGGCCAGGCCCGCGGCGACCAGCCGGTCCGCGAGGGCCCGCACCGCGTCCGCGGCGGCGGCCGCCGCCCGGACCGGCGGTATCGGCGACTGCCCCTGGGGCCCTATGGCACGGATCACGGTCCGCTCCATGTCGTCCCGGCCGTCCGGATCGACGACCGTGGCCCAGCCGGTGTGGGCCAGCAGCAGCCGGCGGCGCAGATGCATCGAGACCAGCGCGGTGTCGGCGACCCGGTGCGGGCCGCCGGCCAGGAACGCCGTCTCGTACAGGCTCAGTTCGTCCCGCGTGGCGGTGCGCGGCGCGGGCCGGGGAGGGGCGGCCTGCCGGGCGGTGGCCAGGCAGAGCCGGATGCAGGACAGCGCGGCGGCACCCCACGCGACCAGCAGGAACAGAACCCAGAGCATGTCCGATTTCTATGCGACACGCGCGTTTCGCGCCATGGGCTGTTCACCATGCGGACGCGGGACCGCTCAGGAACTGCTGCCGCAGCTCGATCCGCAACTGCTGCCGCCACCACAACTGGACCCGCCGCCACCACAACTGGACCCGCCGCCCCCGCAGCTCGACCCGGACCCCGAACCGCAGCCCGACCCGCCGCCGCAGCCCGAACCGCCGCCGCTCCCCGATGAACCGCCGCAGCTCCCGCCGCCCGGCGCGGACCCCGCGCACCAGACCGCCGGGGCCAGCAGCAGCGCGGAGGAGGCGCCGTCGTGCGACGGGGACGGTGTGCCGCCGGAGCGCCGGGGCGTCCCGCTCCCGGCCCCGGCCCGGACCGCCGTGAGCAGATACGCCCGCAGGACGGGGTCGGGGTGCGCCCGGGGACCGGCCGTCGCCACCAGATGGGCCGCGTCGGTGCGGCCGGGGTGGGCGGCCCGGAACGCGGCGGCGGCCCGGCGCCCCGCCCGGGTGATCCGGGAGCGGGCGACCGCCGCCGTGACCAGGCCCACGACGCTTCCGGCGACCAGGGCGGGCAGCACCTTGAGGACGAACGGGACGCCCTCGTCCACGAAGCCGTCCGAGGCCATCCACTCCGCGACGGTCAGCGCGAACGCGACGGGCAGGGCGAGCAGGCAGAGCACCCCCTGCGTCATGCCCCAGCGCTGCTGGAGCCGGTGCGCGCCGGGGACCTGGAGCAGCCCGCGCGCGGCGAGGCCGTCCCCGATCTCCTGGACGGCGGGGTGGCGCATCACGGCGTCCCGCAGCGTGTGCAGCGCCCCGTTCGGGGCGGCGGCGTGCGCGTGGAGCACGGCGCGCTCCACCGGGTCGTGGGCGACGGCCCGCTGCACGGCCACGATGCCGGGGCCGCCGACGAGGAGCCGGCCGTCCGCGTGCATCGCGGTGAGCGCGGCGTCGACGACCCGCCCGGGTCCGCCGCCCAGGAACGCCGCCTCGGCCGGATCGTGGACCGGGCCGCCGGACGCCCGGCGGTCGCGGACGAGCCCGGCGACCAGCAGCACCGAGGACACGGCGACGGCCAGCGAGAACAGCACGGCGAGCGTGGTCATCCCGTTCACCGCCCCACCAGCACGGAGCGGGCCGCGCGGGCCAGCCGGGCGGCCCGGCCCGGTGGCCGGGACCCCGCGCGGTCCTGCCACCACAGGGTGAGCCGGCGCCGCGCCGCGTCGTCGGCCGGCCGCCCGGCGACCAGCAGGTGCTCGGCGAAGTCCAGCGCGTCGCGCCGGTATCCGCCGGACATCGGCCGCGCCCCCGCGTACGCCAGGAACGCCTCCCGGTAGCCGCGCCCCAGGATCTCCGGAAGCTCGGGAGCCACCTTCGCCACCACATCGGCCCGCTTCGCGGCCAGCGCCCGGCTCTGCACCCCGAGCCTGCGCCGGTCGAAGCCCTCCGGGGCGGGGGTGCCCGCGACCAGGGCGGAGAGCAGCGCGGTCTGGTCGACCGCGAGCCGGTCCCGTACCGCCTCGGACGGTGCGGCGGCGGGCCGTACGGGCTCCCGCCGTACCGGTCCGCGCACCGCACGGTCCACCCCGTGGTCGTCCCCGCCCCGGTCCAGGACCGCGCGGATCGCGTCCAGCTCACCGGCGAGTTCGGCGGCGGGCGGGAAGGCGTCGTCGCGTTCCAGGAGGACGCCGGGCGGGGACACCCGGGAGCGCAGTTCGGCCAGCACGTCCAGGACCGGGGCGGTGACGGGATGGGCGTGGGTGTCGTGCCAGACACCGTCCTTCTCGGTCCCGCCGGCGACATGGACGTACGCGAGGGCCTCCACCGGCAGCGCGGCCAGCGCCTCGGCCGGGTCCTCGCCCCGGTTGACATGGTTGGTGTGCAGATTGGCCACGTCGATGAGCAGCCGCACCCCGGTGCGCTCGACCAGCTCGGCGAGGAACTGCCCCTCGGTCAGCTCCTCGTCCGGCCAGGAGACCAGGGCCGCGATGTTCTCCAGGGCCAGCGGCACGGGCAGCGCGTCCTGCGCGATCGCCACGTTCTCGCAGAGCACGTCCAGGGCGGCCCGGGTCCGGGGGACGGGCAGCAGATGCCCCGCCTCCAGGGCCGGGGTGCCGGTGCGGACACCGCCGGCCCTGACGAACGCGATGTGCTCGGTGACCAGCGGCGCCTCCGTCAGCGCGGCCCGTTCCGCGAGCGCGGCGAGCCGTCCGGCGTCGGGCCGGTCCGCCCCGCCGAGCCCCAGCGAGACGCCGTGCGGCACCACCGTGACCCCGCGTTCCCTCAGCCGCACCAGTGAGTCCGGCAGATGGCCGGCGCAGAGGTTCTCCGCGACCGCCTCCACCCAGTCGATCCCCGGCAGTGCCTCCACCGCTTCGGCGATCTCCGGCCGCCAGCCGATGCCGATTCCCAGCTCCACGCCGTCCCCCCGTCTCCGTTCCGTGCAGGGGTGATGGCCCCGCGGTGTCCTGCCGAACCCGCGAAGGGAGACGTTCAGAGCTTGATTTGAGGTTCCGCCTCCCGGCGACTCAGCGGCGCAGCGCCGGATGGTCGGCGACCACCGTGCAGGAACCGGGGGCGATCTCCGTGAACCCCGCGTCCCGGACCACGGGCAGCCCGCTCACCGTCAGCTCCTTCCAGCGCACCGGGTCCGGGGTGGCGACCGAGAGCGGGAAACCTGCCTCGCGCCAGGCCGTGCGCTCCGCGTCGGACAGCTCCCACCAGGCGAGCTGGGCCCCGTGCCCGGCCTGCGCCATCTCCTTGCCGGCGGACATGCCGAGATCCGGGTTGAGCCAGAGGACCGGGCCCGAGAGGTCCGGGGCGGCGGGCGGCTCCGGATCGTCCAGGTCCGTCCCCGAGACCTGGAGCTTCGCCAGCTCCTTGGGCCAGCCGTCCAGCGGCACCGGGGGATAGACCCGGACCTCGGCCTCCGCGCCGGTGACGGTGATCCCGGGCAGCGCCGAGGCCTTGCGCCACTCCGCGCCGCGCGCCCGCCGGACCACCTTGCGGATCCGGGCGTCCTGCCAGTCCCGCATCGCCTCCGCCCACACGCCCTCGCCCGTGGACCGCTCGTCGGAGAGCATCACGAGCACCGCGCGGGCGGCCGTGCGCAGGGCGTCGGTACGGGCCGGGGGTGCCGTCTTCTCGATGTGCACGACCAACGGCAGGACGTACTGGGGTGCTTCGTCCCGGTCCGTCCGTTCGGTGCGGAACGGGCTGTCCTCGGACAGACCGGCGGAGCCGGACGCGGGGGAGGGGGTGTCGGACGCGGGGGAGGAGGTGTCGTTGCTGCTCACCCGTCCAGTCTGCCAGCCGCCCGCACCGGGTCTCTTGGCGGAATGAAACCCTCCGGGCGAGGATGCACGCCATGAAGAGCGATCTCTTTTCCAGCGAGCACATGGCCCAGCAGGCGACCGTGCCCGGAATGACCCTGCAGAACCCCAAGTCGGTGAAATACGCGGTCAACGGCGAGATGCACGCCCGCCAGGGATCGATGATCGCCTTCCGCGGCAATCTCCAGTTCGAACGCAAGGGCCAGGGCATCGGCGGCATGCTCAAGCGGGCCGTCACCGGCGAGGGGCTGCCGCTGATGGCGGTGCGCGGCCAGGGCGAGGCCTGGTTCGCCCACGAGGCGGCCAACTGCTTCATCGTGGACATCGAGCAGGGCGACGCGCTCACCGTCAACGGCCGCAACGTGCTGTGCTTCGACGCCACGCTCGCCTACGAGATCAAGACCGTGAAGGGCGCCGGCATGGCCGGGGGAGGGCTCTTCAACAGTGTCTTCACCGGGTACGGGAAGCTCGCCCTGATGTGCGAGGGCCACCCGATCGTGATCCCCGTGAGCCCGCAGCAACCGGTCTGCGTCGACACCGACGCGGTCGTCGGCTGGAGCGCCCACCTCGCCACCTCACTGCACCGCTCGCAGAGCGTCGGTTCCATGCTGCGCGGCGGCTCCGGCGAGGCCGTCCAGCTCCGGCTGGAGGGCGAGGGCTTCGTGATCGTCCGGCCCAGCGAGCTGAAGCCCGAGAAGGCGTCGTCCAACTGAACCGGCCCCTGCTGCGGCTGGAGGCGGTGGGCCGCCGGTACGGACTGGCCGGGCCCTGGGTGCTGCGCGGGATCGATCTCGTCCTCCCGGCGGGCTCCCTGATCCGGGTCGAGGGCGCCAACGGCACCGGCAAGTCCACGCTGCTGCGGCTGCTCGCGGGGACGGACGCCCCGACCGAGGGCAGCATCACCCGGCACCGGCCGCGCACCGCGTACGTCCCCGAACGGTTCGCGGCGGCCCTGCCGTTCACGGCCGTCGGCTACCTCGTCCACCTGGGCCGGATCCACGGACTGCGGCGCGCCGAGGCGGTCCGGCGGGCGGAGGAGTGGCTGACCCGCTTCGGTGCCGCCGCTCATGCCGGGACGCCCCTGGCCGAGCTGTCCAAGGGCACCGCCCAGAAGGTCGCGGTCGCCCAGGCGCTGCTGGCCGAGCCCGGACTGCTGGTGCTGGACGAGGCGTGGACCGGACTGGACACCGCGGCCCGCGACGAACTGGACCGGGCCGTCGCCGCCCGTGTCGCTGCCGGATCCACCGCCGTCTACGTCGACCACGACCCGCGCCGGCCGGCGGGCGCCGCGGACACGGTGCTGCGCGTCGAGGGCACCGGGCTCCGCGAGGTGCCCGTTGCCCCGGTCGGACCGGCCGCCGGCCCCCGGGTCCGCATCGAGGTGACGGGACCGCCCGGCACCCCGCTGCCGGACCGGCTCCCCGGAGCCCCCGAACGCACCGCCACCGAGGACGGCGCCCTGCACCTCACGGTGGCCGCCGCGCACTCCGACGCCCTGCTCACCACCCTGCTCACCGCCCGGCCGCCCTGGCACGTCACCGGGGTCGCGGCCCTGCCGGACCTCTCGGGCGAGCCCGTATGACCGCATTGATCGGCTACCGGGCCGCCCTGCCCACCGCCCGGCCGTCCCGGCCTGTCACCGGGGTCGCGGCCCTGCTCAATCCCTCGGACGAGCCCGTATGAACGCACTGATCCGCTACCAGGCCGCCCTGCTCCTGCGCTCCCAGCGCTGGCTCGCCCCGGTGCTGCTCCACCTGGCCTTCGTCGGCACCGTGGTCCAGGCCGGCCAGCCCGTGCTGGACTCGCTCGGTTACACCGCCGCCGCGCTGCTGCCCGTCACCGCGTGGCTCGTTCAGGTCTGCGCGACCCAGGAACCGTCCGCCGCCCGGACCGTCGTCGCCGCGGCCGCCGGGGGCCGGCCCCGGGTCCATCTGGCGGCCCTGGTCACGGCGCTCGGCTGCGCGGTGCTGCTGGGCGCGGCGGCCACCGCCGTCGTGCTGGCGATCAGCGATCCGGCCAGTACCGACCACCGGGTCCGGGTACCGCTGCCCGCGGCCGGTCTCGCCGGGCTGCTCGCCGCCTGCTGCTGCGCGCTGACCGGGGCGGCGGTGGGGACGCTGGGCAGCCGGCCGCTGCTGCACCGGCGCGGCTGGTCGCTCACCGCGATTCCGCTCGGGGCGCTGCTGTGCCTGGTGACCACCGGATCACCCGCGAAGTCCGCCGTGACGGGCCTGGTCACCGGCTCGTTCACCGGAACCGTCCGGGTGCCCGTGCTGCCGCTGCTCGGCGCGGCCGCGGTGGCCGCCGCCGCGGGGGCGCTCGCCTGCCGGCTCACCTCGGTGCGCGGCTGAGTAGGCTCGTACGCATGGACGAGCGCGGAGCTGAGCCCCTGAATCCCGAGGACACGGACTGCTGCGGCACCCCGGACGTCCGGCCCGGGGCGTCCCCGGACGGGCCCGCCGGACCGCCGTACGCGGAGTGCGTGCTGTGCCGGAAGCCGACCGAGTACCCCGAGTCGGTCAAGGGCATCACGCTCTGCCCGGTCTGCGAGTGGCAGGAGGCCCAGCGGACGGCCTGCTCCGGATGACCGGCTGACCGGCTGCCCGAGGCTCTCACCGCCCGGCGATCAGCTGCGAGACGCGCACGAAGCGGTAGCCCCGGGCGCGGAGTTCGGGCACCACCCGCCGGACCGCCTGCGCGGTGACCGGGGCGGCGCTGCGGGTGCAGTGCATGACGACGAGCGAACCGGGCTCCACTCCGTCCAGCACCTGTTCCGCCACCGCGTCCGCGTCGGTCGCGAACGCGTCCCCGCTGACCACGTCCCACTGCACCGCCGTGACCTTCTCCGGCGCGATCGCGCGCAGCGCCGCCCGGTCGTAACACCCGCCCGGGAAACGGAAGTACGGCACCACCCGGCGCGCCCCCGACCGCCGGATCGCGCCGAACGCCCGCTCCACCTCCCCGCGCATCGCCGCCGGATCGCCGTCCACGGCCGGCAGTCCGTAGCAGGGCGTGGTGAACGCGTAGTGGCTGTAGGAGTGGTTGGCGATCTCGAACAGCGGGTCCGTGCCGATGGAGCGGGCCTGGTCGGGGTACTCCTCGGCCCAGCGCCCCGTCATGAACACGGTCGCCGGCACCTTCAGCCGGCGCAGCAGCGCGATCAGCTCCGGATTGTCGAACCGCTCGCCCGCCGCCGCGCGCGGCCCCTCGTCCGCCGTCATATCGGCGTCGAACGTGAGCGCCACGACCTTCTCCGTACGCCCGGCGCCGCGTTTCAGCACGGGCGTCAGACCGCCCGGCCCGGGGGCCAGGACCGGCGGCTCCGGCGCGGGCGGGGGTGTGCGCGGGGCGGCGGGGGAGGCGGGTGCGGAGGCGGACGCGGGGGAGTGCGCGGGGGACGGGGCGTGGGCCGCCGGGGGCGCGGCCTCCGGGGAGCCGTCCGCGTCCGCGCAGCCGGCGAGGCCGCCGCACAGCACCGCACCCAACATGCTCAGAGTCGTCAATTTCCGTGCAGACATGATCACTCACGGAAACTAACCGATCAGGTCATGGGTGCCGTCCCCGGCGCTCCCGGGGCAGCGAAGCCGCCCCGGGATTCACTCAGTCGTCGAGCAGGTACTCCGCCGTGAAGCCGAACAGCCGCTCCGCCGCCGAGGTGTCCACCGGTGCCGCCCGGCCGGGCAGCGGGCGGCGCAGCGGCGTACCGGGGTGGTAGCGGCGCAGCAGTTCCTCCGTCGGGAACGGCACCAGGGTCTCGGGGGCGCACACATGGACGGCGTGCGCGCCCGGCCCCGGCACACCGAGCGCCAGCAGGGCCGCCCGCGCGGCGTCCCGCACCTCCAGATACGTCCACAGGTCCCGGGCCCCCGCCGCCGGATCCGCCGTCAGCCGCGCCGCGTGGGCCCGCAGCCGTTCGTCGAAGCCGCCGACGAAGGGGTAGCGCAGACAGACCACGCCCATCCCGTGCCGCCGCGCCATCGCCGCCGCCGTCGCCTCGTCGACCTGCTTGGACAGCCCGTAGGCGTCCGCCACCTGCGAGGGCATCGCCTCGTCGACCGGCAGATAGGCCGGGTGCGGCGAGGGATCGGCCGTCCACGGCAGTCCCGTGACCCCCCAGGAACTCGCGACGACGGCCCGCCGCACCCCGGCGAGACCCGCCTCCTCCAGCACCGTGAACGTGGCGAGCGTATTGGCACCGAACAGCTCCCGCGCCGGGGTGCGCTCCGGCGTGGGGATCGCCGCCAGATGGATCACCCCGTCCACCCCCTCCAGTGCCGCCCGCACCGCGTCCGCGTCCGCCGCGTCCCCGGTGACGACCCGGCGCGCGGCCAGGTCCCCGGGATCCTCCAGGACCAGGGCGTGGGCCTGCACGGACCGCTCCGCGAGCAGCGCGAGCACCGCCCGTCCGATCCGCCCGGCCGCCCCGGTGACCAGGACTCGTGTGACCATCCGCTGCTCCTTACGCGTAGGCGCGGACCGCGACGACGTGCGCCGACGCGGCCCCGTTGGTCGCTTCGGCCACCAGCCGCACGGCCGAGGCCGTGACCGGAGTGTCCAGCCGGTGCACCTGACGGCGGCGCCGGTTGCCCGTGGTCCGCGCCACGGTCTCCCAGCTCCCGTCCGCGCGCCGCGCCTCGATCCGGTAGTCGCGCAGCAGCGTCGGAAGGACGTCGAACGGGGTGCGGTGGTGGTGCAGATTGATCAGGTCCTCGTTGACGTCGTCGTCGGCCAGCACATCGAACCGCGACAGTGTCACCTGACCGGGCCAGGACAGCTGGAGCCACTCCTCGCCGCCCTCGCGCAGCGGCTCGGAGACCCACATGTGCGGTCCGGCGTACGGGCGGGCGAAACCGTCCACCGCCTTCCGCGGCGCGTACGCCGAGGTGGCCCCCGTCCGCAGGCAGAACGTGCGGCGCAGCAGCCCGGCGTCGGTCCACTCCCGCAGCGGCTGCGGCGACTCGTCCTGCGGCCGCAGCGCCACCCGGGTCAGCGCCAGCACCCCCGGGGCCGGCGCGTCCGAGGTGTACAGGGCGAGATCCGCGTCGGCCCGCACGACGACGAAGGCGTTGCGGGCGCTCTCCGGCGACCAGCGCAGACCCGTGCGCACCCACTGCTTCTCCCCGGCCGCGACCGGCACCTCCACCCGTTCCACCAGGTGGCGGGGCACGTAGTTCTGCCCGAGCCCCGGGTCGTACAGCTCGACGACGAGCCGGGTGTCGCGGGCGGCGTCCACCAGCAGCTCCAGCGCGTCCAGCGCCGGATCGACGGGCACCACGAAACCGGCGTCGGCCGCCAGCGGCCACCGCTCCTGCGCCACCGTCGCGTCGGGGGCCGCCAGCACCGAGGAGGCGGTGGCCGTCGCGCCCAGCGCCAGATCCTCCGGATCGGCCGAGGCCAGCCCGATCACCGAGGCGTCCTCGCGCAGCAGCGTCCGCTGGAGGGCGGCCGGGTCCAGCTCCTTCGGGGCGATCCCGTCGGCGGCGCACAGCGCCGCGGCCGTGCCCGCCGCCTGGCCGAGCGTCGCACAGGTCGCCATGACCCGGGTCGAGCCGAACGCGACGTGGCTGGCCGAGATGTTCCGCCCGGCGAACAGCAGGTTCGTCGTGTTCACGGAGTACAGACTGCGGTACGGGATGTGGTAGATCCCGTCCGCGTACCGCTGCTTGGCCCCGTCCTCGGTGGCGTACACGCCCTTCGGCGGGTGCAGGTCGATCGACCAGCCGCCGAAGGCCACCCGGTCGGCGAACTCGCTCTGGCCCAGGATGTCGCCCTGGTGCAGGACGTAGTCGCCGAGGAAGCGCCGGTACTCGCGCTTGCCGGGCACCGAGCCCACCCACTCCAGCGTCATCGAGTCGGCTTCGAACTCGCCGGAGTTCTTGATGTGGTCCCAGATGCCGTGGATGACCGCCCACAGCTCGTCACGGATGCGCTCGTTGTCGTGCACCGTGTCCAGTTCGCCGCCGAACTCGATCCACCAGTACGCGCAGCCGTTGTCCCCGGACTTGATGATCCGGCGCTGCGGGATGGTGGTCTCGGCGATGTTCCGGGCGAAGTCGGGGGCGACGTACTTGACGGGGTGCCCGGCGTCCTTGGTGTAGAAGAGCAGCGTCGAGCCGAGCGTGATCGAATCGGCGGTCTCCGGCGCCCACGGCTCCGCGTACTCGGCCCGGGACTCCCGGCCGATCCGGTGCCGGGCCCCGGCCAGATGCCCCACCAGCCCGTCCCCCGAGCAGTCCAGGAACAGCGCGCTCTCGAACCGGATCCGCCGCTCGGACCCCATCATCCAGCCGGTGACCGCCGTGATGCGCCGGGCGTCCTCGGGGCCCTCCGCGTCCACCTCGCGCACATCGGTGTTCAGATAGAGCGTGATGTTCGGTTCCGCCCGCACCACGTCCAGGATCACCGCGTCCCAGAAGTACGGATTGCCGTCCGGGTTGCGGAACTGGTTCTCGACGAACAGCTCGCCCATGACGCCGCCCTCGCGGGCGTAGTGGTTGCGGCCGTGCCCGGTCGCGCCGCAGACCCAGACGCGGACCTCGCTGCTGGAGTTCCCGCCGAGGACCGGCCGGTTGTTGATCAGGGCGACGGTGCGGCCCAGCCGGGCGGCGGCGACGGCCGCGCTCACCCCGGCCAGCCCGCCGCCGACCACGGTGACGTCGTGGCGTGCGGTTTCGTTCCTCATGGTGCCGGTGCTCCTACTTCCAGTCGGGGTTGGCGGCGAGGCCGTAGTAGACGCGGGGCGCGCCGTCGAGCGTGAGGGTGACCTTGCCGCCGGCGGCGGTGAGCGTGCGCTCCTGCCCGATGCAGTTCAGCTCCCGCACGGTGCCGTCGACCACGGCCGAGTGGGCCACGACGTCGGTACGGCTCGTCCAGGTGTCGGTCCAGGGCTCCGGCGAGGCGTACCACGGGTCCTCGCCGTGGTCGGCGTTGAGGACGTACCCGTCCGCGCGGCTCCACAGCACCGAGACCGGACCGTCCGGGGTGGTGAACAGCAGCCCCTTGACGTCCGCGTCCGCGAAGACCAGCGGCCGGACGTACACGGCCCCGTCCAGGACCCGCGCCGCCGTGGCGTACGCCAGCAGCGACGGCTTGGGGGAGGTGTCCCGGTGCATCAGCCCGTAGTGGTACTCCGCGTTCGCCGGGTCCGCCTCCTGCGGGTGCAGCACGGTGGAGTCGTGCAGCTGGTACCAGTTGACGCCCCGGACCCCCTCGGCCTTCGCCAGGACGAGCGTCAGCAGGACGTTCTCGGCGGCGTGCCGGTAGGTGTCGGACCACCAGGCGTTCGGCCGGGTCGGCGCGTACGCCTCGGTCAGCCACAGTTCCTTGTCGCCGCCGTACTCCGCGATCACCGCCTTCGCCTTGCGGACCGCGCCCAGGAAGTTCCAGTAGGTGCCGGCCGAGCCCTGGGTCCAGTCCGCCGGATCCGGTGCGAAGTCGGGGGTGAAGTTGCCCCGGCCCGGATGGACGGCGAGCGCGTCGATGAGGTCCCAGCCGCCCGCCGCGCGGAAGTTCTCCAGCCAGACGTAGTCCATCCCGCCCAGGCCCGCGTTCATCACCTTCATCGTCGGACCGGCCGTGGCCAGCCGGTCGGTGACCTGCTTCAGCCCGTCGCGCACGTAGACGTCGGCGCCCCGTCCGGACATCCACGGCTGGTTGACCTCGTTGGCCACCTCGAAGTACCGGGCGCGCGCCGCCACCGCCTTCGCGACGTTGGTGTCCGCCCAGGCGGCGATCTGCTCGGCCGTGCCGCCCAGCGGAATGGAGCTGAGCTCCACGTTGTGCGCGATGCCCGCCGCGTCCAGGGTGTCGATGTCGATGCCGGGCGCCCCCTCGTACGCGATCCGCACCCACTTCACGCCCAGCTTCCGCAGCAGCCCGAGCACCTCCTCCCGGCCCGGCTTCAGCAGCCACGGGTAGTTGGCGATGCCGAACATGGACTCCGTGCCCGCCCGGTAGGTGAAGCCGGGGAGCACCGCGAGGCTGGTCCGGGCGAGCGCCCGGTCGGTGCCCGAGGCGACGGCCACCTCGGTGAAGACGATGCCCTGGCCCGGGGCGGTCAGCGGGAACGAGGCGTCCCACGAGGCGCCCGCCGCCAGCTCCCGGGTCTCCGTGCCGGACCCGAGCACCGCCCCCGCGAAGTCGCGGGCCCACCAGGTCAGCGTCACCGGCCGCGACGCCGCCCCGCCGTTGACCACCTGGGCCCGCAGCAGCATGGAATCCCCGGCCGCCTCGTACAGGTTGAACGGCTGGTCGGTCCACACCTCCACGCCCAGCGGCCGGCCCGCGGCGATCGTCCCGGCCGCACGCGGCCGCAGCTCCCCGAGGACGAAGGCGGCCTCCGTGACGGCGCTGTCCGCGCCCGTCGACGTGCCCGGGGCGTGGATCCAGGTGGCGTTCGTGTAGGACGGATTGGTGGCGTCCAGGCAGAAGAAGCCCGAGGCGTCGCCCCAGGAGGCCGCGTACACCCCGCCGGCGTTGATCTCGTACGGAATGCCGCCCCGGGCGTCGCGCTCCCAGACCGTCAGTGCCTCGTACGACTCCGGGACGCTCGGCTGCACCAGGGTCCGGGCGACCATGAAACCGGTCGGGGTCAGCGTGGCGGAGCCGCCGGCCTCCCAGCGCATGCGCAGGGTCCGGGCGGTGACGTCGAAGACGCCGCTGACGGTGACGCCCGGCGCCCCGCTGCCCATCGTGTACGTGATCCGCAGGGCGGGCCGGCCGTCGGGCAGGGTGATCCGGGCCGGGGTGCCGCCGAAGGTGCGCTGCTGGCCCAGCACGCTGTCCTTGATCATGAAGTGGCTGATCAGGACGCGGTCGGCGCCCGAGCCGTCCCGGACGAGCACGCCGCCGTCGCTCTGGCCGACGACCGTGATCCCCTCGGCGGTGAGGGTGACCGGGTCGGCCGCGTGCGCGGGGGCGGCGGGGAGCAGGGCGGCGCCGGTGGCGACGGCCGTGCCCCGGAGGAAGGTGCGGCGGTGAACGGACATGGTGGTGCCTTTCTCTCGTCCCGAAGAGGAAGGTGCGGGGGAGGGCGTGGAGGGTCAGCCCTTGACGCCGGTGAAACCGAGCCCGGCGACGATGTACTTCTGGCAGACCGCGAAGACGAGCACCGGCGGCGCGACGGCCAGCACCATCGCCGCGATCAGCTGGTCCTGCGGGGCCTGGGTGGCGAGCTGGGCCAGTGCCACGCTGACCGGCTGCTTCTCCGGATCGGTCAGCGCGACCAGCGGCCAGATGAAGTCCTTCCAGCTGTGCATCACGGCCAGCAGACTGATCACGGCCAGCACCGGCCGGCTCATCGGCAGCACGATCTTCGTGAGCAGCTGCCGGGTGGAGACCCCGTCGACCCGGGCCGCGTCGAACAGCTCGCGGGGCAGCGCGTCGAAGAACTGCTTGGCCAGCAGCACCGTGAAGGCGTTCGTCCCGGCGGGCAGCCAGATCGCCCAGTAGGTGTCACCGAGGTTGAGGTGGAGGAACGGTACGTCGATCACGGTCATGAAGAGGCTGACCATGTTCACCGTGTACGGCACGAACATCGTCGCCAGGACCGCCCCGTAGACGACCTTGCCGAAGCGGGGCCTGAGCACCGAGAGCGCGAAGCCGGCGGTGGCCGACACGAAGAGCTGCACCAGCCAGGAACCGCCCACCACCAGCACGGTGTTCATCAGGTAGTGGCCGACGCCCAGATCGCGGTAGGCGGTGGCGAAGTTGCCCGTCAGCGGCCGGTCCGGCCACAGGGCGAGCGGGTGCGTGGTCAGTTCGGCCGGCGGCGACACCGCGCCCTTGACCATCCAGTAGAGCGGTCCGACGCCCAGGAGCAGCAGCAGGACCAGGGTGAGCACCTGGACGGAGCGCACGGCCGCCCGGACCCCGGGCCGCTGGCGGTCGTTGACGGAGACGAAGGTGGTGAGGGAGGTCATGTCTTGCTCCAGCTGCGGGTGGCCCGCAGATAGACCGCGGAGAGCAGGGCGAGGGTGAGGACCATCAGGAAGGAGAGCGCGGCGGCCTGGCCGTACGCCCCGTCCTGGAAGGCGTACCGGAAGATCAGCAGCAGCACCGTGAGGGTGGAGTTCTCCGGGCCGCCGCCGGTGAAGACGTACGGCTCGGTGAAGACCTGCACCGTGTTGATGAGCTGGACGAGCAGCAGCAGACCGATGACCGGACGCAGCTGCGGCAGCATCACGTGCCAGAGCCGCCGCCAGATGCCGGCCCCGTCGACCTCGGCCGCCTCGTACAGCTCGCCCGGGATGCCGACCATCGCGGCGAGGTAGATCAGGACCGCCCCGCCCATGCCCGCCCAGGTCGCCTCCAGGACCAGCGAGAGCATCGCGCTGCCGGAGGACTCCAGCCAGGGGTACGGGCCCAGGCCCACGGTCCCCAGCACGCTGTTGAAGAGCCCGCTGCCCGGGTCGTAGAACCACTTCCACAGCAGGATCGCCACCACCGGCGGGATGACCACCGGCAGATAGACCAGGAAGCGGAAGACCCCGGCGCCCCGCCGCACGGTCGACATCACCGCGGCCAGCAGCAGCGGCGCGGGGAAACCGATCAGCAGGCCGAGCCCGACGAACAGCAGGGTGTTGGAGACGGCGGTCCCCAGCAGCGGATCGTCGAAGACCGCCCGGAAGTTGTCCAGCCCCACCCAGACGGCGGGATCGACGAGATTGGTCCGCTGGAAGCTCAGCAGCAGGCTGCGGACGATCGGCCACCAGGCGAAGAGCCCGAAGACCAGCAGCGTCGGCACGAGGAACAGCCAGGCGGTGAACTGCTTGCGCAGGCCCGCGCCGCGCGGGGTGCCGGAGGGCCCGGCCGGACCGGACCGGTCCGGCTTTCCGGGGGGTGCGGCGGCGGGGCGCCGGGAGGGGGTGAGCAGGCTCATGGCGGACTACTTCTGGCCGGCGGCGAGCTTGGCGTTGACGTCCTTCTCGGCCGAGGCGAGGAGGGCGTCGACATCGGCGTCGCGCTTGGTCAGCACCGCCTGCACGACGGAGTCCAGCGCGGTGTACAGCTGCTGCGCCTGGTACGGCGGTTCGGCCTTGAGCTCCAGCTTCGCCAGCCCGTCCGTGTACGGCTTGAAGTGCTCGGCCTTCACATTGGCGTAGGGGGCGATCGCCGCGTCGATCTGCTTCTGCCGCTCGGCGTCGAAGACCGGCAGCGTCGGCACGCCGACCGCGGACTTCGGGTCGGCGGCCAGGGCCTTCGCCTGCTGCGCGGCGCTCTCGGTGCTGTACTGCGGCTGGGCGTACGCGAAGGTCAGCCACTTGACCGCGGCCGCCGCGTGCTTGCTGTCGGCCGACTTCGGGACCATGTAGATGTCACCGCCGGTCAGCGTGGCGTTGCCGCCGGACTGCGGCAGCGGGCCGATGCCGAAGGCGTCGATGTCCTCCATGCCGAACTGCATCTTGGCCAGCCGGTACGTCCCCGGGCTGCCCATGAACATCCCGACCTGGCCGGCCGCGAACTGCTTGACCACGTCGTTCTGGTTGTTGAGCTGGTTGCGGCCGAGCGAGTCGTCCTTCCAGCGCATGTCCTTGAGCAGGGTGAGCGCCTTCTTCGTGGCGTCGCCCGTGAGCGTGGCGGTGTACGTGTCGCCCTGCCGGGTCTCCAGGTCCCCGCCGAACGCGTACGACAGCATGGTCAGCTGCCAGCCGCCCTGGTTGTCCTTCGACTCGTGGACGAACCCGGCCTTTCCGGTCTTCTCGCTGATCCGCTCGGCGGCGGCCCGGACCTCCTCCCAGGTGGCCGGCGGCTTGTCCGGGTCGAGCCCGGCCTTCTCGAACAGGTCCCGGTTGTAGACCAGGCCCTGGGCGTACGGGTTCTGCGGGACGCCGTAGACCTCGCCCGCCTCGTCGCTGACCGGCTTGAGGACCTGCGGGTTGAACTCCTTGAAGTGGTCCCACGCCTGGAGCTGCCCGGTGATGGGGAGCACCTGCTTCTGCTGGATGAGCCGCTGGGGTTCGGTCAGCGGCACCTTGATGACGTCCTCGACATTGCCGCCGGACAGCTTGGCGGAGAAGGTCAGCGGGTCGAAGACCGTCGTGGACCCCTTCACCTTGATCCCCGGGTTGGCCTTCTCGAAGTCGGCGACCTGCTTCTTGAAGAGGGCGAGGGCCGGCTTGTCGGTGGCCGGGGGCATGCCCTGGACGCGCAGGACGAGATCGCCGCCCGAACCCGCCTTGCCCGGGGTGACGGAGGAACAGCCCGTGAGGGCCACGGCCGCGGCTATGCAGCCGAACACGGCCGCACGTCGGGAGGTTCTGGACATTTCAACTCCAAGAAGGGCAGGGGAAATCAGGGAGGCGGCCGGGAGGGCGCGCGGGGCCGCGGCGGGCCGACGGGGGAGTACGGGAGAGGGGGAGGGGAGAGGGGGCTCAGGAAGTGGGCGCGGGGCCCGTGGAGGAGCGGGGGACCAGCCGGGAGCCGATCTCCACGCAGGGGGCCTCGCCGCCGGTGCGGCCGGCGATGGTCTCGATGAGCAGATCACCGGCGCGGGTGGCGATCTCCTCCGGGTCGATGCGGATGGTGGTGAGCCCCGGCGTGGAGACGGAGGCCAGGAGGGTGTCGTCGATCCCGACGACGCTCACCTCGCCCGGGACGCTGACGCCCAGGTTCGACAGCTGGTGCAGCACCCCGAGGGCGACGAGGTCGTTGTGGGCGATGACCGCCGTGGCGCCGTGCGCGCCGACGAGCGTCGCCGCGTGCACCCCCGTCTCGAACCTCGGCTCGTAGGGGCCGAGCTCGACGAGCGAGAGGTCCAGCGCCTCGAACGACTCCTGGATCGACTTGCCGCGGCTCAGCTCGGCGCGCGAGGCGTTGATGAACACGCAGCGGCGGTGACCGTAGGCGCGCAGGTGCTCGACCGTCTGCGTGATGCCGGCGGACAGCGAGATCCGCACCTCGGGGATGCCCGGCACATGGCGGTTGACGACCACCACCGGCATCCGGTCCGACAGCTCGCGCAGCCGGTCCTCGGTGAGCGTGGACGCCCACAGCACCAGGCCGTCGACCCGCTTGGAGACCGCGGCGATCGCCTCCAGTTCGTCGGCCTCGCGCTCGTCGCTGTCGGCGACCAGGACCGTGTACCCCAGCCGCCGGGCGCGGGCCTGCATCGCCTTGACGATCGGCGGGAAGAACGGGTTGGCGATGTCCGGGACGATCAGCCCGAGCGTGCCCGTGCCGCCGCCCCGCAGGCTGCGCGCCGCCGGGTTGGGCGAATAGCCCAGCTTGGCCGCCGCGTCCAGGATGCGCTGCCGGGTCCTCGGCTGGACCTGGTCCGGTGCGGTGAACGCACGCGACACCGTCGACACCGAGACGCCCGCGGCGCTCGCCACCTCCCGGATTGTGACTGCCACCGTCGGCCTCCTCGCCTCATCCCTGCTGGATGCGGTGGATCCTTGCGAACGTTCCCGGGAGGTGTCAAGACCGTTTCACCAAGGAAAATCTGCTGCGTTCCGGGGGGTTGTGCAGGGGCCTGGTCGATGTCGATGATGCGTTCTCATCAACGGTTCTGAAATTGCGGGAACGTTTTCATAGAGGAGTGGCATGAAGATCACCGGCCTGGAAGTGCTGACGCTGCCCGATCACGGCGACAGCATGATGCTCGTGGTGGTCGACACCGACGAGGGCATCCACGGCCTGGGCGAGGTCGGCATCAGATCGCGGCAGAAGGCGGTCGCCGGCGGACTCGCCCATCTCGCCGAGCTGATCACCGGTGAGGACCCGCGACGCATCGAGCACCTGTGGCAGGTCATGTTCCGCCGCGGCTTCTTCCCCGCCGACCGGATACTCGGGGCCGCCATCGCCGCCGTGGACGTGGCCCTGTGGGACATCCGCGGCAAGGCGCTGGGCGTGCCGGTGCACGAACTCCTCGGCGGCCGGGCCCGCGACCACGTACCCGCCTATGTGCACGTCGGCGACGGATACCACGACCGTCCGTGGTTCCTGGACCGCTGCCGCACGCTCGTCCGGGAGGGCTGGCGCCATCTGCGCTTCGCCGCTCCGCACGACGAGGGCGACGTGCTGGACGCCCGCCGCTGTCTGCGCGACTCCGTCGAACTCTTCCACCAGGTACGGGAGACGGTGGGCGACGAGGTGGAGCTGATCCTGGACGTGCACACCCGGCTCGACCCGCCCGAGGCGCTGACCCTGTGCCGGGAGATCGAGGCGGCCCGCCCGTACTTCGTCGAGGACCCGCTGCGTTCCGAGAACCCCGAGAGCTACCGGATGCTCCGGGCCCGCACCGGTGTTCCGCTGGCCGCCGGCGAACAGTACGGCTCCAAATGGGAGTTCAGGCCGCTGATCGAGGGCGAGCTGATCGACTACGCCCGGGTCGACGTGGGCGTCGCGGCCGGTCTCACCGAGGCCAGGAAGATCGCCGCCATGGCCGAGGCCCACCACATCAAGCTGGCCACCCACAACCCGCTCGGCCCGGTCACCGCCGCCTCCTCGCTCCAGCTCAACCTGGCCTGCCCCAACGTGGCGATCCAGGAGCACCAGACCGACCCCGAGCCGGCCATCGCCGCGCTCTTCACCCACCGCCCCGTGGTGGTGCCGGGCCGGGTCGAGGCGAGCGAACTGCCCGGCATCGGCGTGGACATCGACCGCGAGGCGGCCCGCCGCTGCACGGCCACCGCCGACGAACGCCCCCATCTGCGCACCGACGACGGGGCGTTCACCAACTGGTAGGCGGAGCGGCGGGCCGGGCGCCCGGCCCGGTCAGCGGCTCACCGCCACGGCCCCGTCACCGCGAACGTCGTTCCCGGCGTGTAGCAGTTCACGTACATCGTCTCGTTGTCCGGGGCGAAGGTGACACCGGCGAACTCGCCCCACTCCGGGGCCTGGTCCGTGCCGATGTTCTGCCGGCCGCGGGCCATGGCGTAGACCTCGCCGCGCCGGGTCAGGCCGAAGACGTGCTGGGCGCCGTTGCCGTCCTCGCACACCATCAGCCCGCCGTCGGCGGCCAGGCAGATGTTGTCGGGGGACTCGCCGGGCAGCTGGACGTCGGTGCCGGGGCCGAAGGCGATGACGAGGGTGAGGCGGCGGCGGGCGGGGTCGTAGCGCCAGACCTGTCCGAAGTGGTCGGCGGCCGAGCCCTCGTCGCTGTGGGCGAAGCTGGAGACGAAGTAGACGCTGGAGCCGCCCCAGTAACAGCCCTCCAGCTTCTGGCCGTGGGTGATGCCCTTCGGCCCGAAGTCCTGGAAGCGGATGGGGGTTTCGGCGGCCAGGGGGTCCGGTACGGGGACCCACTCGATGCCCTCGAAGACGGTGCCGGTCTCCTGGACGGCGGAGAGGTCGGCGACGCCCGGGACCCGCATGGCCTCCAGCCGTCCGCCGGCCCGCAGGGAGCCCGTGCCGCCCAGCGGCTTGTGCGGCAGGAAGCGGTAGAACAGCCCGAAGGGCTTCTCGAAGGCGTCCTCCGTCTCGTAGACGACGCCGTTGCGCGGATCGATGGCCACGGCCTCGTGCTGGAAGCGGCCCATCGCGGTCAGCGGGACGGCCCCGGTGCGGTGCGGGTCCGCGCCGTCCACCTCGAAGACGAAACCGTGGTCCTTGGTGTAGCCGTTGGTGCCGGCCCGGTCCTCGGTCTCCTCGCAGGTGAGCCAGGTGTCCCAGGGGGTGCGCCCGCCCGCGCAGTTGACCGCGGTGCCCGCGACGGCGACGCGCTCGCCGAGGACGGCGCCCCGGCGGTCGAGTTCGAGCGCGGTGCAGCCGCCCTTGCCCATCGGGTCGTAGGTGAGCCCCTCCACGGTCGGTACGGCGATCTCCGCGGTGACCCGGTTCTCGTGGTTGCGCACCAGCCGGACGCCGCCGCGCCGGCCGGTGAACGCGGCCATGCCGTCGCAGTGGCTGGGGACCGGCCCCTCGCCCGAGCGGAGTGGATCGCCCTCGCGGGAGAGCACCCGGTAGCGGAACCCCTTCGGCAGATCGAGCAGGCCGTCGGGGTCCGGCACCAGCGGGCCGTAGCCGGCGTGGCCCCGGGCGGAGGCGCTGCCCGCGAAGAGTTCACCGAACGCGCCGGTGAAGGCGACGGCGGCGACCGCGCCGCCCGTGGCCAGGATCTGTCGTCGGGTGGCGGGGGTGCGGGTTTCGTCGGACATGAGGCAACTCCCTGTTGGCGGACAGGTGACATGGCAACGTCAAGAGCAGCCCTGCCCGTTCGACGTCCCGGGCGAACGTTGCCACGCCACAGTGGCCGATTCCGGTCCGACGCCCCGGGGCGTCGGCAGACGGGACGTCGAGCCGTAGCCCGGACGGGTGCCGGGTCCGCGCCGGCCGCGCTGGGCCGCCGCGACGGCCGGAGCGCGGTGCTCCCGGCATGACGACGCCCCCGGGGGCCGGCCGCGACCGGCCCCCGGGGGCAGGGGGAAGAACTCAGGCGAGCGAGGCGCTCAGGGTGATCGTCGTGCCCGTCAGCGCCTGGCTGACCGGGCAGTTGGCCTTGGCGTCCTCGGCCGCCTTCACGAAGCCCGCCTCGTCGAGGCCCTCCACCTCGCCCTGCACGGTGAGGTGGATGCCGGTGATGCCGGTGCCCGGCTGGAAGGTGACCTCGGCCTGGGTGTTCAGCCGGGTCGGCGGGGTGCCGGCCTTGGCGAGGCCGTTGGACAGCGCCATGGAGAAGCAGCTGGAGTGGGCGGCCGCGATCAGCTCCTCGGGGCTGGTCTTCCCGTTCGCCTGCTCCGCGCGGGACGGCCAGGAGACCGGGTACTCCCCGATCCCGGAGGAGTCGAGGGTGACGACGCCCGTGCCTTCGAGCAGGTTGCCTTCCCAGACCGTGTGCGCCTGACGCGTGGTAGCCATGCTGGTTCCCTTCGAACGGAATGCGCGGTTGTACGGGGACGGCGCGGCACTGCGTCGGACCGCGCCGGTGTACGCCCCCGAACCTACTGCGCCACCAGCCCCTTCGCGTCACGCGCCAGGGCCGTCAGCCGGGAGATCGCCCGGAAGTACTTCTTCCGGTAACCGCCGTTCAGCATCTCCTCGCTGAACAGACGGTCGAAGGGCAGTCCGGAGGCGAGCACGGGGATCTCCCGGTCGTACAGCCGGTCGGCGAGCACCACGAGCCGCAGCGCGGTCGACTGGTCCGGCACCGCCCGCACCTCGGTGAGGCACACCGCCCGCACCCCGTCCGTCAGCGCGCCGTACCGGCTGGGGTGCACCCGGGCCAGATGGTCGAGCAGTGCGGGGAAGTCGTCCAGGCTGGCGCCCTCGGTGGCGTACGCGGCCTTGGTGACCTGCTCGTCGGAGTACGGCGGCGGGGCCTCGGGCAGACCGCGGTGACGGTAGTCCTCGCCGTCGATGCGCAGCGGGCGGAAGTGCGCGGAGAGCCCCTGGATCTCCCGCAGGAAGTCCGCGGCGGCGAACCGGCCCTCGCCGAGCTTGCCCGGCAGGGTGTTGGAGGTCGCCGCCAGGGCCACGCCCGCCTCGACCAGCCGGCTCAGCAGCGAGGAGACCAGCACGGTGTCGCCCGGGTCGTCCAGCTCGAACTCGTCGATGCACAGCAGCCGGTGCCCGCTCAGCGTGCGTACGGTCTGCTGGAAGCCGAGCGCGCCCACCAGGTTCGTCAGCTCCACGAAGGTCCCGAAGGCCTTCAGCGACGGCGCGGCGGGGGTGGCGTGCCAGAGCGAGGCCAGCAGATGCGTCTTGCCGACCCCGTACCCGCCGTCGAGGTAGACCCCGCGCGGCCCGCTCGGCGCCACGGCCTTCTTCGCGAACCACCTGCGCCTGCCGGAACCCGAGGCGTGCGCCCCGCCCAGCCCCGCCGCGAAGTCGGAGAGGACCTTGACGGCCTCGGTCTGGCTCGGCTGGTTCGGGTCGGGGACGTAGGTGTCGAAACGCACCGAGTCGAAGCGCGGCGGCGGCACCATCTCGGCGACCAGCCGGTCGGCGGGGACGTGCGGTTCGCGGGCGCACAGGGACAGCGGGGCCGCATCGGCTATCGGACCCGGCCCGGACGCACTGGCAGTGGAGGAGGACACAACCACTCAGCTTACGGCCTCGCGCGCGACGGCCGGCGGGCGAGGCCGTCGGGCCGTGCCAGACTGCGGATCATGCGACGCCTGTTCCCTGTGACCGACCCGACAGCCGCCGAGGACCGCGGGGAGTGGAGCCTCGACGCCCTCGCCGACGCCTACGCGTACCCCGACGGCGACGGACCGTGGCTGCGCGCCAACATGGTCTCCACGCTCGACGGGGCCGCCCAGCACGAGGGCCGCTCCCAGCCGATCTCCTGCGAGAGCGACATGCGGATCTTCGGCACCCTGCGGGGCCTGGCCGACGTGGTGATCGCGGGCGCGGAGACCGTACGCCTGGAGGGGTACCGCCCGGCCAGGGCGCGGGAGGCCTTCGCCGCCCGCCGGGAGGCCGCCGGGCAGGGGCCCGCGCCCGCGATCGCCGTGGTCAGCGGCAGTCTCGACCTGGACTTCTCGCTGCCGCTCTTCGTCTCCCCGCTGGTCCCCACCCTCGTGCTGACCGGGGCCGGGGCACCGCCGGACCGGATCGCGGCGGCCCGGAAGGCGGGCGCCGAGGTGGTGATCGCGGGGGAGGGCTCCCGGGTGGACCCGGCCCGCGCGGTGGCCGAGCTGGCCGCCCTCGGGCACCGCAGGCTGCTGACGGAGGGCGGGCCCCGGCTGCTCGGCCAGTTCGTCGCGGCGGGCGCACTGGACGAGCTCTGTCTGACCCTGGCGCCCATGGTCACGGCGGGCGACGCCCAGCGGATCGCGGGCGGTCCCCCGGTCGCCGTGCCGGAACGATTCGCCCTGGCATCGCTGCTGGAGGAGGCCGGGTTCCTCTTCTCTCGGTACCGTCGGGGCTGACAAACAGCGGAATATCCCGTTCCGGTTAGCGTTCGGTGGGCAGAATGGATCTCGCAGACCCCGTGCGCGCACGGGGAAGGATGGTTTCAGCAGCGATCGGCCACGGTCACTGAATCAGAAGGGCCCCTGTGGTGTTCACCAGCGTTTTGATGATCGAGAAGCCCCTCACCTCCGCGGACGTCGAGTTCGTCACCACCCTGCACGGGGAGGAGCGGATCTCCTTCGTCGTCCTGATGCAGCCGCGCGGGGACCAGGCGGACATCCTGTTGCGCGCCATCGACGATCTGGCGATGGGCGAGCTGAAGGAGGCGGCCCGCGAGAGCGAGGTGCCGGAGGGGAAGAACGCCAGAGACTCCGCCGATCTGGCCCTGGAGGTGTCGGTGGAGGCGCTGCGCCAGGCCGGCTGCGAGGCCGTCGGACAGGTGATCGAGGACCACCCCCTGGACAAGCTGAAGTCCGTCGTCGAGGACGCGCGGGCCGACGAGGTCATCGTCCTGACCGCGCCCCACTACGTCGAGGAGTTCTTCCACCGCGACTGGGCCTCCCGCGCCCGGCACAAGGTCGGCGTCCCGGTGCTCAAGCTCTTCGCGCACAGCGAATAGGCTGGTTCCGCGGCTCCGGAGTGGCACCGGTCCGCAGAACTCGAAGCCCACCCGGAGGAGCACAGATGGCACCCGGCATTCCAGCCGCCATGGAACGACCCCACTTCATCGGCATCGGCGGCGCCGGAATGTCGGGCATCGCCAAGATCCTCACCCAGCGCGGCGCCAAGGTCGCGGGCAGCGACTCCAAGGAGTCCCCCACGGCCGAGGCGCTGCGCGCCCTGGGCGCGACCGTCCACATCGGACACGCCGCGGAGCACCTCGCCGACGACGCCACCTGCGTGGTCGTCTCCAGCGCCATCCGCGCCGACAATCCGGAGCTGGTGCGCGCCGGGGAGCTCTCGATCCCCGTCGTGCACCGCTCCGACGCCCTCGCCTCGCTGATGCACGGGCTGCGCTCCATCGCCGTCGCCGGCACCCACGGCAAGACGACCACCACCTCGATGCTGGCCGTCGCCCTGACCTCCCTGGGCCTCGACCCCTCGTACGCCATCGGCGGCGACCTGGCCGGACCCGGGACCAACGCCACGCACGGCGAGGGCGAGATCTTCGTCGCCGAGGCCGACGAGAGCGACCGCAGCTTCCAGAAGTACGACCCCGAGGTCGCGATCGTCCTCAACGTCGAACTGGACCACCACGCGAACTACGCCTCGATGGACGAGATCTACGAGTCCTTCGAGAAGTTCACCGGCAAGATCGTCCCCGGCGGCACCCTGGTCGTCTCCGCCGACCAGCCCGGGGCCGTCGAGCTGACCGCCCGGGTGCGCGCCCTGCCCGGCGTCACCGTCGTCAGCTACGGCGAGTCCGAGACCGCGGACGTACGCGTCCAGAAGATCACCCCGCGCGGTCTGACCAGCGAGGTCACCGTCGTCCTCAACGGGAAGTACCTCACCTTCACCGTCTCGGTCCCCGGCCGCCACTACGCGCTGAACGCGGTCGCCGCCCTCGCCGCCGGCGTCGCCCTGGGCCTGCCCGCCCACAACCTCGCCTCGGCCCTCGGCACGTACACCGGGGTCAAGCGCCGCCTCCAGCTCAAGGGCGAGGCCGCGGGCGTCCAGGTCATCGACAGCTACGCCCACCACCCCACCGAGATGACCGCCGACCTGGAGGCCATGCGGGGCGCCGCCTCCGACGCCCGCCTCCTCGTCGTCTTCCAGCCCCATCTCTTCTCCCGCACCCAGGAACTGGGCACCGAGATGGGACAGGCCCTGGCGCTCGCCGACGCCTCCGTGGTCCTGGACATCTACCCGGCCCGCGAGGACCCGGTCCCCGGCGTCACCAGCGCCCTGATCATCGACGCCGCCGCGGCCGCCGGGGCCGACGTCGCCGCCGTCCACGACAAGGACACGATTCCCGAGGTCATCGCGGGAATGGCGAAGCCCGGCGACCTCGTTCTCACCATGGGGGCGGGCGACGTCACTGACCTCGGCCCGCGGATCCTGGACCACCTGTCGAGCTGAGGGAGCCACCGTGCCGTACGACATCGAGAAGTCCGACGAGCAGTGGCGGGCGGAGCTCAACCCCGCCGAGTACGCCGTGCTGCGCGACGCGGGCACCGAGCCCGCCTTCGTCGGCGAGTACACCGACACCACGACCGAGGGCGTCTACTCGTGCCGCGCCTGCGGCGCCGAGCTGTTCCGCTCCGACACCAAGTTCGCGTCGCACTGCGGCTGGCCGTCCTTCTACGACCCGAAGGACACCGACGCGGTCGAACTGCTCCAGGACCGCAGCCACGGCATGGTCCGCACCGAGGTGCGCTGCGCCCGCTGCGGCTCGCACCTGGGCCATGTCTTCGAGGGCGAGGGCTACCCCACCCCGACGGACCAGCGCTACTGCATCAACTCGATCTCGCTGAGGCTCACGCCCGACGAGGGCTGAGCCCCTGGCCCCGCCGTCACCCGTCCGCCGGCTGTGCGGTGGACGGCGGCGGGGCCCGCGTGCGTCAGTCGCCGTTCCCGGCGCCGACCGCCGCCCAGGAACGGGGCTGCAGCACCGCGATCACGACGGCGACGGCCGCCCAGGCGCCCACACCGATCGCCGCGGAGGCGAACGCGGAGAGGCCGGTCACGGCGGCGAGCAGCCCCGCCAGCACGAGACCGTTCAGCAGACCGGCGGCCGAGGCCGCGGCGGCCTGCCAGTCGGGCCTGCCGGCCACCGTGGCGACACCCATCCGGATGCCCATCCCGCTCAGGATCAGGACGGGGCCGCCCAGCACGGCGGCCAGCAGCGCCGTCCACCACGGCGACGGGGGCCAGAACAGCAGGAACACAGTGGCCAGCACCGTGCAGAGCACCCCCATGCCGGCCACACCCGTGTCCGGGTCCGTCTTGTCGTCCGCCGCCACCGTCGGCGCCCCCAGGAACGCCGCCGCCAGCGCGACCAGATAGACCGGCACGCACACGGCCACGGTCCAGAACACGGACCAGCCGGTCAGCAGCGTGAACTGGGCCCCGAGACCGCCGGTGGCCAGCAGCGCGTCCCACGACGCGATGCGCCCGGACCCCGGAATCGACGGGGCATGGGCGGGACGGGCGGCAGGCACCGCGTCCGGCGGCACGGGCGACGGCGACGGGACCGCGTCCCCGTCACCGGAGACCCGGGGCCGGGGCGGGGGCGGCGCCGTGTCCGGCTCCGCGGTGACCCGGGGCGGGGGCATGTCGGGCTCCCCGGGGGTCCGGTCCCGGCCGCGCGGGGCGTCGGCCGTGGGCGCGCCGGCGAACGCCAGCGCGTCGGGCGTCACGCGCCCGGCGGCGGGCGGCCGGGCATCGCGCACGGTGCCGGCCGGCAGCGCGCGCAGACTCGCGGACACCGCCTCGGCCGTCGCCGGCCGGTCGTCCGGATCCTTGTGCAGCAGGGCGGCGACCAGCCGGTCCAGACCCGCCGGGACGTCCGGGCGCAGATTCCGCACCGGCTCCGGCGTGCCGTTGAGGTGCTGGGCGAGCACCGACCAGCCCACCCCCTCGAACGGCGGCCTGCCCACCAGGAGCTGGTACAGCAGACAGCCCAGCGAGTAGAGGTCGCTGCGGCCGTCGAGCGTGCGGTCCCCGCGCACCTGCTCCGGGGACATGTAGGCGGGGGTGCCGATCGCCGCCCCCGTGCCCGTCAGCCCGGCGCCGGACTCCTCGACCAGCCGGGCGATCCCGAAGTCGCAGATCTTCAGGTCGTGTTCGCCGTCCCCGTACACCATGACGTTCGCCGGCTTGATGTCCCGGTGGACGACCCCGGCCCCGTGGGCGGCGGCCAGACCGGCGCAGATCTGGAGCGCCCAGGCCACCACCGTCTCGACGCTCCGCCGCTCGGCCGCGTCGAAGGAGGCCATGGAGCGGCCCGGGACCAGCTCCATGACCAGGAAGAGGATCTGCTGCCCGTCGACCAGGGCCTCGCCGTGGTCGTGGATGGTGACGATCCGCGGGTGCGTCAGCCGCGCCGTGGCCCGGGCCTCCTGGCGGAAGCGCGCGGCCGACTCACCGGTGGCGGGCGCGTTCTGGGCGATCACTTTGACGGCCACGTCACGGTCGAGCCGCGCGTCGACGGCCCTCCAGACCTGGCCCATCCCGCCCGCCCCGAGCTTCTCCACCAGCCGGTAGCGGTTCTCCAGCACCTCGCCGCGCACTGACTTCTCCCCCTAGGTCGTGTCCGGGGTCCGGACCCGGTGGTGCGGCCGTCGGACCACGAGGCAGAAGCCTACGCAGCGACGGGCCGTGACACACACTCGCGCGGGGAACCCGTCCGGCGTATCGCTCAGGAGCCGTCCGTCTCCGGTTTCAGCAGCGGGTGCGCCACCCCGGGGAAGACCCGGGCCCGCACGACCTCCTCCGCCGAACCGCCCCGGACCACCGTCTCGGCGACGCCCCAGGGCCGCCCGGTCAGCCGGACGAACAGCGTGTACGAGGCGGAGCAGCCCAGGCACTCGTACCGGTCGACCCAGGTCTCCACCTCCGTGGTGCTGCCCGGGTAGCGCGCCACGTGCCGGTGCAGGGCGTGACAGCGCGCGCACCGCTCGCCCGGCTCGCACGTGCTCCCGCAGGGGCACGGCACGTCGAGGGAGTCCGCGGGCTGCCAGCGCTGGGTGAGCACCGCCTCGCGCGTGGCGCCCATGTCCTTCATCGCCTTGAGGTTCCGCGCGGCCACGTTGTACGACTCACCGGTCGCCGCCATCCGGTCGCGGATCACGTCCTTGCGGCCGCGGTTCGTCGTCACGTCGTTCCTCCTGGGGTTCACGCAGCCCGCCAGGAGCCCATGAGATCGGTACCCGCCCACGGTACCCGGCGGCGCGCACGCACCGCGACACGCGTCACGCCGGAGCACGCCGGAGCACGGGGCGGCACCCGTCCCCGGTTCCGCACGGTCGCGGGCCGCGGTTGCGGACCTCTGGGAATGCGATGACCGTTAAAGGGCTTATGTACGTCCCTTTGTGCACCGGATCGGAGTCCGCATGGACGCGCAGACGTTGAAGCAGCAGATCGTCGCCGCCCACGAGGCGGCGCGGGCCGACGAGGGGTACTGGCTCGGCATGGCGGCCTTCCGCTACGGCTTCCCGCTCCTGGAGATGCACCGCAGCCTGTGGGAGTGGCACGTCGACGCGTCCGCCCCGACGCACCTCGGCGCGATCAACGAGATCCACCACACCCCGCGCCGCGCGGAGCCGAAGGACACGTACTTCGTCACTCCGATCGTCGACGCCCCGTACTCGCGCACCTTCGTGGACCTGTCCGGCGGCGCGGTGGTCCTCACCGTCCCGCCCGTCAGCGACCGCTATTTCACCGTCCAGCTCCTGGACATGTACACCAACAGCTTCGGCTACGTCGGTACGCGCATGGGCGACACCACCGGCGGCGACTACCTGCTGGCCGGGCCCGGCTGGCGCGGCACCGTCCCCGACGGCATCACCCGGGTCATCACCGCTCCCACCCCCCTGCTCTGCCTCCTGGCCCGCGTCACGATCCTCGACGACGACGTCCCCGCCGCCGTGGCTCTGCAGAAGCGGATCGCCCTGCGCCCCGCCGACCCGGCCGCCCCCAAGCCCGACCCCTCGGCCAATCCGCCCGCCCGCGACTGGCGGGGCGAGGGCGGCGACCCCCTGGACTTCTACCGCATGCTCGCCGACTGCCTGAGCGCGAGCCCGCCCCCGGCCGCCGACGCCGGCGTCCTCGGCCTGCTCGCCCGCATCGGCATCACCCCGCACCACCCCTTCGATCCCTCCCGGCTGCACCCCGCCGCCGTCGACGGACTGCGCCGGGCGGTCGCGGACGGACTGCGCGACCTGTACGCGGACATGCCGTTCGCCGGCCCGTCCCGCAACGGCTGGGTGATGGTCGACGTCGACACCATCGGCGACTGGGGCACCGACTACTTCTCCCGCCTGGAGATCGCCCAGATCGGCCTGCTCGCCAACAGCGCGAAGGAGGCGTACTACATCGGCGCCATCCTCGACGACGACGGCGACCCGCTCTCCGGCGAGCACCGCTACGAACTCCGCTTCGGCCCCGACGACTTCCCGCCCGTGGACGCCTTCTGGTCGGTGACCATGTACCTCAACCCGCAGGGCTTCCTCGTCGAGAACCCCATCGGCCGCTACCACCTCGGCAGTCTCACCAAGGACCTCACGTACGGCCCCGACGGCTCCCTCACCCTCTACCTCCAGCGGGAGAACCCCGGCCCGGACAAGGAGTCGAACTGGCTCCCCACGACCGAGCCCGGCGTCCTGTTCCGCCTCATCCTGCGCCAGTACCTGCCCACCCCTGCCATCCTCACCGGCCGCTACGCACCCCCGGCCGTCACGCGCGTCGACCGCTGAACCTTCCCCGCCCTCCTCTTGTTCTGCGGTCCGATCAGACCCGGAAGCCTGTGGACATCGCCCGCGCCCGGGAGTGAGGGCTGGCCCACCTGAAGAACCGGCGGGTAGTGGCCCCAGCCCTTCGACGTCCCACCGCTCACCGTGCACGAGTTCGTCAGGCCCGGCGGACCCGGCCCGCGATCCGGCGGCCGAGCTGCCCGAGGGTGCGCCGGCCGCGGCGGTTCCAGTCGCGGAAGGCGTCCGCCCGGCCGCTGCTGCCGGACCGGGCCACGGCCTCCTCGACGGCGGCGACCCGCTCGGCCGGGAGCGCGCGCACGACCGGGCGCAGCACCTCCTCCAGCAGGGCGGCCGAGGTCCGGCTCCAGGCGGCGCCCGCGTGCGGATGGGCGGTCCAGACGGTGAAGCAGTCCGCGGCGTACGACGGTTCGGCGGTGAGCCGGGCCCGGACGCCGGGGGTGCGGGCCTCCCGGTCGTAGGCGGCGACGAGGTCGGCGTCGCAGCTGTGCACCAGCGCGTACAGCTCGGCCTCCGGCCGGTCCGGGGCGAGGAGCCGGGCGGCGAGCGCCCCGAAGGCGTGGCCCAGGACCTGCGGCTCGACCGGTTCGGCGTCCCGGCGCAGCCCGAGCGCCCGCTCCGCCCACTCGGGCGCGGCCGTGTCCGTGCGCAGCTCACCGGCGAACTCCAGGAGCAGCAGTGCCCCGCGCTCGCGGTCCCCGATCTCCTGCGGGAAGGCGCGCAGCACGTCATGGGCGAGGACCGGTGCCTCCTCGTCGCCCTCGGGCGCGCCGAGCGCGGCGGCGACCAGATGGGCCCAGGTGCCGGCGGTGCGGTGGGCGTCCGATGTGGCGGCCTCCAGGAGCAGCCGGGCCTCGCCCGCCGTGGGCGCGCCCTCCTCCCAGACCAGCCCCACGGCCGTGCGCAGGACCAGCGGCTCGGCGAACGGCGACAGACCGCCGGCGCGCAGCACCCGGTGCATGGCGCCGACCCGGTCGTCCCCGCAGCCGGCCTTCGCCTCCGGCCCCTGCGCGCACATCCGCAGATGCGGCAGCGACTGGGTGCCGGTGAACGGCAGCGGCACCCGCCCCAGCAGCCGTTCCACGGCCGACGGGTCCTGCGGCGCGATCCGGTCCAGGGCGCCGAGCAGCGCCGTACGGACGTCGAACTGCTCGTCCATCAGCTCCAGCAGCGCCGGTGCCCAGGCGGGCTCGCCGCCGGTCTGGGCCAGCAGCGCAGGGGCCAGCCGGCGCACCACCGAGGGCAGCAGCTCCGCGCAGTCCACACCGAGCAGCCGGGCCACCCGCAGCAGCTGCACGGTCCTGGCCACGTCCAGGCCGACGCCCGCGCCGCCCAGCTCGGTGAGGATCTCCGGGCCGAGGACGGAGGCGACGGCCGCGCCCTCGGGCCCGCCGAAGGCGCTGCGGCCCGGCAGCTCCACGGAGGCGTTGCCGCCGCGTACCGCCTCGGTCACCAGCATCGCGGCCAGCGGGGCCGTGGTCGTGGCGGGGGAGCGTCCGTCGAGCGCGGCGAAGAGCCGTCCCGCGGCGTCGAACTCGGGGCCGGTGCGGTCGTCGACGCCCGGGGCGGTCAGTGCCTCGACGAGCTGCCGGGTCCGCTTGTCGTCCAGGGCGTACGGCCGCTCGGCGGCCCAGGCCGCGGCGGCGGCCCGCCCGCCCGGTCCCAGGGCGATGCCCGCGCACAGGGCCGTCACCGCGAGCGGACCGGCGGCGAACGGTTCCCCGGGCAGGGCGGCGGCCTCCCGGAACAGTCCGGGGGCGCGGCCCCGCCAGATCCGTGCGGCGGTCTCCGCCCAGGCGTCCGTCACGGGGCCCTCCGGACGCGCCCCGGCGCAGCGGTGCACGTACAGCTCCGGACCGGTCAGCTCGTCGCCGTCCTGCGGCAGCACCCCGACGACCCGCTGGGGCGCGGTCAACGGGTGGCGGGTGTACGTGGTGAAGGTCAGCCGCTCGGCGGCGTCGGCGGGCAGGGCGACGCAGGCCAGCGCGATCCACCGGGCCACGTCCGCGCTCTGCGGCTCGACCAGGACGATCCGCCCGGCCCCCTCGTCCCGGCACAGCCGCCGCAGATCCGCCAGCACCCCGGCGAGCCACGGGCCCCGCGACACCGCGAAGTCGTTCAGCCCCTCCCGGTCCCCGGCCCGCCCGGCGGCCGCCCCGGTCAGCGGTCCCGGCGCGCCGCGCTCCGGCGTTGTCGCCGCCCAACGGGCGCTTCGGCAGGCGGTGATCGGCAGCGTCCCGCCCGGCAGCCGGCCCCCCGGCGGCAGATGCACCGCATGCGCGTGAAAGCCCGTCCCGGCCGCCGCCCCGCCCCGCACCGCCACGGTCCGGGCCAGCAGATGCCCTCCGTCGGCCAGCGCACTGAAGCTGTACGCCTCGGGCAGCGCCCGCAACGCGGCGTCGGACAGCCCGGATTCGGTCCCGGCGGGCGGCTCGTAGGCCAGCAGCGCCTCCGCCTCGCTCAGCACGGACGCCGGTATCTCCGCGTCAACCGCGCTGAACCGCCCGGACATCGGTCCCGCCCCACCGGAAACGGGCCCCTTCCCGTCCGCCGCCGAGGTGTAGTGCAACTGCGCGAGGCTCATGCGTCGGCTCTCTTCGTCCTGCCGTGAAGGTCCCCTGCCACCCGCACCCGCCCCCGCGGTGGCAGCGCCGTCCCGCCGGAGAGCGGCGACCCCGGCGGGGAGTGCTCCGCAGTCGCTGGGGCGACGCTATCAAGGACCCGCACACCCGTGCGGCGAGACGGCGGAGCGCGGTTCCTCCGCGCGGCCGGCGTGCTCCCCTACTCGAAGCGCGCGGTGTCGCCCGCTCCGCGCCGTACGATCTCCAGCTCGCCGCCGGAGAAGTCGATGACGGTGGTCGGTTCGGTGCCGCAGTCGCCGGAGTCCACGACGACGTCGACCTCGTGGTCGAGGCGTTCCTTGATCTCCCAGCCCTGGGTGAGGGGTTCGGCCTCGTCGGGCAGGAGGAGGGTGCTGGAGAGCAGGGGTTCGCCGAGTTCGGCCAGGAGGGCCTGGACGACGGTGTGGTCGGGGATGCGGACGCCGACGGTCTTCTTCTTCGGGTGCAGGAGCTGGCGGGGCACCTCCTTCGTCGCGGGGAGGATGAAGGTGTACTGGCCGGGGGTGGCCGCCTTGACGGCGCGGAAGACGTCGTTGTCGATGTGGACGAACTGGCCCAGCTGCGCGAAGTTCTGGCACATCAGGGTGAAGTGATGACGGTCGTCGAGGTTGCGGATCGTGCGGATGCGGGAGATGCCGTCACGGCTGCCGAGCTGGCAGCCGAGCGCGTAGCAGGAGTCCGTCGGATACGCGACGAGTGCTCCGGAGCGGATGCTTTCGGCCACGCTGGTGATGCTGCGGGGCTGGGGGTTGTCCGGGTGTACGTCGAAATACTTCGCCATCCGGCGAGTCTACGGCCGGAACGGCGGGCGGTTCGCGGCGAAGGAGGAAGGCGGCGTCTCCGGGAGGGGCAGGACAACCGGTTCGAGTGGCGATCGTCGTTCAAACCTTTTCGGCCACGCCGAACCGTGAATGTGTACCGCACACAATGCATGCATCGTGCACACAATCTGTGATATATCTGTACAGAGGGGTCGTCGTCCCGGAGGAGGAGGCGGCGTCCGTAGTCGTAGGGAGTCGCGTGTGGACATGCCTGTGGACCGGATCGAGTTCGAGACGATGCTGCTCGGCCGGCACATGAGTCTGATGACCTCGCGCGGCGGCGGGCGGCTGGACCGGAGCGCGTACATCCTCCTCAGCCGGATCCGGGTCCAGGGGCCCATGTCCATCGGCCAGTTGAGCGACGCCTTCGGTCTGGACACCTCCACCCTCAACCGGCAGACGGCCGCCATGGCCCGCGCCGGCGTCGTCGAGCGCATCGCCGATCCGGACGGGGGCATCGCCCGCAAGTTCGTCATCACCGAGGAGGGCCGGCGCCGGCTGGACAGGGACCGCGCCGAGAACCGCGAGGGGCTCCAGCGGGTGCTGGCCGAGTGGACCCCGGAGGAGGCGGCCCGGTTCGCGGACGATCTGGCCCGGCTCAACCGGGACATCGAGCGCCTGGACGGGCGGCCCTGGCCGCGCGACTGAGCGGCCGGGCGCGGCCGGGTCGCCCGGACGGAGCAGCGGCCGCGGGCCGGGGTGCCGGGCGTGAAGCGAAGCTGCGGGGGCGCTTAAGAAAACCTCGATGGACCTGGGGCGCGGGGTACGGCAGATTTCTCCGTGACGGCGGAGGATGGTGCGCGGCAGCCGGACGAAGCGCGCTGCCATGCCGTCCCTCTCACTTCCCCGGGCCGCAGGCTTCCTCAGGCATGCCCCCGGCCCGGGGACATCAACGCCGCACCACGCACCAGGGAGCCGCAGCCGTGAAGGCACTCGTGAAGCAGAAGGCCGAGCCGGGACTCTGGCTGATGGACGTGCCCGAACCGGAGACCGGCCCCTCCGACGTGCTGATCAAGGTGCTCCGCACCGGCATCTGCGGCACCGACCTGCACATCCGCGCCTACGACGGATGGGCCCAGCAGGCCGTCACCACCCCGCTCGTCCTCGGCCACGAGTTCGTCGGCGAGGTCGCCGCGATCGGCTCCGACGTCGTGGACATCGCCGTGGGCGACCTGGTCAGCGGCGAGGGCCACCTCGTCTGCGGCAAGTGCCGCAACTGCCTGGCCGGCCGCCGCCACCTGTGCCGCTCCACCGTCGGCCTGGGCGTCGGCCGCGACGGGGCCTTCGCCGAGTACGTCGCGCTGCCCGCGTCCAACGTGTGGGTGCACCGGGTCCCCGTCGACCTGGACATCGCCGCGATCTTCGACCCCTTCGGCAACGCCGTGCACACCGCCCTGTCCTTCCCGCTGGTCGGCGAGGACGTCCTGATCACCGGCGCCGGCCCCATCGGCATCATGGCCGCCGCCGTGGCCAAGCACGCCGGCGCCCGCAACGTCGTCATCACCGACGTCAGCGAGGCCCGGCTGGAGCTGGCCCGCAAGGTCGGCGTCAGCCTCGCCCTCGACGTCTCCGGGCGCACCATCGCCGACGGACAGCGCGAACTCGGCCTGCGCGAGGGCTTCGACATCGGCCTGGAGATGTCCGGCCGCCCCGAGGCCATGCGCGACATGATCGCGAACATGACGCACGGCGGCCGGATCGCCATGCTCGGACTGCCCTCCGAGGAGTTCGCCGTCGACTGGGCCCGGATCGTCACCTCCATGATCACCGTCAAGGGCATCTACGGCCGCGAGATGTTCGAGACCTGGTACGCCATGTCCGTCCTGCTGGAGGGCGGTCTCGACCTCGCCCCCGTGATCACCGGCCGGTACGGCTACCGCGACTTCGAGGCGGCCTTCGACGACGCCGCCAGTGGCCGCGGCGGCAAGGTCATCCTCGACTGGACCGCCTGAGACCTGTCCGTACCAGTCCCGACCCCCTTAAGGAATCCGGCATGTTCGACTCCGTACGCGACGATCTGCGCACCACCCTCGAAGAGATCGAGGCCGCCGGGCTGCACAAGCCCGAGCGCGTCATCGGCACCCCGCAGTCCGCGACCGTGGCCGTCACCGCCGGGGGCCGCCCCGGCGAGGTGCTGAACTTCTGCGCCAACAACTACCTGGGCCTCGCCGACCACCCCGAGGTGATCGCCGCCGCGCACGAGGCGCTGGACCGCTGGGGCTACGGCATGGCCTCGGTCCGCTTCATCTGCGGCACCCAGGAGGTCCACAAGGAGCTGGAGCAGCGGCTCTCCTCCTTCCTGGGCCAGGAGGACACGATCCTCTACTCCTCGTGCTTCGACGCCAACGGCGGCGTCTTCGAGACGATCCTCGGCGCCGAGGACGCGGTCATCTCCGACGCCCTCAACCACGCCTCCATCATCGACGGCATCCGCCTCTCCAAGGCCAAGCGGTTCCGCTACGCCAACCGCGACATGGCCGACCTGGAGAAGCAGCTCAAGGAGGCGTCCGGGGCCCGGCGCCGGCTGATCGTCACCGACGGCGTCTTCTCCATGGACGGGTACGTCGCCCCGCTGCGCGAGATCTGCGACCTCGCCGAGCGCTACGACGCCATGGTCATGGTCGACGACTCGCACGCCGTCGGCTTCGTCGGCCCCGGCGGGCGCGGCACGCCCGAGCTGCACGGCGTCATGGACCGCGTCGACATCATCACCGGCACCCTCGGCAAGGCCCTCGGCGGCGCCTCCGGCGGCTATGTCGCCGCCCGCGCCGAGATCGTCGCCCTGCTGCGCCAGCGCTCGCGCCCGTACCTCTTCTCCAACTCGCTCGCCCCGGTCATCGCCGCGGCCTCCCTGAAGGTCATCGACCTCCTGGAGTCCGCCGGCGACCTGCGCGAGCGGCTCAACGCCAACACCGCGCTCTTCCGTTCCCGGATGACCGAGGAGGGCTTCGACATCCTGCCCGGCGACCACGCCATCGCCCCCGTCATGATCGGGGACGCGGCGAAGGCAGGCCGGATGGCGGAGCTGCTCCTGGAGCGCGGTGTGTACGTGATCGGGTTCTCGTACCCGGTCGTTCCGCAGGGCGCGGCCCGGATCCGCGTCCAGCTCTCGGCGGCCCACTCGACGGCCGACGTCAACCGGGCCGTCGACGCGTTCGTCGCCGCCCGCGCGGCTCTGGAGAGCTGATCCCAGCCGGTCGCGGGGGCGGTCAGGGCGCCCCCGCGACCTGGGACAATAGGCACATGATCGATGCACGGCGGCTGCGCGTCCTGCGCGCCGTGGCGGACCACGGCACGGTGACCGCCGCTGCCGCCGCCCTGTACCTGACCCCCTCCGCCGTCTCCCAGCAGCTCGCCGCGCTGGAGCAGGAGACCGGCCACCACCTCGTCGAGCGCGGTTCGCGCGGTGCTCGGCTGACCCCCGCGGGCGAGATCCTCCTCACCCACACCAACGAGGTGCTGGCCCAGCTGGAGCGGGCCGAGGCCGAACTCGCCGCCTACGGATCGGGCGAGGCCGGCACCGTCACCGTCGCCGCCTTCGCCACCGGCATCGGCCTGGTCCTCGCCCCCGCGATCGCCGCGCTGGGCCGGACCGCGCCCGGGATCAGGGTCCGCGTCCAGGACGCCGAGGGCGATGCCAGCGTCCCCATGGTGCTCGGCCGGCAGGCCGATGTGGCCGTCGCCGTCGAGTACCGGGGCGCACCGGGCGAGGACGACCGCCGGCTCACCCGCGTACCGCTGTACTCGGAACCGTTCGACGCCGTGCTCCCCGTCGGGCACCCGCTGGCCGGTCAGGACGAGGTGGCCGTCGCCGACCTCGCCAAGGACGGCTGGATCGGCCCCTACCCCGGCAACCCCTGCCACGACGTGGTCGTCCTGGCCTGCGAGTACGCCGGTTTCGCACCCAACCTCGAACACTCGTCGGACGACTTCCACGCGGTGGTCGCCCTCGCCGGCGCCGGAGCGGGCGTGGCCCTCGTCCCCCGCTCCGCCCTCAGCGGCACCACCCCGCCCGGCGCCGTGGTCCGCCCGGTCCGCGGCACCGCCCCGACCCGCCGCGTCTTCGCCGCCGTCCGCCGCGGCACGGAGAGCCATCCGCTCATCGCCCCGGTCCTGGACGCCCTGGTGGGGGCGGCGGCCGACGACCTGCTGGGTGGGGGGCCGGAGCGGGGCGGGGGCGACTGACATGCCCGGGCTGCCCGGCTCGGCCCCCCGCCCCGCTACCTCCGTCCCTTCGTGGCGCCGCTCCGCCCCGGCAGCAGCGTGCCCGCCGTCGCGGCCGCCGCGACGGTGAGCGCCAGGAGGACGTAGCGCTCGGGCGGCAGATAGGGCAGTCCGCCCGTCACGGGCAGGGCGAACGCGAGGAGGGGGACGGCGGCGACGGCGGTGCCGATGAGCAGGCCGGCCACGGTGACCAGGACCGTTTCGACGAGGCGCATCCGCCAGACCTGGGCGCGGCCCGCGCCGACCAGGCGCAGCAGGCGGAATTCGGGGCGCCGGCCGGCGGTGATGAGGGCGAGGGTGCTGACCACCGCGAGGAGGGCGAAGCCGCCGATCACGCCGACGCCGATGATGTCCAGCGCCTCGTCGTCGTCCGCCGACGGGGAGATCCGGACGTCGTCCGGGGCCGCCGGGCGGACCGAGAGACCCGCGTAGGGGGCCAGGGCGCGCCGTACGGCCGCCGCCGTGTCCGCGCCGCCCGTCGAGCGGACGAGGATCCGCTGGTCGTGCGGGGCGGTGACATGGCCGGTGAGGGCCTGGCGGGGCAGCAGGAACTCGCCGACGCCCAGCGACCGTTCGTAGACCGCGACGACGGTGGGCCGGATCTGTGCGCCGTCGCCGAGGCGCAGCCGCACCCGGTCGCCGACGCCGGCCCCGAGGCTGTCGGCGCGGTCCTCGCCGAGGGCGATCGTGTTCCGGCCGGTGAGCCGGGAGAGGTCGCCGTCGGTCACCCGGGGGTCGAGCGTCGCGGTGAGCCGGTCCGGGGTGACGCCGAGGACGGGGAAGGAGTCCAGCGCCGGATCGCCGGCCTCCCGGTGGGCGAGGACGACGGTCGAGCGCAGGACACCCGTCGCCGCCGTGACCCCCGGCGCCCCGCGCACGGCGTCGGCCGCGCCCCCGGGGATGCCGGTGGCGGGGCCCGTCACCACGAGGTCGGCCCGCAGCGCGTCCGCCGCCTGCCGGGCGGAGGCCCGCTCCAGGGTGCTGCCCGCCGCGAGTTGCACGCAGACGAACGCGACGACCAGCACGATCGGGGTGAGCGCCGCACCGAGCCTGCGGTGATGCGCGGCGGCGGACCGGGCCGCCAGGAAGCCGGCGACCCCGCCCGTGCGCCGGGCCGGGGCGCCCAGGACCCGCATCGCGATCCGGGCGATCCACGGACCGAGCAGCGCCACCGCGATGATCAGCGAGGTGGCCGCGCCCGAGGCGGCGATCGCCGCCGCCTGCCCGCCCTGGAAGGCCGCCGCGCCCGCCGAGCCGAGGCCCGCGAACCCGGCCAGCACCCCGGCGCCGGTCCGCAGCCGGCCCGGCCGGTCCGGTTCCGGGGCCCGTGCCGCGCCGAGCGCCGCCGCCGGGCGCATCCGGGTGATCGGACGGGCGGCAAGCAGCGCCACCGGCCGGGCCGCCAGTGCGACGACCAGCGCACCGGCCGTGCCCGCCGCGCACGGCAGCCACCAGGGGACCGGCAGCGGCAGCGGGTCCGTGGCCAGCAGGGACCGCATCAGCAGCCCCAGCGGCACCGCGGCGACCGCGCCCAGCACCGCGGCGACGGCCGTCACCCGGCCCGCCTCGCGGCCGATCGCCGACCGGAGCTGCCGGGGCGTCGCCCCGACCGCCCGCAGCAGCGCCAGTTCGCCGGAACGCTGGTGGACGGCCTGTGCCAGCGTCGTGGCGATCACGAGCAGGGCGACCATGACGACCGTCCCGGAGATCGCCGCCAGCATCTGGATCAGCTCGTCGCGTCCGCCGACCACCCCCAGGTGCTCGGCCGCCCCGCGCTCCGCCCCCGTCAGCACCCGCGGCCCGCGCTCACCGCCCTGGCGCCCCGCCACGGCCCGCTCCAGCGAGTCGCGCAGGCCCGCGCCGGAGACCCCGTCCGCGGCGACGACACCGATGGCGTCCACCGTGCGGGGGTGCCCGGCGAGCGCGGTCAGCCGGGACCCGGTGAAGAACACCGCCGGTCCGCCGCCGTGCGCACCGGACGCGATCCCGGTGACGGTGTACCGCCGGGGCGTCCCGTCCGTCTGGAGCAGGATCTGCCGTCCAGGTCCGCCGGACCCCGCGAGGGAGCGGTCCACGACGACCTCGGAGCCGGTCCGCGGTGCCCGTCCCTCGGTCAGGGTGTACGGGGTGAGCACCGCGGACTCCCAGGAGCGGCCCTCCGCCGCCACGCCCCGGCCCGCCGTCACCGGCACCGTGTCGTCCGCCACCGCCCGTGCCACGCCGTCGGCGGCGGCCACCCGGGCCAGGACCGAACGGTCCAGCCGCACCCGCTCCGGCAGATCCGCGCGCACGGTCTCCGGCTCGCTGCCCCAGGGCTTCGCGGTGTACGTGACGCGCTGGTCGGCCACCACGACCGCGTCCGCGCCGGTGTAGCGCTCCACCGGGGGCCGCGCCAGCAGCAGCGCCCCGATCACCAGGGCGAACGCGCCGAGCAGCGCCGAGGCGGCGACCGCCGACGCGAACACCGCCGCCCAGGCCCTCCGGTGGTGCGTCAGGGAACGGCGGGCCAGGAAGGCCGAGGCCCGCCGCACCCCGTGCCGCACGGCTCCGCGCCGCACCGGGGGGCCGGGGCGGCGCACGTCGTGGTTCCGGTCCGTCCGTGTCGCGGTGCGGCTCATCGCAGCCGGCCCCCGTCCATCGTCAGCACGGTGTCCGCCCAGCTCGCCGCCACCGGATCATGGGTGACCATCACGACCGTACGGCCGTCCAGCCGCACCGCGTCCCGCAGCAGACCGAGCACCAGCGCCGCCGCCTCCGGGTCCAGGGACGCGGTCGGCTCGTCGGCGAAGACGACATCGGGCTCGGTCACCAGCGCACGGGCCACCGCGACCCGCTGCTGCTGGCCGCCGGAGAGCGTGCCCGGCGCGTCGCCCGCCCGCCCGGACAGCCCCACCCGGTCCAGCAGCAGCCGTCCCCGGTCCCGCACCCCTCCGTCCTGCGGATCGGCCCCGGCCAGGACCAGCGGCAGCACCACGTTCTCCACGATGGACAGCGAGGGCACCAGATTGAGCGCGTGGGACTGGAAGACGAAACCGATCCGGTCCCGCCGCAGCCGGGTGAGGGCGGCCTCGGAGAGCGAGCCGAGATCGGTGCCCGCGATCCGTACCGTCCCCGAGGTCGGCCGGTCCAGGCCCGCCGCGCACTGGAGCAGCGTGCTCTTGCCGGAGCCCGAGGGCCCGACCACGGCGGTGAAACTGCCCACCGGCACCGCGCAGCTCACCGCGTCCAGCGCGACCGTCTCCCGGCCGCTGCCCCGCCGTCCGTGCCGCCGGGTCACCGCCGCCAGCTCCAGCGCCGCCGCGCGCACCGTCGTGGTTGTCTCCACCGTGAACCCCTCGTTCCTTCCCCGTACCTTCTGACCTGCATAAACGGTAGAAGTCGGGGCCCGGTGCGGGCGAGGGTGCGCGCTCCCGGGCGGGGGTACAGCGGGCTACACCCCCGGCCCGGGGGCCGTCCCTCCTCCGGGGACGGGCCCGCCCCCGTACCGTGGTGCGACATGAGCACCGCCCCCGCCCCGCTGACGACCGCGATCCGCAGATCCTGGCGGGCCTCGCACTATCTGCTCATCGGCATCCCGGTCGCGCTCTGCGCCTACGTCGCCACGTTCCTGGTGGTGGCGGTGCTGCTCTTCGCCGCCGTGCTCATCGGGCTGCCCGCGCTGCCGGAGGCGGCGAAGGTGCTGCACCGCTGCGCGGAGTTCGAACGGCGCAGGGCCGCGGCGTACCTGGGCGTGCCCTGCCGCCCGATCGCCCCCGTCCCGTACGACGGCGGCGAACTCGGCGAGCGGGTGCGGCGGGTGCTCACCGATCCCGTCGTGCGCCGCGAGGCGCTGTGGCTGCCGTTCCAGGCGCTCGCGGGCAATCTCCTGGGCTACGCCACGATGGTGCTGTGGCCGGTGGGGCTGCTGGTCGACGGGGCCGTGCTGCCGGTGATGCACCTGCTGGACCGCCGGGCCGCCGACGAGTACGGCACCGAGCCGCCCGAGCGGCCCGGTCTCGTGCTGCGCTGGCACCCCGTCCTCGCCCGGCTCGCGGCCGACTGGACCCGGGCGCTGCTCACCCCGCCGCAGTCCGCCGCGCTCGCCGAACGCGTCGCGGAACTGACGGAGAGCCGGGCCGGAGCGGTCGAGGCGCACGGTGCCGAACTCCGTCGCATCGAACGGGATCTGCACGACGGCGCGCAGGCCCGGATCGTCGCCCTGTCGATGCGCATCGGTCTGGCCAAACAGCTTCTGGACCGTGATCCGGCCGCCGCCCGGCAGCGCCTCGACGAGGCCCAGGACGGGGTCGACGCCGCACTCGCGGAGCTGCGGCACGTGGTGCGCGGCATCCATCCGCCGGTCCTCACCGACCGGGGACTCGCGGGCGCGGTACGGGCGCTGGCGGCCGACTGCGCCGTCCCGGTCGCCGTGGACCTCGACGGGATCGACGAGACGAACCGGCTGCCCGCCGCCGTCGAGGCCGCCGCCTACTTCGTGGTGGCCGAGGCCCTCACCAACATCGGCAAGCACAGCGGCGCGACGGCCGCGACCGTGCGGATCGGCCGGGGCACCGACACGCTGTCCGTCACCATCGGCGACGATGGACGCGGCGGCGCGGAGGAACGCGGCGGCAGCGGACTGGTCGGGATCAGACGGCGCATCGCCGCCCTGGACGGCACCACCCGCATCAGCAGCCCCCTCGGGGGGCCGACGGACATCGAGGTGGAACTGCCGTGCGGATCGTGATCGCCGAGGACAACGCCCTGCTGCGGGAGGGGCTGATCCTGCTCCTCACCAGCTCCGGCCACGAGGTCGTGGCCGACGCGGTGGCCGGCCCCGAGGTCCTGCCGGCCCTGCTCGAACACCGCCCGGACGCCGCCGTCCTCGACGTGCGCCTGCCCCCGACCTTCCGCGACGAGGGACTGCGTGCCGCCGTCGCCGCCCGCGAACAGCTGCCCGGACTGCCGATCCTGGTCCTCTCCCAGTACGTCGAGGAGACGTACGCGGCCGAACTCCTCGCCCGGGGCGCGCAGGGCATCGGCTATCTCCTCAAGGACCGGGTGGGCCGGGTCGACGAGTTCCTGGAGGCCCTGGACCGCGTGGTGGCGGGCGGCACCGCGCTCGACCCCGAGGTGGTCGGCCAGCTCCTCAGCCGCAAGGCGTCCGCGCAGCCCCTCATGAGCCTCACCCCGCGCGAGCGCGAGGTCCTGGAACTGATGGCCCAGGGCAAGGCGAACGGCACCATCGCCGCCGAACTCGTCGTCACCGAACGGGCGGTGAGCAAGCACATCGGCTCCATCTTCGCCAAGCTCGGCCTGGAGGCCGACGACGGCTCCGTCCACCGCCGGGTCCTCGCCGTCCTCGCCTATCTGGAGGGCCGGGCGTCCCACTGACGGCCGCCGCCGGACGGTGCTACTCCGCGCGCACCACCGGGACGCCCGGCGCGAAGGTGCCCACCGCCGCGGTGAGCGCGTCCCGGTCCAGCCGCCAGCCGTTCACCGCCCGCGAGGCCAGCACCACGTCCTCGGGCACGTGCGGGACGAGGGCGCGCAGCGTGGCGCGCGCCAGGGTGCCCCGACCCGGTCCGGGCGGCGGGGCGGCCCCCGGCCGGCAGGCGACCCCGATCCACTCCATGCCGCTCCCCGGGACGGTCTGCCGCCAGAGCACCACCGCCGCGACGTCCTCCCACGGCACGCGCGCCGTCGTCGCCCGGTAGCGGACCGGCGACCCGCCCAGCAGCACCCCGTCCGCGTCCACCCGGAACGCGGCCCTGCGGCTCAGCGCGCCGTACGCCATCAGCAGCCCGCCCCCGCCGAACAGGACGATCCCCGCCCACCGCATCGGCGCCGACACGTCGAGCACGATCAGCAGCACCGTGAAGACGACGGCCACCGCGACCACCCCCACCGTCCTGGGGTTCCAGCCGTACCTCGCTTCGTACACCCCGTGCGTTCCGTTCGCGTTCATGGGCGGAGCATGACAAGCGGAGACGGTCCTGTGAAGGGCGTACGCACCCGGCGCACCCGCCCCGCGCGCGACACTGTCCGGCATGGACCTCACCGACCCCGCCACCCGGGCCCGGCTCATCGAACGCGCCCGCCGGCTCGCAGGTGCCGGTGGGCGGCGGGTACTGGGCATCGCCGGACCGCCCGGCGCCGGGAAGTCGACGCTCGCGGCCCGCATCACCGAAGCGCTCGGACCGCTCGCGGTGCTCGTCCCGATGGACGGCTTCCACCTCGCCGGGGCCGAACTGGACCGCCTCGGCCGCGCGGACCGCAAGGGCGCCCCCGACACCTTCGACGCGGCCGGCTACACCGCGCTGCTCCGCCGGCTGCGCACCCCCGAACCGGGCACCGTCGTCTACGCCCCCGCCTTCGACCGCGCCCTGGAGGAGCCGGTCGCCGGATCCGTCCCCGTACCCCCGGAGGTCCCGCTGGTCGTCACCGAGGGGAACTACCTGCTGTACGGGGAGGGGCCCTGGGCGCCGGTGCGGGACCTGCTCGACGAGGCCTGGTTCCTGGAGGCCGACGACGAGCTGCGGGTGCGCGGACTGGTCGAGCGGCATGTGCGGTACGGCCGGTCCCCGCTGGCCGCCGAGCGGTGGGTGGCCCGCTCCGACGAGGCGAACGCCCGGCTGGTCGCCCCGGGACGCGCCCGCGCCGACCTCGTCGTACACCGGGGCCGTGTCCGGAAGGTGCCGCCCGGCCCGTGAGGCCGCGCACGCCCGCGGTCCGGCTCGCGGAGCGGGGCGCGGACGGGCAGGATACGGAGAGCCGTTCCGTGCCGCCAGGAGGTTCCGCATGCCCCGATCCGAAGCGCCCGCGCCGTTCACCGCAGACGACTACCGGGCCCGGATGGAGCGGGCCGCCGAGAGCGCCGCGGCCGCCGGACTGGCCGGCGTCCTCGTCGCCCCCGGCCCGGACCTCGTCCATCTGACCGGATACCGGCCCACCGCCATCACCGAACGCCTCACCGTGCTCGTCCTCGCCGCCGGGCAGGACCCCGTGCTCGTCGTGCCCACCCTGGAGGCCCCGGACGCGGAGCGCGCCGCCGGCGCCCCCGCGCTGACCCTCCGCGACTGGACCGACGGCAAGGACCCCTACGCCGTGACCGCCCCGCTGCTCGACGCCCGGGGCCGCTTCGGGATCAGCGACAACGCCTGGGCGATGCATCTGCTGGGCCTCCAGCGGCAGTTGCCCGACACCACCTACACCTCGCTCACCGACGCGCTGCCCATGCTGCGCGCCGTGAAGGACGCCCACGAACTGGAGCGGATCGCCGCGGCCGGCGCCGCCGCCGACGCCGCGTACGAGGAGATCCTCACGGTCCGCTTCGCCGGCCGCAAGGAGACCGAGGTCGCCGCCGACCTCGCCCGGCTGCTCACCGCGCACGGGCACTCCCAGGTCGACTTCACGGTCGTCGGCTCCGGACCCAACGGCGCCAATCCGCACCACGAGGCGGGGGAGCGCACCATCGAACGCGGCGACATGGTCGTCCTCGACTTCGGCGGACTCAAGCACGGCTACGGCTCCGACACCTCCCGCACCGTCCACGTCGGCGAACCCACCCCGGAGGAGCAGCGGGTCCACGACATCGTGCGCGAGGCCCAGGAGGCCGGCTGCGCGGCGGTGCGGCCCGGAGTCGCCTGCCAGGAGGTCGACCGCGCGGCCCGCGCCGTCATCACCGAGTTCGGCTACGGGGAGCGCTTCATCCACCGCACCGGCCACGGCATCGGCGTCACCACCCATGAACCGCCGTACATGATCGAGGGCGAGGAGCAGCCGCTGGTGCCCGGCATGTGCTTCTCCGTGGAGCCCGGCATCTATCTGCCGGGCCGCTTCGGCGTCCGCATCGAGGACATCGTCACCGTCACCGAGGACGGCGGGCGCCGCCTCAACGCGACCGCCCGGGAAATGGCGATCGTCGAGTAGCGCCCGCCCCGTCCCCGTACGGCGTCAGACGTCGGACAGCACCACGCAGGACTCCGCCGGCAGCCGCAGCGTCCCGTCCGCCCCGGGCGGGTCGACGGGCAGCCAGGCGGCCACCACCCGGCCCCCGCCGCCCAGCGGGATCGTGGCGGGCTTCTCGCCGAGGTTCACCGCGATCCGCAGCTCGCCCCGGCGCAGCACCAGCCAGCGGGCGTCGTCGTCGTACGCCGTGCGCACCGCGCCCAGGTCCGGATCGCCGAGGTCCGGCAGGGCCCGGCGCAGTGCGATCAGCTCGCGGTACCAGGCGTGCAGCCGGGCGTGCGGTTCGCGCCCCGGCTCCTCCCAGTCCAGACAGGAGCGGTCGCGGGTGGCGGGGTCCTGCGGATCGGGGATCTCCTCCGCCGTCCAGCCGTGCGCCGCGAACTCCCGCCGCCGGCCGGTGCGCACGGCCTCGGCCAGCTCCGGATCGGTGTGGTCGGTGAAGAACTGCCAGGGCGTCCGGGCACCCCACTCCTCGCCCATGAACAGCATCGGGGTGAACGGGCCGGTCAGCACCAGCGCGGCGGCGCAGGCCAGCAGACCGGGGGAGAGCGTCGCGGACAACCGGTCGCCGAGGGCCCGGTTGCCGATCTGGTCATGGGTCTGGGCGTAGCCGACGAAGCGGTGGGCGGGGACACGGGTCACGTCGACCGGACGGCCGTGCCGGCGGCCCCGGAAGCCGGAGTACGTGCCGTCGTGGAAGAAGGCGTGCGTCACCGTCTTGGCGAGCCCGGCCAGCGGCGCCCGCGCGAAGTCCGCGTAGTAGCCCTGCGACTCGCCCGTCAGCGCGGTGTGCAGACCGTGGTGGAAGTCGTCGTTCCACTGCGCGTGCAGCCCGAGACCGCCCTCCTCACGCGGCGCCGTCGTCCTCGGATCGCAGAGATCGGACTCGGCGATCAGGGCGAGCGGCCGGCCCAGCTCCGCGGCGAGCGCGTCCGTGGCGGCGGACAGCTCCTCCAGGAAGGTCAGCGCCCGGGTGTCGGCCAGCGCGTGCACGGCGTCCAGCCGCAGTCCGTCCAGCCGGTAGTCGCGCAGCCAGGCCAGCGCGCTGCCCCGCAGGAACGCCCGCACCTCGTCCGAGCCCGCCGCGTCCAGATTGACCGCGGCGCCCCACGGGGTGTGGTGCGTCTCGGTGAAGTACGGGCCGAACGCGGGCAGGTGGTTGCCCGACGGGCCGAGGTGGTTGTGGACCACGTCCAGCACCACGGCGAGCCCCAGCCCGTGCGCCGTGTCGACAAAGCGCTTCAGCCCCTCCGGGCCGCCGTACGGTTCGTGCACGGCCCACAGCGACACCCCCTCGTACCCCCAGCCGTGGACCCCGGGGAACGGGCAGACCGGCATCAGCGACACATGCGTGACACCCAGTTCGGCCAGATGCCCCAGCCGGGCCGCCGCCGCGTCGAAGGTGCCCTCCGGGGTGTACGTGCCGATGTGCAGCTCGTACAGCACGGCGCCCGGCAGTCCGCGCCCCGCCCAGTCGGACCGCCAGCCGAACGCCTCGTGGTCCACGACCGCGCTCTCGCCGTCCGGGCCGTCCGGCTGGCGGCGCGAGCGCGGATCGGGGCGCACCGGGCCGCCGTCCAGCCGGAAGCCGTACCGGTCGCCGTCGGCGGCCTCCGCCTCCGCGGTCCACCAGCCCGCGCGCTCCGGATCGGGCCGCATCGTCCGCGCCTCACCGGCCAGCCGCAGAACGGCCGACTCCGCCTCCGGGGCCCAAACCTCGAACAGCATGCGGTGCTCCCTCGTCTCCGTGTGCCGGCCCGCCGAAGCCCCGCTCTCTTCTCCAGGACGCTGGATCGGGGACGTTACCGGCCGTTAGGGTCTGGTTCTGATCACTGCCCGGTCAGGTTGCCCTACTCACCTCGTACGGCTGTGGAGGCCGCGATGACTGTCCCGCCGTTCCCGCCCGGCTTCCTCTGGGGAGCCTCCGCCTCCGCCTTCCAGACGGAGGGCGCCGTCGACGCCGACGGCAAGGGCCCCTCCGGCTGGGACGCCTTCGCCGCCCAGCCCGGACGCATCAAGGACGGCACCGACACCACCCGCGGCACCGGCTTCCACCGGCACTACCGCGAGGACGTCGCCCTGCTCGCCGGGCTCGGTGCCGACGCCTTCCGCTTCTCGGTGAGCTGGCCGCGCGTGGTGCCCGGCGGCAGCGGGCCGGTCAACCCCCAGGGCCTCGACTTCTACGACCGTCTCGTCGACGAACTCTGCGCCCACGGCATCACCCCGGCCCCCACCCTCTACCACTGGGACACCCCGCTCCCGCTGGACGAGGCCGGCGGCTGGCTGGACCGGGACACCGCCTACCGCTTCGCCGAGTACGCCGGCATCGTCGCCGAACGGCTCGCCGACCGGGTCCCCATGTGGATCACCCTCAACGAGCCCGCCGAGGTGACCCTGCTCGGCTACGCGCTCGGCGAGCACGCCCCCGGCCGCACCCTCCTCTTCGACGCGCTCCCCGCCGCCCACCACCAGCTCCTCGCCCACGGACTGGCGGTCCGCGCCCTGCGCGCGGCGGGCGCCGACAACATCGGCATAGCCGTCTCGCACTCGCCGGTCTGGACGGCCGGCGACACCGACGAGGACCGCTTCGCCGCCGAGCTGTACGACACCCTCACCAACCGGCTGTTCGCCGACCCGCTCCTCACCGGGCGCTACCCGGACGAGAACTTCGCCGCGCTGATGCCGGGACCCGTCCAGGACGACCTGCGCACCATCTCCGCCCGGCTCGACTGGTACGGCGTCAACTACTACAACCCGACGCTGGTCGGCGCCCCCCGGCCGGACGCCCTCGACACCTTCGCCGGATTCGGCATGCCCGCCGAACTGCCCTTCGGCATCCGGGAGATCGAGGGCTACGAGAAGACGGACTTCGGCTGGCCCGTCGTCCCCGACGGACTGCGCGAGACCCTCGTCCAGCTGAAGGACCGCTACGGCGACCGGCTCCCGCCGCTCTACATCACGGAGAACGGCTGCGCCGTCGACGAACCCGCCAACGACGCCCGCCGCATCGCCTTCCTCGACGGCCACCTCGGGGCGCTGCGCGAGGCCATCGACGCGGGCGTCGACGTCCGCGGCTACTTCACCTGGTCGCTCACCGACAACATCGAGTGGACCGAGGGCGTCAGCAAGCGCTTCGGCCTGGTCCACATCGACTACGAGACGCTGCGCCGCACCCCGAAGGACTCCTACGCCTGGTACCGCGACGTCATCAAGGCACAGCGCTCGTCGGGCAGATGAGCCTCCGTCAGTCGTCCCAGACCATGTCGAAGGCCCGCTCGAAGTTCACGTAGCCCAGCCGGGCGAAGGACTTCGCCATCGGTACGTTGCCGAGGTCGGTGGCCGCCCGGACGCGCTCCACCCCGTCCTGGGCGGCGAGCACCCGGGTGCCCTCGGCGAGCAGCTCGTCGATGTAGCCGTGACCGCGTTGTTCCGGCAGCACGCCGATGTACGCGATGATCGGGTTGTAGCTGTTGCGCGCCGGGATCACGAAGCCGACGGGGGAGCCGTCCGGGAGTTCCGCGATCCGCCACCACGCGCGCGGGGTGGTGTAGCCGGCCAGCTCCTCGTCGTAGTGCTTCTCCGCCGCCTCGCGGGGCGTCAGGCCCGAGGCCAGGTCCTGTTGCCCGTGGGCGTCCAGGGTGCCTTCCAGGACCGGGGTCATCAGGGCGAGCAGATCCTCCCGGCCGGTCACCTCGCGGAACCGCAGCCGGCCGGAGCCGGCCGGCACCGGCGTCCCCGCCCGCCACTCCAGCCGCAGCCGCTCCACCAGCATCCGGGCCCCGGTGCGCTCCATGACCCGGATCCGGGCCTCCACGACATCACGGGCCGCCGGGTCCTCCCGCCAGTCCGGCGGCACGAAGCGTCCGTACTCCGGCCGCGGGGCGCCGGCCGGCACGACGGCGGCGGTCGCCGTCTCCACCAGCCGCAGCCCGGCCTCGCCCCGCTCCGGCTCCGGCAGCGTGTCGTCCAGGTCGAAGAAGTCGAGCAGCAGCGGCGCGGCACCGTCCCTGCTCCACCAGGCGATCCTCGCCACCACCCGGTCACCGCGCAGCGCCACCCACATCCACTCGGGCCGGCGGCGGCCCGTCGCGAGATCGTCCGCGAGTTCGTGGTCGAGGACATAGGGCAACGAGCAGAACAGGCCGAGCTCCTCGGGCCCGGTGAGCGGACGGACGGTCAGATCGAGTGGTGCGTCGGGCACGTATCCCCCAGGGACGGAAAGGCGCGTCACGGCAGGTCGCCGAGCGCACGGCGGCCGACCTCAGGGTCGGCCGGCGCGTGGAGGGCGGCGTCGCGGGGCCGGGCACGTGCATCTGCGGCGTTGTCGTCAATCACCATGGCTCCGCCATGACTCAATCCTCCGCCTTGCAGCTGCGCGCACCCGGCCCCGCTCCTTCCTCCGCCCTCCACGCGCCGGCCGACCCTAGCAACGTCCGCCGACCGCCGCCGCTCGATATCCGTTGCCCACCGCCCAGGTCAGAGCCGCCGGGGAGGTACGGGCGGGCGGAAAACAGGGTTGTTCTGGACACCCCGGGGGCCTCGGCCCGACAATCGGTGCTGTGACGTCCTCCTTCGAGTCCCACACGTACCCCGTGCGGCTGTCCGACGCCCAGCGCGACCGTGTCCTCGGTGTGCTCAGGGAGGGCGCGGCCCAGGGCAGGCTCTCCCACGACACCTTCATGCGCCGCATGGAACTGGCGCTGCACGCGAGCCGCGTCGAGGAACTGGACGCGCTCACCGCCGATCTGGAGGGCGAGGGCCGCTGGTCGCGGCAGCTGGTCCGGGTCGTGGGCGGGATCTCCGGCTTCCCCGAGCGGGTGCGCCGGGCGTGGCGGGCGGAACGCCTGCCGAAGCTGCTGCTGCCGGCCCCGAGTCCGCATCCGCTGCTGATCGGCCGCGACCCCGGCAACGGACTGCGCCTCACCCACGAGACGGTCTCCCGGATGCACGCCGAACTCATCGCGCACGGCGGCCGGTGGACCCTGCGCGACCTCGGTTCGACCAACGGCACGTGTGTCAACGGGCAGCGCGTCACCGGGACCGTGCCCGTGCGCGACGGCGACCAGGTGAGCTTCGGGCGGATGGCCTTCCGCCTCGCCGCCCCCGCCCTGCGCCCACCGGCCTGACCGCAGTCGCGCGTGCCCGCGGCCCCGCGCCCGTTCACGCCTGCTGGTGCAGGCCCCGGCCCGCCAGCGTCAGGAAGGCCTCGCCGACCGCCTCGGAGAGCGTCGGATGGGGGTGGACGTGGCGGGCCACGTCCGACGGCTCGGCGTCCCAGCCGACGATCAGCTGGCTCTCGGCGACCATCTCAGAGACATGCGGCCCGACCAGATGCACCCCGAGGACCCGGCCGCCCCGCTCCGCGACCACCTTCACCATGCCGCCCTGCCCGTGCACCAGCCCCTTGGCCACCGCCGACAGCGGCATCGTGTTGACCACCACCTCGTGCCCCGCGTCCCGGGCCGCCGCCTCGGACAGGCCGACCGCCGCCGTCTGCGGCGAGGAGTACGTGACCCGGGGCACCGCCGCGTAGTCCACCGGCGCCGGACGCAGCCCCGCCAGCGTCTCGGCCACCACCATCCCCTCGGCGAACGAGGCGTGGGCCAGCCCGAGCGAGGGCGGCGGCAGCAGATCGCCCACCACGTGGATGCCCGGCACCGGCGTCTCCAGCCGCGCCCAGTCGGCCGGTGCCACATATCCGCGCCCGTCCGCGGCCAGCCCCGCCGCCAGCCCCAGACCGTCCGTCACCGGGACCCGGCCCACCGCGACCAGCAGCCGCCGTGCCTCCACCGTCCGGCTCTCGCCGCGCGGGGTGCGGACCGTGGCACGCACCCCGTCCTCCAGCAGCGTCGTGTCCAGCAGCCGCGAACCCACCCGCACATCGATCCCGCGCCGCTTCAGCCCGCGCGTCAGATGGCGCGACACATCGGCGTCCTCCAGCGGCACCAGCCGCTCCGCCGCCTCCACCAGGGTCACGTGCGCCCCCATCGACCGGTGCAGCGAGGCGTACTCGACGCCGATCGCCCCACCGCCCAGGACCAGGACCGAATCCGGCAGACCGGGTGCGAACAGGGCGTCGTCACTGGTCACCACGCGCCGCCCGTCGGCCGGCAGCCCCGGCAGCGTCCTCGGCCGCGACCCCGTGGCGAGCACGATCCCGCGCCGGGCGACGACCTCCCCGTACCCCTCGATCCGGACCCCGCGCGGCCCCGTCAACGCGGCGCTCCCACGGACCACTTCGACCCCCGCGTGCGCCAGATGACCGAGGACGCCCCGGTGGTTGCGGGTCACGATGTCGTCCCGGGTGGCGGTCAGCGCCGGCCAGTCCACGGAGTCCAGCACCGCCTTCACGCCCCACCGCTCACGGGCCTCCGCGATGCCGTCCACCAGCTCGGCCGCGTGCAGCATCGCCTTGCTGGGGACGCAGCCCCGGTGCAGACAGGTGCCGCCCACCTCGTCCCGCTCGGCCAGCACCACCTCCAGTCCCAGCGCCGCCGCCCTCAGCGCCGTCGAGTAGCCGCCCGTACCCCCGCCGACGACCACCACATCGGTCCCGCGCACCCGCTTCGTCCCTGTCATGCCCCCAGCCTCCGCCCGGCCCTTGCCATGAGTCCAAGGCAATGTTTGTGTGGCCGCCATGCACATCGTTCATGACGGGGAGCGGGGGAGCGGACGGTGAGCCTGCGTCAGATGGAGTACTTCGTCGCGGTCGTCGAGGAGGCCTCCTTCACCCGGGCCGCCGCACTCCTCCACGTCACCCAGCCCGCCCTCTCCCACCAGATCAAGGCGCTGGAACGGGAGGTGGGCGGCGCCCTGCTGGAACGGCTGCCCCGGGGCGTGCGGCCGACCCCGATGGGCCGCGCCTTCCTCCCGCACGCGGAACGCGCCGTGCGCAGCGCCGCCCAGGCCGGGCGGGCGGCCCGCGCCGCGGCCGGGGCCGAGGGCGGCGAACTGCACATCGCCACCGTCCACGCCATCGCCGTCGGCATCCTCCCCGACGTCTTCGCACGCTGGCGCGCGGCCCACCCCGGTGCCGCCCTGGTCCTGCACGAGTACGCCGCGACCGACGCGCTGGAGGAGCACGTCGAGCGCGGCACCGCCGACCTCGCCGTCGGCCCGCCGCCCGCCGGATGGCCCGGACCGGTCGTCCCGGTCGGGGCCGAGGACATCGTGCTGGTCGTCCCCTTCGACGACCCGCTCGCCGGCCGGACCTCGGTCCGCCTCGCCGAACTGGCCGGCCGGCCCTGGGTGCGCTGCGCCATGGAACCGGTCGTGCAGGGCCGCCCCTTCCTCGACCTGGCCTGCGCCCGCGCCGGATTCGAACCCCGCACCGCCGTGCGCACCGAGCACACCTCGACCGCCGTCCGCATGGCGGCGGCCGGTGTCGGTGTCGCGACGGCCCCCGCCCACATGGTGCGCGGCGCCGTCGGCGAGGACTGCGCGGTCCTCGCCGTCGACCCGCCCTGGTCGCGGCCGCTCGCGGTGTTCTCCCGCGTCGAGCTGACCGGCGCGGCCGCCGCCTTCACCGAACTCCTGCGCTCCACCCGCCCGCCGGACCCCCGCACCCCCGGCCGCGCCCCTTCGTGACCCCGGCCCGTCACCCGGACGGCCGTACGCCGACTGCGACGGGACCGGCCGGGTGATCCCCTGAGGGGGACCGCGCCGCCCACCGGCGCGCCCGACACCCCGGGGGTACGCCATGCAGGCCGACGCGCCCGGAGAGATACCGGCCCCGACGCCTTCGCCCGAACACCGCTCCGCCCGGCGGCCGGCCGCGCTCCGCCGCCGCACCGGCGCCGGGCCCAGCCTCCTCGCACCGGGCGCCGCGCACGACCCGTACCGCCTCTACCGGGTGCTGCGCGAAAAGCACCCGCTGAGCTACGACGCCCCGCTGGGCGCCTGGCTGGTCAGCCGGTACGACGACGTGGCCGCCGCGCTCACCGACCCCCGCTTCGCGGGCTTCCCGCACGACGGGGCGCCGCGCGGCGGACCGGCACCGGTCGGCCTCTGCCACGGGAGCTACCGCTGCCTGCCCCGCGACCGCTACGCCGTGGAGACCGGCACCGTGCCCCGGGCCGTCGCCGAACGCGTCGAGCGGACCGCCCATGTCCTCGCCCGCCGCATCGCCGGACGCGACCGGGCCGATCTGGTCGAGGAGTTCTGCCGCTGGCTGCCCGCCGGCTCGGGCGGCTTCGCCACGGTCCGGCTGCCCGGCACGCCGGCCGACGCGGGACCCTGCACCCGGCACACCGGACTGCGCGAGACCGCGCTCGCCTCGCTCCTCGCCAATCTGCTCGACGACCCCGACCTGCTGGCCGCCCTGCGCGTCGAACCCGCGCTCGCCGGCCGGGCCTGGACGGAGTCGCTGCGCCGCGATCCGCCCGTCCAGGTCGTCCTGCGCCGCACCCTCACCGAGGTCACCCTCAGCGGCGGCACCCTCCCGGCCGGCGCCCCCGTCGCCTGCCTCCCGGGCTCCGCCGGGCGCGACCCGGAACGCTTCGCCGCCCCGGACGTCTTCGACCCCTTCCGCCGCGACCAGGACCGCGGCCTGCCCGGCCCGGCCGGCTGCCCCGCCGTGGCCCTCGGCCGCCTGGAGGCGGAGGAGGGGCTGCGCGCCCTCCTCGACGCGATGCCGGGCCTGCGCTGGGCGGAGGGCTTCCGCCCCGCCGCGACCGGCCTCCTCACCCGGGGGCCGCGCTCCCTGCTCGTACGGCCCTGAGAGGTACGGCCGGAGAGGCCCGTCAGTCCTCCCCGTCCGCCCGGACACCCCGGACCAGCAGCGCCACCGGGCGCTCTGCGAACAGTTCCCCGGCGTCCACCGCGCCGCCGGAGAACTTCCGGCCCGGGGTCAGCAGTTCGCTCCACACCCCGTCGTCCGGCAGCCTCAGCGCGGTCTCCCGCCAGCCGCCGGACTCCGCCAGCCGCAGCGACAGCCGGGTCACGGCCGTGACCACCTCGCCCGAGCGGCAGAACGCCAGACAGTGCCCGGCCGCCGGACCGGACGCGGTCAGCGGGGCGTACGTTCCGGACTCGCCGAACACCTCGGGCCGCTCCCGGCGCAGCCGCAGCACCGTCGTCGTCAGGGCGGCCTTGTCGTCGACGGGCGCGCCGTCTCCGGGCGGGGCGAACGGGCGCCGGTTGTCCGGGTCGACGAGGGCCAGGTACTCCCGTTCGGTGCCCTGGTAGAGGTCCGGCACCCCGGGCATCGTCAGATGCACCAGCGCCGCGCCCAGGACCTGGGAGCGCACATGGGGGGCGAGCGTGGCCGCGAACCGCTCCAGGAGGGCCCTCGCCGGACCGGTGACGGCGGCCGGACCGGCGCCCACGAAGTCGGTCACCACCCGCTCGTAGACCGGATCGGGCTCGGTCCAGCTGGTGAAGAGCCCCGACTCGCGCACCGCCTTCAGCAGGGCGGGCTCCAGCCGCGCCGCCCGCTCCCCGGCCGGCATTCCCACGCAGCCGAGCGCGGTCTGCCAGGCCTGCCAGGCCAGTTGCGGATCGGGGGCGGCGGGCGCGGTCCGGGTCAGCTCGGCCACCAGCTCCGACCACGCCCCGGGGCACTGCGCGAGCACCGCGACACCCGCCCGGACGTCCGCGCTGCGCTTGGTGTCGTGGGTGGTCAGCACCGTGCCGGTGGCGGGCCAGTCGCGGGCCAGCCGGGCGCAGAAGGCGTGGAACTCCTCCGGCTCCACCGCCGGCCGCCCCGGATCACCGCCCACCTCGTTGGCCGCGACCAGCGGCACGTACCGGTAGTACGCCGTGTCCTCGACCGCCTTGGCCCGCAGCGCCGACGCCGTCTGGGCGAAGCGGGCGCAGAACGCCGCGCGGTCCTCGCCGCCGCCGAGCCGGCCCAGCGCCAGCTCCCGCACGACGTCCACGGCCGCGGCCTCCTCCCGGACCGCGAAGGCCGCCTTGGCGTCGCTCACCGCCGTCGCGTCGAGCGCCGCCTCGGCCGTCAGGGTGCACGGCCCGCCCGCCGTCGCGTACGGCCGGTAGACCGGCACCCGGACCAGCAGTTCGCGCACCGCGGTGTGCAGGGCCCAGGGGGCGTGGTCGCGCAGGGCGGGGTCGGTGTCGCAGATCCGCGCGGCCAGCCGGGCCAGCAGCCCGGTCTCGGCGGCCAGCTCGTGCGTGACCACCCGGTACGCGGCCCGGCGCACCGTCCCCGTCCAGTAGCCGCCCCGGTCCCCGGCCGGGGACGCGTGGTTCCGGTAGCCGCCCAGCAGTGCGGCCGCGCCCTCGGAGTCGGTGAACAGACCGTCGATCCGGTGCAGCGCGTCGTAGCCCGTCGTCCCCGCGACCGCCCAGTTCGCGGGGAGCGGTTCGGCCCCGGTGAGGATCTTCTCCACCACCGTCCACACCCCGCCGCCCGCCTCGGAGAGCCGTTCCAGATAGCCGGCCGGGTCGGCGAGCCCGTCCGGGTGGTCGATCCTCAGCCCCTCCACGACCCCGTCCCGGACCAGCTCCAGGATCTTCGCGTGGGTCGCCTCGAACACCTCGGGGTCCTCGACGCGCACCCCGATCAGCTCGGAGACGGTGAAGAACCGCCGGTAGTTCAGCTCGGTACGGGCCAGCCGCCACCAGCCGAGCCGGTAGTGCTGGGCGTCCAGCAGTTCGGGCAGGGCGAGGTGCGCGGTACCGGCCCGGAGCGGGAACTCCTGCTCCCCGTAGCGCAGCACCTCACCGTCCACCCGCATCCGCTCCCGCTCCTCGGCGAGCCGCCCGGCGAGCACGGGGAGCAGGACGCGCCCGCCGCCCGCCGCCCAGTCGATGTCGAACCAGCGGGCGTACGGGGAGCCGGGGCCCTCGCGCAGCACCTCCCGCAGGGCGTGGTTGTGCCGGGGGTCGGCGGCCATGTGGTTCGGCACGATGTCCAGGACGAGGCCGAGACCGTGCTCCCGCGCGGTGCGGGCGAGCCGCCGCAGCCCCTCCTCGCCGCCCAGCTCGGCGCGGACCCGGCCGTGGTCGACGACGTCGTAGCCGTGCCGGGAGCCGGGAACGGCCTCCAGGACCGGGGACAGATGCAGATGCGAGACGCCGAGCGAGGCGAGGTACGGGACGGCGGCCTCGGCGGCCGGGAACGGGAACTCCGGCTGGAGCTGGAGCCGGTAGGTGGCGGAAGGCGTCATGGGGCGTTCGTACCCAGATCCGGGCCGCCTGTGTCACGGCGGCGCGCACAAGGCCCCGACCGGCGGCCCCGCGCGCAAGACCCGACCGGTGGCCTCGCGCGCCCCGCCCCTACGCGGGACGCTGGAGCACCACCATGCTGCGGCCCACCAGCGTCACCCGATCGCCCGCCGCCACCTTCGGGCCGGAGCCGGTGAGGACCCCTGCCGGGCGGGCCGTGTCGACGACCGCGAGCCACTGCCGGCCGTGGTTGACCGGCACGGCGAATTCCAGGGTCTCCGCGCTCGCGTTGAACATCAGCAGGAAGGAGTCGTCAAAGATGCGCTCGCCGCGCGGACCGGGCTCCGAGATGGCGTGCCCGTTCAGGAAGACGGTCAGCGCCTTGGCGTGCGCGGCCTGCCAGTCCCGCTGCGTCATCTCCTCGCCCTCGGGGGTGAACCAGGCGATGTCCGAGAGCTCGTCGTGCGTGCCCTCCACCGGCCGCCCGTGGAAGAAGCGCCGGCGCCGGAAGACCGGGTGGTCGCGGCGGAGCCACACCATGGCCCGGGTGAAGTCCAGCAGACTGCTGCCGGGCACGGCCCCGGTGCCGTCGCCGTCCTCCCCGTCACCGTCGCCGTCGGAGCCCGCCGGTGCGGACGGTTCCGGCCAGTGCACCCAGGACAGCTCGCTGTCCTGGCAGTAGGCGTTGTTGTTGCCCCGCTGGGTGCGGCCGAACTCGTCGCCGTGACTGAGCATCGGCACGCCCTGGGACAGCATCAGCGTGGCCACGAAGTTGCGCATCTGACGCTCGCGCAGCTCCAGCACCTCGGGCCGGTCCGTCTCGCCCTCCGCGCCGCAGTTCCACGACCGGTTGTGGCTCTCGCCGTCCCGGTTCCCCTCCCCGTTGGCCTCGTTGTGCTTGTCGTTGTACGCGACCAGATCGTGCAGGGTGAAACCGTCGTGGCAGGTGGTGAAGTTGATCGAGGCGAGCGGCCGCCGCCCGTCGTCCTGGTACAGGTCCGAGGAGCCGGTCAGCCGGCCGGCGAACTCGGCGAGGGTGCGCGGCTCGCCGCGCCACAGATCGCGCACCGTGTCGCGGTACTTGCCGTTCCACTCGGTCCACAGCGGCGGGAAGTTCCCCACCTGGTAGCCGCCCTCGCCCACGTCCCACGGTTCGGCGATCAGCTTCACCTGGCTGACCACCGGATCCTGCTGCACCAGGTCGAAGAACGAGGACAGCCGGTCCACCTCGTGGAACTGCCGGGCCAGCGTGGCGGCCAGATCGAAGCGGAACCCGTCCACATGCATCTCGGTCACCCAGTAGCGCAACGAGTCCATGATCAGCTGGAGCACGTGCGGGGAGCGCATCAGCAGGGAGTTCCCGGTCCCCGTGGTGTCCGTGTAGTAGCGCGGGTCGTCGGCGAGCCGGTAGTACGAGGCGTTGTCCAGACCCCGGAAGGAGAGCGTCGGACCCAGGTGGTTGCCCTCGGCCGTGTGGTTGTAGACCACGTCGAGGATCACCTCGATCCCCGCCTGGTGCAGGGCCCGCACCGCCTGCTTGAACTCCAGCACCTGTTCGCCCCGGTCGCCCCAGGAGGCGTACGCGTTGTGCGGGGCGAAGAAGCCGATGGTGTTGTAGCCCCAGTAGTTGGCGAGCCCGGCGTCCGCCAGCCGGTGGTCCTGGACGAACTGGTGCACCGGCATCAGCTCGATCGCCGTCACCCCCAGCTCGGTCAGATGCGCGATGACCTCCGGATGCGCCAGCCCCGCGTAAGTACCGCGCAGTTCCTTCGGCAGCCCCGGATGGAGCATCGTCAGGCCCTTCACATGGGCCTCGTAGATCACCGTGCGGTGGTAGTCCGTCCGGGGCCGGCGGTCGTCGCCCCAGTCGAAGTACGGATTGACCACGACCGAGGTCATCGTGTGCGGGGCCGAGTCCAGGTCGTTGCGGGCGTCGGGCCGGCCGAAGGGGTAGCCGTAGACCGCCTCGCCCCAGCTGATCCGCCCGGCGACCGCGCGCGCGTACGGGTCGAGCAGCAGCTTGGCGGAGTTGCAGCGCGCGCCGCGCTGCGGTTCGTACGGGCCGTGCACCCGGAACCCGTAGCGCTGACCGGGCATCACCCCGGGCAGATAGGCGTGGCGGACGAACGCGTCGGTCTCCCGCAGCTCCACCGCGGTCTCGGAACCGTCGTCGTGCAGCAGGCACAGCTCGATTCGGTGGGCGGCCTCCGAGAAGACCGCGAAGTTGGTGCCGGCGCCGTCGTACGTGGCACCGAGCGGGTACGCCTGTCCCGGCCAGACCTGCATGGATTCGACTCTTCCCCTTCTGATGCGGTTGCCTGGGGATTGCGGGCTCCTGGGGCAGATCTTCCCCGAAAGAGGGCCCCGTACCTAGGACCGCCCGGCGAACGGGGGACGGCGTCGCCCGGTCCGGTCAACTTCGCTCCCCTCCGTGTCGCCCGGAACCGGAATCCGCCGGCCCGATACGGGCCGAAGACCGGAACCAGGCCCGCGATGGGGTGTTTAATCCCTATGAATCCGCTCACTCCGCCCGAACCCGCCCATGAGAACAGGCTTGATCCACGGGGGAGTTGGGAAAGGAGCCTGCGCATCCGGCTGCACCGGCTCCCGCTCCCGGAGTACCCTTCCTTGATCGTTGGTGGGGGAGTGGAAGGCGGTGCGCGGGTGAGCTCGGGAGGGTTCGAGCTGCCCCCGGGTGACACGGGTCACGAGGGGGATCTGGCCGATGTCCCACCCGGGGCGGTCTCGGTGGCGCAGCCGCTGGAGATCGGTGCGGAACTGGACTGGGGCGCGGACGCCTGGAGCGAGGTGCGCACCCGTGCGCAGCGGGCCGGCCGCGCCTACATCTGGCTGAACCTCGTGGAGCAGCGGCTGCGCGCGGTCGTCGCCGCGGTGCTGCGGCCCATCTACGAACCGGTCCACGGCGAGGACTGGGTGGTGGCCGCCGCCGGCCCCGCCGGACAGGAGTGGGTGCAGCGCGCCGTCGCCGTGCGCGAGGTCTCCCGGCGCAAGGGCTATCTGCTGGACCCGGCCGACGACAACGTCCTGAGCTTCCTCACCCTGCCGCAGCTGCGCGAGCTGATGGTCCAGCACTGGCCCTGCTTCGAGCCCTACTTCGACGACCGCCGCGATGTGGAGCTGGCGCTGGACGAGCTGGAGGTCGCCCGCAACGTGGTCTCCCGCAACCGCGCGCTCAACGAGGCGGTGCTCGCCCAGGCCGAGCGGGCCTCCGCCCGGCTGCTGGAGATCCTGGGCAGCGGCGCCGGGGTGCCCTCCGCCGACCGGCTCCCGGTCGACGCGGTGGAGGAGCTGGTCGGCGACCGGTACGCGGACGTGGTCTCCGTCCACCCCGACCGGGTGCGGCTCCAGCGCCAGCTGCCCGCCGAGGACCTGTTCGGCGGGGCGCGCCGGCTGGACGCCATCGGCATAGGGCTCAACCTGCTCGTGCAGAACTTCTCCGGGCGCCGGCTGATCCGGCTCGCCGAGTCGGGGTGCCGGGTCCGGCTGCTGTTCATCAATCCGGCCAGCAGCGCGGTCAAGCGGCGCGAACGGGAGCTGGGGCTGAAGAAGGGCGAGCTGAGCCGCTCGGTGGAGATGAACATCCTCCATATGCGCCGGGTCCGCTCCAAGCTCCGCGATCCGGGCGCCTTCGAGATCCACGTCTTCGACGAGACCCCGCGCTTCACGGCCTATCTGGTGGACGGCGACGGGGCCAACGCGGTGGGGGTCGTCCAGACCTATCTGCGCCGGGCCCGGGGCATGGAGGCCCCGGTGCTGGTGCTGCGGGGCGGCGGGCGGGCGGTGGTGCGGGCCGGGCAGGACACCGAGCACGGACTGTTCGAGACGTACCGCGAGGAGTTCGAGTCCGTGTGGACGGACTCCCGTCCGGTCTCCTGAGACCGCCCCGGGCGTTGTCAGTGGGCCGTGCGAAGGTGTTCGTCATCTGGGGGAGCACCACGAAGGAGGTACGGGATGAGCTGGCACCGGCAGGCGCTGGTCGGCTTCGACCTGGAGACGACGGGGACGGAGCCGCTGGAGGCACGGATCGTGACGGCCGCGGTCGTCCGGGTCGACGGCGCGGGGGGCGAGCCGTCCGAGCGGCGCACCTGGCTGGCCGACCCGGGGATCAGGATCCCGGCGCAGGCGTCCGCGATCCACGGCATCAGCAGTGAGCGGGCGGCCGCCGAGGGCCGGCCGGCGCGCGAGGTGGCCGACGAGGTGGCCGAGGCCCTGACGGACCACTGGCGCCGCGGGGTGCCGGTCGTGGCGTACAACGCGGCGTTCGACCTGACGCTGCTCACCGCCGAACTGCACCGCCACGGACTGCCCTCGCTCACCGAGCGGCTGGGCGGCGAGAGCATCGGACCGGTCGTCGACCCGTACACGATCGACCGCGCCGTCGACCGCTACCGCAAGGGCAAGCGCAATCTGGAAGCGGTCTGCGTCGAGTACGGCGTGGTCCACGGGGGAGCGCACGACGCGGGCGCCGACGCGCTGGCCGCCGTGCGCGTGGCGTACGCCATAGCCCACCGGCACGGCTCCGTCGCCGCCCTGTCGGCGGCCGAGCTGCACGAGCGCCAGATCGTCTGGTACGCGGAGTGGGCCGCCGACTTCCAGCAGTTCCTGCGCCGCAAGGGCACGGCGGACGCCGTGATCGACGGCCGCTGGCCGGTGCGGGAGCCGGTGTCCGAGGAGGTGCCGACCGGCTCCGGGACCGGGTCCGGTTCCAGGTCGGAAAGATAGGGCATACCAGGGCTTTTCGTTCGGTGCGGAGCCGTCAGAACGGGTACCAGCGCACCTCGGGGTCGCCGTCGCGCAGTGACGCCACCCTGCGGCGGAACTCGGCGAGCGCCTTCGGGTTCGTCGGGGCGTGCTGGGCGACCCAGGCACAGCTGGCCGTCTCCCGCGCCCCGCGCAGCACCGCGCAGCCGTCCCACTCGCGCACGTCCCAGCCGTAGGCCGCGGTGAACGCGTCATAGGCCTCGGCCGGCAGGCCGTAGCGGTCGCGGGAGAGGGCGAGGACGACCAGGTCGTGCTCGCGCAGGTCCGAGGAGAAGGTCTCCAGGTCCACCAGGACCGGGCCGTCCGGGCCGACGTGGACATTGCGCGTGAGCGCGTCGCCGTGGATCGGGCCCGGGGTCAGCCGGGGGACCAGCCCGGCGGCGGCAGCGGCGAAACCGTCGCGCCGCTCGCGCAGATAGGCCGCGTCCGCCGGGTCGATCGCCCCGCCCGCCAGCCGCAGCCAGCGCTCCACGCCGCCCAGCAACTCGCGCGGGGGCAGCGTCAGCCCCTCCGGGGCGGGCAGTGCGTGCACGGCGGCGAGCAGCGGCCCCAGGTCCTTCGGCTCGGCGGGGCGCACGGCCTCGGGCAGCCGGTGCCACACGGTCACGGGATGGCCGTCGACCAGCCGCGCCCCGGGCTCGGCGGCCCGCACGGCCGGCACACCGGAGCCGGCCAGCCAGCGGGCCACGGCGACCTCGCGCTCGGCCCGGTCCCACAGCTCCGGGCTCGCCCCGGCGTCCCGGCCGACCTTGACGACCAGGTCCCCGACGGCGAAGACCGCGTTCTCACCCAGCGCGATCAGCTCCGCGTCGCCGGACAGACCGGCGGCGCCCAGCACCTCGCGCGCTCGCATCTCGTTCATGGGTCCGATTTTCGCATCCGTGCAGGCCGCCTTGACGAACCGACGACCCGTCAGGACCATGACGGTGGCCACCTGAGCGGCCAGAACGGTATCAAGCCGGTCGAATCACGCAAGGGGGTCGTCTTCATGACATTGGCTGGTGCAACCGTTTCGTCCGGGCGGAGTGCCCCGCCGGGCACCCGGCCGGGCCCCCGGGGCGGACCGCCCGCCCGGAGCGCCGCGGGCGCCTGGTTCCTGGTGCTGCCCGCCCTGATCCCGATCCTGCTGCTGAGCGTCGTACCGATCCTGTACGGCATCGCGCTGGCGTTCACCGACGCCCAGTCCGGGCGCACCCGCTCCACCCAGTGGATCGGCACCCTGAACTTCCGGGACCTGCTCCACGACGGACTGTTCTGGGAGTCGTTCCGGATCGGCCTGGTCTGGGCCGTGGGCGTCACCGTCCCGCAGTTCGTGCTGGCCCTCGGCCTGGCCCTGCTCCTCAACGAGAACCTGCGGCTCCGCTGGCTGGCCCGCGCCCTGGCGATCGTGCCCTGGGCGATGCCCGAGGTCGTCGTCGGCATCATGTGGCGCCTGGTCTACAACCCGGACGCCGGCATCCTCAACGAGACGATCCGCGATCTCGGGCTGGGCGACGGCCGGGACTGGCTGACCGGGCTCGCCACCGCACTGCCGGCGGTGATCCTCGTCGGCGTCTGGGCCGGAATGCCGCAGACCACGGTCGCGCTGCTGGCCGGACTCCAGAACACCCCGCACGAACTCCACGAGGCCGCGGCCCTGGACGGCGCGGGCGCCTGGCGGCGGTTCAGGACGGTGACCTGGCCCGCGCTGCGGCCCGTCGCCCTCTCCATCACCGCGCTCAACTTCATCTGGAACTTCAACGCCTTCGCCCTGGTCTACGTGCTGACCAACGGCGGCCCCGGCGGCCGGACCCGGCTGCCGATGCTCTTCGCGTACGAAGAGGCGTTCCGCTACGGACAGTTCGGCTACGCCGCCGCGATGGGCTGCGTGATGGTCGCGGTGATCTCCGTGATCCTCGCCGTGTACCTCGCCGGACGGCTCAGGGGAGGCGAGGACCGATGAGCATGCGCACCAGCCGGCCCGCACGCGCCGGACAGTACCTGGCACTCCTCTGCTACCTGGTCTTCCTGGCCTTCCCGTTCCTCTGGCTGATCTCCACCGCCTTCAAACCCGCGCCCGAACTGGGCTCCCTCCACCCCACCTGGATCCCCGAGCACCCCACGCTCGACAACTTCCGGCAGGCCTTCGACGAACAGCCGCTGCTGCGGGCCGCCGCCAACTCGCTGCTCGTGGCGCTCGGCGCGGGCGTGATCGCGGTCGTCGTCGCGACCCCGATGGCGTACGTCATCGCCCGCGCCCGCACCCGGCTCTCCGCCGCCGCGACCGGCTGGGTCGTCGTCAGCCAGGCCTTCCCCTTCGTCCTGCTGATCATCCCGCTCTTCCTGATCCTCAAGGAACTGCGCCTGATCAACACGCTCTGGGGGCTGACCCTGGTCTACGTGGTGTGGGCGCTGCCCTTCGCGCTCTGGATGCTCGTCGGCTACGTACGGGCCGTACCGGCCGAACTGGAGGAGGCGGCCGCGGTCGACGGGGCGGGCCGGCTGCGCATCCTCGTCTCGGTCACCGCCCCGCTGCTCGCCCCCGGCATCGTCGCCACCGCGCTCTTCGCCTTCGTCACCGCGTGGAACGAGTTCTTCTTCGCCCTCGTCCTGCTCAAGACCCCCGAGAAACAGACCCTGCCGGTCGTCCTGACCCACTTCCTGGGCGCCGAGGGCGCCAGCGACCTCGGGCCGCTGGCCGCCGCCGCGTTCCTCGCCACCCTTCCCTCGCTCCTCCTCTTCGCCGTCATCCAGCGCCGGATCACCGGCGGCATGCTGGCCGGGGCGGTGAAGAGCTGATGCGCGCCCTCGCCCGCACCGCGGCCGCCGCGGCCACCGCCCTCGCCCTGCTGCTCACCGGCTGCGCCGGCGGCGGCGACGGCGGGAGGGACGGCACGATCCGGCTCCGGTTCCAGTCGCTGGCCTGGCAGAAGGAGTCCGTCGACATCAACAGACGGCTGGTGAAGGAGTGGAACGCGAGCCATCCGGACGTCCAGGTCCAGTACGTCCAGGGCAGCTGGGACAGCGTCCACGACCAGCTCCTCACCTCCTTCGAGGGAGGCGAGGCGCCCGATGTCATCCACGACGCCTCCGACGACCTGGCGGACTTCGCGTACGGCGGCTACCTCGCCGATCTGCGCACCCTGCTGCCGGACCGGCTGAAGGCCGACATCCCCGAACAGAGCTGGGAGACCGCCACCTTCGACGACGGCGTGTACGGCGTGCCCTTCCTCCAGGAACCGCGCGTCCTGATCGCCAACAGCCGGATCCTCCGGGAGTCCGGGGTCCGGATCCCGACCCCGGCGAAGCCCTGGACCTGGCCCGAGTTCCGCCGGGTCACCCGGGAACTGACCGGGAAGGGCCGCTACGGGATCGCCTGGCCGCTCAAGGAACCCGTCTCCGTCACGCTCAACCTCGGCCTGTCGGCGGGAGGGGAGCTGTTCCACCGGGGCGCCGACGGCAAGGTCACCGTGGCCGTGGAGGCGGGCGACCGGGTGGTCCCCGACACCATCAGGGCCCAGGTCGACACCGACCGCAGCGCCGCCCGCACCGCGCTCGGCATGGGCGGCGGCGACACCCTCCCCGGCCTCTTCGGCGGCAAGTACGCGATGGTGCCGCTCGGCTTCTCCTACCGCCAGCAGGTGGTGGAACAGGCCCCGAAGGGCTTCGAGTGGACCGTGCTGCCCGCCCCGGCCGGCCGCGGGGGCACCGCCCAGGGGGTGAGCCCGCAGACCCTGTCCGTCGCCGAGGACAGCCCGCACAAGAAGGAGGCCGTGGAGTTCATCGACTTCCTGCTGCGGCCGGAGAACATGGTGCGCCTGGCCAAGGGGGACTGGATGCTGCCCACCGGCACGGCCGCGCTGGCCGACCCCGCCCTGCACACCCCGGAGCTGGGCTGGGCCACCGGCGCCGCCCTCGCCGCCGGGCTGCGCCCGGCCCCGGCCCAGTCCGTGCGCGGCTACCCCGAGTGGAAGGACAAGGTCGCCACGCCCGCGTACCAGGAGTACTACAGCGGAGCGATCGACGCCGGGGAGCTGACCGGCCGTCTGGTCGGCGACGGCAACCGGGTCCTGGCCCGCTACCAGCGCTGACGTACGGATCCGCCCTCCCCCTCGGAGCCCGGGGGAGGGCGGATCCGTACGGCACCGGGTCAGACGCCGACCCGCTCCGGCAGGTCGTCCCCGCCCCGGACCCGCGGCCGGTCCGCGCCGGCCGTGTCCGGGAGGCCGTCGAAGGACTCGTCGTGGGTCAGGTCCGGCAGCCACCGGAGCCAGGCGGGGAAGTACCAGTTGCGCTCCCCGAGCAGGGCCATCACGGCCGGCAGCAGCACGCCCCGGATGATCGTGGCGTCGATCAGCACCGCCGCCGCCAGGCCCACGCCCATCTGCTTCATGGACTGCATCGACAGCGTGCCGAAGATCGCGAAGACGGCCACCATGATGACGGCGGCGCTGGTCACCACCCCGGCCGTGGTCACCACCCCGTGGGCGACGGCGTCCCGTGTGGTGCGGCCCTGGAGACGGGCCTCACGGATCCGGGAGACCACGAACACGTGGTAGTCCATCGACAGCCCGAACAGGATCACGAAGAGGAACAGCGGCAGCCAGGAGATGATCGCCCCGACCCCCTCCGCGCCCACCAGCGAGGCGCCCCAGCCGTGCTGGAAGACCGCGGTGAGGATGCCGTAGGCCGCGCCCACCGACAGCAGGTTGAGCACGATGGAGGTGATCGCGACCGTCAGCGAGCGGAAGCAGAGCAGCATCAGCAGGAAGGCGAAGACGACCACGAAGGCGAAGACCGGGACGACCGCCCCGACGATCCGGTCGTTGAAGTCCTTCGACCCCGCCACCTGGCCGGTGATCGGCGCCTCGACCCCCTCGACCCGGCCGAGCGTCGCCGGGCGGACCGTGTCGCGCAGCAGGTCCAGGCTCTTGACCGCCGCGTCCTGGTCGGAGCCGCCGACCAGCGGTACGTCGATGACCGCGATGTTCTCCGCGTCGTGCGTCACCATGTCGACCGGGCCCTGCGAGGCGCCCGAGGAGACGGCCTGCCGGCGGAACTCGGCGAGCGCCCGGCGGACCGGGGCGGACCCGATGTCGTCGGCCCTGACCACGACCCGGGCCGGTTCGGCGCCGCCCGGGAACGCCTCGTTGAGCCGGTCGTAGGTCCGCACGATCGGCAGCGAATCACCGAACTCCTGGTCCGGCGTGAGGTTCTGGGTGTGCATGCCGAGCGCCGGCAGGGCGATCGCGGCGAGCGCCCCGGCGGCCACGACGAGCGCGGTCCACGGACGGCGCAGCACCGCACCGAGCACGGACCTCCACACCCGGCTCTCGCCGTTCGCGCCGCCCGCGCGGGAGCGCTTGAGGCGGTCGAGGAACGGCACCCTGCCCTTCTCGACCCGCTCGCCGAGCAGCGAGAGGAGCGCGGGCAGCACGGTGACGGAGCCGACCATGGCGACCGCGACGACCATCAGCGAGGCCAGGCCCATCGCCTGGAACTCGGCGAGACCGGTGAAGAGCATCCCGGCCATCGCCACACAGACCGTCACACCGGAGACCACGACGGCCCGTCCGCTGGTCGCCGCGGCGATCAGCAGCGCGGTCCGCGGATCGCGCCCCTTGGCCCGCTCCTCGCGCTCCCGGCGCAGATAGAACAGGCAGTAGTCGACGCCGACGGCCAGACCGACCAGCAGCATCACGGAGTCGGCGGTCTCGCTCATCGGCTGGAGGTGGCTCACCAGGCCCATCAGCCCCATCGTGGCGACGATCGCGGTGAGGGCGAGCGCCACCGGCAGCAGCGCGGCGACCAGTGCGCCGAAGGCGATCAGCAGGATCCCGAGCGCGACCGGCACGGCGGAGAACTCGGCCCGCCGGAAGTCGCTGCCGAAGGCGTCGTCGAAGGTCTTGCCCATGCTGGCGCTGCCGATCTCCTCGATCCGCAGCCCCTCGTGCGCGGCGTCGGCCCGCGCCACCGCGTCCAGCACGGGTCCGACGCGCTCGCTCGCGGTCTCGGGGTCGCCCCGCATCTCGAACTGCACCAGCGCGCTGCGCCCGTCCTTCGAGACGGTCCCGGTGGTGTAGGGGGACGTCACGGCCGTGACCTCGCCGGTGGCTTGGACGGCCCGGACGACGTCGTCGACCGCCGCGCGGAACTCGGGGGTCTCGACGGTCCGGGCGGTGCCCTTGCCCTCCGCCTGGACGAGGACCATCTCCCCGGCGGGATCCTTCAGCCCCGCGTCCTCGACGAGCTGGACGGCCCGGCCCACCTCGCCGGAGAGCTGGTCGCTCTCCCTGACGTCGACCCGGCCCGCCGCCGAGCCCAGGACCGTCGCCAGGACGACGAACAGCACCCACAGGCCCACGGCCGCCCAGCGGTGCCGCGCGCTCCAGCCTCCGGCGCGGGCGGCGACGCCCCGCACCCGTGGCGCCCCCGTGTGCGCCGCATCCACTCTCCCCATGACGGGTCCGCCCCCTCGGTGACCGGCTCCGGCCCCGCGCCGTCGCCTCCGTATCCGAAGGTAGGAGCGGCATGAGGCCGTCTCGTCATGCTCGTTGCCGAACCGGGCGGGGCTCCTCTCCGCCCCGGGGACGGGGCTTGCCCCCGAGACGGAGGGTCAAAGCCCCTTACACGTAAAGGTGATCGGGGTATCGCGAAACGGGTGCGGGCGTCCTGTGACGAAAGATTCACGACTGCGTCGGAGCCGTAGGAAGGCCTTGAACTGTGCGCGTCAATCGGTCAGGGTTTCGAGCCAGCCCCCGGAGATCTTCCGGCCGAGGGCCAATCCCCCCACAAAGAATGACGAGGAGACCCCTCTTCATGGCACTTCACAAGCGCGCACGCCGGTTCAAGCTGACCGCCGCCGTCACCGCGGTGGCCGCGGCCGCCGGAGTCACCCTGCTGGGCACCCCGTTCGCCGGGGCCGCACCCGCGCCCGCCACCGGCAAGGTGTACGGCGCCGACGCGGCCACCGCCGTCGCCGGCAGCTACATCGTGATGCTGGACCACAAGGCCGACAAATCCGAACTCGCCGCCAAGTACGGCGGAAAGCTCAAGCGCGACTACAACTCCGCCATCAACGGCTTCTCCGCCAGCGGGCTCTCGGAGACCGAGGCGAGCCGCCTCGCCGCCGACCCGGCCGTCTCCAAGGTCGTCCAGAACAAGAAGTTCCACGTCGACGCCACCCAGGACAACCCGCCGTCCTGGGGCCTGGACCGCATCGACCAGACGGAGACCGCCGGGGACAACGCGTACACCTACCCCGACAGCGCGGGCGAGGGCGTCACCGCGTACGTCATCGACACCGGGGTCCGCACCACCCACGAGGAGTTCGAGGGCCGGGCCAGCTCCGGCTACGACGCCGTGGACGACGACGACAGCGCCGACGACGGCCACGGCCACGGCACCCATGTGGCCGGCACCATCGCCGGGGCCACGTACGGCGTCGCCAAGAACGCCAAGATCGTCGCCGTCCGGGTGCTCGACGACTCCGGCTCGGGCACCACCGAGCAGGTCGTCGCCGGCATCGACTGGGTCACCGAGAACCACGAGGGCCCGTCCGTCGCCAACATGAGCCTCGGCGGCGGCGCCGACGAGGCGCTCGACGCGGCCGTCCAGAAGGCCATCGCCTCCGGCGTCACCTTCGCCGTCGCCGCCGGCAACGAATCCTCCGACGCCGGCGGGGGCTCCCCCTCGCGGGTGCCCGAGGCCATCACCGTCGCCTCGTCCACGGTGGACGACGAGCAGTCCTCGTTCTCCAACTACGGATCCGTCGTGGACATCTACGCCCCGGGCTCGGACATCACCTCGTCCTGGAACACCAGTGACGACGCGTCCAACACCATCTCCGGCACCTCCATGGCGACCCCGCACGTCGTCGGCGCCGCCGCGGTCTACCTGTCCGGGCACCCGGACGCCACCCCGGAGGAGGTGGCGACGGCACTCACCGAGGGAGCCACCCCGGACGCCATCACCAACGCCACCGACGGCACCGCCAACAAGCTGCTGAAGATCGTCGAGTAGCGCCACAGCGCCGCCCACCAGTGACCGCCGCGCCCTCCCCCACGGGGCGCGGCGGCCGCGTGTGCGCGGGGGACTGCCCTAAGGTCTGCACATGATCAGAACCGAACACACGGCCGGAGGCCCCGCGTGAGCGAGCCGTCCCCGGCACTGGCCGCCGCGGTCGAGGGCGAACTGCGCCTCCTCGACCCGCTGGTCCGGTCCTCCGCCGACCTCCTCCTCCAGGTCCTGCACCCCGACTTCCACGAGGTCGACACCACCGGCCGCCGCTGGGACCGCGCCATGGTCGTCGCCGCCCTGATCGCGGACGAGGCCCCGAGGCCCGGCCAGCTCACCGCCTCCCGGATGCGCGGCGTCCAGCTCGGCGACACGCTCGTCCACCTCACCTACGAGACGGAGATCAAGGGCAGGCGCGCCCACCGCAGTTCCCTGTGGCGGCGCACCGGGACGCGATGGCTGCTCTACTACCACCAGGCCACCCCGTACGACGGCGCCGGCCCGGCCCCCGGAAGCTGAGCGGGGAGCTCAGCGACGGGCCGCCCGCTGCGCCCGCGCCGCCCACCGGCCGTCCGTGCGCGAGATCCGCACCGGATGACCGAAGCAGTCGCTGACCAGCTCCGTCGTCAGCACCTCGTCGGCCGCCCCCGAGGCCGTGCACCGGCCGCCGCGCAGCAGCATCGCGTGCGTGGTGGACGCCGGCAGCTCCTCCAGATGATGGGTGACCAGCACCGTCGCCAGCTCCGGATGCTCCTCGCGCAGCGCGTCCAGACTGTCCAGCAACTGCTCCCGGGCGGCCAGGTCGAGACCGGTGGCCGGTTCGTCCAGCAGCAGCAGCCGGGGGCTCGGCATCAGCGCGCGGGCGATCAGCGTCCGGCCCCGCTCGCCCTGCGAGAGCGCCGGCCAGCGCGAGCCCGTCTTGCCGCCCATCCCCAGCATCTTCAGCAGCACCTCGGCCCGCTCCCGCTGTCCGGGCGCGGGCGACCAGCGCGGCACCGGCTCGACCGAGTTGGTCAGACCGGTCAGCACCACCTCGTTCACGGTCAGCGGGGAGCGCAGCGGATGACGCGGATTGACGTGCCCCAGCAGCGTGCGCAGCTCCCGCAGGTCGACCCGGCCCAGCGTGCGCCCCAGTACCTCCACGGTGCCCCGGGTGGGATGGGTGAGCGCGCCCAGCAGACCGAGCAGGGTGCTCTTGCCCGCACCGTTGGCACCGAGCAGCGCCCAGTGCTCCCCGGCGTGCACGGTCAGGGAGACCCCGTCCAGCAGGACGTTGCCGTCGCGGACGAGCGCGACGCCGTCCGCCCGGATCACCGGTGTCCGGGCGGCGGGGGAGGACTGGACGGGGACGGTGGTCGTGGTCACGTGCGGGGGCTCCTTCATGCCGGTGTGCGCGCCCGGTGCGTGCCGTTCAGGCCGGGCCGGGCTCGCGCCCGGCCGGAACGACACGCTCCAGGCGGCTCATGTCCTCGGTGGTCAGCCGGATGTCGCGCGCCCCCAGGTTCTCCGCCAGATGGACGGCCGAACCGGTGCCCGGGGTCGGGCACAGCACGGGGGAGCGGTGCAGCAGCCAGGCGAGCGCGATCTGTCCGCGGGTGGCCCCGTGGCCGTCCGCGACCGCGTCCAGCGCGGCGGCGGTGTCGCCGGTCAGTGCGCCGTTCGCCAGGGGGAACCAGGGCAGGAACGCCAGGCCGTGGGCCTCGCACACCTTCAGCACCGCGTCCGAGGCGCGGTCGAGAAGATTGAAGCGGTTCTGCACCGAGACGATCCCGGTCAGGGAGAGCGCCTGCTCCAGCTGCTCGGCGGTGAGGGTGTCCAGGCCGATGTACCGGATCTTACCCTCCTGCCGCAATCCCTCCAGCGCCCCCAGCTGCTCGTCCATCGGCACCCGCGGGTCCAGCCGGTGCAGCTGGTAGAGATCGATCCGGTCGGTCCGCAGCCGCCGCAGGCTGGCCTCGCACATCGCCCGCAGCTCCTCGGGCCGCCCCGCGACGTGCCAGGCGCTGTCCCCGGTCCGCACCACCCCGCCCTTGGTGGCGATCACCAGCTCCTCGCGGTACGGGTGCAGCGCCTCGGCCACCAGTTCCTCGGCCAGGTCCGGACCGTAGTTGTCCGCCGTGTCGATCAGCGTCACCCCCGCGTCGACCGCCGCCCGCAGCACCGCGACCGCGTCGCGGCGCTCGCCCCGCGGGCCCCAGTACCCGGGGCCGGTCAGCTGGGCGGTGCCGTAACCGAGCCGGCGGACCGGCAGCTCGCCGCCCAGGAGGAACATGTCATCGGGTGAGGGAAGTGCGCTGTTCATGGGGGAACGGTAGTCCGTGCCCGGATCCGGCCCGGGTCCCGGGGCTGTCGCCTTTCTTCAATACGCGCCGCCCGGCCTTTCCTACCGTGGGACGCATGAAGACCGAGCACGCCCATATGACCGAATGCGCCGCCGAGGCGGCCCGGGTGGCCCGCGCCGTGCGCCCCGCCCAGCTCGACGGCACCGCGACCCCCTGCGCGGACTGGGACGTCCGCACCCTCGTGAACCACTGGGTGCTCTACACCTCGCACGGCCTGGAGCACCGCGCCCTGCGCACCGAACTGCCCGGCGAACTGGTCGACCGCGACTTCACCGCGGACGCCGACTGGGCCGAGCGGTACGCCGCCCAGCTCGACCGGGCGGTCGCCGCCTGGTCGGACCCCGCCGTCTGGGAGGGCACCATCGGCACCGGCGACCTGGCCTCCCCGGCCGCCGAGTACGCCGCGATGCTCATCGAGGAGACCGTCCTGCACACCTGGGACGTCGCCCGCGCCACCGGCCAGGAGCTCCGGCTCTCCGACGGGGCCGCCGCGTACCTGCTGGCGACCGTCGAGGGGAACGCCGCGCTGTACCGGAGTTACGACGGCTTCGGCCGAGAGATCGCGGTGGACCCCGGTGCCACCGTCCTCACCCGCGCCCTGGCCGCCTCCGGCCGCGACCCCGAATGGCGCCCCGCCGGGTGAATGGCCCAGCCGGAAGGTCTCCGAATGGCCCGTGAGACCGAGCCACCGGCTGCCTAGGCTCGTCCCATGACCACACAGCGCGCCCCGGAGACGGGCAGGACCGTCGTCGACCTCTACTTCGACCCGGCCTGCCCGTTCGCCTGGATCACCTCACGCTGGATGCTGGAGGTCGAACGGCACCGCCCGGTCGACCTCCGCTTCCATGTGATGAGCCTCTACCTGCACAACACCGGCAACGAACTCCCCGACTGGTACCGCACCCTCGTCGACAAGTCGATCGGCCCCGTCCGCGTCGCCGCGGCCGCCGCGGCCCTGCGCGGCGAGGAGATCCTGCGGGACCTCTACACCGCCTACGGGACCCGGATCCACCGGGAGAAGAACGAGGACTTCGACGAGGTGATCGCCCAGTCCCTCGACGAACTGGGCCTGCCCGCCGAACTGGCCGACGCCGCCCGCTCCGAGGAGTACGACGAGGCGGTCCGCGCCCGGCACGACGCCGGAAAGGACCCGGCCGCCGACGGCTATGTGGGCACCCCTACCCTGCACGTCGACGGAACCGTCTGGTTCGGGCCGGTGCTGCGCGCCGTCCCGCGCGGCGAGGAGGCGGCCCGGCTCTTCGACAGCTTCCGGGTGCTCGCCGCCCACCCCGACTTCTTCGAGCTGAAGCGCACCCGCACCGGCGGCCTCGACCTGGGCTGAGCCGGACGGAAGGGGCCGGCCCGGATCAGGCGCTGAGCCGGGCCGGACGCCTCTGTTCGGCACACGCCTCGTCGTACCGGTCCAGCAGCAGCCGCGCCAGCTCCGGCGCCGGACCCAGCACCCCGGACAGCACCTCGGCGCCGGCCTCGGCCGCCCCCGCCGCGATGCGGTCCGGGAGGCGGCCGGGCGCGATGACGTACGGGGCGACCGCCACCCGGCGGACCCCCTCGGCCCGCAGGGCCCGTACCGCGTCCTCGGTCCGGGGGAAGCCCCCGGCGCGTACAGCGGAGGCGAACGCAGGCCGCACGGAACACCAACCGGTGTGCCGCAGCTCCCGCGCGATTTCAGCGATCACTGCGCCCGCCTCCGGGTCTGTGGAGCCCGCCGAGGCCAGGACCAGCCCCGTCGAGCCGCGGTCGCCGGGACGGATCCCGGCCTCCCGCAACCGCCGCTCCAGCGCGGCGTTCAGCAGCGGCGAGGGCCCCAGCACCTCGGCCTGCCGCACCCGCAGACGGGGAAGCCCGGCACGGGCCTCCCGCAGCACCGCGGGGATGTCGGACTTGGCGTGGAACGCCCGGGTCAGCAGCAGCGGCAGCGCCACCACCTCGTCCGACCCTTCGCCGGCCAGCCGCTCCAGGACCCGCGGCACCGACGGCGCGTTGAAGTCCAGGAACCCGGTCTCCACCCGCAGCCCCGGCCGCAGCGCCCGGACCCGCGCGGTCAGCGCGTGCACGGTCGCGGCGTGCCGGGGATCACGGCTGCCGTGGGCGACGACGAGAAGGACCGGAGTGGTCATGACGGGCACTCAGTTCCTGACCAGGAGACCGCGGCTGCGCAGCACCCACCGCTCCAGCGGGCTGAAGATGAGCAGATCGATGGCGATGCCGACGAACAGGATCAGGATGATGGCGAGGAAGATCCCCGGCATGTCCGCGTTGTTGCGCCCGTTCTCCAGCAACTGGCCGAGCCCCAGCCCGAGATCGGGCGAGGAGGCGATGATCTCGGCGGCCATCAGTGAACGCCAGGAGAACGCCCAGCCCTGCTTCAGACCGGCCAGATAGCCCGGCAGCGCGGCCGGCATGACGATGAACCAGGTCCCGCGCAGCCCGGTCGCGCCCAGCGTCCGGCCCGCCCGCAGGAAGAGCGGAGGCACCTGGTCGACCCCGGAGACCAGCCCGTTGGCGATCGAGGGCACCGCGCCCAGCAGGATCACCGCGAACATCATCCGGTCGTTGAGACCGAGCCAGATCACGGCCGGAGCCACCCAGGCCACCGACGGCAGGGACTGGAGACCGGAGAGGATCGGGCCGATCGCCGCCCGCACCAGCCTCACCCGCGCCACCAGCAGCCCCAGCGGCGTACCGATCGCCACCGACAGCAGGAAACCGAGCAGACCGCGCGAGACGCTGGTCCACACGACCTCCAGCAGGGTGCCCTGGCGCCACATGTCGCCGATGCTCTCCCCGACCGCGGACGGGGACGGCAGCTTGTAGTCGTCGGTCACCTTCGCCCAGACCAGCAGCTGCCAGACCACCAGCACCAGGGCCACCGCGACCACCGGCGGCAGCACCTTGCGCAGCAGCACCTCGCGCACCGGGGTGCGGTGGACCTGCACGGCGTCCAGGGCGTCGAGACCGGCCTCCAGACCGGCCAGATCGTCCGGCTTCACGGCGCCCGGACCGCTCCCGCCGGACCCCGGTGCGTCCGACGTGACATCAGTGCTGGCCATGACGGCGGATCTCCCCACGCAGTTGTTCGGTGATCTCGACGGACAGTTCCGCCACGGCGGTGTCCTCGATACGGCGCGGGTGCTCGATGTCGACCGTCCACTCCCGGGCCACCCGGCCCGGCCGGGAGGAGAGCAGCACCACGCGCTGGGCGAGCCGCACGGCCTCGCGCACATTGTGTGTGACGAACAGGACGGACACGTTCGTCTCGCGCCAGATCCGGGTCAGCTCGTCGTGCAGCACGTCCCGGGTGATCGCGTCGAGCGCGGCGAACGGCTCGTCCATCAGCAGCAGTTGGCTGTCCTGGGCCAGCGCGCGGGCCATCGCCACCCGCTGCCGCATCCCGCCCGACAGCTCGTGCACCCGCTTGCCGTGGGCCCCGCCCAGCCGCACCAGCTCCAGCAGCCGTTCCGACTCCTGGCGGCGCTCCGCCTTGGGGACGCCGCGCAGCCGCAGCGCCAGTTCGATGTTCTTGCCCGCGGTCAGCCACGGGAACAGGGCGTGCTCCTGGAACATCAGGGCCGGCCGCCCGCCGGGGGTCTCGATGGTCCCCCCGGTCGGGCGGTCGAGTCCGGCCACCAGGTTGAGCAGCGTCGACTTCCCGCACCCGGAGGCTCCCAGGAGGGTGACGAACTCACCCGGGGCGACATCGAGCGTGATGTCGTCCAGGACCAGCTGCTGTCCCGTGGGTCCGGAGAAGGACTTCGAGACATGGTCGATACGAGCGGCGTGCCCGACCGAGACGCGTTCCTCGGCCTTGGTGAGGGTGGTCGCCATGGTCGTCACCTCCTGGGGTCGTCGAGCGGCTGGGTTACTTGACGCCGAGACCGGCGTCGGCGACCTCGGGCTTGCCCGCGGCCTTGAGGACCTTGTTCAGCGGCTTCAGGTCGTAGATGCCCTGGAGGTCGGGCTGCTCCAGGAGACCGGCCTTGACGGCGTGCTGCGCCTGCGCGTCGAGCGTGGCGGCCAGCGGGTCGTCGGTGATCTGGATCGACTTCCACGCCGGGTCGAGGATCTCGGCCGGCAGCTCCTTGCCGGTGAGCGACTTGAGCGCGGCGTTGGCCGAGGCCTTCGCCTTGTCCTGGTTGGCGTTGATCCACGCGTTCGTCCGCACCGAGCCGCGCAGCACCGCCTCGACCACGTCCGGGTGGTCCGTGAGGAACTTCTGCGACACGATGATGTTCGTGATCACGAACTTGTCGTCGGGCCAGAGCGTCGACTCGTTCAGCAGCTCCTTCGCGCCCTCGGCGACGAGCTTGGAGGCGGTCGGCTCCGGGACCCAGGCGCCGTCGATGGAGCCCGACTTGTAGGCGTCCGGGGTCACCTTGTTGTCCGTGCGGACCACGGAGACGTCGCCCTTGCCGCTCTGGGCGTCGACCTTCCAGCCCTTCTCGGAGATCCAGTTGAGGAAGGCCACGTCCTGGGTGTTGCCGAGCTGCGGGGTGGCGATCTTCTTGCCCTTGAGGTCGTCCAGGGTCTTGATCTTCTCGGGGTTCACCACGAGCTTCACCCCGCCGGAGGCCGAACCGCCGATGATGCGCAGGTTCTTGCCCTTGGACTTGGTGTAGCCGTTGATCGACGGCGAGGGGCCGATGAAGCCGATGTCGATCGAACCGGCGTTGAGCGCCTCGATCTCGGAGGGACCGGCGTTGAATGTCGCGGTCTTGAGCTGGGTGCCCCCCAGCTCCTTCTGGAACAGGCCCTCCTGGTCACCCACGAGAGCCGTGGCGTGCGTCAGGTTCGGGAAGTAGCCGATCCGTACGGTGTCGGCGGAGAGCTTCTCTCCCTCGGCGGCGACCTTCGCCTTCTTGGCGTCGTCGTCCTTCGCCTCGGAGCCGTAGCCGCAGGCGGTGAGCGCCGCGGCGAGCAGGGGCAGGGCGGCGACGGCGGCCACGGAGCGGCGCAGCGTGGTACGGGGGGCAGACACGGATGGTCTTCCTCTCGGAGGCCCTGGCTCAGCTCCCTCGGAAGTCCGGGGAGGCGGCCGGGCGGTCGGCAGGTCTTCGTCTGTGCGGGCGGTGCGGGTGGTACGGCCGGGCGCGCAAGCGGTGCGCGTACGTCATCGCGCACATCGCGCCACCCCGCCCTGGCCGCTGCCGAGGGCGCCGCTGCCGACCCGGCCGCCCTCCTTCGCGAAGGTCGAGAAGATGTCGGTCCTCATCAGAAGTCCCACTCCGCGTCGTCGTCCGCCGCGGCCTCCGGCTCCGCGGCGGCGGCGAACGAGGCGCCCGCCATGCCCGCGGTGAGCGTGGTGCCGTCGGCCGGGTCGATCAGCAGGAACGAGCCGGTGCGGCGGGAGTCGGCGTACGCGTCCAGCGCCAGCGGCTCCGCGGTGCGCACGACCACGCGGCCGATGTCGTTGGCGACGAGCCGGCCCGGGGCCGGGTGCTGCGAGAGGTCGTCCAGGGTCAGCCGCGACGGGATGTCCTTGACGATGGCCTTGACCGTGCGGGTGGTGTGCTTGATCAGCACCCGCTGGCCGACGGTGAGCGGCTGGTCGGCGACATGGCAGACGGTCGCCTCGACGTCCTGCGTCACGGCCGGCGCGTCGTCGGCCGGGGCGATCAGATCGCCGCGCGAGACGTCGATGTCGTCGGCCAGGCGCAGCGTCACCGACTGCGGCGCCCAGGCGATGTCCACGCTGTCGCCGAGCAGATCGATCCCGGCGACGGTCGAGGTGCGGCCGGAGGGCAGCACGGTGACGGACTCGCCGACCCGGAACACGCCCGCGGCGATCTGGCCGGCGTAGCCCCGGTAGTCGGGGTGCTCGGCGGTCTGCGGCCGGATCACGTACTGGACGGGGAACCGGGCGTGGCAGCCGGTCAGATCGTGGCTGACCGGAACGGTCTCCAGGTGCTCCAGGACCGTCGGCCCGCCGTACCAGTCCATGTGCGCGGACGGCTCCACGACGTTGTCGCCGGCCAGCGCGGAGATCGGGATCGCGGTGATCTCCGGGACGCCCAGGGACGCCGCGTAGGCGGTGAACTCCTCGGCTATGGCGGCGAACACCGGCTCCGCGTAGTCGACCAGGTCCATCTTGTTCACGGCCAGCACCACGTGCGGCACCCGCAGCAGGGCCGCGACGGCCGCGTGCCGGCGGGTCTGCTCGACGACACCGTTGCGCGCGTCGACCAGCACCACGGCCAGCTCGGCGGTCGAGGCGCCGGTGACCATGTTGCGGGTGTACTGCACATGGCCCGGGGTGTCCGCCAGGATGAAGCGGCGCCGGGGGGTCGCGAAGTAGCGGTAGGCCACGTCGATGGTGATGCCCTGCTCGCGCTCGGCGCGCAGACCGTCGGTCAGCAGCGCCAGGTCGGGTGCCTCCTGGCCCCGGTTGCGCGAGGCGTGCTCGACGGCCTCCAGCTGGTCGGTGAGGACCGACTTGGAGTCGTGGAGCAGCCGGCCCACGAGGGTGGACTTGCCGTCGTCGACGGAGCCCGCGGTGGCGAAGCGCAGCAGCGTGGTGGTGGACAGCTGGTCGGCCAGCTGGGTGGGTGTGGTCATGGTTAGAAGTACCCCTCGCGCTTGCGGTCTTCCATCGCGGCCTCGGACATCTTGTCGTCGGCGCGGGTCGCGCCCCGCTCCGTGAGGCGGGAGGCGGCGATCTCGGCGATCACGGCGTCCAGGGTGGTGGCGTCGGAGTCCACGGCGCCCGTGCAGGACATGTCGCCCACCGTGCGGTAGCGCACCTGGCGGGTCTCGGTGCGCTCGTGCTCCCGGGGACCGCCCCAGTCGCCCGCGGTCAGCCACATGCCCGAGCGGTTGAAGACCTCGCGCTCGTGCGCGAAGTAGATCTCCGGCAGCTCGATGCCCTCGCGGGCGATGTACTGCCAGACGTCCAGCTCGGTCCAGTTGGAGATGGGGAAGACCCGGACGTGCTCACCGGCGGCGTGCCGGCCGTTGTACAGCTGCCACAGCTCGGGGCGCTGGCGGCGCGGGTCCCACTGCGAGAACTCGTCGCGCAGCGAGAAGACCCGCTCCTTGGCGCGCGCCTTCTCCTCGTCGCGGCGCCCGCCGCCGAAGACCGCGTCGAAGCGGTGCTGCTGGATCGCCTCGGTCAGCGGCACCGTCTGCAGCGGGTTGCGGGTGCCGTCGGGGCGCTCGCGGAGCTTCCCGGCGTCGATGTACTCCTGGACGGAGGCCACGTGCAGCCGCAGCCCGTGCTCGGCGACCGTGCGGTCGCGGTAGGCCAGCACCTCGGGGAAGTTGTGCCCGGTGTCCACGTGCAGCAGCGCGAACGGCACCGGCGCGGGCGCGAACGCCTTGAGCGCCAGATGCAGCATCAGAATGGAGTCCTTGCCGCCGGAGAACAGGATCACCGGCCGCTCGAACTCGCCCGCCACCTCGCGGAAGATGTGCACCGCCTCGGACTCCAGGGAGTCCAGATGGCTGAGTGCGTACGGATTGTCGGTGCCCTCCGACACAGTCGCGACGGTCGTCACGCTGCACCCCTCTCGCTCAGCAGCGCGTACAGCTCCGCCGCGGACTCCTGCACGGTCTGACGGTGCGACTCGATCCGCAGGTCGGGCGCCTCGGGCGCCTCGTAGGGGTCGTCCACCCCGGTCAGCCCGCTGATCTCGCCCGCCGCCTGCTTGGCGTAGAGGCCCTTCACATCGCGCTCCGAGCAGACCTCGACCGGAGTGGCGACGTGCACCTCCAGATACGGGGTGCCCTCGGCCAGGTGCCGCTTGCGCACCGCGTCACGGCTGTCCGCGTACGGGGCGATGACCGGGACCAGGACCTTCACGCCGTTGGCCGCCAGCAGTTCGGCGACGAAGCCGATCCGCTGGACGTTGGTGTGCCGGTCCTCGCGGGAGAAGCCGAGCCCCGCCGAGAGGAACTCGCGGATCTCGTCCCCGTCGAGGACCTCCACCCGGTGTCCCTCGCCGCGCAGCCGCGCGGCGAGTTCGTACGCGATGGTGGTCTTGCCCGCGCTCGGCAGACCGGTCAGCCAGACGGTGGCTCCCGTCTCCGTCACGCTCATCGAATTCTCCTGCTCCGTCGTCATCAGTCGTGCAGCCCGCACTCGGTCTTGCCGCGCCCGGCCCAGCGGCCGGCGCGGGCGTCCTCGCCCTCTTGCACCCGCCGGGTGCAGGGGGCGCAGCCCACGGAGGCGTAGCCGTCCATCAGCAGCGGGTTGGTGAGCACCCCGTGCTCGGTGACGTAGGCGTCCACGTCGTCCTGGGTCCAGCGGGCGATCGGCGAGATCTTGACCTTCCGCCGCTTCTCGTCCCAGCCGACCACCGGGGTGTTCGCCCGGGTGGGGGACTCGTCGCGGCGCAGCCCGGTGGCCCACGCGGTGTAGCCGGTCAGGCCCTCCCGGAGCGGCTGCACCTTGCGAAGCTTGCAGCACAGGTCCGGGTCGCGGTCGTGCAGCCGGGGGCCGTACTCGGCGTCCTGCTCGGCCACCGACCGACGCGGGGTCAGCGTGATGACGTTGACGTCCATCACGGCCTCGACCGCGTCACGGGTGCCGATGGTCTCCTCGAAGTGGTAGCCGGTGTCCAGGAAGACCACGTCCACGCCGGGCATGGCCCGGGAGGCGAGGTGGGCGACGACGGCGTCCTCCATCGACGAGGTGACGCAGAAGCGCGTGCCGAAGGTCTCGGCGGCCCAGGTCAGGATGGCGAGCGCGGAGGCGTCCTCCAGCTCCCGGCCGGCCTTCTCGGCCAGCTCCCTCAGCTCGGCGTCGGTGCGGTCCCCGGCCAGCAGACTGTCCGTCATATCCCGTCCCCTTCCACGTCGTTGCGCGCCAGTCCCCGGGTCAGCAGGCCCAGGAACTTCAGCTGGAACGCCCGGTTGCAGGAGGCGCATTCCCAGGCCCCGTGCCCCGCCTCGTGGGGGCGCAGGTCCTCGTCGCCGCAGTAGGGGCAGTGGAACGGCGCGGCCCGTCCGCTCATGACAGGGACTCCGCACTGGCCCGAGCCGCCCAGGTCGCGAAGCGCTCGCCCTCCTCGCGCTCGTCCTGGAACTTCCCGAGCACCCGCTCGACGTAGTCCGGCAGTTCGTCCGAGGTGACCTTGAGGCCGCGGACCTTGCGGCCGAAGCCGGCGTCCAGTCCGAGGGCCCCGCCCAGGTGCACCTGGTAGCCCTCCACCTGGTTGCCCTCGTCGTCCAGCATCAGCTGGCCCTTCAGGCCGATGTCCGCGGTCTGGATTCGGGCGCAGGCGTTCGGGCAGCCGTTGATGTTGATGGTCAGCGGCTCGTCGAAGTCCGGGAGGCGGCGCTCCAGTTCCTCGATCAGGGAGGCGGCGCGGCCCTTCGTCTCGACGATGGCGAGCTTGCAGTACTCGATGCCGGTGCAGGCCATCGTGCCGCGGCGGAACGTGGACGGCTTGACCTGGAAGCCCAGCGCCTCCAGTCCGGCGGACAGCGACTCGACCCGGTCGGCCTCCACGTCGAGCACGATCATCTTCTGCTCGACGGTGGTGCGCACCCGGCCGGAGCCGTGCGCCTCGGCCAGGTCGGCGATCTTGGCGAGCGTGGAGCCGTCCACCCGTCCCACGCGCGGCGCGAAGCCGACGTAGAAGCGGCCGTCCTGCTGGGGGTGGACGCCGATGTGGTCGCGCCAGCGGCTGCTGGGCTCGGCGGGCGCCGGGCCGTCCAGCATCGGCCGCTTGAGGTACTCGTCCTCCAGCACCTGGCGGAACCTGGCGACGCCCCAGTCGGCGACCAGGAACTTCAGCCGGGCCCGGTTGCGCAGCCGGCGGTAGCCGTAGTCCCGGAAGATCCCCACGACCCCGGCCCAGACGTCCGCGACCTCGTCCAACGGCACCCAGGCGCCCAGGCGTTCGGCCAGCCGCGGGTTGGTGGACAGCCCGCCGCCGACCCAGAGGTCGAAGCCGGGCCCGTGCTCGGGGTGGTCGACGCCGACGAAGGCGATGTCGTTGATCTCGTGCACCACGTCCTGGACCGGCGATCCGGAGATCGCGGTCTTGAACTTGCGCGGCAGGTTGGAGAATTCGGGGCTGCCGATGTAGCGGCGGTGGATCTCCTCCAGCGCCGGGGTGCCGTCGATGATCTCGTCGGCGGCGATGCCCGCGACCGGGGAGCCGATCATCGTACGCGGGCAGTCCCCGCAGGCCTCGGTGGTGGAGAGCCCCACGGCCTCCAGCTTCTCCCAGATCGCCGGGACGTCCTCGATGCGGATCCAGTGCATCTGGACGTTCTGCCGGTCGGTGATGTCCGCGCTGCCCCGGGCGTACTCCTGCGAGATCTCGCCGATGACGCGCAGCTGCTCGGTGGTCAGCTTCCCGCCGTCGATGCGCACCCGCATCATGAAGTACGAGTCCTCCAGCTCCTCGGGCTCCAGGACCGCGGTCTTGCCGCCGTCGATCCCGGCCCGGCGCTGGGTGTACAGACCCCACCAACGCATGCGCCCGCGAAGGTCGTTGGGGTCGATCGAGTCGAATCCCCGCTTGGAGTAGATCGTCTCAATGCGTGTCCGCACATTGAGACTGTCGTCGTCCTTCTTGAACTGCTCATTGCCGTTCAGCGGGGTGTAGTGCCCCAGGGCCCACTGACCTTCGCCGCGGTGGCGTCCCGCCTTGCGGCGGGGTGCGGCGGGCGCAGGCTGTTCCGGGGTAGCGGCCATGACAGTACGTCCTTCGGGACTGCAGGAGGGCGGCTCTGAACTGCACACTCGCGTGAGGCGCGGCGGTGCGCAGGGATTGCAGAGAAAAGGGGGATCGCGGCGGTGCTGGGACTCTCAGCTCGCCGGACAGATGGCGCTGGACACGCGGCCGAGGTCGACGTGACGCCGACTCACCAAGGCAATTCCAGTTCCAGACATGACGGAAGCGTGTCACGCGGATCTCGGGCCAGTCCACTACTATCCGCAATGTGGACGCGAGAGTCCCGACAGGTGAGACGTTGTGGCGCCCGTCACGTCGGTGGCGGGCGCCGGGTCCCCCGGAAAACCGGACAACCGTGTGCATTTCTTTCGTGCGCGAGACGCTCCCGCGAGGAATTCCGGGATGTGCCCCGCGAGGAATTCTTGAGCGTTCAGGAACGGGACGTCGGGCCGGCCTCCGGCCACGGTCCGGGGGCCGGCACCTCGGGCTCCCGCTCCGTCGTGGTGTCGAAGAGCCGGAAGCCGCGCCGCTCGTAGTTCGCCAGCGCGTGCGGACCGTCCTTGGAGCAGGTGTGCACCCAGACCCGCTTCGTCGCCGGCCGCTGCGGCCACCGCTCCGCCAGGTCCCACGCCCGCGCCGTCCCGTACGACAGCAGGTGCCCGCCGATCCTCCGGCCCCGGAACGCCGGGATCAGACCGAAGTACATGATCTCCACGACCCCGTCGTCCTGCGGGTCCAGCTCGATGTACCCGGCCGGGGTGCCGTCGACGTAGGCCACCCAGGTCTCCGCGCCGGGCCGCTCCAGCACCTCCCGCCACTGCGCGTACGTCATCGGCAGGCGGTCCGTCCACCGGACGTCGCCGCCGACCGCCGTATAGAGGAACCGGCTGAACTCGGGCAGCGGCACCTCGGAGCGGACGATCCGCACCGCGCCCTCCGGCTCGGCGGACGGTCGCAGATCATCGGGAGAGGTCTGCTCCAGCGACCAGACGGTCACCTCGGCCAGGGCGGGACCGGACACGGGTTCGGATGTGCTCATACCCGCCAGACAACCATGCCCCGCGCGCCCGGCCCAAGCCGGGACCTGCGTGAACGCCGTCTCAGGACGCCCCACGCGCAGCCGCCACCACCGGCGCCTTGGACCGCGGCAGCAGATCGACCGGGTCCGCCGGACGCACCACCTCCACCTCGACCCCCTCGCCGAAACGGTACGGGCGGTGCGCCAGCACCTCCGCGAGATGGCGCCGCAGCCGGGAGATCTCCGCCCGGACCGTCACCGTCCGGGTCGGATCGCCGAATAGGTCCTCCGCCAGCTCCGACGCCGTACGCCCCTCCCGGTGCAGCGCCAGCGCGTACAGCAGCTCGGCGTGGCGCGGCGAGAGCCGCTGCGTCCACGTCCCCACCGGGGAGACCACATGCGCCGCGAGCGCCTGCGGCATGCTCAGATCCAGCACCACCCGGCGCGGCGGGCTGTCCAGCGTCCCGTCCGCCACCTGCACCAGCCAGCCGCCGGGCAGCGGCTCCACCCGGCACATCCCCAGCGACGGCAGCCAGATCCGCCCCGGCCTGAGCGATTTGGGCAGCGGCAGCCGCTCCATCGGCGGCATCCCGGTCACCGCGGCCAGCCAGCCGTGGGCGTCCACCGCCAGCGCCCGCCCGCCCAGCCGGCAGAGCATCGGCGCCGCCACCGACCGCAGCCGGTCGATGGACTGGAGGTGGCGGTTCCTGATCTCGCTCTCGGCCAGCCGCGCCACCGACCCCACCAGGGCCAGCGTCGTCGGATGGAAGGTGCTCGCCGGACCGCTGATGTCGACGATCCCCATCAGCCGGCCGTCCCGGGGGTCGCGCACCGGGGCCGCCGCGCACGTCCAGCCGTGCAGGCTGCGCACGAAGTGCTCGGCGGAGTGCACCTGGACCGGGGCGCGCGAGGCCAGCGAGGTGCCGATCGCGTTGGTGCCGGTGATCTCCTCCGACCAGGCCGCGCCCTCGGCCAGACAGATGGCGTCGGCCCGCCGCAGCACGCCCGTGTTGCCCTGGCGCCAGAGCACCCGGCCCTCCGCGTCGGTCACCACCATGATCTGCTGCGAGACGTCCGCGATGCTCACCAGACCGTCGCTCAGCAGCGGCATCACCTCGCCCAGCGCGGAGCTGCGCCGACGGTGCTCGATCTCCTCCTGCTCCAGCAGCTCGCTCTGGGTGGACTGCTCGGGGTCGATGCCGCTGCGCAGCACCCGGTCCCAGGAGGCCCCGATCTCCGCACGCGGGCGCACCCGCGTCCGGCCGCCCTCCAGCCGCGCCTCGCGCGCCCGGTGGAGCCGCGGGTCCTGGCCGGACACCCGGACACCCGGCGGCATCACCTCGACAGGGCCTGTCTCCACGTCGGTATCTCCCTAGGGGGTGGAACGTGCGGGCCGCCCCATCCTGCCGGTACGCGGGCCTGTGCGCCGCAACTCCACACAATGGTTGCAACCCTCTGCAACTCTGGCGACGTCCCCCCGACCGTACAAGAGTGGAAGTACACCGCACGGCGGGGTTTCGGCCCTTTCGGTCGGTGTGTACTGCATGGGGGGTGGTGCCGTGTCGGCGCAGCACCACCCCCTGTTGCCGTACCCGTAGCCGGATCAGTGCTCCACGGCCCTGGCCCGTGCCACCACCGCCGCCAGGTCCAGGGTGTGCGGCAGCGTCCCGAAGGCCCCGCCCCCGTCCCCGCCCAGCCGGGACGCGCAGAACGCGTCGGCCACCTCCGGCGGAGCCCAGCGCACCAGCAGCGAACCCTGGAGGACCAGCGCCATCCGCTCCGCGAGCCGGCGGGCCCGCGCCTCGATCCCCTCCAGATCGGCCAGCTCCGTCAGCAGCTCCCGGATCGCCCGGTCCAGCCGGTGGTCGGCGCCCCGTGCCCGCCCCACCTCCTGGAGGAAGGCGTTCAGCGCGGCGGGCTCCCGCTGGAGCGCCCGCAGGGCGTCGAGCGCCTGCACATTGCCCGAGCCCTCCCAGATCGAGTTGAGCGGCGCCTCGCGCAGCAGCCGGGGCATCCCCGACTCCTCCACGTAGCCGTTGCCGCCCAGGCACTCCAGGGCCTCGGCCACCAGCGGCGTGCACCGCTTGGTCACCCAGTACTTCGCCACCGGCACCGCGAGCCGCAGGAACGCCGTCTCGGCCGCGGACCCGGCGTCGTACGCCGCCGCCAGCCGCAGCGCCAGCACCGTCGCGGCCTCCGACTCCACCGCAAGGTCGGCCAGCACGTTGCGCATCAGCGGTTTGCCGGCCAGTGGCCCGCCGAAGGCGTGCCGGTAGGTGGTGTGGTGGACGGCCTGGGCCACCGCCTGCCGCATCAGTGCCGCCGAACCGGTCACACAGTCCAGCCGGGTCGCCGCCACCATGCCGATGATCGCCCGGACCCCGCGCCCCTCCTCACCGATCCGCCGCGCCCACGTCCCGTCGAACTCGACCTCGGCCGAGGCGTTGGACCGGTTGCCCAGTTTGTCCTTGAGCCGCTGGATCGCGAAGGGGTTGCGGGTGCCGTCCGGGAGCACCCGGGGGAGCAGGAAGCAGGTCGGTCCGCCCGGGGCCTGCGCCAGCACCAGGAACCCGTCGGACATCGGCGCCGAGCAGAACCACTTGTGCCCGGTCAGCAGATACTCGCCCTCGCCGGACAGCGGCTCGGCGCGGGTCGTGTTCGCCCGCACGTCCGTGCCGCCCTGCTTCTCCGTCATGCCCATCCCCAGGAGCGCCCCGGCCTTGAGCCCGACGGGGCGCAGCCCCTCCTCGTACACGTGCGAGGTCAGCAGCGGCTCCCAGACGGCCGCCAGCTCCGGCTCGGTCCGCAGCGCGGGCACCGCGGCGTGCGTCATCGAGACCGGACAGCCGTGCCCGGCCTCGGCCTGCGTCCACACCAGGAAGCCCGCGGCCCGGCGCACATGCCCGCCCGGCACGTCCCAGGCGTCCGTCAGACCCGCGCCGACCGCGTGGCCGAGCAGCCGGTGCCAGGCCGGGTCGAACTCCACCTCGTCGATCCGGTGCCCGTAGCGGTCGTGGGTGCGCAGTCTCGGCGGGTACGCGTCGGCCCGCTCGGCCCACCGCGCGGCCTGCGCGGAACCGGCCGCCCGGCCCAGCTCGCCCAGAGCCGTCCGGGCCGGTCCGAGCAGATCCTCCGGAAGATGCCGCTCCACCGCCTCGACGAGCACCCGGTCCGCCGCGAAGACGTCGTAGCCGAGGAGCGGAGGGGGCTGATTGGACACGGTGTGGGTGCTGGCTGCCATGCCGATACGGTAAGGACGTGCAGGCAGCAAATGAAACACCCGAGCGGCCGACGGGCCGGCTCCACCGGGCCAGAGTGCTCTACCGCAACGTGTCCAAGCGGCACATGGCCTGGCAGCTGCTCAAGGACACCGTCAACTCGTGCATGGAGTACCGCATCCTGGGACTCGCCGCCGAGGCGGCGTTCTTCACCCTGCTGTCCCTGCCGCCGCTGCTGCTCGGCCTGATCGGCCTGCTCGGATACGTCGACGAGTGGACCAGCACCACCACGGTCGCCTCCATCGAGCGCAACATCCTCAGCGCCGCCCAGACGGTGCTGTCCGAGCGCGGCGTCAACGACTTCGCCAAACCGCTGCTCGCGGACGTCACGACCGGGGCCCGTCCCGACGTCATCTCCATCGGCTTCGCCATCGCCCTGTGGTCCGGCTCGCGCGCGGTCAACGTCTTCATCGACACGATCACCGTGATGTACGGACTCGACGGGCACCGCGGCATCGTCAAGACGCGGATGCTCGCCTTCCTGCTGTACGTGGTGGCGCTGCTGCTCGGCGCGGTGGTGCTGCCGCTGCTCGTCGTCGGCCCGGACCGGGTGGTGGAGCTGATCCCCTGGGGCACCGAGGTCATAAGCGTCCTGTACTGGCCGCTGGTGATCGTGCTGTCGATCGCCTTCCTGACGACCCTCTACCACGTGTCCGTCCCGGTCCGCTCGCCGTGGATCGAGGACACCCCGGGCGCCCTGGTGGCCCTGACGATGTGGGTGCTCGGCAGCTTCCTGCTGCGGATCTACCTCACCAGCACGGTCGAGGGACCCACGATCTACGGCTCACTGGCGGCCCCGATCGCCGTGCTCCTGTGGATCGGCATCTCCGCCTTCGCGGTCCTGGTGGGCGCCGCCGTGAACGCCGCCATCGACCGCGTCTGGCCGTCGGTGGCGACCGCCGCGGCCCGCGCCGCGAGCGACCGGGCGCGCGCCGCCCAGGCGGCCGAGTTCGTGGCCCGGACCCAGGCGGAGCACGGGGACCCGGGCCTGGACGACGACATCGAGGACGGCGACCTGCCGTACATGCCGTCCGAGTTCCCCGAGCGGTGGTCGCGGTTCCTGCCGCCCGACGACGTGAAGTCCCGGCTCCAGCCGAGCCGCGAGAAGGAGAAGGAGCCCGACCGGACGGAGAACCCGCACCCCCGGCCGCCCGGGGAGTGAGCGGCGCCCCGGCCGACGGACCCGTCAGCCGGCCGGCGGTGCGGGAGGCGCCGCGGGCTGCGAGGACGGGGACCACGACAGCTTGACCACGAGATGGCCCTCCATCGCGCTCTTCGCGATCACCGCCCCGGCCTCCGAGGTGATCTTCACCCCGAACTCCAGCTCCACCCCGTCCGGCTTCAGCGTCCCGTCACGGAACACGGCGAGCGCCGACTCGGCCGCCGAGCGGATGCCCTGGAGGGCACTGTCGAAGGTGCGCCCGGCCCGCGCCAGTGAGTGCCCGTCCCGCGCGACCAGCCGCGCACCCGGCACATGCCGGTCCACCTCGACCGTCACCGTCGCACCGCTCTCCGTGGTGAACTCCATCATCGACGCCATGAACGCCCCCCGGGATGCCGATACCGCGTGTGCGTGCCCAACCCTGCGTCCCTGAGACTAGTGGCATGGGCCACTCCTACGACCCCTACACAGAGCGCACGTCGAGGCTGGACGGCGCCCTGCTCTGGACCCTGACCCTGCCCCCGGGGGCGTCCCGTCCGGTGCTGCCCGACGGCTGCATGGACCTGCTGTGGATCGGCGGCCGGCTCCTCGTGGCCGGTCCGGACACCCGGGCCCAGACGCCGGCCGCGACCGGGGGCACCTTCACGGGCGTCCGGTTCGCCCCCGGTACGGCCCCCGCCCTGCTCGGCGTGCCGGCGCACGAACTGCGCGACCGGCGGGTCGCGCTGGACGCGCTGTGGCCCGGGGCCCGCGTCCGGGAGCTGACCGAACGCGTCGCCTCGGCCGCCGACCCCGCGACCGCCCTGGAGGCCATCGCCCTGCACCGGGCCGCCCGCACCGCACCCCCCGACCCGCTGATGCGCTCCGTCGCCGCCCGGCTCGACGCCGGCCGCAGCGTCGCCGACACCGCCCGGCTCGCCGGCCTGGGCGCCCGGCAGCTGCACCGCCGTTCCCTGGAAGCGTTCGGCTACGGCCCCAAGACGCTCGCCCGGGTGCTGCGCCTGCAACGGGCCCTGGCCCTGGTCCGCGCCGGAACGCCGTACGCGCACGCGGCCGTCGCGGCGGGCTGCGCCGACCAGGCACACCTGGCCAGGGAGATGCGCGCCCTGGCCGGCACCACCCTGACCGCGTACCTGGACGGTGCCTGAGCCGGTCAGCCCGCCGGGGCGAACAGCGACACCCCGCAGCCGTCCGGGTCGAGGACCACCGCGTACCGCTGCCCCCACACCGCGTCCCACGGCTTCAGATGTCCCTGGTACCCGGCCCCGGTCAGCTCCTCGTACACGGAGTCGACCTCGGCGGGGCTCTCGCAGAGGAAGGCGAGACCGAGCCGTTCCGCGCCCCGTCCAGGGGTCCAGTGGGGGTCGAAGGAGCGGATGACGTCCTCGGTGTCCCACAGCAGGCGCTGTCCGCCCGGGAGCGTCACCTCGACATGGGGCGCCGATTCCGCCCCGTCCGGGATGTCGAGTCCGAGCCTGCGGTAGAAGGCGAGCGAGGCCGCCAGGTCCGTGGTGACGATGCCGATCGCGTCGAGTCGTGGAGTCATGCCACGACCGTAGGGCCGCACGCCCCGCCGGGTCTTGAACGAATCGGCCGTGTCCTTCCCCGTCCCTCTCCGCCCGACGCTCTCCCCACCTGGGACGATGCCGCCTCCCGCCGGGTCCGGGGCCGTGGGCGTGACGTAGGTTCACGGGTGGGGAGGTCGAGAGACATGACACGCGGACGAGTCCTCGCGCGGGGATCACTGGCGGTGGCCTGCGCGCTGCTGGCCTGGCAGGTCTGGATGCTCTTCCACGTCAGCTCCGCCGGGAGCGCCCGGGTCCGCTGGTCCTGCGACGCCTCCGAGTGCGCCACCGACGACCTCGCGGGCGGCGCCCCCTTCATGGGCGCGCTCGTCGTGGCCGCCCTGGCCCTGCTGGCACGGCGCTTCCTGCACCGGGCGGCCCCCGGCGCGGCCCTGACCCTGGCCGCCCTCGCGTTCGGCGCGGGGTGGCGGACGGCCGTGGACCGGGGCGAGCTGCGCGCCGACGAGTCCGCCGGCTGGCTCGTGGACCGGCTCACCGTGTCCGACTGGATCACCGTCTCCCACGCCGCCGCCGCGCTCTTCGCCCTGACCGCCGTCGCGGGCGCCGTGAGCAGTCTGCGCAGGACCAACGGACCGCACCGGCTGCGCCTGCGGCTGCGCGGCCGGCTGGCCACGGCGGAGGCCGAACTGCACGGCTGGGAGCGGACGGGCCGCCACCGGGGCCGGGTCGAGGCACGCTTCACCGACGGGGACGGGGTGCGCCGCGCCTTCCCCGCCGTCGTCCCCCGGGCCGCGCTGGGGCGGCGCACCCTCGTGCTGTACGACCGGGAGCGCCCCGGCGACGCCGCGCGCAGCCGGGTCTCCCTGCCGTGCACGGGGCCGCTCTGACCGTGGGCACCCCCCGTACTCGGTCGGCTCACCGGGGCGGCCGGCCCCGTGCTCCGGGGCACGGTCCACTTCGGCGGCCGAAGCGGTGCGGCCCGAGGGCCGACCGCCGCGCTCCTACGCCTCCGCGTCCAGGCAGTCCCCGGGCGAGGTGCCCGGATTTGTCAGGGCCAGGCCGAGTGCGGCGCGTTCGGTGACCCAGCGGGTCGGGCGGTGGCGCGGATCGCCCGTCGTGGTGTGCAGCGCCCGGTGGAGCTCCAGCATCCGGGCCGCGCCGATCCGGTCGCCCCAGGCCAGCGGGCCCAGCGGGTAGCCCAGTCCGGCGGTGACCGCCAGATCGATCTCGGCCGGTGCGGCGGGCCCGCGCTCGGCGATCGACGCGGCGACGGACACGATCGACGAGAGGAGCCGCTGCGCGACCGAGCCCGCCGTGTCCCGGACCACCGACACCGCGAACGGCTCCCCGCCGTCCGCCGCCCGCGCCAGCACCGCCCGCGCGTCCCGTGCCGCGCCCGCCCCGGCCGCCGGGGTCACGGCCAGCACGCGGCGCCGCCCGGCCGCCGGCAGCGGGTCCACCCCGAAGGTGCGCCCGGCGGGCAGCCCCAGCTCCGCGACGGCCGAGGCGACCGTCGTCCCCCACACCGGGACGAGCACCAGCGCGCCCTCCGGCGGTTCCGGGCCGTCCTCGACCCGGGCGCCCGCCGAGGCCAGCGCCGCGCGCAGCGCCGCCGCGTCCGTCTCACCGGACGGCGAGGCGGCCACCACCAGGACCGGCCGGTCCGGGTCGCCGGTCACCGGGGCCTCCGGGGCGGGCCCGGCGGCCCCGGGACCGTACGCGAACCAGCCCTGTCCCGTCTTGCGGCCGTGCAGTCCGGCGGCCACCCGGTTCGGGGTCAGGGCGGAGGGGCGGAGCCGGTCCTCGTACCGGAAGCCCTCCCAGATGGAGTCGATGACCGCGGCGGTCACATCGAGTCCGGTGAGGTCCATCAGCTCGAAGGGGCCCATCCGCAGCCCCAGGACGTCGCGGGCCACCCGGTCGATGTCCGCGGGGCCGGCGACCCGCTCCTCCAGCAGCGCCAGCGCCTCCGTCACCAGACCGCGTCCGGCGTGGTTGACGAGGAAACCGGGGGTGTCGGCGACCGTCACCGCGCGATGCCCGCAGCTCTCCACCAGGGCGGTCAGCAGCGGCGGGATGTCCGGCCGGGTGGTGGCGCCGGGGACCACCTCGACGATCCGCATCAGCGGCACCGGGTTGAAGAAGTGCAGCCCGGCCAGGCGCGTCGGATCCTTCAGCGCGGCCGCGATCCGGGTGACCGGGAGCGAGGAGGTGTTGGTCGCCAGCACCGTGGAGGCGGGCAGCACCCCCTCCAGCCGGCCGAAGACCTCCGCCTTGGTCTCCAGGTCCTCGCGCACGGCCTCGACGACGAGGTCCACCTCGGGTCCGGCCGCCCACGGGTCGTCCAGCGGGACGATCCGGTCCACCGCCTCCGCCGCGTCCCCGGCGGACATCCGGCCCTTCTCCACGGCCCGGCCGAGCATCGAGCGGACGAAGGCGACCGCGTCGGTCACCGCCTCCGCGCGGACATCGGCCAGTTCGACGGTGTGTCCGCCCGCGGCGGCCCACTGGGCGATCCCCCGTCCCATGGCTCCGGCGCCGACGATCCTGATACGCATGCGGGTCACGGTCCTTTCGAGGGGCGGGGTGCCGCCGGCCTGATCGTGTACGTGGTCGGCCTCCCCGGATACCGGGAGGCGGCCCCACCCTGCCAGCCTTCATTGATCGGCGTCCACTACCGAATTAGGCTCGGATCAGGACGCCGTACACATCAATCGTGGTGGCGGGAGGGACCGCTATGGAACTGCGCCATCTGGAGGGCTTCCTCGCCGTGGCCGAGGAACTGCACTTCGGACGGGCCGCCCGAAGGCTCCAGATGGCCCAGCCGCCGCTGAGCCAGCAGATCCGCCGGCTGGAGAGGGAGCTGGGCGTCCAGCTCTTCGAACGCAACACCCGCTCGGTGCGGCTGACCGGTGCGGGGGAGTCCTTCCTGGAGCCGGTGCGGGCCGTCCTCGATGCCCTCGACACCGCGGTACGGGCCGCGCGGGCGGCCGGACGCGGCGAGTACGGGCGGGTGAGCATCGGCTTCGCCGGCGCCTCCAGCCACGAGACGCTGCCCCTGCTGACCCGGGCCGTCCGGGCCGCGCACCCCGCGATCGAGTTGGTCATGACCGGGCAGACCTACGCCAATGTGGCGCTCGCCCGGGTCGCGGACGGCTCCCTGGACCTGGGGTTCGTCCGGCTGCCGGTGACCCAGCCCGGTGTGGAGGTCCGGGTGATCGGCGAGGAGGAGCTGGTGTGCGCGCTGCCCTCCGACCATCCGCTCGCCGCCCGGGAGGAGGTCCCGCTCGACGCGCTGGCCGGGGAGCCCTTCGTCTCCTTCCCCGCGAACACCGGCTCCACCGTCCGCGACGCCATGGTCGAGGCGTGCGAGTCCGCCGGGTTCAACCCCCGGGTCGTGCAGGAGGCCCCCGACTCGTACACCATCCTGGCGCTGGTCGCGGCGGGCGTCGGGGTGACGCTGACCGTCACCTCCGTCCAGCACATCCAGCAGAACGGCCTGGTCTACCGCCCGCTGGCCGGCCCGCCCATCCGCCGCCAGGCCGCGCTCGCCTGGCGGACCGACAACCCCTCGGCCGCGCTGCGCGCCGTGCTCGCCGTCGCGGAGACCGCGCTGCCCACCCCGGCGGGGCCGGTCACCCGCCCCGGCCCGCGCCGAGGAACGCCAACAGACTGACCGCCGCCGGGCGCACCGAGCGGTGGAGGTCGCGCACGGTCCGCACGACGGCCCGGGTCACCACGTCGGTCCCCGCCTTCCGCTCGAACCAGTCCCAGTCGCCGTGCGCGTTCACCTCCAGGAACACCTGCTCGTCCCCGGCCCGCAGCGGGTCGAACGCCCCGTGGACGAGGCCGAGGCCGGCGGCCAGGGCGCGCACCGCCGAGGCCACGGCGTCCGGCACCGCGACCCGCCGCACCGCCACCGCGTCCGGCCGGGTCCAGACGTCCTCGGGGTGCTCCTTCACGACCTCGAAGGCGTGCAGTTCGTCCCCGGTCCGGTAGACCCGGTACTCCGCGTCGTGCGCGACGTACTCCTGCACCACGACGGGCGTGCCCTCCGGGAGCCCCGGCAGTCGCGCGCGTCCGGACCGGTCCACCACCCGGGGCAGGTACCGGGCGAGCCGGCCCGGCTCCGGTTCCGCGTAGTGCCGGTCCAGGACCTTCACGACGTACCGCCCGGCGGGCAGCAGCGCCCGGTCCGATCGAGCATTCGGCGACCGCGGCCGCCGCGAGGGCGCCCATGGCCCCGGGAGTCTCCCGCGGTTTCCCCTCGTCCGCGGGAAGCGGCGGCCAGATTCCCTGGACCAGAACACCCTGGGCGTACAGTCGCGCAATCATTTCCGTACGGTTGGCCGCGCCCGTTCTCCGGAGCATGTTGCAACTTCTACCACCCGCCGACCTACGCCCAGGCGGTCGCGGTGACGAGCCGCTGGTGGGAGCTGCTGGCCCTGGAGATGCCGCCCGGCGCGGCCGACGGCTTCTCCATGCGGGCGAAGTCCACCGTCAACCTGTGCAGTACGGCCGATCTCGCCGACCCCGAGGTGCCCGGGGCCGTCGCCCGCCCCTTCGAGGGCTACTTCGCCGACGTCTTCGTACCGAAGCTGAACGAGCGCCCCTGGGCGATGGTGGGCCTCTCGGTCAACTACACCAGCCAACTGCCCGTCGCCCTGCGGATGGCCCGGCTGATCCGCACCGTGCTCCCCGACACCGTGATCGTCTTCGGCGGCACCGAGGTCGGCGACGTCGTGAAGTACGCCGCCGAACCGGACGCGCCCTGGCGGGTCTTCCAGGACGCCGACCTGATCGTCCCGGGCGAGGGCGAGACGGCCCTCGTCGGCATCCTCGACGCGATCGGGAACGGCGCCGTCCGGGGCGGCGCCGACTTCGACGCCATCGGCGGAGTGATGACCCGCTCCCGGCCGGACCCGGTCGTCGCGTACGGCAGCGTCGCCACGCTCGCCTCCCCGGCGTACGACGTCTGGGAGTGGGAGCGCTACTGGTCGCCCGAACCGGTCATCCTCTACAGCCCGACCCGGGGCTGCTACTGGAACAAGTGCACCTTCTGCGACTACGGCCTGAACACCGACCGGCCGACCTCCCCCTCGCGCGAACGCCCGGTCGAGGCCGTCCTGGAGGACCTGCGCCGGGCCGCCCGGCACGGCCGGACCCTGTACTTCGCCGTGGACGCCATGTCCCCGCGCCATCTGCGCACCCTGGCCGCCGCGCTCGCCGAATCGTCGCTGGACCTGCGCTGGTCGGCGGAACTCCGGCTGGAGCGCACCTTCCCGAAGCGGGCCGTGGGTGAACTCCTCGCGGCCTCCGGCTGTGTCGCGGTCTCCTTCGGCTACGAGTCCGGCAGCCAGCGGGTCCTCGACCTGATCGACAAGGGCGTGCGGATCGACGTGGTGCCCGAGGTCCTGACGGAGCTGGCGCGCAACGGCATCGCCGCCCAGATGATGGACTTCACCGGCTTCCCCACCGAGACCCGGGCGGAGGCGCTGGCGACCTACGAGTTCCTGAGCGACCACGAGAAGCTCTGGACCACCTCGGGCATCGGGGTGTTCTCGCTGACGCCCGGGTCGATCGTGGCCAAGGACCCCGCCCGCTTCGGCATCGACGTGCTGCCGCTGTCCGCCTCCGACGACATCCGCCGCTGTGTGCCGTGGCGGGACCGGGCGACGGGCGAGGTGCACTGGCCGGTGCCGGAGGACCCCCGGATCCCGCGCGAGTACATCGCGGACAACCGGAAGGTGAGCTTCGACCGGCCGTTCGTCGGCGGCATCGACTCGGCGCACAGCCTGCTCTACTTCGCGCGCTACGCCCGCGGACTGCTGCCCGAGTCGCCGGGCGCGGGGCACACCCGCGAGGAGGAGCCGAGGGTCCGCCTGGTCGAGTGACGGAACCGGCCCGGCGGGGCCGGGGAGCCGCTGTACGGCCGATTGAGACGTTCCGCGTCTTGAATCCGGGGAAACCGGATATTGGACCGAATCAGTCGAGGGTGCGAGGGTCGTGTCGGACCCTTGTCTCCCGCTCCCCGGAAAGGCCCCGCCGTGCCCGACCCTCTCGACGTCGTGATCTGCGAACCCCTGCGCACCCCGATCGGCCGCTTCGGAGGGGTGTTCGCCGGGCAGAAGCCGGCCGGCCTCGCCGCCCGGGTGATCGGCGAGGTCGTCGCCCGTACCGGCATCGACCCCGACCGGGTGGACGAGGTGATCCTCGGCCACTCCTACCCGTCGGCCGAGGCCCCGGCCATCGGCCGGGTCGCCGCGCTGGACGCCGGACTCCCGCAGACGGTCACCGGCTCCCAGACCGACCGCCGCTGCGGTTCCGGGCTCCAGGCGGTCCTGGACGCCGCGATGCAGATCCGGGCCGGATTCAGCGAGGTCGTGATCGCCGGCGGCGTCGACGTGATGAGCGCGGCCCCCTACTACACGCACGAGGGCCGCTGGGGCATCAAGGGCCCTGGCCTCCAACTCCACGACGCGCTCGCCCGCGGCCGGGTCACCGCGGGCGGCGTGAACCACCCGGTCCCCGGCGGCATGATCGAGACCGCCGAGAACCTGCGTCGCGCGTACGGGATCAGCCGCGCCGACCAGGACGCCCTGGCCCTGCGCTCGCAGCGGCGCGCCGGGCGGGCGGCGGCCGAGGGACGGTACGCGGCGGAGACCGTCCCCGTCACCGTGAAGGGCCGCAAGGGCGACACCGTCGTCACCGCCGACGAGCACCCCCGCCCCGACACCACCGCCGAACAGCTCGCCGCGCTCCGACCGGTCATGGCCAAGTCGGACCCCGACGCCACGGTCACCGCGGGCAACGCCAGCGGGCAGAACGACGCGGCCGCCGCCTGCCTGGTCACCAGCGCCGCCACCGCCGAACGCCTCGGCCTGACCCCGCTGGTGCGCCTCGTCTCCTTCGCCCGCGCCGGGGTCCCCGCCGCCACGATGGGCATCGGCCCGGTCCCGGCCACCCGCGCCGCCCTCGACCGCGCCGGGCTCACCCTCGCCGACCTCGACCTGATCGAGCTGAACGAGGCCTTCGCCGCCCAGGTCCTCGCCTGCACCCGCGAGCTGGGTCTCGGCGAGAAGGACCACGAGGAGCGGATCAACGTCAACGGCTCCGGTGTCTCCCTCGGCCATCCCGTCGGCGCCACCGGCGCCCGCATCCTCGCCACCCTCACCCGCGAACTGCACCGCCGCGAGGCGCGCTACGGCCTGGAGACCATGTGTATCGGTGGCGGCCAGGGCCTGGCGGCGGTCTTCGAACGCATCGCGGTCTGAGAGCCGGTCCGTACGGGTACGGGGGCGGCCGCCCGGCCGCCCCCGTACCCGCTGGCGTTCCTACCGTTCGACGGCGACCGGCGCGTCCGCCGTCCGGCCCGCCGCCCGGTCCGCCGCGAGGTGGTCGTCCTCGGCGGACGGGTCCGCCAGCCGGTTGAGCCGGGCCGGCACGTCGAAGCCGACCAGCACCACCACGATCACGGTGCCCGCGAAGGTCAGCACGGCCAGCGCCTGTCCGAGGTCCATCCCGGACGCCAGATGCGCCCCGAGGACCGGGGCGACGGCCCCGCCGAGCGCGCCCACGTTGTAGGTGAAGCCGAGCGCCGCGCCCCGGCTCCGGGTGGGGAAGTGGCCGCCGATCCAGCGGGGGAGCAGTCCGGAGATACCGAAGCTCGTCGCCTGGAGCAGGAAGAGCAGGACGCCGAGGACCATCAGGTTGTCGTGCACCGCGAAGACCGGGAAGACGAAGGCGAGCGAGGCCAGCAGCGTCAGCGCGTACGCCTTCCTCGTACCGATCAGGTCGCCGAGGAAACCGGCCGCCCAGCAGCCCACCATGGTGCCGAAGCCCGCGAAGTAGAGGACGTCGGTGACCTGGTCGGTGGTGTAGCCCAGCTCCGTCTTCAGATACGTCGGCAGCAGGGCCTGGATCGGCCACGAGTACAGGAACGCGAAGAACAGCGTCACGATCATCGACAGGTACAGCACCCAGCCGCGCCGCCCGCCCAGCTGCACGGCGAGCGCGGCGAGCGAGAGTCCGGCGGCCACCGACAGCACCGGCACCAGGCCCGCGCCGCCCGGGGTGAAGACGAGGAACAGCGACACGGTGGCGACCGCGACCAGGGCCGTGTTGACGGTGGCCCGGCGCGGGGTGCGGAACAGCGGCCGGAACGGACGGGGCCGCTCGCCCTCCTCCGCCACGGACTCGGTCCACTCCTCGGCCTCCGGGAGCGCCCGCCGCATCCACAGCGCGACCGCGATCGGGATCAGCCCGAGGTAGAACATCCAGCGCCAGCCGAGCGAGGGCACCACCCAGTCGTAGACCTGCGCCGCGAGCACCGAGCCCACCGAGAAGCCGGAGATCAGGAAGCCGCTGGCCCGGTTGCGCAGGGCGGCGGGCCAGCTCTCCATGACGTACGTCGAACTGGCGCTGTACTCCCCGGCCATGCCCATCCCGATGGCCAGCCGGGCCGCGAACAGGCTGTGGTAGTTCCACGCGAAGCCGCAGGCGAAGGTGCCCAGCGAGTACAGCAGGATGCTGAGCACCATGGAGACCTTGCGGCCGTAGCGGTCGCCCAGCGCACCGAGCACGGCACCGCCCAGCCAGCGGGTGATGAACGCGCCGGAGACCAGACTGGCCGCCTGCACCGTGCTCAGGCCGAAGTCGTCGCTGATCTCGGTCAGTACGAGGGTGATCAGCACGAAGTCGAAGCCGTCGAGGACGTAGCCGATCCAGGCGGCGAAGAACGACTTCCACTGGGTGCGGCTCACCTGGCGGTACCAGGGGAGCGTGGGGGGTGTGGTGTGCACGGTGACTCCAGGATGCGGGACGGCGTTCGCCCTTGAACAGCCGTCCCGCGGGGTGGGGATCGTCAGGGCCGGGTGATTTCCGCGACAAAGCGCGCGGTCAGGGCCGTGGGCGCGGTGATGGCGGTGCCGACGACGACGCTGTGCGCGCCGAGCTCCAGCGCCTTCACCGCCTCCTCGGGGGTGTTGATCCGGCCCTCGGCGACGACGGGGACGTCGATCGCGGCGGACAGCTCCGCGACCAGGGCGAGATCCGGACCGGTCTGCTTCGGCTGCCCCGGTACGTAGCCGGACAGCGTCGTGGAGACGAAGTCCGCGCCCAGCGCGGCGGCCGTGACGCCCTCGGCGAGCGTGGACACATCGGCCATCACCAGCGCGCCGGCGGCGTGCACCGCCTCGACCAGGTCGGCGAAGGACGAGCCGTCGGGGCGCGGCCGGCCGGTGGCGTCGGCGGCGACGACGGCCGCCCCCGCCCCGGCCACGGCCAGGGCGTGCCGGACGGTCGGGGTGATGTAGACCCCGGTGTCGCCGTCCTTCCACAGCCCGATCACGGGCAGGTCCACGGCGGCGGCGACCGCCGCCACGACCTCGGGCTCATTGGCCCGGATCGCCGCGCCGCCCCCGGCCGCCGCCGCGCGGGCGAGCCGGACCAGCGTGGACGTCTCGCGCATCGGATCGCCCGGAGGCGCCTGGCAGGACACGATCAGCCTGCCCCTCAGGGCGGTGGCCAGGTCGCGCGCGGTCGGCGGAGTGCGGGTCATCGGAGTGCTCCCGGACGGTGGAGGGGAAGGGTGGTGGTGAGGGCGGCGGCGCCGAGCACGGCCGCGTCGTGGCCGAAGGCCGGTGCCCGGGGGACGAGGCCGCGCAGCGGGCGCATCAGCTCCGCCGCGAAGGCGTCCCGGAGGGCCTTCTCGTACAGCGGCCCGATCCGGGGGACCCCGCCGCCGACGACGACCCGGTCCGGGCCGAGCGCGTTGGCGAGGCCGCCGAGGACACGGCCGGCCGCCGCCGCGCCGGTGGTGATCGCGGTGACGGCGTGGACGTCGCCCCGCGCGGCGCGCGCCGCGACGGTCTCCAGCCGGTCCACGGGGGCGCCGGTCAGCCGTGCGTCATGGGCGGCGATGCCCGGTCCGGAGGCGATGACCTCCAGATGGCCGCCGGCCCCGCAGGTGCAGGGCAGTCCGGCGGCCTCGGGACTCGGCACATGGCCCAGGTGCCCGGCGATACCGGCCGTGCCGTGCAGCATCCGGCCGTCCACGGCGACGGCGCCGCCGACCCCGGTGCCGATCGCGGCGAAGAGCAGCGAACCGCGCCCGCCGCCCTCCGCCCGGAGCGCGGCCAGCTCCGGACCGGCGGTGGCGCGTACGTCGTTGTCGCAGGCCACCGGGTAGCCGGTGCGGTTCGCCAGGCCGGTGCCCAGCGGGGTGCCGGCCCAGCCGCTGATGGAGTCGGTGGCGCTGGTGACCATGCCGGTACGGGGGTCGATCACCCCGGCCGCCGCGACACCGAGGGCGGCGGCGGTGCGTCCCGGGTCGACCTCGGCGGCCGCGGCGGCGAGCGCGTCGAGCACCGCCGCCGCGCCCTCCCGGGCCGGGGTGGGCCTGCTGTGGCGGGCCAGCACCGTGCCGTCCGCGCCGAGGAGCGCCGCGGCGATCTTGGTTCCGCCCAGGTCGAGCCCGACGACGGGACGCCCGGCCGGGGTCCGCGCTGCGGCGGTCATCGGACCGGCGGCAGGCCGGCGCCGCGCAGCCGCCCGGACACCAGCGCGACGGACTCGGCCGAGAGCGGGATCTGCGGGAACGCGGTGTCGCCGCACTCGATCACGCCCAGCAGCTGGAGCGCCGCCTTGAACGCGCCGAGCGCCGAGGAGCTGCGGCCCATGTCCTCCTCCGGGCCCGCGTCGACCATCGCGAACAGCTCGACCAGCCGCTCCTGCTCCTTGGCGGCCGTCGTCCAGTCGCCGCCCCGCGCGGCCTCGTACAGCCGGACGTAGCCGGCCGGGTCGACGTTGCCCAGACCGGGGACGACGCCGTCGGCGCCGGCCAGCAGGGCCGCGTCCACGGTCAGTTCGGAGCCGGTGAGGATGCCGAAACCGGGGGCCGGTCCGTCCGCGCGGCCTTCGCGGCCGCCCAGTGCGACGACGAGCCGGCGAAGCCCGCCCTCGTCGCCGCTGCTGTCCTTGAGCCCGGCGAGCGTGCCGTCCTCGGCCAGTTCGCGGACCAGGGCGGAGGAGAGCTTGCTGTGCACGGCGACCGGGATGTCGTACGCGAACAGCGGCAGGTCCACCTCGGCGCGCAGCCGGCGGAAGTGGCCGGCGATCTCGCGGGTGTGGGTGCGGGTGTAGAAGGGGGCCGTCGCGACGAGGGCGTCGGCGCCGAGCGCGGCGGCGGTGCGGGCGTGTTCGACGACCCGGGGCGTGGTGGTGTCGATGACGCCGGCCAGGACCGGGACGCGGCCGTCGGTCGCGTTGACGACGGTCTCCAGGACCGTGCCGCGCTGTTCGTCGGTGAGGTAGGCGACCTCGCTGGTGGAGCCGAGCGCGAAGAGCCCGTGCACGCCCCCGCTCACAAGGTGTTCGACGAGCCGGGCGAGGGAGGCGGTGTCGACCTCCCCCCGGTGATCGAGCGGGGTGCAGACCGGCGGGACGACGCCGCGCAGCGGTGCGGTCAGAGGCATGGTGAGGGGCTCCAGCTGATCGGGACAGCGATCCGCGGCCTGAGCGGCTACCCGGATCGAGACATGAGACGTAAGATGTCCTATGTCTGGCTCACCTTAAACAGATGCTCCTGTGAACGGTCAAGGGGCAACGGCACCCCGGGAGGACGTTGTGGCGCGGCCCACCATGGCGCAGGACATCGAGCGCAGGCTCAAGGAGCTGATCCTGGAACGGCGGCTCGCCCCCGGCGACATGCTGCCCACCGAGGGCGAGCTGATGGAGCTGTTCGACGTGGGCCGGGTCTCGGTGCGCGAGGCCCTGAAGTCCCTCCAGGCGGTGAACGTCGTCGAGATCCGGCGGGGCTACGGCACCTTCGTCGGCTCGCTCTCCCTGTCCCCCTTCGTCGAGGGGCTCGCCTTCCGCGCCGCCGTGCGCCACCGCCTCGGCGAGCCGGGACTGGCCGAGCTGATGAAGGTGCGCGAGGCGCTGGAGGCGGGGCTGGTCGGGGCCGTGGCCGCCGGCGTCCCCGACGAGGACCTGGCGGTGCTGCGGGGGCTGGTCGCCGCGATGGAACGGGAGGCGGCCGGCGGCCGGGTGGCCCGCGCCACCGACCGGGCCTTCCACCTCGCGCTCTACGCCGCCCTGGACAACCACCTGCTCAGCGAGGTGCTCGACGCCTTCTGGGCGGCCATGGACCGGGTCCGCGAGGACTTCGACGACGGCCACCAGGACCCGGCGGTCACCTGCGCCCAGCACCGCGAGATCGTCGAGGCCGTCGCGGCCGCCGACGGCGAACGCGCGGTCCGGGCCATGCGCACCCACTTCGACGGCATCCGCGCCCGCCTGGAGCCGACTCCGGCCAGCTGAAGCGACGGGGGGAGCGCTCGGGCTTCCGCAGGTTTGGGTGGGGCAAACCCGGACGGGGTGCGCTCGGCTTTGTGCAGGCCTCGGTGGGGGCTTGCCTGGGCGGGGTGGGTTCGGGTTGCCGCCGATCGGGGGCGGTTGAGCCTGCCGGTGCGGGCTCGGCTCCCCGCCGGCCCGGTGCGGGGCTCACCCCTGCCGGTGCCCGCTCAGCCTTCCGTCGCCCCCGTGATCGCGGTGACCGCCATCCGTACCGCCCGGTCCGTCACCGCCGCGCTGTCGTCGCCGTTCTCGATCGCCGTGGTGGCCGCGTTGACGATGCCCTGGAGGAGCAGCGCCGTGCGCCGGGGGTCCTGTTCGCCCAGCTCGGTGAGCGCCCCGATCAGCGGGGTCAGCAGCTCGCGGTGGACCCGCGCCGCGCTCTCCCGCACCAGCGCCGCGTCCTTGACCCGGGCCAGCGCCCCGGCGATCCGGTGCTCCCCGCCGCGCACCAGCTCCAGCTGCGAGGAGACATAGGCGGCGATCTTCTCCTCGGGCGTCCCGGCCGCCGCCATGCCGGCCCGGATGGCGTCCGTCCAGCGCGGCATCGCGTCCTCGACGACGGCGGCCAGCAGCTCGGGGCGGCCGGGGAAGTACTTGTACACGCTGTTGCGGGCCAGGCCCGTGGCCCTGGCGACCGAGGCGAACGTCACCGCCTCGGCGTCGCCGCCCTCCAGCAGCTCGCGCGCGGCCCGCACCAGCGCCAGCCGCTGCTGGGCGTGGTGCTCGGCGACGGTCGCGGCGCTGATCCTGGGCACCGGCCCAGTTTAGGGCGTGCCGTACGGGCGGGGCCGGGTCCGCCCCGGCCCCCGGACGTCTCACCCCACCCCCCACTTGGGGACGCCGTGTCCCCATCATCTATGTTGGCGACACACCGTCCCTAACATCGATCCACCGAAGGGAACCGCCGTGTTCCTCGCACTGCTGGAACTGCGCGCCGCCCGGGGCCGCTTCCTGCTCATGGGGTCCGTCGTGGTGCTCGTCGCCGCACTCGTCGGCATCGTCTCCGGCTTCACCACCGGACTGGGCGACGACACCATCTCCGCCCTGCGGAGACTGCCCGCCGAACGGCTCGTCTTCTCCTCGGACGCCCGCTCCGACCAGTTCGCCCGCAGCCTCCTCGACGAGAAGACCGCCACCGCCTGGCGCGAGGGGTCGGGCGCCGACCTCACTCCGCTCGGCGTCTCCATCACCCGGGGCACCACGGACCGGGGCGCCGAGGTCGACATCGCCGCCTTCGGCGTCGACCCGGACTCCTTCCTCGCCCCCTCCACCGGCGAGGGCAAGGGGCTGAAGGGCGCGGGCGACGACACCCTGGTGATGTCCGCCCAGCTCGCCGACGACGGCGTGCGCGTCGGCGACACCCTCGTCATCGACCGCCTCGGCATCCGGCTGCGCGTCGTCGGCGCCACCGAACGCTCCAGCTACGGCCATGTGCCCGTCGCCTACGTGCCCCTGACGACCTGGCAGCGCATCCGCTTCAGTACCCCCGGCGCCCCCGCCGCCACCGCCACCGCGATCCCCGCCCAGTACAGCGCCCTGGCCCTGCGCACGGCACCCGCCGGGGAGACGGCCGACGCCCTCGACACCCGCCTCTCCACCACCACCCTCACCAAGGAGAAGGCGTACGAGGCCGCCCCCGGCTACACCGGCGAGCGCGTCACCATGAACTCGATCCAGGTCTTCCTCTACCTGATCGCCCCCCTCGTCGTCGGCGCCTTCTTCGCCGTGTGGACGGTGCAGCGGCAACCCGAACTCGCCCTGCTGCGCGCCCTGGGCGCCTCCCGCCGCCGGCTGCTCGGCCACACCCTCTTCCAGGCCGCCGCCGTCGTCGTCCTCGGCACCGCCGCCGGGGCCCTGCTCGCCGGGGCCGTCGGCCTGCTGGTCGGCGAGAAGGTGCCGTTCAGCCTGCCCGCCGCCACCCTCACCGCCACCATGTGCACCGTCGCGGCCGTCGGCCTCGCGGGCACCGTCCTGACCCTGCGCCGGGTCACCCGAGCCGACCCGCTGACCATGCTGGGAGCCAACCGATGAGCCTCGAACTGAGCGGCGTCACCGTCGCGTTCGGCACCGACGACGCCCGTACCACCGTCCTCGACCAGCTCGACGTCACCTTCGAACCGGGCAGGATGACCGCGCTCGTCGGCCCGTCCGGCTCGGGCAAGTCCACCCTCCTGGCCGTCGCGGGAGCGATGCTGCGGCCCACCGCCGGCACGGTCCTGCTGGACGGCGAGGACCTGGCCGCGCTCTCCGACGCCCGGCGCGCCCAGGCCCGCCGGGAACGGATCGGCTACATGTTCCAGAGCGGCAACCTCCTCTCCGGGCTGAGCTGCGTCGACCAACTGCTCGCCGTCGTCTCGCTCACCGGCGCACGCCCCCGGGCCCACCGCGCCCGCGCCGAGGAGGCGCTGACCCGGGTCGGCCTCGGCCACCGGCTGCGCCACCGCCCCGATCAGCTCTCCGGCGGCGAACGCCAGCGCACCGCCCTGGCCAGGGCCCTCTTCCTCTCGCCCCGGCTGCTGCTGATCGACGAGCCGACGGCGGCCGTGGACCGCGCGCAGGCCGGGGACCTCGCCGCGCTCCTCGCCGAGCGCACCCACCAGGACGCCTGCGTGACCGTCGTCGCCACCCACGACCCGGCCGTGGCGGAGACCGCCGACCGGGTCGTGGACATGGCCGCCCTGACGGCCGCGGCCCCGGCCGGCTGACCGGTGCCGTCGCGACGGAGCCGTATCGTCGCGACGGTGTGGTTCCGTCGGGACGGTCGCGCTACGACGGTTCGGTAGCGGCGTGACGGCCGCGCCACGACGGAACGGTTGCGTCGCGACGGTCGAGCCGCAACGGAACAGGTGCGTCGCGACGGTCGTGTTGCGATGCAACGGTCACGGCGTGACGGCTACGCCACGACGAAACGGTTGCGTCGCGACGATCACGCCGCAACGGAACGAGTCCGTCGCGACGGTCACGCCACGACGAAACGGTCACGGCGCGACGGTCACCGCCGTGCTGCCCGACGCCTGCTTGCCGTCCGCGCGGTAGGTCGCGGTCAGCACGGCGGAGCCGGAGGACCCCGAGGGCACGGTCACCGGCACCTTGACGTTGGCACCCTCGCCCGGCCGCGTCGCCGGGAACGCCACCGTCGCGCCCGTCCAGCCGGCCGGCCCGGACAGCTGCACCGTGCCCGCGCTGCGGCGCACGTCCATCCGGTTGACCACCCGGACCGTGACGTCCGTCGTGGTCCCCGCCTTCAGTGACGCAGGCGGGGTGATCGTGATGTCGGCGCAGGTCCCTCCGAGCCACTTCAGGTCGAACGAGGCGTAGGTGATGTGCTCGTAGTTGCCCCGCTCGTACAGCAGCCCCAGCCGCCCGTCCGGCAGCCGGGTCAGGGTCGAGTACGCCGAGGCACCGGCGTCCACGACCCTTTTGATCGGCCACGACTTCCCGTTGTCGCAGGACATCTTGACCGTGAGGTTCTTGCGCGAGGTGGCCTCGGTGTTGCTGAACAGGAGCCAGGAGGACTGCGGGTTCGACGCGGGTGCGTCGGGGGCGTAGCGCATGATCGAGCCGTTGTTCGCCGGGTCGGGCAGCTCGGTGTCCTGGACGAACGGGGTGTAGGTGACGCCGCCGTCGGTCGAGCGGGCGACCGTGCGGTACGGCGCGGAGCGGTTGTTGAGCATGACCGTGCCGTCGTTTAGCTCGACCGTCTTGTTCTCGTCGCCGCCGGGGCCGACGGGGGTGCCCGTCCTCCACGTCGCCCCGTGGTCGTCGCTGTACGCGCTGACCGCGTAGTTGGCCCCGTTGTTCCGGATCGCGTACTGCTGGATCAGCCGGCCCTTGTGGGGCCCGTTGCGCAGTTGGATGCCCTCCCCGGACGCGGCGAACATCCCGCCCCAGGCCGGGTTCTTGATCTGCTTGGTGATCCGGCGGTGGGTCCAGGTGAGCCCGTCGTCGTCGGAGTAGCTGTAGTCGGCCTGGAGGACGTTCGGGTCGGACTCGTCGGTGCCGGTGGCCGAGCCGAAGAAGCCCTGGTTGACCCCGGCCGCGTAGAACAGGAAGATCCGGCCGGTCTGCCGGTCGACGAGCAGGCTCGGGTCCCCGTAACCGGCGGGCGCGGCGTCCTTGCGGACCACCTGCTGCGCCTGCCAGGTCGTCCCGCCGTCCGTGCTGCGCCGCAGCACGATGCCGATGTTGGACGGCAGGTCGCCGAGGGTGGGGCGGGCGTCGTACGCCGCCAGGACCGTGCCCTTGACCGAGGTGGTCAGGGCCGGGATGCGGTAGTGCGGGGAGCCGACCCCGTCGACGGTCAGGTCCTGGGAGGTGAGCGTGCCGGGGGTGGCGGCCGAGGCCTGGCCGGTGACGGCCGTGGCGGCCACCAGCAGGGCGGCGCCGAGCAGGGCGGTGGGAACGGTTCGCTGCATGGACGGTCTCTCTTCTCGGAAGGGATGGTGCTTCTCGGAAGGGGGGCTCGCGGGGGAGTGCGTGCGGCGTCCGGGTTACGGGACGCGCAGGGAGCACACCGCGCTGCCCGCGTCGAAGATCCGCAGGTCCTTGATCATCTTCAGGGCCATGCGGTGGTGGCCCCGCTCATTGGGGTGCAGCCCGTCGCTGAGCAGGGAGAGGGGGACCTGGCCGCCGTCGCCGGTCAGCCAGTCGTTGTAGTGGTCGACGAAGACCGTCTTCTCCTGGGCCGCGACCTCGCTCATGATCTCGGCGTACCGCGAGAGCCCCACCCGCCCCGGCCATCTCGCCGGATCGACCGGATTGGGCGCCTGGAGGACCGGGACGGGGGAGCCGGGCAGCGCGCGCACCGCACGCACCAGCGAGACCAGATCGGCCCGGTACGCCTCGGGGCCGCGCCCGGCCGTCGCGATGTCGTTCGTCCCGATCATCACCGAGACGACCTGCGGCGCGAAGGCGGTGACCCGCTGGGCGAACTGCGCGAGGAGTTCCGCGCCGGTCGCGCCGCTCACCCCGGTGTCGATGACGAAGTCCCGGTTCTTCGGCTTGCCCAGCTCCCAGCGGACCCGTTCCGTCCAGTGCTCGGGATAGCTGCGCCGGCCGTGGGTGTGCAGCGCGCCGTGCGTGATGCTGTCGCCGGTGAGGACCCAGGTGGCCGGGGTGTCGCCGTTGAGGAGGAGGGAGATCCGGCCCAGGTCGGTGAGGTCCGGGTCGGGGCACTGCGCGACCAGTTCGCTCTCGCTCAGCATCCGGTCCCAGACGGCGGCCCGTTCGATCGTGCCGGTGCAGAACCATTCGCCGCCGGGGTGGTCGCTGTCGGTGTTGCGGCCGAGCGACAGCGAGCCGAGCCCGGAGACGTGGCCGAAGAAGGGGTGTGCGGCGGTTTCGAGGACCGTACGGCCCCCGGCGTGCAGCCGGATGCCGGAGGGGCCGGCGGTCACGGCCACGGTGTGGCTCCGCCCGTCGTCGTAACATGTCCTGGTCATGACATTCGCGAGCACGGCACCCTTCTCCCGTACGGAGAACTGCAGGGCGCCGCCGCTCAGGTTCAGCGTGAGGTTCGAGGAGGGGGCGGTCGGGTCCGAGGCGCTGAGCAGCGTCATCGCCTGGTTGTGGCTGGTGGTGCGGAAGGTGACGACGATGGTGCCCGTGGTGAGCGGGGCGAGTACGCCGACCCGGTTCGACAGGTCGACGTACTCGGTGCCGTCCAGGTCCACGGGGGTGTCGTGGTCCAGGACGGGGCCGCGCCCCGCGGCGAGGGCGCGGCCGCCGAGCTGGCTGCCCAGGGCCGCCGCGCCGGCGGCGAGAAGCATGGATCGTCTGCGCACGGAAGGTGCCTCCGGTCAGGAGTGGCCGGCCTGCCCCGATGACAGGCCTGCGAACAGGGAACGCACCCAGGCCAGTTGCTCCCGCTGCTGGTACTCCGCTCCGCCCTCGTGCCCGTTGAACGCGTAGACCCGGACGTCCTTGGGTCCGGCGTAGCCGTTGTACGCGGCGAAGCACGTGGAGGGCGGGCAGATCTCGTCCATCATCGCGACGGAGAACAGGGCGGGGGCGGTGGCCCGGGTGGCGTGCAGGGCCGCGTCGAAGTACGCGAGCGTCCCGAGGACGGACTCGGCGCGGTCCCGGTGGAGCCTGAGGTACTCGGCGATCTCGGTGAACGGCGGACGGCCCGCGATCTGCGCCCCGCGCCGGATGTCGCACAGGAACGGCACGTCCGGCATCACCCCGGCCAGCCCCGGTACGAGCCCCGCGACGGCCAGGGCGATGCCGCCGCCCTGGCTGATCCCGGTCACCACGATCCGGTCCGGGTCGATCTCCGGCCGGTCGCGCACCGCGTCCACGCAGCGCACCGCGTCGGTGAACAGCCGGCGGTAGTAGTACGTCTCCGGGCTCTCGATGCCCCGGGTGAGGAAACCCGGAACGGACCCGGGCGCGCCCTCGTGCGGATCGGCGGTGTCGCCCCCGGCGGACGACCAGCCCTGCCCGCGGGTGTCCATGAGCAGGTGCGCGTGCCCGGCGGCGGCCCAGAGCAGGTTCTCGTGGGCCAGGCCCCGGCCGCGCCCGTACCCCAGGAACTCCACGACGCAGCCGAGCGGTTCGCTCGCCCCGGCCGGCAGCCGGAGCCAGCCGCGGACCGGCTGCCCGTCGAAGCCGGGCAGGGTCACGTCGTACGTACGGACCTGGGTGAGCCCGGTCCCGACCTCGGTGAACCGTGCCTTCGCGGCCGGGTGGGCGCGGGCCTCGCCGAGGGTCCTCGACCAGAAGGCGTCGAAGTCGGCGGGGACCGGCAGATCGGGCCGGCGGGCGAGGCAGTCCGCGAGCGAGAGGTCGGTCAACGGCATGGGGTGCCCTCCTGGGGCGGTGGTGCGGGCCTGTGAGAGGTCGCCGAGTCATCAGACGGATGACGTCAGATGTCCTGTCGGTACACGGACCCTAGGCATCCCCGCACGGGGGCGTCAAGGGTCCGGCCGGACGGCGTCCGCCCGCCCGGGAGGGTGCGGGCGGAACGTCAGCGGCGGGCGCGGGCCTCGGAGATCCGGCGTCTGACCGGGGCGTAGTGCTCGCCGAGCGACTTGATGAAACCGGCGATGTCACCGGCGCGGGCGGCGTTCACGATGTTCTGGTGGGCGGTGATCGTCTCGGTCTCGTCGGCGTGCGTGAAGCCGTCCAGATGCGGTGCGACGATCGCGTAGACGTCCCAGAACGCCATCGAGAGCTGGCCGATGAGGTCGTTGCCGAGCGGGGCGACGAGCAGGGCGTGGAAGGCCCGGTCGGCGTCGACGAAGCCGTGCCCCTCCTGGGCGCCGGTCGCGCGCATGGTGGCCACGAGCGCGTCCAGGCTGTCGAGCTGCTCGGGGGTGAGCAGCGAGACGATCCGGTCGGCCATGCCGCGCTCGAAGAGTTCGCGCACGTCCACCAGGTCGGCCATCACCTGGAAGTCGTCGTCGGGGGAGAGCAGGCCGCGGAAGGTCAGGCTCTCCACCAGCGCGGACAGGCTGAGCCGGCCCACGTAGGTGCCGTGACCGTGCCGGACCTCCACGATGTCCAGCGCGTTGAGGATCTTCACGGCCTCGCGGACGCTGGAACGGCTGGCGCCCAGCGCCTCGCACAGGGCGGGCTCGGTGGGCAGCGGGTCCCCGGGGCGCAGCCGCTCCTCCAGGATGTACCGCTTGATGCCGTCGACGACTTCCTGCCGGAGCAGCTGCCGGCCGGACCTCGTACCGGACATATGTGAACTCCCCACCTCTTGACCCCTCTCGATTGTCAAGCTACGTTCCCACGCTATCAAGGCATCAGACATCTGACGTCTGATGCTCTGCGCTCCGCGGTCGTTCCGCGGACCCCGCGGAACCCCCCGTTCCGACCCATCTCGCCCCACCTCACGTCCCTGGAGGACCCGTGCCCGAGCTGAGAGCAGCCGGTGTCGAGCGCCGCACCTTCCTTCGTTACACCGGCGCCATCGGTGCCGCGGCCGCCATCACGGCGGGCCTGTCCGCCTGCGGCGGACCGTCCTCGACCACCGACGGCTCGGCGGGCAAGGGCGGCGGCACCGACCTCATCGAGGCCGGCCTGTCCTACGCGCTGTCGACCGGCTTCGACCCGATGATCACCTCGGGCGCGACCCCGTACGCCGCCAATATGCACATCTTCGAGGGCCTGGTGGATCTCGATCCGGCAACACTCGTGGCCCGCCCCGCGCTCGCCACCGAGATGCCGAAGAAGATCAACGCCACCACCTACCGCGCCACCCTCCGCAAGGGCGCCACCTTCCACGACGGCTCGCCGGTCACCGCCGACGACGTGGTGTTCAGCTTCGAGCGCATCCTGGACCCGAAGAACGCCTCGCTGATGGCGCAGTTCGTGCCCTTCATCGACACCGTCGAGGCCGTCGACGCCGGCACGGTGGAGTTCAAGCTCAAGTACCCCTTCGCGCTCTTCCCGTCCCGGATCGCCGTCGCCCGGATCGTGCCGAAGAAGGTCGTCGAGGCCGACGTCAAGGGCTTCGACGCCAAGCCCGTCGGCTCGGGCCCGTACGCGTTCGTCTCCGCCACCCGCGAGGACAAGATCGTCTTCGAGAGGTTCGACGCCTACAACGGGCCCCACCCGGCCAAGGCCAAGAAGATGATCTGGCGCCTCATATCGGACCCGTCGGCCCGTGTCAGCGCCATGCGCTCCGGCCGCGTCCAGGCCATCGAGGACGTCCCGTACATCGACGTGGCCGGACTCTCGGGCAGCGCCAGGACCGAGTCCGTGCAGTCCTTCGGCCTGCTCTTCCTGATGTTCAACACCGCCGACAAGCGGTTCGCCGACAAGCGGGTCCGCCAGGCCCTGCACTACGCGCTGGACACCGAGAAGATCATCAAGACCGCCATGGTCGGCAACGCGGCCGCCGCCACCGGCTACGTCCCCGCCACCCACCCCGACTACCACAAGGCCGCCACCGTCTACACCCACGACGTGGCCAAGGCCAAGCAGCTCCTCGCCGAAGCCGGCGTCAAGAACCTCAAGTTCACCGTCCTGACCGCCGACACCGGCTGGGTCAAGGACATCGCCCCGCTCATCAAGGAGAGCTGGGCGGCGGCCGGCATCGACGCCACCCTCAACATCGCCCAGTCCGCGGCCCAGTACGCCAAGGTCGACAGCGGCGACTTCGAGGTCCTCGTCGCCCCCGGCGACCCCTCCGTCTTCGGCAACGACGTCGACCTGCTGATGCGCTGGTTCTACTACGGCTTCTGGCCCGAGAAGCGCTACGCCTGGTCGAAGACCCCCGCCTACAAGCAGGTCAAGAAGCTCCTCGACCAGGCCGCCGCGGCCGCCGACGAGGCCACCCGCAAGCAGCTCTGGGGACGGATCACCGACCTCGTCGCCGACGAGGTCCCGCTCTACCCGATCCTCCACCGCAAGCTGCCCACCGCCTGGAACGAGAAGTCCCTCACCGGCTTCAAGCCGCTGCCCACCACGGGCCTGTCCTTCCTGGACGTCGCCCGCGCCTGACCGGGCCCGGCCCCAGCCCCCCCCACCCCGGTCCGGGACACCGTCCACCCCCGGCGTCCCGGACCGGACGACCCGCCCAACCGCAAGGAACCCGACGATGGTTGCTTTTCTCCGGCTCGCGCTGCGCCGCGTCGCGATGATGCCGGTGATGATCCTCGGCATCGCGTTGCTCGTCTTCGTGGTGCTGCAGTTCTCGCCGGTCGACCCGGCCTTCAACGCGCTCGGGGAGAGCGCCACTCCCGAGGCCCGGGAGGCGTTCGCCGAGGCCAACGGCCTCAACGACCCGCTGCCCGTCCGCTACTTTCACTTCCTCGGCCAGCTGCTCCACTTCGACCTCGGCATGACGGTCCCGCCGAGCCAGCCCGTGACCGACCGCATCGGCGCGGCGTTCCCGCTCACCCTCCAGCTCACCGTGCTCGGCCTGATCATCGCCGTCGTCCTCGCCGTCATCGGCGGCGTCGTCGGCGCGATGTACCGCGACCGCTGGCCCGACCAGCTCTTCCGGCTGCTCTCCATGGCCGGGGTGGCCGTCCCGTCGTTCTGGCTCGGCGTCCTGCTCATCCAGCAGTTCGCGCTGAACACCCAGCTCTTCCCGACCGGCGGCTACACCAACATGGCCGACTCCTTCGGCGGCTGGCTGCGCACCATGTTCCTGCCTGCCGTCTCCCTCGCCGTCCCCGTCGCCGCCTCCCTCGCCCGCCTCATCCGCACCGCGATGGTCACCGAACTCGACCGGGACTACGTCCGCACCGCCCAGGGCAACGGACTCCCCGTCCTCCTCGTCATCCGCTCGGTGCTGCGCAACGCGCTCGTCACCCCGCTCACCGTGCTCGGCGTCAAGGTCGGCTACCTGCTCAGCGGCGCCGTCGTCATCGAAGCGATCTTCGACCTGCCCGGCATGGGCAAACTCATCCTCGAAGGTGTCACCGGAGGCGACGTCGCCCTGGTCCAGGGCACCGTACTGACCATCGCCATCGCCTTCCTGGTGGTCAACGTCATCGTCGACCTGCTCTATCTGCTGGTCAACCCGCGCATCAGGACGGTGTGACATGTTCGCCACCGGCTCTCTGGCCAAGAAGCTCTCCCGTCCGGGCATCGCCTTCCGCGCCCTCCCGGTCACCTCCCGCGTCGCCCTCGGCGTCCTGGTCGTCGTCGTCCTCGGCGCCGTACTCGCCCCGCTGCTCACCCAGGACCCGCTCGCCACCGGCGACCCCGTCCAGGCCCCGAGCGGCGCCCACTGGTTCGGCACCGACCGGGCCGGCCGCGACGTGTTCGCCCGCGTCGTGCACGGCGCGCGCTACTCGCTCGTCATCGGCCTCGGCGCGACGCTCTGCGCGCTGATCGCCGGATCGCTGCTCGGCTCCCTCGCCGCCACCTCCCGCAAGCTCGGCGACGAGTCCGTCATGCGCACCCTCGACGTCGTCATGTCCTTCCCGCCGATCGCCCTCGCGGCCGTCCTGGTCGCCGTCTTCGGCACCAGCGTCCCGGTGATCATCTTCACCATCGCCTTCGTCTACACCCCCTCCCTCGCCCGCGTCGTGCGCGCCAACGTGCTCGCGCAGTACGGCGAGGACTACGTGGCCGCCGAGAAGGTCATCGGCGCCCGGCGCGGCTCCATCGTCCTGCGCCACGTCGCCGTCAACTGCATGGCCCCGGTCATGGTCTTCGCCACCGTCATGGTCGCCGAGGCCATCATCTTCGAGGCCAGCCTCTCCTTCATCGGCGCCGGCGTGCAGGACCCCGACCCCAGCTGGGGCAGCGTCCTCGCCTACGGACGGCAGATCCTCCTGGCCGGCGGCTGGTGGGCCACCTTCTTCCCCGGCCTCGCCCTCCTGGTCACCGTCCTCGCGCTGAACATCCTCTCCGAGGGACTCACCGACGCCTCCGCCGCGCCCCGCGCCGCGCGCGTCGCCGTCGACCCGGCCGCGACCACCGCACCCGACCCGGTCGAGGCCGCCGCCGAGACCGACGTCGACGCCGCCCTCGTCCGGCTCGCCGCCCACATCGAGGCCACCCCGTCCACCATCACCCCGGTGCGCGAGGACGCCGGTGAACTCCTCGTCGTCCGCGACCTCGCCATCCGCTTCCCCGACCGCTACGGCGACATCCCCGTCGTCGACCGGCTCGACTTCACCGTCCACGAGGGCGAGACCCTCGGCCTGGTCGGCGAGTCCGGCTGCGGCAAGTCCATCACCAGCCTCGCCGTGATGGGCCTCCTCGCCCGCAACGCCGAGGTCAGCGGCGAAATCCTCTACCGCGGCCGGGACCTGCTGAAGCTCCCGCCCAAGGAACGCCGCGCCCTGATGGGCCCCGAGATCGCGATGGTCTACCAGGACGCGCTCTCCTCCCTCAACCCCTCCGTCCTCGTCGGCACCCAGCTGCGGCAGCTGACCTCGCGCGGCGGTACGAAGACACCCGCCGAACTCCTGGAACTCGTCGGCCTCTCACCCGAACGCACCCTGCGCAGCTACCCGCACGAACTCTCCGGCGGCCAGCGCCAGCGCGTCCTCATCGCGATGGCCCTCTCCCGCAGCCCCCGCCTGCTCATCGCGGACGAACCGACCACCGCCCTCGACGTCACCGTCCAGGCCCAGGTCGTCGAACTCCTCGTCGAGCTCCGCGACGAACTCGGCTTCGCCATGGTCCTGGTCTCGCACGACCTCGCCCTGGTCGGCGACCTCTCGCACCGGGTCGCCGTGATGTACGCCGGCCGGCTCGCCGAGGTCGGCGCCACCCGGTCCGTCCTCACCGACCCCAGCCACCACTACAGCCGCGGCCTGCTCGGCTCCGTGGTCTCGCTGGAGGCCGGTGCCCAGCGGCTCCACCAGATCCGCGGCATCGTCCCCGCCCCCCAGGGCTTCGGCGCCGGCTGCCGGTTCGCCGGCCGCTGCGCCGCCGCCACCGAACTCTGCCGCACCACCACCCCCGCGCTCACCGCGCGCGGCACCGCCGACGACCACGGCTTCGCCTGCCACCACCCGGCGGACGCCGCGAAGAAGCTGGAAGGGAGCGCCCTGTGATCAGGCTCGACGGCGTTCACGTACGCCACAAGGCACGCGGCGGCGGCCTCTTCGGCCGCACGGCCGTGCACGCCCTGACCGATGCCACCCTGGAGGTGTCCCGCGGCGAGATCGTCGGCCTGGTCGGCGAGTCCGGCTGCGGCAAATCGACGCTCGCCCGGGTCCTCACCGGACTCCAGAAGCCCACCGAGGGCGAGGTCCGCTTCCACGGCAAGGACCTGTGGACCATGCCGGGGGCCGAGCGCCGCCACGACTTCGGCTCCGCCGTCGGCGTCGTCTTCCAGGACCCCTCCACCGCGCTCAACCCCCGCCTCACGGTCCGTCAGATCCTGCGCGACCCGCTCGATGTGCACCGCCGGGGCACCCGGGCGGAGCGCGAGGCGCGGGTCGCGGAACTGCTCGACCTGGTCGGCCTGCCCGGACACACCCTGGCCGCGCTGCCCGGCCAGCTCTCCGGCGGCCAGCGCCAGCGCGTCGCCATCGCCCGCGCGCTCGCCCTGGAACCGGAGCTGATCGTCGCCGACGAACCCACCTCCGCCCTCGACGTCTCCGTGCGCGCCCAGGTCCTCAACCTCCTGGTGGACCTGCGCGACCGGCTCGGCCTCGGCATGGTGTTCATCTCGCACGACATCCAGACCGTGCGCTACCTCGCCGACCGCATCGCCGTCCTCTACCTCGGCCGCATCGTCGAGGAGGGCCCCGCGGACCGGGTGGCCACGAGCCCCCGCCACCCGTACACCGAGGCCCTGCTCTCCGCGACGCCCAGCCTCATGGAGGCCACGGAGCGCATCGTGCTCACCGGCCCGGTGCCCTCGGCGACCAATCCGCCGCCCGGCTGCCCGTTCACCACCCGCTGCTGGAAGGCCGACGCCGACTGCTCCACCGCCTTCCCGGCCGCGACCGACGGCCCCGACGGACGCCGCTGGCACTGCGTCCACCCCCAGACCCCCACGTCCCCCTCCGGGGACCCGGCCCCCGTACCGTCCGCAAGGAGCACCGCATGACCGCCCGAACCCCCCGCTACTCGGGAGTGATCCCGCCCGTCGTCACCCCGCTCACCGCGGACGGCGCGCTCGACCGCCCCTCCCTGGAGCGGGTCGTGGGCCACCTTCTCGACGGCGGCGTCAGCGGGCTCTTCGCCCTCGGCAGCTCCGGCGAGACCGCGTATCTGACGCCCTCCCAGCAGGACGAGGTCATCGAGGTCGTCACGGCGTCGGCCGCCGGCCGGGTGCCGGTCCTCGTCGGCGCGATCGAGACCACCACCAACCGCGCGATCGAGCGTGCCCGCCGTGCCGCCGCCCTCGGCGCCGACGCCGTCGTCGCCACCGCGCCCTTCTACACCCGCACCCACGACCTGGAGATCGACCGGCACTTCCGGGACATCGCCGCCGCCGTCGACCTGCCGCTGCTCGCCTACGACGTGCCGGTCTGCGTCCACAGCAAGCTCGACCCGGAACTGTTGCTGCCGCTCGCCGCCGACGGTGTCCTCGCCGGGGTGAAGGACTCCAGCGGGGACGACGGCTCGTTCCGCCGGCTGGCCATCGGCGCCCGCGAACTGCCGGACTTCTCCGTGCTGACCGGTCACGAACTGGTGGTCGACGCGATGATGCTGGGCGGCGCCGACGGCTCGGTGCCGGGGCTCGGCAACGTCGACCCGCACGGGTACGTCCGGCTGCACGAGGCCGCGGTGCGCGGCGACTGGGCGGCGGCCGCGGCCGAACAGGACCGCCTCGTCGCCCTGTTCGACATCATCCGCGCCGCCCGCCCCGGCACCGCGTCCGCCACGGCGGCGGGGCTGGGCGCCTTCAAGACCGCGCTGATGCTCCGCGGGATCATCGCCACCAATGTGATGAGCCCGCCGATGCGGCGGCTGGACGCGGCGGAGACGCAGGCGGTGGCCGCCTGTCTGGAGCGCGCAGGCCTCGACCGCATCTGACGGAAAGTCATCACGGTACGCGGAAGGGGGCGGGCGGGACAGCGTGTGGCTGTCCCGCCCGCCCCCTTCGCGTGGTCGGGCGACTACTTCTGCGCGGCGCGGGCGCGGCGCATCAGCAGACCGCCGCCGAGCACCATGGCGGCGCTGGCGCCACCGGCGATGCCGAGGTTCTCATTGGCGCCGGTGTGGGCCATCTGCGGCGGCTTGTGGTGCTTGTGCGGCGTGTGGTGCCACCCGGTGTGGGTGGGCGGCGCCGGAGGAGTCGGCGGGTTGTGGTGGTGGCTCGGGGGGCAGTCGTCGTTGTGGTGGTGCACCGGCGGCTTCGGGGGCTTCGGCGGGTTGTGGTGGTGGCTCGGAGGGCAGTTGTGGTCGTGGTGGTGCACCGGCGGCTTCGGGGGCTTCGGCGGGTTGTGGTGGTGGCTGGGCGGGCAGTTGTGGTCGTGGTGGTGCACCGGCGGCTTCGGCGGCTTGGGGGGCTCCGGCGGGTTGTGGTGACCGCCGCAGTGGCAGTCGTGGTCGTGGCCGTGCGGGTGCGGCGGGTTGGTCGTGGGCTCCGGCGGGACCTCGGTGCCGCCGCCGCTCTCGTTCTCGCACTCGTTGCCCGCGGCCGGGTTCAGCAGACCGACGACGTTCACGGTGTTGCCGCAGACGTTGACCGGCACGTCGACCGGCGCCTGGATCAGGTTGCCCGACAGTACCCCGGGGGAGTTGGCCGCGACACCGGAGGCGCTCGCGCCCTGGGCGTCGCCGGCCGAGGCGCCCTCGCTCTCGTTCTCGCACTCGTTGCCGAAGGCGGGGTTCAGCGCACCGATGACGTTGACCGTGTTGCCGCAGAGGTTCACCGGAACGTGCACCGGCACCTGCACGGTGTTGCCCGAGCCGACTCCGGGCGAGCCGATCGCGGCGCCCTCGGCCGACGCGTCGGCGAACGCGTAGCCGCCGGAGGCGGTCAGGATGCCTGACGCCGCCGCCATGACGAGCACGCTCTTACTCAAGGCTTTTCGCATCGTTGCCCTTCCTTGGGACTTGTTCTCGCGGGTGCGTGATCGACCCGCATTCGTTCATCAGGCGGTGCAGCAACCGACGGGCCCGACCGACCTGCGGGGGTGGCCGTCCCGCCGGGCAGGCTTGACGACACCCATAACGAGGGTCGGGTGGGCGGGAAACGTGGAATCCGTGAAAATCCTGTGATCACTCGGAAGGTCTACGTATAGGCGTTCGGGTCGATGAATCGTCGGCTCTCGATGTATCTCTCGTACGGACGTCCGCCTCACCCCGACATTCGGGTGAATGCCGATAACCAAACGCCGGGAGGCCAGTTGATCAGGGCGCTCCGGTACGGGGCGTCCAGTACGAGAAGGGTTCATCGTGATCAAGAAGGTCCTGGCTACGGGCGCCGTCGCCGCCTCCATCCTCGGTCTCGGCGCGACGCAGGCGATGGCCATCGGCAACGACGGCGGCACCACCTCCGTCAACGGCAACGGGGCTTCGCAGGTGTTCGGCAACGCCGAGACGCACGGCGACGGCAGCCCGCAGTTCGGCCTGGTCCAGGGCTCGCTGAACAAGCCCTGCATCGGTCTGCCGGCCAAGGTCAACGCCGGTTCGCTGATCGGTCTCATCCCGATCGCGGTCCAGGACGTCAACGTCCTGTCCTCCCCGCAGAACCAGCAGTGCACCGAGAACTCCACCCAGGCCAAGGGCGACGAGCCGCTGTCGCACATCCTGAGCGGGATCCCGGTTCTCTCCGGCAACGGTGCCGGCAACAGCTGATCCGGCCGGTCAGCAGGCCCGGACCGCCGGCGTTCCTCCTCCGCGCGGTCCGGGCCTGCTGCTGTCCTTTCCGGGGCCACCCCGGAAGGGTCCCGGCGCATCCGGCCGTGACGCCGGATGCGCCGGAGCTGCGTCATTCGGGCGGATTCCGAAGAATATCCTCCGGGAAGAGTTTCGCTTACCGTCCTAAATCGTTACGAATGACAGCGGCGGAGTTACGAGTAGGGGCAGGACCGTGCTCGTGCGGCACGAACGTCGTAGCCGCTCCGGACTCCGCCGAAGAAAGGGTAGAAAAGTGAAGTACACCAAGATCGCCGCCGTCGCCGCCGGTACCCTCATGGCGATGGGCGCCGCCGCTCCGGCTTTCGCCGACTCCGGCGCCGAGGGCGCGTCCGTGAACTCGCCGGGTGTCATCTCCGGCAACACCATCCAGATTCCGGTTCACGTGCCGGTCAACGTCTGCGGCAACACGATCAACGTCGTCGGCCTGCTGAACCCGGCCTTCGGGAACACCTGCGTCAACGCCTGAGCAAAACCCGCCGAATTCCTTCGGCACCGGAAGGCCCCGGACCGCGCACAGCGCCGTCCGGGGCCTTTCTCATTTCCCCCGCACCGGAAAAGCGACCGATGTCCCGGCACATACGGCGCAGAAAAGCGGGACCTTCCAGTTGCCCACCCGTGAACCGCTCGTTGTGCAGAGGGAATGCGGCATGGATCACCGCCACGGAAGGCCGGTGCGGCGCGCGTACGCGACGGAAGGCCATGCCGCCGCAGAAGGGAATCCGACAGTGAAGTACGCGAAGACAGCTGCGTTCGTCGCCGGTTCCGTGGTCGCTCTCGGTACGGCTGCCCCCGCCTTCGCCGCCGCGAACCCCACGGCCCCCAGCTTCAGCCTCGACGGCGGGATCAACCAGGTGACGGCCGCGGCCCCGCAGGTCGTCGACCCCGTCTCGCAGGCTGTGGACGGCGCCGCCGACGCCCTGACGAAGGACGGCACGGTCACGAAGCTCGCCGGTCAGGCCACCGAGGCGGCCAAGGGCGCCGCCCCGCTCATCGGCGGCCTCCCGGTCGGCGGCTGACACCTCGTACGAAGGCGCGCACGGGCACACCGTTCGAGTGAAGCGCCACAACCATTCCCGCCGGGGCGAGTTGATCAGACCGTGCCGGACAGGCGGGCACACGCACAACCCGAGAAGGGCTTTTCAGTGATCAAGAAGATTATGGCCTCGGCCGCCGTCGCCGCTTCGATCGTCGGCGTCTCCGCTGCCGCCGCTCCCGCGGCCATGGCGATCGGCAACGACCAGGGCACCACGTCGGTCAACGGCAACGGCGCCGTCCAGGCCTACGGCAACTCCGCCACCCACGGTGACTGGAGCCCGCAGTTCGCGCTCATCCAGGGCTCGCTCAACAAGCCCTGCATCGCCCTGCCGGCCAAGGCCAACGTCGGTTCCGTGCTCGGCGTCGTCCCGATCTCGGTGCAGGACCTCAACGTCCTGTCCTCGCCGCAGAACCAGCAGTGCACCGAGAACTCCACCCAGGCCAAGGGCGACGAGCCGCTGTCGCACATCCTGGACAACATCCCGGTGCTCTCCGGCAACGGTGTCGCCAACGACTAGTCGGCACCCCGGCGCCCGCGGTTCCGTACCGCGCAGGGGGCCGGTCCGTCGCGGGGCAGCCGGATCTCCGGCCGCCCCGGGCGGGCCGGCCCCCGTCGCGTGGACGGGCCCGGCTCCCCCGAACGGGCGGGGCGGCTGGGCCGGTTGCCGTAGCGGCGGCCGCGGCCCCCGGCGGACCGGGTAGGGCCCCTCCATGGACCAGTACGGCAGTCAACGACGGCAGGACCCGCGCCGCTTCCCGCAGGGCGGCACCCCGATCTACGACCGCCTCCTCGCCGAATGGCAGGCGGCCCGCGACCGCGCGGCGCCCCCGGAGGCCGGTGCCCCGGGCCCGGCCCCCTCCCGCGCGAGCGGTCTCGTCCCCGGGGCGCGGACATCCGCGGAGAGTCCCCGGGACTGACGCCCAAAGCGTCGAACTTTTACCGGATTCAACCCTTTTGAGTGGAACTGCGGAACCGAAACCTCCGACGGGGGTTGAGCAGTACGTTCCCCAACGGAACGCTCCGAAAGGTGAAGCGTGATGAAGAAGATGATGGCCGGTGCGGCAGTTGCCGTGTCCCTGGTCGGCCTGTCCGCCGCCGCGGCCCCCTCGGCCATGGCGATCGGCAACGACGGGGGCACCACGTCCGTCAACGGCAACGGCGCCGTCGACGCGTTCGGCAACGCCGTGACCCGCGGTGACGGCAGCCCGCAGGTCCAGCTCGTCCAGGGTTCCCTGAACAAGCTCTGCGTCGGTGCGCCGATCAAGGCCAACGCCGGTTCCCTCGTGGGCCTGCTGGTGCCCGTCGCGGTCCAGGACATCAACGTCCTGCACTCGCCGCAGAACCAGCAGTGCGCCGAGAACTCCACCCAGGCCAAGGGCGACGAGGCCCTGTCGCACCTGGTGGAGGGCATCCCGGTCCTCTCGGGCAACGGGATCGCCAACAACTGAGCCCCACATCGCGGGCGGCCGGTACGTCCTACCGGCCGCCCGCGGTACGCACGATGCCCACCGCTCCACGGGGGAGGGGTGGGCATCGGTGTGTCCGGCGTCAGCCCAGGCTGCGGACCGGGAGGACCGCGTGCGCGGAGGACTCGATGACGGCCGGGTCCCCGGCGAAGGCCCGCAGGATGGCCTCGTCGACCGTGAGGCCCGGGGCGCCCTGCGGCCACGGGCGGGTGGCGAACATGGCGTGCACCTCGCCCTGGGCGTGGGCCGCCGCCAGCCACTGCGGCGGCACCGGATACTGCGCCGAGAAATGAGGGAGCGTCAGCACCGCCTGTCCGGCCTGGACGAGGAGCTTCACCGGCAGCCCCGGCTTCTCCTCGGCACGCACCGCGGCGCCGCCGACCGGGAGTCCGCAGCGCTCCAGCGCGATGCGCATGGCGCTCTCGCCGACCGCTGGGCCCTCCGATCCGTCGCCCAGGGAGTAGACGAGCAGGAACGCGATGTCCTGGCCCGTGTGGGGGTGTTCGCCGCTCCAGCCGATCAGGGTGAGGGTGCCCAACTGGGCCTGGGTGAAGGTGCCGGAGGCAGTCTGGGGGGAGGTCATGTCCGGCACCCTAACCGTCCGCGACCGGTCGATCGCCCTGCGTGTCACTCGATCGGGGGAGGGCGCGGGCGAGAACGGGCGGCCGGAAATAATCCGTTGACGCCGCTCCCGTACCGGACGCTAGGGTGTGCCGCGTAACGGACGGCGGAGCGACCGCCGTACCGACCGAGGCGAGCCGGAGGTGAGGACGTTGGCGAAGGCCATTGCGGTGGGCACTGCCCACGAGCCGAAGCACATCGATTCCACCCCCGTGGTCACCGGCTGACCTGACGCGTTCGTGCGCCGCCGTGCGCACCGCCGGGACCACCCTGTGAAGGGTCTCCCTTGTCTCTCTCGTTCTCCTCCTCCCTGTCCGCCTACGGCTGGGACGCCGGCTGGGACGCCGCGTTCGCCCCGTACGCCGAGCGGGGTCTGCTTCCCGGGCGCGTGGTCCGCGTCGACCGGGGCCAGTGCGATCTCGTGACCCCGATGGGCACGGTCCGCGCCGACACCGCGTTCGTCGTGCCCCGGGACCCGATGCGGATCGTCTGCACCGGCGACTGGGCCGCCGTGGACGCCGACGGCGACCCGCGGTTCGTCCGTACGCTGCTGCCCCGGCGCACCGCCTTCGTCCGCTCCACCTCGTCCAAGCGCTCCGAGGGCCAGGTGCTCGCCACCAATGTCGACCACATCGCCATCTGCGTCTCCCTCGCGGTCGAACTCGACCTGGGCCGGGTGGAGCGCTTCCTGGCGCTCGCCCTGTCCAGCGCGGGAGGCGACGCGCTCCTCCGTGAGGGGGCGGCGGACGGCGACGGGACCGCCGAGACCCTGGTCGTGCTGACCAAGGCCGATCTCGTCCCCGACCCGGCCACCCTCGCCCATCTCGTCGAGGACGTCGCACGCCTGGCGCCCGGGGTCCAGGTGCTGCCCGTCAGCTCCACCACCGGTGAGGGCGTCGACGTGTTCTCCGCGATCGTCTCCGGCGGGACGAGCGTGCTCCTCGGAGCCTCCGGCGCGGGCAAGTCCACCCTCGCCAACACCCTCCTCGGCCGGGACGCCATGGACGTGCGGGCCGCCCGTGACGTCGACGGCAAGGGCCGGCACACCACCACCACCCGCAACCTCCTCGTGCTGCCCTCCGGCGGGGTGATCATCGACACCCCCGGGCTGCGCGGCGTCGGCCTCTGGGACGCGGAGACCGGGGTCGGGCAGGTCTTCACAGAGATCGAGGAACTGGCCGGGGGCTGCCGCTTCCACGACTGCGCGCACGGGACGGAACCGGGCTGCGCGGTCCGCGAGGCGATCGAGGACGGCGCGCTGCCCGAGCGGCGCTTCGACAGCTACCTCAAGCTCCGGCGCGAGAACCAGCGGATCGTCGCCAAGACGGACGCCCGGGTCCGCTCGGAGATCCGGCGCGACTGGAAGCGCAAGGGCGCCGAGGGGCGGGCCGCGATGGAGGCCAAGCGGGGAAGGGTGCGGTAGCCGGCCCCCTGCTCGATGTCCGAAAACCGCGAGTGAAGTGTGTCCCGGGGACGCACACTGGACGGTATGAGGGACGAGGAAAGCAGGTACGAGGCGGTGAGCAGCCGCGACGCGCGGTTCGACGGGGAGTTCTTCTTCGCCGTCGCGACGACCGGCATCTACTGCCGTCCGAGCTGCCCCGCCGTCACCCCCAAGCGGAAGAACGTCCGCTTCTACCCGACGGCCGCCGCCGCCCAGGGCAACGGCTTCCGGGCGTGCCGCCGCTGCCGCCCGGACGCCGTGCCCGGATCGGCGGAGTGGAACGTCCGGGCCGATGTGGTGGGCCGTGCCATGCGGATGATCGGCGACGGGGTCGTCGACCGGGAGGGCGTCCCCGGCCTCGCCCGCCGGCTCGGCTACAGCGCCCGCCAGGTCCAGCGGCAGCTCAACGCCGAGCTGGGCGCCGGCCCCGTCGCCCTGGCCCGCGCCCAGCGCGCCCACACCGCCCGGGTGCTCCTCCAGACCACCGAGCTGCCCGTCACGGACATCGCCTTCGCGTCCGGATGCGCCAGCGTCCGTCAGTTCAACGACACCATCCGCACCATCTACGCCCGCACCCCGAGCCAGCTGCGTGCCGAGACGGGCACCGGGACCGGGGCCCGCCGGGCCCGGGGCGCCGGTGTCCCGCTCCGGCTCGCCCACCGCGGACCGTACGCCGCCCGCGAGGTCTTCGATCTGCTCGCCGCCGAGCAGGTGCCCCTGGTCGAGGAGGTCGCCGGGGAGCCGGGGGCCCGCACCTACCGCCGCACCCTGCGCCTGCCGCACGGCACCGGCATCGCCGCCGTCGACGAGCGGTCCGCCGGATCCTGGCTGGAGGCCCGGATCCACCTCACGGACCTGCGCGATCTGACCACGGCCGTGCAGCGGCTGCGCCGCCTCTTCGACCTGGACGCCGATCCGTACGCCGTGGACGACCTCCTCGCCGCCGACCCGCTCCTCGCGGAACGGGTCGCCGCCCGCCCGGGGGTGCGCTCGCCCGGCACAGCCGACCCCGAGGAGTTCGCCCTGCGGACACTGATGGCACCGGGGGAGGCCGGGGAGCTGGTCGAGGCGTACGGGAAGGTCCTGGACACCCCCTGCGGCGGCCTCAGCCGGGTGTTCCCGGAGCCGGGCGTCCTCGCCGCGTCCGCGCCCGGCGCCGGGCTGCGGGCCCTGGCCTCGGCGCTCGCCGACGGCGCGGTGCGGCTGGACGCGGGCGCCGACCGGGACGAGGCCGAACAGGCGCTGCTCCGGATCCCCGGCATGACCGTCCCGGCCGCGCGGCTGATCCGGATGCGCGCCCTGGGCGACCCCGACGTGGACCCGTACGACACCCCCGGCTCCGGCCGGTGGCGCCCCTGGCGCTCGTACGGGGTCCGCCGGACCCTCTGAGCCCTGCCCCGTCGACGGGATGCCCCGGGCACGGCCCGGACCTCCCGGGCGATCAGCCCCAGATCACCGCGCCCAGCCACGCGCCCGCCACCAGCAGGCAGGCGAACAGCTCGACGAGCACGGAGTAGCCGGTGGTCCGCATCACCGAGCGCACCGAGGCCCAGCCCGCGCCCCGGCTGCCCAGCCGGAGCCGTTCCGCCCCGTAGATCACGCCGACGTAGCCCGCGATCGCGCCGATCACCGGGACCACGAAGAAGCCGGCGATCGCGCCGATCCCGCCCAGCATCAGGGTCCGCCGGGGCGCGCCCGACTCGCGGGGACGGCGCGGCGGCAGCAGCGGTTTGAGGGCCTGGTTGAGCAGCAGCAGCGCGGTGGAGGCGATCAGGACGCCCCAGGCGGCCGGTGACATGTCCGTCAGCGCCCACCACAGCACGGCGGCCCAGACGATCGCCTGACCCGGCACACCGGGCACCAGCACACCGATCAGGCCGAGCAGCATGACCAGGCCGACGGCGACGAGCTGCCACACACTCATGCCACCAGCCTGCCGGAGTCCGGCCGGTCCCGCCCGTCGTCGCACCCCGGCCCGGCGGGCGTCGGTGCAGCTCAGAGGGTGTGCGGACCGGCCCCGAGGGGTGTCAGCGGGCGACCCAGCCCCGTTCGAAGGCGTGCCACCCCAGCTGGAGCCGGGTCGAGACCCCGGTCAGCTCCATGAGGCCCTTGACCCGGCGCTGCACCGTGCGCAGCCCGAGATCCAGCTGTTTGGCCACGCTGGCGTCGGTCAGCCCGGCCAGCAGCAGGGACAGGATCTCCAGATCCGTCGGATCGGGACCCGCCGCGTCCTCGCCGATGCCGCCGCTCTCGGCCAGCCGCAGCGGCATCGCCTCGCGCCACACCGCCTCGAAGAGCCCCGTCAGCGACTCCAGCAGCCCCGAGCCGTGCACCACGAGCGCGGCGGGATCCGCGCCCCGGCCGGTCAGCGGCACCATCGCCATCGCGCCGTCGGCGATGACCAGTTTCGTGGGGACCCGGTCGACCACCCGGCACTGCTCGTGGCGGCTCAGCGCCGCCGACAGCTCCACGATCCCCGAGGGCAGCGCCAGCACCTCGCGCTCCACCACCACCCGGAAGGAGACCCCGCGCGCGGCGGCCTGCTCCTCCGACTCGTTCTCCATCCCGCTGACCGCGATCGGCTTCCCGGTGACCAGGGCGCAGACCTCGTGCACCGCCCCCAGCTGCAACTGGTGGAAGCGGTGCGCCACCGCGCTCGCGCCCGTGACCACCTCGACCAGATCGTGCACGGCCGGCTGGTCGGCGTCCATCCGGTACTCCTCGGCGAGCAGCACCGCCGCCAGCTCCGCCTGTTCCAGCTCGTGGCGCTGCTGGGTCAGGAGCGCCCCCAGGGCGACACCCGGGGGCGCCGCCACCCAGCGTTCGGTGCGCGCCGAGGACTGGGCGGCCAGACCGTGCTGCTCCAGCCGGCGCAGGGCCCGCTCGGTGTCGGCCTCGGGGAGGCCCAGCCGGTGCGCCAGATCGGACACCTCCGCGGCGCCCAGGGCCACGAGCGCGCGGTAGGCCGATTCCTGTCTCTCGTCGAGACCTATCGCTCCCAGCATCCTCGGGCCCCTCCCGGACGTGTGGTTTCCCCGGCGCGTACGGCGGCGCGGTGCGACGGCCGTGGCGGAAAACGGCCACGGCGTAAACCCGCCGCACAACATCATCCCTGTACCGCCCGCCACTCTGCCAATGTGGCGCCACCGCAGCACCAACAACCTCCGGAACGCGGGGCTTTGCCCTGTCCGTTCTGGTTTGACGTGGGGAGAGGGATGCGTCCGATATCGCGTACGGCACTGGGGGCGGCCACCGCCGCGGTCCTCGCCGTCACGGTGATCGCACCGTCCGTGGCGGCGCCACCGGGCGACACGACCGCGAAGAGGCCACTGACCGGCAGCGCGGCCACCGACCGGGGCGCCGAACCCGTGACCGTCACCCTGGTCACCGGCGACCGGATCCGGGTGAACACCGACACGTCGGGCCGTGCCTCGGCCACCGCCCAGCCGCGCGAGGACGGCACCGTCCCCCTCGTGCAGACCCGCCGCTCGGGCCGGGACCTCTACGTCTACCCGGAGGGCGCCGCGAAGGCGCTCGCCGAAGGCACCGTGGACGAGGAGTTGTTCAACGTCACCGGGCTGATCCGCCAGGGCTACGACGACGCCCACGCGGACTCCGTACCCGTCATCGCCACGTACACCGCGAGCACCGCCCGCAGCGCGCCCGCCACCCCGCGCGGCGCCGTGCGCGGACTGGCCCTCCCGTCCATCGACGGCGTCGCGCTCAAGGCGGACAAGAAGCAGGCCGCCGGTTTCTGGGCCGACGTCACGGGCCCCGCCCGGTCCCGCTCCGCCGCCGGGCTGAAGAAGCTCTGGCTGGACCGCAAGGTCGAGGCCAGCCTGGACCGTTCGACCAAGCAGGTCGGCGCCGATCTCGCGTGGGCCGCCGGTTACGACGGCAAGGGCACCACGGTCGCCGTCCTGGACACCGGGGCCGACGCCGGACACCCCGATCTCGAAGGCCGCATCACCGAGTCGAAGAACTTCACCGACTCCGACACCACCGACGACCGCCAGGGCCACGGCACCCACACCCTCTCCACCGTCGGCGGCTCCGGCGCGGCGAGCGGCGGGAAGAAGAAGGGCGTCGCCCCCGGGGCCGGACTCCTCGTCGGCAAGGTCCTCAACGACAGCGGCTCCGGCGACTCCTCCTGGATCATCGCGGGCATGCAGTGGGCCGTCGACCGGAAGGCCGACGTCGTCTCCATGAGCCTCGGCAGCCAGACCCCCACCGACTGCACCGACCCGATGAGCCTGGCCGCCGAGGAGCTCGGCAAGAGCAAGGACACCCTGTTCGTCGTCGCGGCCGGCAACCTCGGCCCGGCGCTCAACACGGTCTCCTCGCCCGGCTGCGCGCCCAGCGTCCTCACCGTCGGCGCCGTCGACCGCGACGACTCCACCGCGCCGTTCTCCAGCAGGGGCCCCGCCATCGGCGCCCACACCCTCAAGCCCGAGATCGCCGCTCCCGGCGTCGCGATCTCCGCCGCCTCGGCCGGCGGCCGGGGCGTCTACGCCTACCGTTCGATGTCCGGTACGTCGATGGCCGCCCCGCACGTCGCCGGCGCCGCCGCGATCGTCAAGCAGCGCCACCCGGGCTGGACCGCCCAGCAGGTGAAGGCCGCCCTCGTCTCCTCCGCGAAGAGCGACGTCCCCGGCGACGTCCGCGAGACCGGCGGTGGACGGCTCGACGTGAAGGCCGCGATCGACACCACCGTGACCGGCGCCCCCGCCGTCCAGGGCGGCACCTTCAACTGGCCCCAGGACGCGACGGACCGCACCACCCTGCGGATCCCGTACACCAACACCGGCGACAAGCCGGTGAAACTGTCGCTCGCCGTCCGGGGCGTCACCGGCAACGACGGCTCCGCCGTCCGTTCCTCCGTCGCCGCCCTCGGCGCGAAGAGCGTCACCGTGCCCGCGGGCGGGACGGCGGAGGTCCCGCTGAAGCTCGATCCGACCGCGCGTCTCAAGGCCGCGCAGTACGGCGACATCACCGGCCGGATCCTCGCCACGGCCCCCGGCGGGACCGCCGTCTCCACCCCGTTCTCGCTGTACGTCGGGGCCGAGACCGTCACCCTGCGCGTCAAGCTGATCGACAACCGGGGCAGGGCCGCCGAGGGATCCTCGTCGCTGGACGTCATCGGCACCGACACCGCCACCGGTGAGCGCCGCTTCAACAACGGCTCCGCCGACCAGGTGTACCAACTGCGCCCCGGCGCCTACTTCGTCTCCGGATTCGTCGTCTCGCCGAACCCCGAGGACGCCACCGGGCGGCTCGCCGGTTCGGTCGCCTACCTCGCCCGGCCGCAGCTGAACCTCACCGAGGACACGACCCTGGTCCTGGACTCCCGCACGGCCCACCGGATCGGGGTGCGGACCGAGGACCGGACCAGCGAGACCCGCAGCGGCACCCTCGCCTTCGGGCGGACCTGGGACGGCACCTGGCTGCACGCCGGTTCCCTCACGGCCGGCGGACTCGTGAAGGACTACCGCGTCGACATCCGCGGCAGGGCCCAGGACGGCTCCTTCGAGTTCGACAGCTTCTGGCGCGCCTACGCCCCGAAGATCGAGAAGCTGTCGGTGGTCTCCGGCGCCGCCCTGCACCCGGTCGCCGCCTCCCAGGGCTCCGTCAACCTCGACGGCACCGGCCGGGCCGCCCTCGTCGACGCCGGGAAGGGCACCCCCGAGGAGTTGGCCGCCGCCGGTGCCTCCGGCAGGGTCGTCCTGGTCTCCGTCCCGGACGACGGCACGGTCAGCGCCCAGGCGAAGAACGCCAAGGCGGCCGGGGCCGTGGCCCTGCTGGTGCACCGCCCCTCCGCGGGCCCCTGGCAGCCGTCCGTCGGATACGCGCAGGCACCGCTGCCGACGCTCGGCATCCCCGCCGACGAGGCGGAGGGCCTGGCCGGCGCGCTGGCCGCCGGACCGGTCGCCCTGGACTGGAAGGCCACCGCCGTCAGCCCGTTCGTCTACAACCTGGCCTTCCCCGAGAACGGCCCGGTCACCTCGGACCGCACCTACCGGGTCAGGGACCGCGCGCTCGGCCGGGTCGACTCCACCTACGAGTCGATGGGCGTCGCCACCGACTTCGTCGACACGCTCGTGGTCGCCCGTCCCTACGGGGCGAACTTCTCCGTGGGCCAGTTCGACACCGTTCCTGCGCCGGGCAAGCGGACCGAGTACTACTCGGCGGGTGACAGCACCTGGCAGCAGGGCCTCTCGTCCAGCTTCCCGTGGGGCGAGTACATGATGGACCCGTTCCGCACCTACCGGGCGGGCTCGCACCGTGACGCCGAGTGGTACCGGGGCCTGCTGGTCCCGTCCGCGCCCCGCGACGCGAACGGCGCCGAACAGCTCGCCGCCGAACGCCAGGACAACCTCATCGGCGTCGCCCCCGGTTTCTGGAGCGACACCGAACACGCAGGGATCCAGGGCTCGTTCGGTGATCTGGGCAGTCTGCGCCTCACCCGCGACGGCGAGGAGACCGGCCGGACGGGCTGGCCCTCCGGGGTCTTCGAGGTCCCGGCCGGGGACGCGGCGTACGAACTCACCCTGATGACCGCCAAGTCGGGCCAGCCGGCCGCCGTGTGGAAGCGCTCGACGCGCACCGAGACCACCTGGCGGTTCCGCTCGCACCGGGACGAGAACGTCTACTCGCAGGGCATCCCGCTGCTCTTCCCCGGGTACGACCTCCCCTCGGACGGCATGAAGACGCTGCCCGCGAAGGACGGCCAGACCATCGGACTGAGCGTCACCGGACACGCCGGCTACACCCCGGGCACGGTGACCTCCGCCAGGGCCTCCTACTCCTACGACGGCGGCGAGACCTGGACCGAGGCCGTCACCGCCCGGCGCGACGGCCGGTGGACCGCGACCGTGGACCACGCGGGCGCGGCCGGGAAGCCGGTCACCCTGCGCACCGAACTGACGGACTCCCACGGGAACTCCGTCGTCCAGACCGTGACCGACGCCTACGCCGTGCGCTGACGCCGGATCACCGACCGGTCCGCCGGGCGTCCTTCCCGTGGGGGGTGGGGCCGCCCGGCGGACCCCTGTGCGGGGGCGGGCCCGAGCACTTTTTCCGGATGTCCCGTTTTCGTACGGCCCTCGCGGTGGACAATAAGGGCATGAGTCAGCAGGGGGAGACGCCCGCCGCCCACGAGGACGACTGGTGGCGCAGGCTGTACGACGAATCCGCCCCGGACACCGGGGCGAGCCAGGTGGCCGACACGCTCGACGACCGCTTCGACTCGGCGTCCGGGGCGCTGCGGCCGGGGGCCGGCGGGGAGGACGGGGCCGCCGCACCCGTGCCGGAGCCCAGGGAGGCGGTCGCCGCCGTCACCCGAACGGCGGATACGGTGCCGCCCCGGTCGCCGGAGTTCACCGCCCGCGCCCCGTGGGAGCCGCCCGCCGGCCCACCCGGACCCCGCACCTTCACCCCACCCCGCCCGGCCGCACCGGAACCACCGCCGGAGCCCGCACCGCCCGTACGGGACGCACCGCCCGCACCGCCCGTACGGGACGCGGCCCCGCCGCCTCCGGAGCCGGCCCCGCCGCCGGAGCCGTCGCCGTCCCTGTCGTCCTGGGAGCCGCCGTCCTGGGAGCCGCCCTCCTGGGAACCCTCACGGCCCTCGGCCGATCCCCGCGTCGCCCCGGCCCCGGCCGCCGCCGGCGCCCCGTGGGACGAGACCGAGGCACCCACCGTCGCCGCCCCCTCCGCACCGGCGGCCCCGGAGCCCGCCCCCTCCTCCGAACCGGTCACCGCCGCGCCCGCCGAGCCCGCCGCGCCCGCCGAGCCCGTGGAAGCCGCCGTGCCGCCGCTGCCCCGTCGCCCGGTCACGGAACGGCCGCCGGTCGAGAGCACGCCCTCGGCGGCGCGGGAGCCCGAGCCCGATCCGGAGCCGGTTCCGGCACCCGTTCCCGCGCCGCGCGCCGAGGTGGGGCATGTGGGCGCCCGGCCGCCCACGTACGACGCGGAGCCCACCGCGCTGCCCGCGAGCGACCCGCGCGCCCTGGACGGGCTGGTCCCCGACACGGTCCTCGACGGCGCCCGCTACGGCACGTACACCCTGCGGGCCGCCTCCGTACGGGGCGACTCCGCGCGGTACCGGGGCGAGCCCCGGCGCGACGCGCTGCTGACCGTCCGCTTCGGCGCCGGGGAGGACGCGCTGGTCCTGGTCGCGGTCGCCGGCGGCGGCCGGACCGCGGACCTCGCCCATCTGGCCGCCGCCGACGCCTGCCGCTGGATCGGCGAGGCCGTCGGACGGAGCCACGCCCGGCTCTCCGACGACATAAGGGCGGACCGGCGCGGCGACCTCAAGTCCGGACTGCACCGGCTCGCCGACCGCACGTACGGCAAGCTGCGCGCCCGTGCCGCCGAACTCGGCCTGGAACCCGCGGAGTACAGCGCCGGACTGCGCTGCCTGCTGCTCTCCGCCGACCCCGGCTGCCGCACCCGGGTCTTCTTCGGCGTCGGCGGCGGCGGGCTGTTCCGGCTCCGCGACGGCGGCTGGCAGGACCTCGAACCGCTGGTGCCGCAGAGCGAGCCGCCGGCCGCCGAATCCGTCGCCGGTTTCGGCGCGGCCGTGCCCGAGAGCACCCCCGGCGGCGAGCGCCTGACCATGGACCTCGGCATCACCACCGCCCCCGCGCCCTATGTCGAGGCCCCCGTCCCGCCACCCGCCGAGCCTTTCCGCTTCCGGGCCTCCGTCGCCCGGCCGGGCGACACGCTCCTGCTGTGCAGCCAGGGCCTGGCCGCGCCGCTGCGCGGCGAGCCCGCCCTGGCCGAGGCCCTGTCCGCCCGCTGGTCGGCGGCCGGTCCACCGGGCCTCGGCGTCTTCCTCGACGACGCCCGGCTGAGGGTGGCGGGGTACGCCGACGACCGGACGGCGGTCGGCGTCTGGGAGGCGTAACCACGCTGGCCATGGGTTGATGGACTCCGGAGAACCGTCGAGGGAGTGCGCACCCATGGCCAAGCAGAACGTGTCGGAGCAGTTCGTCGACATCCTGTCCCGGGCAGGCGTCACGCGGATGTACGGGGTCGTCGGTGACAGTCTCAACCCGGTCGTCGACGCCATCCGGCGCCACCCGGACATCGACTGGATCCAGGTCAGGCACGAGGAGACCGCCGCGTTCGCGGCCGGCGCCGAGGCCCAGATCACCGGCGGACTCGCGGCCTGCGCGGGCTCCTGCGGCCCCGGCAACCTGCACCTCATCAACGGCCTCTACGACGCCCACCGCTCCATGGCCCCGGTCCTCGCGCTCGCCTCGCACATCCCGTCCGGCGAGATCGGCCTCGGCTTCTTCCAGGAGACCCATCCGGAGCTGCTCTTCCAGGAGTGCAGCCACTACAACGAGATGATCTCCAACCCCCAGCAGATGCCCCGGCTGCTCCAGACCGCCATCCAGCACGCCATCGGCCGGGGCGGCGTCTCGGTCGTCACCATGCCCGGCGACGTCGCCTCCCGGCCCGCCCCGGAGAAGTCCGTCGAACACGCCCTGGTCACCTCGCGGCCCACCGTGCGCCCCGGCGACGCGGAGATCGACAAGCTCTGCCGGATGGTCGACGAGGCCAAACGGGTGACGCTGTTCTGCGGCAGCGGAACGGCCGGCGCGCACGCCGAGGTCATGGAGTTCGCCGAGCGGGTCAAGGCCCCGGTGGGCCACGCCCTGCGCGGCAAGGAGTGGATCCAGTACGACAACCCGTACGACGTCGGCATGAGCGGGCTGCTCGGCTACGGCGCCGCGTACGAGGCGACCAACGAGTGCGATCTGCTGATCCTGCTCGGCACGGACTTCCCGTACAACGCCTTCCTGCCCACCGATGTGAAGATCGTCCAGGTCGATGTGCGCCCCGAGCACCTGGGCCGGCGCTCCAAACTCGACCTCGCGGTCTGGGGCGACGTCCGCGAGACGCTGCGCTGTCTGACGCCCCGGGTGAAGGCGAAGAGCGACCGCCGCTTCCTCGACCGGATGCTCAAGAAGCACGCCGACGCGCTGGAGGGCGTGATCCGCGCCTACACCCGCAAGGTCGACAAGCACGTCCCGATCCACCCCGAGTACGTGGCCTCGGTGCTCGACGACCTCGCGGACGAGGACGCCGTGTTCACCGTCGACACCGGTATGTGCAACGTCTGGGCGGCCCGCTATCTGACACCGAACGGCAAGCGCCGGGTGATCGGCTCGTTCAGCCACGGCTCCATGGCCAACGCGCTGCCGCAGGCCATCGGCGCCCAGTTCACCGACCGGAACCGGCAGGTCGTCTCCATGTCCGGCGACGGCGGGTTCACCATGCTGATGGGGGACTTCCTGACCCTCGTCCAGTACGACCTGCCGGTGAAGGTCGTCCTCTTCAACAACTCCTCGCTGGGCATGGTCGAACTGGAGATGCTCGTCGGGGGCCTCCCGTCGTTCGGCACGACCAACAAGAACCCGGACTTCGCGGCCGTCGCCCGCGCCGCCGGGGCGTACGGCGTCCGCGTCGAGAAGCCCAAGCAGCTGGAGAGCGCGCTCAAGGACGCCTTCAAGCACGACGGCCCCGCCCTCGTCGACGTCGTCACCGACCCCAACGCGCTCTCCATCCCCCCGAAGATCAGCGCCGACATGGTCACCGGATTCGCGCTCTCCGCAGGAAAGATCGTGCTGGACGGCGGGGTGGGCCGGATGGTCCAGATGGCCCGCTCCAACCTCCGCAACGTGCCCCGCCCCTGACCCGGGCCGGCCGCCTCAGGCCGGGGTCAGCCGCACCGTCAGGATCTGGAACGGCCGCAGCTCCGGCTCCAGCCCGTCCGGCCCGGCCGGGGCCGGACCCAGCGGGCGCTCCAGAAGATCGGTGATCCGCGCCTCCACCACGGGGAACGCCGCCCGCAGCCGCGCCCGTGCCCGCCCGCCCGCCGACTCGTACAGCCGCACCACCACATCGCCGCTGCGGTCGTCGGCCAGTTTCACCGACTCCACCGTCACCGCCGGATGACCGGTCTCGACGAGCGCGGGGACGAGGGGCGCGACGGCGGCCCGCAGCGGCAGATTGAGGGCGAGCCCCTCCCGGACCGCGTCCGTGACCTCCGCCCCGGGTGCCAGCGCGTACCGGAAGCGGTGCGTGCCGAGGTCGGTGCCGGGGTCCGGGCTGTGCGGGGCGCGCAGCAGCGTCAGCCGTACGGTCGTGCCCAGCCCGTCCGGGTGCGGGGTGCGGACCACCTCGTGGCCGTACGTCGAGTCGTTGAGCACGGCCACGCCGTACCCCGGCTCGGCGACCCGCAGCCAGCGGTGGGCGCAGATCTCGAAACGGGCCGCGTCCCAGCCGGTGTTGTCGTGCGTGGCCCGGTGCACATGGCCGAACTGGATCTCGGCCGTGGACCGTTCGGCGTGCACATCGAGCGGGAAGGCCGCCTTGAGGACCTTCTCCGACTCCTGCCAGTCCACCTCGGTCTCGATGTCGACCTGCCGGGACCCCGCCGCCAGCCGGATCTCCTGCACGACCGCCGAGGCGCCGAAGGCGCGGACCACGCGCACCGAGGCGCGCAGCGGTCCCTCCTCCACCCGCTCCACCTGCTCCGCCTCCGTCAGATCGGTGTGCGAGCGGCGGTAGTGGCGGTCGAGGTCCCAGGCGTCCCAGTGGTTCGGGTGGTCCGGATGCAGTTGCAGCAGATTGGCGCGGTGGCCCGGGGCCAGCACCTCGCGGTCCGCCACGAGATCGCGGACGGAGGAGATCAGCCCGTCCGCGTCGACCACCACCCGCAGCAGCCCGTTGTCCAGCACGCTGCCGCCGTCCTGCGACGCCCCGGCCGTGACCGGTGCCCCCGGGAGCGCCGCACCGTCCAGCGGCCCCGCCCCCAGCCCCGGCACCTCGGCCGGCACCAGCGTGCGGCTCCCGCCCAGCCGCTGCGCCCGCGCCCCGGACGGCAGCAGCGCGCTCGCCTCGGCGTCCAGTTCGAGGATCTGGGAACGGGCGTACGGGGAGGCGTTGAGGACGGCCGGGACCCGCGCCGGGCCCAGGGCCGCCACCGCGTCCGCGATCAGACCGGCCAGCTCCTCGCGGATCCTCTCGTACGTCTCCCGCGCCTCGCGGTGCACCCAGGCGATCGAGGATCCCGGCAGGATGTCGTGGAACTGGTGCAGCAGCACCGTCTTCCAGATCCGGTCCAGCTCGTCGTACGGATAGGCGTACTCCGGCGACCTCAGGGCCGCTGCCGTCGCCCACAACTCCGCCTCGCGCAGGAGGTGTTCACTGCGTCTGTTGCCCTGCTTGGTCTTCGCCTGCGTGGTGTACGTGGCGCGGTGCAGCTCCAGATACAGCTCGCCCGACCAGACCGGGGCCCGCGCCCCGTACTCCTCCTCGGCCGCCGCGAAGAAGGCGGAGGGCTTCTCGACCGCGACGCGCGGGGAGCCCTCCAGATCGGCGAGCCTGCGCGCCTTCTCCAGCATTTCCCGGGTGGGGCCGCCGCCCCCGTCGCCCCAGCCGAACGGCACCAGGGAGCGGCCGGCCAGCCCCTTCTCCCGGAAGTTCTTCTCGGCGTGCGCGAGTTCGCTGCCGTGGAACTGCGCGTTGTAGGTGTCGACGGGCGGGAAGTGGGTGAAGACCCGGGTGCCGTCGATGCCCTCCCACCAGAAGGTGTGGTGGGGCATCCGGTTCGTCTGGTTCCACGACAGCTTCTGCGTCAGGAACCAGCGGACGCCGGCCAGCCGGGCCAGCTGCGGGAACGCGGCGGTGTAGCCGAAGGAGTCCGGCAGCCAGATCTCCCGGGTCTCCACGCCGAACTCCTGCTCGAAGAACCGCTTCCCGTGCACGAGCTGCCGGGCCAGCGCCTCGCCGCCCGGCAGATTGGCGTCGGACTCCACCCACATCGAGCCCACCGGCTCCCACTGCCCCTCGGCCACGGCCCGCCGGATCCGCTCCCAGACGTGCGGCTGGTGCTCCTTCACCCAGGCGTACTGCTGGGCCTGCGAACAGGCGAAGACCAGCTCCGGATAGTCCTGGGCGAGCGCGGTGACGTTGGCGAAGGTGCGCGAGGCCTTGCGGACCGTCTCGCGCAGCGGCCAGAGCCACGCCGAGTCGATGTGGGCGTGCCCGGCAGCCGAGATCCGGTGGGCGCTCGCCGACGCCGGCCGGGACAGGGCCCCGGCCAGCTCGGCCCGGCCGGCCGCCGCCGTGCCGGAGACGTCGTGCAGGTCCAGGGCGTCGAGCATGCGCTCCAGGGCCCGCAGGATCTCGTGGTGCCGCGAACGGTCGGCGGGCAGCTCCCGCATCAGCTCGGACAGCACCTCGATGTCCAGGACCAGATGCCACACCTTCTCGTCCAGCACGGCGAGGTCGGCGGAGGCGAAGCGGTACAGCGGCACGTCGCCCGCCGTCAGGACGTCGCCGAGCGGTGTCGGCGCGAAGCCGTGCTCCAGGACGGCGGGGTTGGCGGCGGCCTCCAGCAGCAGGGAGACCGTCTCGCCGCCGGCGGCGGACGCGGTGACGGTGAGGTGGCGGTTGCGCGGATGGACGCCCTTGAGCGGCACGCCCTCCGCGTCGTACAGCAGGCCCTCGGCCTGGAAACCGGGCGCCTGGCCGGAGAAGCCGGGGTCGACGACCGCCTCGACCCGCCGGCCGGCCCAGGCGGCGGGAACCGTCCCGGTCAGCCGGAACCAGCTGGTGGACCAGGGCGCGCCCCACTCCGTGCCCGTCGTGAAGGGTTCGTACGAGGCGGCCAGCGCCTCCGCCACCGGCACCGGCTCGCCCCGGACGTGCCACACCGCGAGTGTCAGCGGCGTCCGGTCCGCGTACGTGGCGGGGCGGATGAACTGGTTCAGGGCCCGCTCCAGCCGGGCCTCCACCAGTGCGCTGTCGTCGTGCATCGCCGCTCCTCCGGATCGCCGTCAGGCAGGGTCAAGGGCTTGTCTTCCCCTGCTGCCGCGGGCCATCCCTCACCGGCCGGAGCCTCCCTCCGTCGGCCCCGCACCCCGTGGCGCACGCATGAAGGGCCGTCAGATCACCTGTGCCGACGACCTCTTGGCACCCTCAGAACCATGTGACATATTACTGACGTGTTCACGAAGAAGCCGTGGGACGTGATCGTCGTCGGGGCCGGGGTCGTCGGTGCCGCCTGTGCGCGGGCGGCCGCCCGGTCCGGACTCGCGGTCGCCGTCGTGGACCGGGGGCCGGTCGCGGGCGGCACCACGGGGGCGGGGGAGGGCAACCTCCTGGTCTCCGACAAACCGCCCGGACCCGAGCTGGACCTCGCGCTCCTCTCCCTCGGGCTCTGGCGCTCACTGGCCGAAGAGCTGCCGGAGGCGGTGGAGTTCGAGGCGAAGGGCGGTCTGGTGGTGGCCGCCGGACCGGAGTCGCTGGCCGCCCTCGGCCGGACCGCAGAGGGACAGCGGGCGGCCGGCGTGCGTACCGAGTCCGTGGGCCCCGACGAACTGCGCGTCCTCGAACCCCATCTGACGCCCCAGCTGGCCGGGGGCGTGCACTATCCGCAGGACGCCCAGATCCAGCCGGCCCTGGCCGCCGCCCATCTGCTCCGGGCCGCCCGTGACGACGGCGCCGTGTTCCTCCCCGGCCGCGCGGTCACGGCCGTCCTCACCGGGCCGCGGGGCGAGGTCCGGGGCGTGCGCACGGACGCGGGGGATCTGCTCGCCCCGGCGGTGGTCAACGCGGCGGGCGTCCACGGCGGGGAACTCGCGGCGCTGGCGGGGGTGGAGCTGCCCGTCCTGCCCCGGCGCGGCTTCGTCCTCGTCACCGAGCCCCTGCCGCGCCTGATCCGGCACAAGGTGTACGCGGCGGAGTACGTCGCCGACGTGTCCAGCGCCTCCGCGGAACTCCAGACCTCACCCGTGGTGGAGGGCACGGCCGCCGGGCCCGTCCTGATCGGGGCCAGCCGCGAACGGGTCGGCTACGACCGCACCCTGTCGGTCCCCGTCGTCAGCCGGCTGGCCGCGGCGGCGGCCGCGCTGTTCCCGGTGCTGGCGCGGACCCGGGTGCTCCGCGCCTACCACGGCTTCCGGCCCTACCTCCCCGACCATCTGCCCGCGATCGGCCCGGACGGCCGGGTCCCCGGCCTCTTCCACGCCTGCGGCCACGAGGGCGCCGGAATCGGGCTCGCCCCCGCGACGGCCGCCCTGATCACCGCCGCCCTCCTCGGCGAGCGGCCACCCCTCGACCCGCACCCCTTCCGCCCGGACCGCTTCGGACCGGAACCGGTGACCGTCCGGACCGCATGAGCGGCCGGCCGCCCGGTCCGCCCCGGTCCGGGCGCCCGTGACCGGCCGTCCGGAGCGCTTCGGCCGGGCCCCACGCAGACGACGGACCCGCCCCACCCCGACCGCCCCTCCCGAACGAGCAGGAGCCCTTGGTGAGACGCCCCCGTACCCGTACCCCCGCCTCCGCGGCCGCACCCGCGTTCACCCTCATCTTCGACGGCCGGCCGGTCCCCGCCCTGCCCGGACAGAGCATCGCCGCCGCGCTCTGGGCGGCCTCCGTGCTCAGCTGGCGCACCACGCGGAACGGGGGACGGCCCAGGGGCGCCTTCTGCGGGATCGGGTCCTGCTACGAGTGCCTGGCCACGGTGAACGGAAGCCCCAACCGGCGGGCCTGTCTCGTTCCGGCCCGGCCCGGCGACGTCGTCACCACGCAGGAGGGCAACGGGCATGCCGGACACCTCGACTGAACGGGCCCCCGCCGCACTCGCGGTGGTGGGCGCCGGCCCCGCCGGGCTCGCGGCGGCCGTCACCGCGGCCGACGGCGGGCTCGACGTGCTGCTGCTCGACACGGCCGCCGCGCCGGGCGGCCAGTACTACCGCACCCCCGCCCCCGGGCTCGCGGCCGGGCGTCCCGAGCCGCCGCACCACGGCCGGAAGGCCTTCGCCGCGCTCGCCGCCCGCCTCGCCCGGCACCGCGCGACGGGCCGGATCCGCCACCTCACGGCCCACCACGTCTGGACGGTCGAACGGACCGGCGAGGACTGGACCCTGCACTGTGTCACCGGACCCGACGGGCAGGACGGTCCGGCCGCGCCCCGGGCCCGCCGGCTGCTGATCGCGACCGGGTCGACCGAACGCCAGCTGCCCTTTCCCGGCTGGACCCTGCCCGGCGTCGTCGGCGCGGCGGGCGCCCAGGCCATGCTGAAGTCCGGCCTGGTGCTGCCCGGCCGACGGATCGTCGTCGCGGGCAGCGGACCGCTGCTCCAGGCCGTCGCCGTCTCGCTGGCCCGCGCCGGGGCCCGTGTCCCCGCCCTCGTCGAGGCCGCCGGCTACCGCGCGTACGCCCGTGCGCCGCTCACCCTCGCCCGCTGCCCCGGCCGCCTCGCGGAAGGGGCCCGGTACCGCGCCGCGCTGGCCCGGAACGGCGTGCGGCTGCTGACGCACCGGGCGGTCACCGCCGTGCACGGCACCGAGCGGGTCACCGGGGTCACCGTGGCCCGGCTGGACGCGGACTGGCGGCCGGTGCCGGGGACCGGGCGCCGCCTGGACTGCGACGCCCTCGCCGTCGGCCACGGCCTGGTGCCCCAGCTGGACCTCGCCGTCGGCCTCGGCTGTGCCACCCGCGGCGGGCCCGACGGAACGGCCGCCCTCGTGCTCGACGCCGGGGCCCGCACCACCGTGCCGGGCGTCTGGGCCGCCGGTGAGACCGGGGGAGTCGGCGGGGTCCGGCTCGCCCTGACCGAGGGGGAGCTGGCCGGCCGTTCGGTGGTCGCGGACGCCCGCGGCGGTCCGCCCGGGGACCCGCGACGCACGGCCGCGCTGCGCCGGTCCCGGGAGCGGATGCGCGCGTTCGCCGGGCTGATGGGGGCCGTGCACCGGCCGGGGTCCGGCTGGCCCGGATGGCTGGAGCCCGATACCGAGATCTGCCGGTGCGAGGAGGTCACCGCCGGGGCCGTCCGTACGGCCGTCGACACACTCGGCGCCGGCGACAGCCGCACGGTCAAACTCCTCACCCGCGCCGGAATGGGCTGGTGCCAGGGCCGTACCTGCGGCTTCGCCGTCCGGGAACTGGCCGGCCGCGCGGCGGAGACCGGCGCCCCGGACCGCCGGCCGTTCGCCTGCCCCGTCCCGCTCGGCGAACTGGCCCGCGCCGACCGCCCCGAGGAGCCGTGAGGGCGCCCCGCGCCCGGCCACCGAAACCGCACCACTCCCGTCCCGTCCGCACCACCCCATGTGAGGAGCCCAGATGACGGACAGCACCTGGCAGCGCGAGACCCCCTGGCGGGGCGTCATGGTCGCCACCCCGCTCACCCTGCGCGAGGACCGGTCCATCGACTTCGACGCGTACGCCGCCCATGTGCGCGACCTCGTGGCCGCCGGCTGCGACGGTGTGGTCCCCAACGGTTCGCTGGGGGAGTACCAGACCCTCACCGACCGCGAGCGCGACGAGGTCGTGCGCGTCGCCGTCGAGTCGGCCGGCGACGGGGCCCGCGTCATGCCCGGGGTCTCCTCGTACGACAGCGTCCAGTCCCGGCGCCGCGCCGAGCGGGCGGCCGAGGCGGGCGCGGGCTCCGTGCTCCTGCTGCCGCCCAACGGCTATCCGTGCGTGGACGAGGCGGTCCGCGCGCACTACGCCGAGGTCGCCGCCGCGGGGCTCCCGGTCGTCGCCTACAACAACCCGTTCGACACCAAGGTCGATCTGACACCGCGGCTGCTCGCCCGGCTCCACGCGGACGGCTCCGTCGTCGCGGTGAAGGAGTTCAGCGGCGACGTCCGCCGGGCCTACGAGATCGCCGAACGGGCCCCCGGACTCGATCTGCTGGCCGGGGCCGACGACGTCCTGCTCGAACTCGCCGTGGCCGGCGCCGCCGGATGGATCGCCGGCTGCCCCAATATGCTCCCCGCCTCGTGCGCCGCGCTGTACCGGGCGGCCGTCGACGGGGACCTGGAGACCGCGCTCCCGCTCTACCGCACGCTGCACCCGCTGCTGCGCTGGGACTCCAAACCGGAGTTCGTCCAGGCCATCAAGGCCTCGATGGACCTCGTCGGACGCCATGGCGGCCCCACCCGGCCGCCGCGGCTGCCGCTCGGCGCGGACGCCCTGGCGGCCGTGCGCGCCGCCACCGAGAAGGCCCTCGCCGAGGGCCTGCACTGAACCCGCCCGCACGGACCACCGAGGGGGAACCTTGCGCAGCCGTCACATCTTCCACGCCGTCGACTCGCACACCGAGGGCATGCCGACCCGGGTGATCACCGGAGGCGTCGGGACCCTGCCCGGCGTCACGATGGCCGAGCGCCGCGCGTACTTCATGGAGCACCGCGACGCGGTGCGGACCCTGCTGATGTACGAACCGCGCGGCCACTCCGCCATGAGCGGGGCGGTCCTCCAGCCGCCGACCCGGCCGGACGCCGACGTCGGGGTGCTGTTCATGGAGGTCTCCGGCTGTCTGCCCATGTGCGGGCACGGCACCATCGGGGTGGCCACCGTCCTGGTGGAGACCGGGCTGGTGGAGGTCACCGAACCCGTCACCCGGGTCCGGCTGGACACCCCCGCCGGGCTGGTGACGGCCGATGTTCGGGTCGAGGACGGGGCCGCCGTCCATGTCACGCTCACCAACGTCCCCTCCTTCAGCGCCGGTCTCGGACTGACCGCGAAGGTGCCCGGCCACGGCACGGTGCCCTACGACCTCGCGTACGGGGGCAACTTCTACGCGATGGTCCGGCTGGAGGACCTGGGGCTGCCGTTCGACCGCTCGCGCAAGGACGAACTGCTGGCGGCGGGGCTCGCCCTGATGGACGCGGTCAACGCGCACGACCGGCCGGTCCATCCGGTCGACCCCGCCATCCACGGCCTCAAGCACGTCCAGCTGATCGCCCCGGGCTCGGACGCCGTCCGCTCCCGGCACGCGATGGCCATCCACCCCGGCTGGTTCGACCGCTCCCCGTGCGGCACCGGGACCTCCGCCCGGATGGCCCAGCTGCACGCCCGGGGCGAACTGGCGCTGGGCGCCGACTTCGTCAACGAGTCCTTCATCGGCACGGAGTTCACCGGACGGCTCGTCGCCGAGACCACGGTGGGCTCGCTGCCGGCCGTCGTGCCCACCGTGACGGGACGGGCCTGGATCACCGGCACCGCGCAGTACTTCCTCGACCCGGCCGACCCGTTCCCCGCAGGGTTCCTGCTGTGAGCCGGGACCCGGCCGCCGGGCAACGTCACATTGTATTCTTGGGCTCCGCACGGCCCCGGAGGAACAGACATGGCCCGCCTGACGTCGCTCAACGCGCTCTCGGCGCGGGAACATCTGCGTGATCAGGTGGCGCACGCGCTGCGGGCGGCGCTCATCTCCGGCGAACTGGAGCCCGGGACGGTCTACTCGGCCCCCGCGCTCGCCGCCGAGTTCGGCGTCTCCGCGACCCCGGTGCGCGAGGCGATGCTCGACCTGGCCCGGGAGGGACTGGTCGAGGCCGTCCGCAACAAGGGCTTCCGCATCACCGAACTGACCGAGCAGGACCTCGACGACTTCACCGACCTGCGCGCCCTGATCGAGGTGCCCACCGTGGGCCGGATCGCGCGCATGGGGCTCACCCGGGAGCTGGAGGCGCTGCGGCCCGCCGCCGAGGAGATCGTGGCGGCGGCCCGTCGCCACGACATCCTGGGCTATCTGGACGCCGACCGCCGCTTCCACCTCGCCCTGCTCGGGCTGGCCGGGAACCGCCGTCTGGTCGAGGAGGTCGGCGAACTGCGCAAGCGCTCCCGGCTGTTCGGCCTGAACCGGCTGGCCGAGTCGGGCCAGCTGGTGGCCTCCGCGCAGGAACACGTCCAGCTGCTGGACCTCGTCGTCGCGGGTGACGCCGAGGGCGCCGAGGCCTGCATGCTCGGCCATATGTCCCACGTCCGCTCCCTGTGGGCCGACGGGACGCCGGACGGCGGCGCCGCCCCGGCCTCCGAGGGCGCGGCGGCCGGCCGCGCCTGAGCAGGACCCCGCCAACGCCTCCGCCTCTCACATGAGTTGAGGGCTTCACAAAGGTGTGCGCGGCCGCTTCCTAAGGACATGTGACATGTGCCATTGTACTGACGGTCGCGAATGAGGTCGTGTCCATGTCAGGTCATCCCCTGGGCTTCCGGGCCCCGCGGGGTGGCCTCCGGCACGGCCCGGCCCGCGCCATCCCCCACTCGCCGTGCGACGCGTCGCACGGCACCACACCGCTGGGAGGCGGCACGTGAGGAACCGAACGGTTCGACAGAGATTCACCGCACTCTCCACCGCGGCCCTGGCCGCATGCCTGGGCATCGGACTGCTTGTGGCCCCGGCCGGGGCCGCCGAGCCCCGGCCGGCATCCCCGGCCGCGGCACCGGCGCGCACCGGAGCCCCCGAGGCCGGCGGCCCCGCCGCACGCTCCGCCGGAGCACCCGTCCGGGACGCGGACCATCTGGCCGCCGACGCCGTGAGCCCCGCCGACCGGGCTCCGCTCACCGCGTCCAAGGACGCCCTGCGCCGCGACTACGACGCCCCGGACGCCGCCGAGCCGAGCCACCCCGCCCCCTCGATGGCGGCGAAGGCCCGCACCGCGGCGAAGGCCGCCGGAATCGCCCCGGCCGCCGCGTGCTCCGTGGCCGACTTCACCAGCCGCACCGGCAGCGCCCTCGTCCAGCAGATCCGCTCCTCGACGACGGACTGCGTCAACACGCTGTTCTCCGTCAAGGGCAATGACGGCTACCTCGCCTTCCGCGAGTCCCAGATGGTCGCCGTCGCCGACGCCATGCGCGACGGATCGGCCGCCTACCCCGGCGACAGCAGCACCGGAATGCCCCAACTGGTGCTCTACCTCCGGGCCGGCTACTACGTGCAGTACTACGACCCCGGAACGGTCGGCGACTACGGAACGGCCCTGCGCACCTCGATCCGGGGCGCGCTGGACGCCTTCTTCGCCTCGTCGCACTCCCGCGACGTCACCGACGCCAACGGCGAGACCCTGTCCGAGGCGGTCGTCCTCATCGACAGCGCGGAACAGAACGCCCGCTACCTGTACGTCGTCAAGCGGCTGCTCGCCGACTACAACAGCGCGTACGACAGCTCCTGGTACATGCTCAACGCGGTCAACAGCGTCTACACCGTGACCTTCCGCGGCCACCAGGTGCCCGAGTTCGTCAGCGCCGTCGAGGCCGACCCGAGCCTGCTCGACGCGCTCGCCGGATTCGCCCGCGACCACCTCGGCCTGCTCGGCACCGACCGCTCGTACCTGACCTCCAACGCCGGACGGGAACTCGGCCGCTTCCTCCAGGAGGCGTCCCTGCGCCCCAAGGCCCGCCCGCTCGTCATCGACCTCCTGGGCCGCACCGCGATCACCGGGCCGACCGCGCCGCTCTGGGTCGGGCTGGCCGAGATGACCGACTACTACGACCGGGCCGACTGCGCCGCGTACGGCACCTGCGACCTGGCCGCCCGGCTGAAGTCGGCCGTCCTGCCGGTCTCGTACACCTGCAGCGACAGCATCCGCATCCTCGCCCAGCAGATGTCGTCGGCCGATCTGACGAAGGCCTGCACCAGCCTCAAGGGCCAGGACGCCTACTTCCACGGCATCGCCCGGGACGGCGGACCCGTCGCCGGTGACCTCAACAGCACCATCGAAGTGATCGTCTTCGACTCCAGCACCGACTACCAGACCTACGCCGGAGCGATCTACGGGATCGACACCAACAACGGCGGGATGTACCTGGAGGGTGACCCCTCGGCGGCCGGCAACCAGCCCCGGTTCATCGCCTACGAGGCCGAGTGGACGCGGCCGGACTTCCAGATCTGGAACCTCAACCACGAGTACACCCACTACCTCGACGGCCGGTTCGACATGGCCGGTGACTTCGAGGCCAACATCACCACACCGACCATCTGGTGGGTCGAGGGCTTCGCGGAGTACGTCTCCTACTCCTACCGGGGCGTCACCTACGACGACGCCGTCGCCCGCGCCGCGGAGCACACGTACACCCTGCGGACGCTGTTCGACACCACCTACGAGAACGCCGACCAGACCCGCGTCTACAACTGGGGCTATCTGGCCGTCCGCTACATGCTCCAGTCGCACCGCGCCGACGTCGACACCCTGCTGGCCCGCTACCGCGCCGGTGACTGGGCCGGGGCGCGCACCCTGCTCACCTCGACCATAGGCAGCCGCTACGACGCCGACTGGAACACCTGGCTCACCGCCTGCGCGGCGGGCAGCTGCGGGGAGAGCACCGGGCCCGACCCCGACCCGTCCGCGGAGTGCACGGCGGGCGACGCGCGCGAACTGGGCGAGAACTGCGCCCGCAGCGGACAGCGGGCCACCGAGGGCAACTACTCCTATCTGTATCTGTACGTGCCCGCGGGTACCGACAGCCTCACCGTCACCACCAGTGGCGGTACGGGCGACGCCGATCTGTACTACAGCGCGAACGGCTGGGCCACCACCGGCTCGTACACGGCCCGTGCCACCGGCGCCGGAACGGCCCACACGCTGACGATCGACCGTCCGGCGGCGGGTGCCCACTACATCAGCCTGTACGCCGTCCGGGACTTCGCCGATGTGAAGGTGGCGACCCGGTACTGACCCGCGTACGGACCACGGACCACGGGCCACGGGTGCGGTCGCGCATCCGTGGCCCGGAGGTCCGTGCCGCAGGTGGGGGGTGAGGGCCGCGGCACGGACCGGACCGGGGACGGCCTCAGCAGCCGAAGTCGATGAGGTCGAAGGTCGCGTAGTGGTCCGAGGTGTAGTAGTCCTCCTCGTACGCCTCGCCCGTGACGATGCGCCGGGCACCGCGGGTCGGGGAGCCGGGGGTGATCACGGTGTACTCGTGGTAGTAGCCGGTGCTTCGGCCGGGCAGGACGCCTTCCCGGTTCTGGAAGACGGTGCCGTCCTGGGAGTACGGGAACGGGCCGCCCGCCTCGATGAGGTCGAGCGTGTCGTGCGCCTGGGAGGGCAGATCCGAGGAGCAGATGCTGCCGACCGACGCGAGGGAGGCGGCGGAGACGGGGGTGGCGGTGGGGGAGGCGGTCGCGGTCGCCGTGACCGGGCCGCCGACGAGGAGGGCGGACAGAAGGGCGGCAGCGCCGCCGAGCGTGGTGATCCGTGGGGGGATTCGCATGCCACCCATGATGACGCGCGTAGATGCCGCTCCGTCAACGCCAAGTCGAGTGAATTTCCCGGAAGTTAACCGGAACGGGGGATGGCCTCGGTCATGGGTGTGTCCGAGCGGAACAAATGGGGGAGGTTTCGCACGTATTGATGAACGCGGACGCGTGACAGCGCGTAGGCGGGGCATGCATGGCGTGAGGAAGACCGAGCGGAGGGGGACGATTCACAGTGTCGGCGGGGGAGACCATGGAACGTCAGGAACTGGCCCGATTGCATCGCAGAGTCGGCCGCGCAGATTTGGCGGCCGTGGCCGAAGTGCGCGGTGCGGTAAGGGAATTACTTCGATATCGCTGGAAGGAGGAGCCCGCCCGGGTGGCCGAGCTGCTGCTGAGCGAACTGGTCACCAACGCGCTGGTCCACACGGACGACGGAGCGGTCGTCGCCGTCAGCGTGGCGCCTCGCAGACTCCGCGTGGAGGTCCGGGACTTCGTCCCCGGGATGCCCGTGTCGCACGTACCGGACGCCGACGACGGTACGCACGGCAGGGGCCTGGTCCTGGTGGAGAGTCTCGCGGACGCCTGGGGCGTCAGCACCCGCGGTCCGGGCAAGGTGGTCTGGTTCGAACTCGACGGCGAACGGCCCTGACGGTCGACGGGGACCATCAGGGCCGTTTCCGCCGGACGGAGTCCGGAGCGGTGGTTCAGCCGAACTGCTGCTCCAGATCCTTCAGCTTCTGCTCCAGCGAGTCGAGCCGGGGCAGGGCCTGGGTGTCGTCCTCGGCGGTGAGGTCCACCGTCCGGGGATCAGTCCCGTTCAGCTCCGGCACGTCCCGCGACTGCGGGCCGTTGACGGCCTGCAGGGACGGCCGGGGCCTCAGGGGCAGCTGTCCCGCTTCCGATATGGCGGGCTCCGCGACGGACTGCGTGGAGGCCGACGCCGGGGCGATGGCCTGCACATCCACCTGGGCGGGTGCGCGGCCGATCCGGGTCCAGGCGCGGTTCTGCCGGTTCAGGGCCTTGATGTGTGCCCGGTCCAGCTTCTCCTGGTCGCGTCTGCGGAGACGGTTCTGCTCTTTCTCCCGGCGGTCCTCCCGCACCTCGTCGACCGCCTCGTCCAGGGTGCGGACGCCCTCCAGGAGCATCAGCGACCAGGCGCCGTAGGTCTCCCGGGGAGCGCGCAGCCAGCGGACGATACGGATCTGCGGCAGCGGGCGGGGCACCAGGCCCTGCTCGCGCAGCGCCGCGCGACGGGTCTGCTTCAGCGCGCGGTCGAACAGCACCGCGGCCGAGAGCGACATCCCCGCGAAGAAGTGCGGGGCGCCCGCGTGGGTCAGACCGCGCGGGGCGTGCACCCAGTTGAACCAGGCGGCCGCCCCGGCGAACGTCCACACCAGCAGGCGCGAGCCCAGGGCCGCGTCACCGTGGCTGGCCTCGCGCACGGCGAGGACCGAGCAGAACATGGCGGCCCCGTCGAGCCCGAAGGGCACCAGGTACTCCCAGCCCCCGGAGAGGCTGAGGTTTTGCCGGCCGAAGCCGACGAGGCCGTGGAAGGAGAGGGCCGCCGCGACCGCGGCGCAGCAGAACAGCAGGACGTAGGAGGCGGTGGCGAACAGCGCCTCCTTGCGTCTGCGCCGTTCCTCGCTGCGCTCCCAGGAGTCGTCGGCCGCGGATGTGTCAGAGGCGCGCTTGCCGCGCGCGACCACCGTAGCCGCCGCCATGACCCCCGCCAGCAGCACGACGGCCGGCAGCAGCCAGTCAAGCGATATGTCGGTCAGTCTCATGCGCGGTCCCTTGTGTCACGTAGGCGTTTCGGACGCCATCGTGCCGGGGAATTCCACGCTTCCAGGCGGTTTCGGTGCAAGAGAACGCCAATGGGGTGGCGGAGTCGTGGGATATTCACGATCTGGTCGAATACCCATACGGATAAGCCGAGTTGGGTTCGAATTACGCCCTCCCCGCGGGCGGCGCGGATCAGGGCGCGGGCATCAGCCGGCGGACCCGTTCCGCGTCACAGGTGCGCGGGCAGGTGACGCAGGTGTCCTCGGGGCGCAGCGTGTAGAACATGCAGCAGCTCGCCCGGTCCCGGGTCGGCAGCGACTCCCCGCCGGGCCCGGTCAGTTCGCGGAAGCCCGGTGTGCCGACGTACGGCTTCGCGGTGCCCGGCAGCAGCGCCTCCAGCTCGGCCATCGCGCGCGGCTCCTCGCCGAGCAGGGCGCCGATGTACCAGAGCCCCTCGACGATCTCGTCGGTCGCCATGCCCCACAGCGCCCGGCGCCCGCGCCGCATCCGCGGCCGGAAGCCTTCGAGCACCGGCCCCAGGTGCTCGGCCACGGCCGCCAGCACCTCGGCGCGCAGCGCGGCTTCGTCGGCCACCACCCGCGCGCCCGGCAGCCCCGCCGCGGGATCGTCCGGCAGGCAGGCGAACTCCGTGACGCGGACGGTCAGATGGCCCAGCGCCCGCTGGAACGCCACGTCCTCGACGGGGATCCTCGGCACCCGGCGGTGCAGGAACCACGGCACCGTCACCAACAGGCAGGCCGGCCACGCGTAGCGGTGCAGTCCGAAACCGGCGACCACGTCCGGCCGGGCCCGTTCGCCGTAGTCCCGCACCACCTGCTCGTCGTCCCAGACGAGGAAGGCGTCGAGCGCGGAGCCGCCGGCCGCGAGCTCGTGCGCGCCCACCCATCCGGCACCGTCGGGCGAGGGGGCGCCGGCCGGCAGGGCCTCGGCGCGCAGCCCCGGGAAGACCTCGGCCAGCCGCGCGTACGCGTCCGTCACCGCCGAGGCCGTCGAGCCGGGGGCAAGCGTGGGAAGGGTCATGCAGGGACCACCGAATCGCGATCGTTTGCAGGTAAGCCTTACCTTACCCGACGCGATCGATGTTTGAACTGCGGGCCCTTGCGCCTATCGTGCACAAGGGGCCCGGTGTGCGCGAGCCGTGCCCGCGAAGGCCGAGGAGGTACCCGTGGAGCAGGGCAGAGCGCGTGAGGACGCGTGGGCGCCGTACGTGTCCGCCGCCCCCATGACCGCGTCCTCGTCCGTCCGGGTGCCCGAACAGGCCCGGGGCGAGCACACCCACAGCGAGCCGCCCGCCCCCCGGGCCACGGTGCGCCGGCACTCCGTGCGCGGCCAGATCCTGGACGCGCTGCGGGCCGCCCTCGTCGACGGCGAGCTGGTCCCCGGCCAGGTCTACTCCGCCCCGGCGCTCGGCGCCCGCTTCGGTGTCTCCGCCACCCCGGTGCGCGAGGCGATGCAGCAGCTCGCCGTCGAGGGCGCCGTGGAGGTCGTGCCGAACCGGGGCTTCCGGGTCTCCGAGCGCGGTCCGGGCGAGCTGGCCGAGCTGGCCGAGGTGCGCGCCCTGATCGAGGTCCCCGTGATGCTGCGGCTCGCCCGCACCGTGCCCCCGGCCGCCTGGTGCGCGCTGCGCCCGCTGGCCGACGCCACGGTCGCGGCGGCGGCGGTCGGCGACCGGGCGAGCTACGCGGAGGCCGACCGGGCCTTCCACGGGGCGGTGCTCGCCCTGGCCGGGAACACCCAGCTGGTGATGGTCGCCGACGATCTGCACCGTCGCTCCCAGTGGCCCCTGGAGGACAACCCCGCCACCCGCCGGGCCGATCTGCTGGCCGACGCCGCCGAGCACACCGCCCTCCTGGACGCGCTGATCGCCCAGGACGTGGCCGTGGTGCAGTCGCTGGTGCGGGAGCACTTCGCGGGCGCGGACCGCTGACCCTCCCCGGACCGCCGACCCGCCCCCGGCCGGGCCACCGTCCGGCCGGGGGATCCGGACGGGTTCAGTTCGCCTCGGCCGTCGCCGGGTCCGGCGGGTCCAGATGCGGTGCCAGCCAGGTCGGCACGCCGCCCAGCAGCCGGAACAGCCGTCCCGCCTCGGCGCGCAGCCGGGCCGCCTCCTCCGGCTCGGGCTCCGAATCGGCCATGGCGATGAGGGCCGGGGCCGTACCGACCAGATAGCCCAGCTCCTCCCTTATCCGCAGCGACTCCGCGAAACCGTGCCGGGCCTCCGCCAACTCGCCCTCGCGCAGGGCGATCAGGGCCAGATGGCGCCAGGTGGAGGAGAGCAGCAGCGCGTCCCCCTGGGCGGTCGCCCCGGCGTGCGCCCTGCGGTACGCGGCACGCGCGGCCTGCGGCGAATCGGCGATGTTCTGCGCGATCAGGCCCCGGCGGAAGTCCAGCAGCGGGCGGGCCGGTGCGGCGGGGGAGAGCAGGGCGGCGGCCCGGCCGAGCGCCACCCGGGCCTCGTCCGCCCGGTCGCGCACCCCGAGGAGGGTGGAGGCGTACGCCAGATGGCCGCGTTCGCAGGCCGCGGCCCCGCGCTCGGCGTCGTCCTGGGCCATGGCCTCGGCGGTGCGCAGCGCGTCCTCGGCCTCCGTCCAGCCCTGGCCGGTGTACAGACAGCGCTCGGTCAGCAGGGCCGTGCGCTGGAGGGCCGCGGCCGGGTCGGTGGCGGCGTCGTGTTCGAGCAGGGCGGCCGCGTCCGTCCAACAGGCGCGCGACCGCAGGCGCCATACCGCTGTCTGGAGCGGCGGATCGTCATCTGCTGTCGTTCCGGAACCAGACATGGCGGTATGCGCCACATTGCCCTCCCCGAGCGCGCCATCGAGCTGTGGAGAGCGTCCGGACCCCCTCGGGGGCGGACACTCGGAGTCTGGCCGCATCACAGCACGGATTGGCACGCCGGGCCAAGAGGTCGAGTCAAGGATAGGTGAAACTTTTCACAATCGACCGGGTGTGCACGGGGCCCGGCGCGGGCCCGGGGCGTCAGCTCATCCGCAGGGCGAGGAAGAAATCGAGCTTGTCCTCCAGCCGGGAAAGGTCACGACCCGTCAACTGCTCGATACGCCCCACCCGGTAGCGCAACGTGTTGACGTGCAGGTGGAGCCGCGAGGCGCAGCGGGTCCACGATCCGTCGCAGTCCAGGAACGCCTCCAGGGTCGGGATCAGCTCCGCGCGGTGGCGCCGGTCGTAGTCGCGCAGCGGGTCGAGCAGACGTGCGGTGAACGCGCGCCGCACGTCGTCCGGGACGAACGGCAGGAGCAGCACGTGCGAGGCCAGCTCGTGGTGGCCGGCCGCGCAGACCCGCCCCGGCCGGGCCGCCGCCACCCGCCGGGCGTGCCGGGCCTCCTCCAGGGCGCCGCGCAGCCCCTCCGGCGAATGCACCGAGGCGCTGACGCCCAGGGTGAGCCGGCCGTCGTCGGCCAGTCCCGCGGAGAGCGGGGTCCGCACCGCGTCCAGCAGCGTGTCGGCGTGCAGTGCCGGGTCCTCCGGGGCCTCCCCGGCCGCGGCCCCCTCCGTGTCCGCCGCCGGGAGGGCGGGCAGCGGGACGAGCGCGACGGCCTCATCACCCGTATGGGCGACGGCGATCCGGTCGGCGGAATCGGGGCCCGAGAGCGCGGGGTCGATCAGGATCTCCTCCAGCAGCGCCTGCGCGGCCGGGCCGCCGGCGATCCCGGAGCCGGAGCCGCCGGGCGCCCCGTGCTCGTCCCACTCCACCCGGGCCACGACCACCTGCCAGTGCGGCGCCGCGCCGAGCCCCGGCAGCAGCACCGGGGCGGCCACCCGCAGCCGGGCGGCGATCTCGGCGGGCGGCGCCCCCGCCTGGACCAGCTCCAGTACCTCCTGGGCCAGCCGGCGGCGCACCGTCCGGGCGGCGTCCCGCCGCTCCCGCTCCACCGCGATCAGCTGGGTGACGCCCTGGAGCAGATCGAGCCGGGCGGCCGGCCAGTCGCCCGCGTCGGCCTCCACGGCCAGCAGCCAGTCCGACAGGACCGACTCCCGGACGTCCCGGGAGGCCGGCGCGGCGCCCCGGCCGGCGTTCCGGATCGGGAACAGCGCGTACGTCACGCCACCGCTCACGGCCCGGTGCGGGGCGCGGCGGCCCGCGCGCACCGCGGCCAGATGCGCCCCCGCCAGCTCCGCGCCGACCGGGGCGGGCAGCGGCTCACCGGAGCCCGCGATCCGCCGCCCGGTGGGGGAGAGCACCCAGGCCCGCAGGTCGAGATCGGAGCCGAGCAGATCGAGCACCGCCTCCGGGCCGCCGCCCGCCGGGCCCGAGGTCATCAGCCGGCGGTGCCGGTCCACGACGGCCGCCAGGTCCCCGGCGCGCTCGCCCGACACCTGGCGCACCACATGCTCGGTGATCGTTGCGAACGCAACCGTCTCATGGACCGCGAACAGCGGGAGCCGGTGCCGGCGGCACGCCTCGACCAGGTCCTCCGGGATGTCGCCCAGCTCCGCCTCGCCCGCCGCGAGACCGGCCACGCCGGCCGCCGCCAGGATCCGTACGAAGGGCTCCGCGTCCCCGGCGTCCCGGCGCCAGGCCAGCCCGGTCAGCACCAGCTCGCCGCCCGTGAGATAGCGGCTCGGATCACGCAGATCCGTGGTCATCACACCGCGGACCGAACGGTCCAGTTCGTCCTCGCCGCCGAGCAGCCGCAGGCCGAGGGCATCCGTCTCCAGCAGGGTGCGCAGCCGCATCTCGTCGCCGTTCTCTTTCGTTCGTGCGGGGAAGAACTGGGTATTGCCGCGAGGTAACGAGTCCCCGCCATTCGTTCGAATCTACAAGACGGGGGCGGAGACCAGCCAACTCCTTCATGGTTTCGGTGACTGCACCAGGTGGAGCAGGGCTTGTGTACTGGGCCGCACACCGCGTGAACAAGACATGAACAGGAACCGGGCCGGCCGTCCCCCAGCCCCAGCGAACGACCGATCGAGAAGAGAGCCACTCATGGACTTCCTTCGCCCCGCCAGCTGGGAGGAGGCGCTCGCCGCCAAGGCCGAGCACCCGACGGCTGTACCCATCGCGGGCGGCACCGATGTGATGGTCGAGATCAACTTCGACCACCGGCGGCCCGAGCAGCTGCTCGACCTGAACCGCATCGGTGAGCTGACCGAGTGGGAGGTGGGCCCCGAGAGCGTACGGCTCGGCGCCTCGGTGCCGTACAGCAGCATCATGGAACACCTGCGGACCGAGCTGCCCGGACTGGCGCTCGCCTCGCACACCGTCGCCTCGCCGCAGATCCGCAACCGGGGCGGCGTCGGCGGCAACCTGGGCACCGCCTCGCCCGCCGGGGACGCCCACCCCGCCCTGCTCGCCGCCGGCGCCGAGGTCGAGGCCGCGTCCGTCCGGGGCACCCGGATGATCCCCATCGACGCCTTCTACACCGGCGTCAAGCGCAACGCCCTGGAGCCCGACGAGCTGATCCGGGCCGTCCACATCAAGAAGGCCGACGGGCCGCAGCAGTACTCCAAGGTCGGCACCCGCAACGCGATGGTCATCGCCGTCTGCGCCTTCGGCCTCGCCCTGCACCCCGAGACCCGCACGGTCCGCACCGGCATCGGCTCCGCCGCCCCGACACCCGTCCGGGCCAAGGAGGCCGAGGAATTCCTGAACGCCGCCCTGGAGGAGGGCGGCTTCTGGGACAGCCGGGCGATCATCACCCCCTCCGTCGCCACCCGGTTCGCCCAGCTCGCCGCGGGCGCCTGCAACCCGATCGACGATGTGCGCGGCACCGCGAGCTACCGCCGCCACGCCGTCGGGATCATGGCCCGCCGGACCCTCGGCTGGACCTGGGAGTCCTATCGCGGCCAGGGCCGCAGCACCGAAGGAGCCGCCTGATCATGCGCGTCAATTTCACGGTCAACGGCCGCCCGCACGAGGCCGACGACGTCTGGGAGGGCGAGTCCCTCCTCTACGTCCTGCGCGAGCGGATGGGCCTGCCCGGCTCCAAGAACGCCTGCGAACAGGGCGAGTGCGGCTCCTGCACCGTCCGCCTCGACGGGGTGCCCGTCTGCTCCTGCCTGGTCGCCGCCGGCCAGGTCGAGGGCCGCGACGTCGTCACCGTCGAAGGACTGGCCGACTTCGCCGCCCACCGCGCCGAGGCCCACCCCGGCACCGGCTGCGCCTCCGGCGCCTGCGGCGTCACGGTCGACACGGCGCAGCGTTGGAAGGCCAGGCCCACCGCCGAGGAGACCCGCGACACCGGAGCGCTCTCCCCGATCCAGCAGGCCTTCATCGACGCGGGCGCCGTCCAGTGCGGCTTCTGCACCCCCGGCCTGCTGGTCGCCGCGGACGAACTGCTGGAACGCAACCCGGAACCGTCCGACGCGGACATCCGCGAGGCGCTCTCCGGCAACCTCTGCCGCTGCACCGGCTACGAGAAGATCCTCGACGCGGTCCGTCTCGCGGCCGCCCGCGCGGAAGAGGCGGTCTAGACGATGGGCGTCACCGGATCCCCCACCAACATCAACCAGGGAACCCGCACCAGGGGCGGCATCGGCGAGTCCACGCTGCGCCCCGACGGCATCCTGAAGGTCACCGGCGAGTTCGCGTACTCCTCCGACATGTGGCACGAGGACATGCTCTGGGGCCACACCCTGCGCTCCACCGTCGCGCACGCCGAGATCCGCTCCATCGACGTCTCCGAGGCGCTCGCCACCTCCGGCGTCTACGCCGTGCTCACCTACGACGACCTGCCGGCCGAGGTGAAGAACTACGGGCTGGAGATCCAGGACACCCCCGTCCTCGCCCACGGCCGGGTCCGCCACCACGGCGAACCGGTCGCGCTGGTCGCCGCCGACCACCCGGAGACGGCCCGCCGCGCCGCCGCGAAGATCCGCATCGACTACCGCGAACTGCCGGTCGTCACCGACGAGGCGTCCGCGACCGCGCCCGGCGCGCCCCTCATCCACGAGAACCGCGACGACCACCACATCGGGCACGTACCGCACCCCAACATCGTCCACCGCCAGCCCATCGTCCGCGGCGACGCCGAGGCCGCGAAGGCCCGCGCCGACGTGGTGGTCAGCGGCGAATACGTCTTCGGCATGCAGGACCAGGCCTTCCTCGGCCCCGAGTCCGGCCTCGCGGTCCCCGCCGAGGACGGCGGAGTCGACCTCTACGTCGCCACCCAGTGGCTCCACTCCGACCTGCGCCAGATCGCCCCCGTCCTCGGCCTGCCCGAGGACAAGGTCCGCATGACGCTCTCCGGCGTCGGCGGCGCCTTCGGCGGACGCGAGGACCTGTCGATGCAGATCCACGCCTGCCTGCTCGCCCTGCGCACCGGCAAACCCGTCAAGATCGTCTACAACCGCTTCGAGTCCTTCTTCGGACACGTCCACCGCCACCCCGCCAAGCTCTGGTACGAACACGGCGCCACCCGCGACGGCAAGCTCACCCACATGAAGTGCCGCATCGTGCTGGACGGCGGCGCCTACGCCTCCGCCTCCCCGGCCGTCGTCGGCAACGCCTCCTCGCTCTCCGTCGGCCCCTATGTCGTCGAGGACGTCGACATCGAGGCGATCGCCCTCTACACCAACAACCCGCCCTGCGGCGCGATGCGCGGCTTCGGCGCGGTCCAGGCCTGCTTCGCCTACGAGGCGCAGATGGACAAGCTGGCCGCCGCGCTCGGCATGGACCCGGTCGAGTTCCGTCAGCTCAACGCCATGGAACAGGGCTCCCTGCTGCCCACCGGACAGCGGGTCGACTCGCCCGCCCCGGTCGCCGAACTGCTCCGCCGGGTCAAGGCCCGCCCCCTGCCGCCCGAGCGCCAGTGGGAGAGCGCGGGCGCCGGCCCCGACGTACGCGCCCTGCCCGGCGGACTCTCCAACACCACGCACGGCGAGGGCGTCGTCCGGGGCGTCGGCTACGCGGTCGGACTGAAGAACGTCGGCTTCTCCGAGGGCTTCGACGACTACTCCACCGCCCGGGTGCGCATGGAGGTCATCGCCGGCGAACCCGTCGCGACCGTCCACACCGCCATGGCCGAGGTCGGGCAGGGCGGTGTCACCGTGCACGCCCAGATCGCCCGGACCGAACTCGGCGTCGCCCAGGTCACCATCCACCCCGCCGACACCCGGGTCGGCTCCGCCGGATCGACGTCCGCCTCCCGGCAGACGTACGTCACGGGCGGCGCCGTGAAGAACTCCTGCGAGGCCGTGCGGGAACAGGTGCTGGAGATGGGGCGCCGCAAGTTCGGCACCTACCACCCGGCCTGGGCCACCGCCGAACTCCTCCTGGAGGGCGGCAAGGTGGTCACCGACGGCGGCGAGGTGCTGGCCGACCTCGTCGACGTCCTGGAGGACGAGGCGGTCGACGTCGAGCTGGAGTGGCGCCACCGGCCCACCGAGCCCTTCGACCTGCGGACCGGCCAGGGCAACGGCCACGTCCAGTACTCCATCGCCGCCCACCGCGCCGTCGTCGAGGTCGACACCGAACTCGGCCTGGTCAAGGTCATCGAACTGGCCTGCGCCCAGGACGTCGGCAAGGCCCTCAACCCGCTGTCCGTCCTCGGCCAGATCCAGGGCGGCACCCTCCAGGGCATGGGCGTCGCCGTCATGGAGGAGATCATCGTCGACCCCACGACCGCGAAGGTGCGCAACCCCTCCTTCACGGACTACCTCCTCCCCACCATCCTCGACACCCCGACCATCCCGGTCGATGTGCTCGAACTCGCCGACGAGCACGCCCCGTACGGGCTGCGCGGCATCGGCGAGGCCCCCACCCTGTCGTCCACCCCGGCCGTCCTCGCGGCGATCCGGAACGCGACGGGGCTGGAGCTCAACCGGACCCCGGTCCGCCCGGAGCACCTCACCGGCACCTGACCGGAGCTCCCCCACCACGCTCCGGGCGGTGCGCGCCCAGGGAACGTCACACCCTCCCCGCCGCACCGCCCGGAGTCACCGGATCCCGCACCGCTCGCGGGCCCCGGACCGTTCCGCGGCGGCGTTCCGGCGCCGCCGGCCGTACCCGTTCCTCACCACTTCGCATGAACAGTTCGTCTCGGGCCGTCCCCCGGGTCGTGCCGCCAGCGCAGTCATCCCAAATCCCGCATATCGATTCGTCATCGCGGGTGCCCCTGTGAACCTTGGGAGTCAGGCATCATGACCCAGCAGTCAGTGGAACCGAAGACCGGCGCCAAGGAGGCGGGCCGCGGCTCGCGCGTCCCCGCCGGAAGATCATGGCTCGACCGGTACTTCCACATATCCGAGCGCGGATCGACCGTCGCCACCGAGGTGCGCGGCGGCGTCACCACCTTCATGGCGATGGCGTACATCCTGCTGCTCAACCCGCTCATCCTCGGCGGCAAGGACGTCGACGGCAACGTCCTCAGCCAGCCCGGACTGATCACCGCCACCGCGCTCGCCGCCGCCGCGACCACCCTGCTGATGGGCTTCGTCGGCAAGGTCCCGCTCGCCCTCGCCGCGGGGCTCAGCGTCTCCGGCGTGCTGTCCTCGCAGGTCGCCCCGGAGATGACCTGGCCGCAGGCCATGGGCATGTGCGTGATGTACGGCGTGGTGATCTGCCTCCTGGTGGTCACCGGTCTGCGCGAGCTGATCATGAACGCGATCCCGCTGCCCCTCAAGCACGGCATCACCATGGGCATCGGGCTGTTCATCGCCCTCATCGGCCTCTACAAGGCCGGCTTCGTCGGCAAGGGCACCGCCACCCCGGTCACCCTCGGCCCCACCGGTGAACTCGCCGGCTGGCCCGTCCTCGTCTTCGCGGTGACCCTGCTCCTCATCTTCATGCTCCAGGCCCGCAACATCCCCGGCGCGATCCTCATCGGCATCGTCGTCGGCACCGTGGTCGCCGTCGTCGTCAACAAGGCCGCCGACGTCGACCCGAAGATCTGGAGCAGCGGCCCGCCCGAGCTGAGCGGATCCGCGGTCTCCTCGCCGGACTTCTCGCTCTTCGGCGACGTCGAGTTCGGCGGCTGGGGCGACGTCGGCGCGATGACCGTCGGCTTCATCGTCTTCACCCTGGTGCTGGCCGGCTTCTTCGACGCGATGGCCACCATCATCGGGGTCGGCACGGAGGCCGGGCTCGCCGACGACCGGGGCCGGATGCCCGGTCTCTCCAAGGCGCTGTTCATCGACGGCGCGGGCGGCGCGATCGGCGGTGTCGCCGGAGGCTCCGGCCAGACGGTCTTCGTCGAATCCGCCACCGGCGTCGGGGAGGGCGCCCGCACCGGACTGGCCTCCGTCGTCACCGGCCTCTTCTTCGCGGCCTGCCTCTTCTTCACCCCGCTCACCGCGATCGTGCCGGCCGAGGTGGCCTCCGCCGCCCTCGTCGTCATCGGTGCCATGATGATGCAGAACGCCCGGCACGTGGACTGGAGCGACCGCTCGGTGGCCGTCCCGGTCTTCCTGACCGTGGTCCTGATGCCCTTCACGTACACCATCACCACCGGGGTGGCCGCCGGTGTCATCTCGTACGTCGCCATCAAGGCGGCCCAGGGCCGGGCCCGCGAGGTCGGCGCCTTCATGTGGGGACTGACGGTGATCTTCGTCGTCTACTTCGCCCTGCACCCGATCGAGAGCTGGCTGGGCGTCAGCTGACCCTTCCCGTAGGCCGTTCCCCCCATTCGTCCGCCAAGGAGACCGAGATGCTGGACATCGCCGAGGAGCTCGACCGATGGACCGGGCAGGGCCGCGACTTCGCCGTGGCCACCGTCGTCGCCGTCGGCGGCAGCGCGCCCCGGCAGCCCGGGGCCGCGCTCGCCGTCGACCGCGACGGCACCGCGATCGGCTCGGTCTCCGGCGGATGCGTGGAGGGCGCGGTCTACGAGCTGTGCCGGCAGGCGCTCGACGACGGCACCCCCGTCCGCGAACGCTTCGGCTACAGCGACGAGGACGCCTTCGCCGTGGGGCTGACCTGCGGCGGCGTCATCGACATCCTGGTGACACCGGTACGGGCGGACGACCCCGCCCGCCCGGTGTTCGCCGCCGCGTTCGCCGCCGCCGCGCGGGGGGAGGCGGCGGCGCTCGCCCGGATCGCCGACGGACCCGCCGAACTGCTCGGACGGCCGCTGCTCGTCCGGCCGGACGGCGGGGCGGAGGGCGGGCTCGGCGGCCATCCGGAACTGGACCGCACCGCCGCCGCCGAGACCCGGGCCCTGCTCGACGCCGGGCGCACCGGCACCCTCACCATCGGCGCGGACGGCTCCCGCTGCGGCCGGCCGCTCACCCTGCTCGTCGAGTCCAGCGTCCCGCCGCCCCGGATGATCGTGTTCGGGGCCATCGACTTCGCGGCGGCCCTGGTGCGGGCCGGGAAGTTCCTCGGCTACCACGTCACGGTGTGCGACGCCCGGCCCGTCTTCGCGACCCGGGCCCGCTTCCCGGAGGCCGACGAACTCGTCGTCGAATGGCCGCACCGCTATCTCGCCGCGACCGGGGTGGACGCGCGCACCGTGCTCTGCGTCCTCACCCACGACGCCAAGTTCGACATCCCGCTGCTGGAGACCGCGCTCCGGCTCCCCGTCGCCTACATCGGCGCGATGGGCTCGCGCCGCACCCATCTGGACCGCAACGACCGGCTGCGCCGGGTCGGGGTGACGGAAGCGGAACTGGCCCGGCTGCACTCGCCGATCGGCCTCGACCTCGGCGCCCGCACCCCCGAGGAGACCGCCCTGTCCATCGCCGCCGAGATCGTCGCCGAGCGGCGCGGTGGCAGCGGACGCCCGCTCACCGGCGCGCACACCCCGATCCACCCGGCCCCGGCTCCCGTCGGACGGCTCGGATCCGCCGCCTGAGAGCAGGCCGTCCGCGATTCCGGAAACGGCGGCGCTCCGAGGCGGCGGTTTTCCGCCGCGGCGGTTTCCCGCCAGCGGTGCCCCCTGACCAACCGGTGTAATTGATCGTTAGATCACTGCATGACATCAACACCCTCCACCCCCGTCGACCGGGCCGGACCGGCCCGCGCACGGCGCCGGGCCCTCCTCATAGCGACGTCCGTCGCCCTGGTGAGCGGTGCGCTGCTGCCCGTCACGGGTACCGCCGCCGCGGCAGGACCCGCGCCGAGCGCCGACCGGAGCGCTCCGGTCCACGACTACGACATCACGCTGGTCACCGGCGACGTGGTCCACTACGCCGACGGCGTCGGCAAGCAGGACACCGTCACCGTGGACCGTCCGGACGGCGCGGTGGGCGGGGTGCACGTCCAGCAGGCCGGCGACGACCTCTACGTCCTGCCCGACGAGGCCACGGGCCTGATCGCCGCGGGCAAGCTGGACCGCCGCCTCTTCAACGTCACCGCTCTCGCGAAGATGGGCTACGACGACGCGCGCACCGGCGGTATCCCGCTGATCGCCACCTACCCGGCGGGCAAGGCGCGGTCGCTGCCCGCCGCTCCGCGCGGCAGCAGGACCGTCCGGACCCTGGAGTCCATCCACGGTGCGGCGCTGACGGCCGGCAAGGACACCACGCGCGCCTTCTGGAACGACATCGCGCGCACGTCCACGACCCGCTCGCTGGACAACGGCATCGCGAAGCTCTGGCTCGACGGCAGGGTCGAGGCCGCGCTCAAGGACTCCGTCCCGCAGATCAACGCCCCGCAGGCGTGGGCCGACGGATACGACGGCAAGGGCATCAAGGTCGCCGTCCTGGACACCGGCATCGACGAGGACCACCCGGACGTCAAGGACCGCCTCCTGGAGGCCAAGAGCTTCGTCCCGGGCGAGGAGGTCGACGACAAGCACGGCCACGGCACGCATGTCGCCTCCACCATCGCGGGCTCCGGCGCCGCGTCCGACGGCCTCAACAAGGGGGTCGCCCCCGGCGCCGGCCTGATCGTCGGCAAGGTGCTGAGCGACGAAGGCTCCGGTGCCGACTCGGGCATCATCGAGGGCATGGAGTGGGCCAAGGCGGAGGGCGCCGACGTCGTCTCCATGAGCCTCGGCTCCGACGTCTCCGACGACGGCACCTCCCCGATGGCCCAGGCGGTCGACGCGCTGTCCACCGACGGCGGTCCGCTGTTCGTGATCGCCGCGGGCAACGCCTACGGCGCCGGCACCATCGGCGCGCCTGGCTCGGCGGAGAAGGCGCTCACCATCGCCGCCGTCGACAAACAGGACAACCGCGCGGACTTCTCCTCCATGGGGCCGCTGACCCGCTCCTACGGCCTCAAGCCGGACCTCTCCGCGCCCGGAGTCGGGATCAACGCGGCCGCCTCGCAGTCGGTCCCCGGCATCGAGGGCATGTACCAGTCCATGGACGGCACGTCGATGGCGACCCCGCACGTCGCGGGCGCGGCAGCCATCCTCAAGGAGCGTCACCCCGACTGGTCCGGTCAGCGCATCAAGGACGCGCTGATGAGCTCGTCCAAGGTGCTGCCGGCCTACACGCCGTACGAGCAGGGCACCGGTCGGGTCGACGTCAAGGCCGCGATCGACACGACGATCGAGGCCACCGGCTCCGTCGAGGTCGCTTCCTACGCCTGGCCCCACAGCGCGTCCGACCCGGTCGCCGAGCGGACGATCACGTACCGCAACAGCGGCACGAAGGATGTCACCCTCGATCTGGCGACGGACAGCGACGAGGCCGCGTACACGCTGTCGGTGAAGCAGCTGACCGTCCCGGCCGGTTCGACCGCCGAGGCGGTGCTGAGGCTGGACCCGTCGAAGGTCGCGAACAACACCACCTTCTCCGGCCAGGTCATCGCGACGGACGTCTCGGGCGCCGTCGTCGCGCACACCGGCTTCGCGCTGAACAAGGAGCAGGAGCTCTACGATCTGACGCTCCAGCTCCGCGACCGCTCCGGCAAGCCCATGAACGGCGAGGTCGTCTTCGCCGCTCTCGGCGACGAGAACCTGAGCGTCGTCTCCGTCCCCGGTGACACCACGCTGCGGCTGCCCCCGGGCAGCTACACCGCCTGGTCCGCCGCCGACGTCAAGGGTGACACCGCCGACTCGCAGGCCCTGGCCTTCCTGGCGGCCCCCGAGATCAACCTCGACAAGCCCACCACCGTCTCCCTCGACGCCTCCAAGGCCCACAAGGTCAGCGTGAGGACGCCGCAGGAGTCCGAGACCCGCCAGCTGCGCTACGACATGGCGCGCACCGCGCCGGACGGCACCGTCCAGCGCGACGCGTACCAGATCCCCATCACCTACGACCAGCTGTGGGCGAGCCCCACCAAGAAGGTCAAGCAGGGAAGTTTCTCCTTCCTGACCAGGTGGCGGCAGGGTGAGCGGCAGTTCGACGTCACGGCCGACGGCCGGGACGTTCCGGTCACCGGTCAGGTCGGCTCGCCCGTCGACGAGGACAGCCGCAAAAAGTTCGACGCCGTCTTCGCGGGCAACGGCACCACCGCGGACTACCGGGGCCTCAAGGCCAAGGGCAAGGCCGTCGTCGTGCGCCGCAGCGACGCGGTGTCCCCCGCCGAGCGGATGGCCAACGCCGTCGCCGCGGGTGCCAAGGCGCTCCTCGTCGTCAACGACGGCGACGGTGTGCTGATGGAGACCTACACCGAGGACGGCAGCCCGGCGGCCATCCCGGTCGCCTCCGTGCGGCGCCTGGCCGGCGAGACGCTCGTCAAGGCCGCCCAGCGCGGCAAGAAGCTGACCGTCGAGCAGCACCGGTTCGCGGACTACGTGTACGACCTGGTCGACCGTCACGACGGCACGATCCCGGACCGTTCGCTCGCCTTCGCGCCGTCCGCCCGTCAGCTCGCGAAGGTGGAGAACACCTTCTACGGCGACCGTGACGTGGTCGGTGCCGGCTTCCGCTACGACATTCCGGACTACGGACCGGGCGTCGGTTTCACGGAGTACGAGAAGTACCCCGCCACCCGCACCGAATGGGTCACCCCGCTGCCGGGTGCCTCGTTCTGGTACGAGGACCACGCCCACCGCAACGCGACGAACTCGGACACCGCGCTGGAGCAGCGCAGCGACCAGTTGGACTACTCCGCGGGCCGCACCTACCCCGCCGACTGGTTCGCGCCGGTCAGCCGCCCGCGCCTGGGCACCGGCTACTGGGGTCCGTTCCGCTCCTCGTTCAACGACATCCAGTACAACATCACACCCTGGACGGACGCCGGCGCCGGTCACTCCGGTGCGATGCCCGACCTGGAGTACGACAACAGCAGCATCGCCTTCTACCAGGGCGACACGCTTCTCAAGAAGGACGCGGGCCGCGCGGGTTACGCATGGGACCTCTCGCCCGAGAAGCTTCCGTACCGCCTGGTGCTCGACGCCAACCGTGACGCGAAGACCTGGAAGTCCTCGATCCGGACGCACACCGAGTGGAACTTCGTCTCGGGCGCGCTCGACCCCGAGGGGCCGGCCCAGGCCGACATCCCGATGCTCCAGCTGGACTACAAGGTCGACACCGACCTGGCCGGTGACGTGAAGGCCGGCAAGTGGACCGAGATCGGTCTGTCGTCCACCACGCAGGAGTGGCTGGAGGGCGCGGTGAAGGCCACGAAGGCCACCATGTCCGTCAGCTACGACGACGGGAAGAGCTGGAGCGCGGTGCAGCTCAAGAAGGACGCGGCCGGTTCCTGGACCGCCCGGTTCAAGACGCCGAAGAAGGGCGCCGGATCCGTGTCGCTGAAGGCGCACGCGGAGGGCCCCGGCGGTCTCGCGGTCGACCAGGAGATCATCCGGGCCTTCGGCCTCAAGTGACCTGCTGAGCACCGCGTTCGAGGCGGTCGCGCACCCCGGGGGACCGGGGTGCGCGACCGCCTTTTCCGTGCCCCGCGAAGATCAAAATTTGTCTGCTTTGCCCGTATATGGTGGGCGATAACGCCAGAAAGGGACTTTTTGCGGTGCGACGGAAGTTGCCACGGTGCCATCCGGAGGTTTATAAGAGGAACGTGGCCGAGGCGATTCCGGGAATTCCGGGGATCCGCCGCCATGGAGGTTTCCCATGTTTCTCACTCCGTCCGACACGGAGAAATTGCTGCTGAGCGTCGCCGGAATGGTCGCCCGTGACCGCCGCGCGCGAGGCGTCCGCCTCAACTACCCCGAGGCCACCGCTCTGCTCGCCTGCTGGGCGATGGAGCGGGCCCGCGAAGGGGCCCGGGTCGCCGACCTCATGACCGAGGGGCGCACCGTGCTCACCCGCTCCGACGTGCTGGAAGGCGTTCCGGAGATGCTGCACGACGTCCAGGTCGAGGCGACCTTCCCCGACGGGCGCAAGCTCGTCACGATCACCGCGCCGATCCCGTGATCCCCGGCGAGATCCGGCCCGCGGCCGGTACGGTCGTGCTCAATTCCGGACGCCCCGCCATTCGGCTCACCGTGGTGAATGACGGGGACCGTCCCATTCAGATCGGTTCGCATTTCCATTTCGCCGACGTAAATCCCGCGCTTTCCTTCGACCGCGATGCCGCGCGGGGATTCAGACTGGACATTCCTTCCGGTACGTCGCTGCGCTTCGAACCCGGCGTCGGCGCCGACGTCCCCCTCGTGGCGCTCGGCGGACGCGGTGCGGTGCCCGGCCTCGTCGTCCCCGCCGCCCGCCCGGTCCGCACCCCCGAACAGGAACAGGAGGCCGTGAGATGTCCGAGCTGACCCGCGCCGGTTACGCGGCGCTCTACGGGCCGACCACCGGCGACCGCGTCCGGCTCGCCGACACCGACCTCTGGATCGAGGTCGAGGAGGACCGCTGCTTCGGCGGCGACGAGGCCGTTTTCGGCGGGGGCAAGTCGATCCGCGAGTCCATGGCCCAGTCCACCGCCTCGCGCGCCGACGGCGCCCTCGACCTGGTCATCACCAATGTCGTCGTCCTGGACCACTGGGGCGTCGTCAAGACCGACGTCGGCGTCCGCTCCGGGCGCATCGTCGCCCTGGGCCGCTCGGGCAACCCCGACACCACGGACGGCGTCCACCCGGACCTGGTCATCGGACCCGGCACCGACGTGGTCTCCGGCGAGGGGCGCATCCTCACCGCCGGGGCCGTGGACACCCATGTCCACTTCCTCATGCCGGAGACCCTGCACGAGGCGCTGGCCACCGGCACCACCACCGTCATCGGCGGCGGCACCGGGGCCACCGAGGGTTCCAAGGCGACCACCGTCACCCCCGGCGCCTGGAACCTCGCGATGATGCACCGCTCGCTGGACTCCGTCCCGCTGAACGTCCTGCTCTTCGCCAAGGGGTCCACCGTCGGCGAGGAGGCCCTGCGCGAGGCGGCGCTCGCCGGTGCGGGCGGCTACAAGGTCCACGAGGACTGGGGCGCGACCCCCGCCGCCATCGACGCCGCGCTGAGGGCCGCCGACGCGTACGGCCTCCAGGTCGCCCTGCACGGCGACAGCCTCAACGAGGCCGGCTACGTCGAGGGGACGCTCGACGCCATCGCCGGCCGGGGCATCCACGTCTTCCACGCCGAGGGGGCCGGCGGCGGCCACGCGCCCGACATCATCACGGTCGCCTCCCACCCCCACATCCTCCCGGCGTCCACCAATCCGACGCTCCCGCACACCGTCAACACCGTCGACGAACACCTCGACATGCTGATGGTCTGCCACCACCTCAACCCGCGTGTCCCCGAGGACCTGGCCTTCGCCGAGTCCCGGATCCGCGCCACCACCATCGCCGCCGAGGACGTCCTCCACGACATCGGCGCACTCTCCATCACCTCCTCCGACGCCCAGGCCATGGGCCGCATCGGCGAGGTCGTCTGCCGCACCTGGCAGGTCGCCCATGTGATGAAGAACCGTTTCGGAGACCGGGGCAGCGTGCTGCCCGCCGACAACGAACGCGCCCGCCGCTACGTCGCCAAGTACACGATCTGCCCCGCCGTCGCGCACGGCATCGACCATGTCGTGGGCTCTGTCGAACCGGGCAAGCTCGCCGATCTGGTCCTCTGGGACCCCGCCTTCTTCGGCATCCGCCCCGCGGCCGTCCTCAAGGGCGGCATGGTGGTGTACGCGCCGCTCGGCGACGCCAACGCCGCGATCCCCACCACCCAGCCGGTGCTGCTGCGCCCGACGGCGGCGGCCGGGGCCGCCCCGCACCTGTCGGTCAGCTTCGTCGCCCCGGCCGCCCTGGCCGACGGTCTGGCCGAACGCCTCGGACTCGTACGGGAACTCGTCGCCGTACGCCCCACCCGCCACCTCACCAAGGCCGACCTGCCGAACAACACCGCGCTGCCCGTCATCGAGGTCGACCCGGAGACCTTCGCCATCCGCATCGACGGCGAACCGGTCGAACCCGCGCCCGTCACCGAACTGCCGCTCACCCAGCGGTACTCCCTGTTCTGATGGCGTCCCTGGCCGCCCTCCTGCTGGGCGACGGGCGGCTCCCGGTCGGCGCGTACACCTACAGCGCCGGACTGGAGCCGGCCGTCGCGGCGGGACTCACCCGGGACGCCGTCCCCGCCCTGCTCACGGCCCGGCTGCGCACCACCGCCGTCACCGAGGCGGCGGCCGCCGTCCTCGCGCTGCGGGCGGCGCGGGAGGACCGGCCGGACTACGGGCCGGTGCAACGGGCGCTGGCCGCCCGGACCCCGGTCGCCCCGCAGCGCACGGCCTCGGCGGCGCTCGGCCGGGGGGTGCACCGGCTCGCCCGGCGGCTGGCCCCCGCCCACCCCGCCGTCACCGCGCTGTCCGCCCTGGACGGCCGTCCGCTGCGGCCGGTCGCGCTCGGCGCGCTGGCCGCCGTACTCCCCGCGACCGAGGAGGAACTGGCGCACGCCGTCGTCTACGACGAGCTCCAGACCATCGCCTCGGCCGCGCTCAAGCTCCTGCCCGGCGACCCGCTCGACTCGGTCGCCTGGATCCTCGCCGCCGAACCCGAGGCGGCACGGGCGGTCCGCACCGCCCTCGCCGTACGGAGTCCGGGCCTGCTGCCCGCCCGTACGGCCCCGCTCACCGAACAGTGGGCGCTCGACCACGCACGACGCGAACGGAGGCTCTTCCTTGCCTGACACGACCCCCGACCCCCGCCCCGCCCACACCCACGCCGACGCCCACGCGGCCCCGGCCCGCGCCCTGCGTCTGGGCGTCGCCGGACCGGTCGGCACCGGCAAGAGCTCCATCCTGGCCACGCTCTGCCGCGAGCTGGCCGGCGAACTGGCCATGGCCGTCGTCACCAACGACATCTACACCGACGAGGACGCCCGCTTCCTGCGCTCGGCCGGGGTGCTGCCCACCGAGCGGATCCGCGCGGTCGAGACGGGCGCCTGCCCGCACACCGCCATCCGCGACGACGTCAGCGCCAACCTGGACGCGGTCGAGGACCTGGAGGAGGAGTTCGGTCCGCTGGACCTGGTCCTCGTCGAGAGCGGCGGCGACAACCTGACCGCCACCTTCAGCCCGGCCCTCGCCGACGCCCAGCTCTTCTGCATCGACGTCGCGGGCGGCGGCGACGTGGCGCGCAAGGGCGGCCCCGGCATCACCGGAGCCGATCTCCTGATCGTCAACAAGACGGACCTCGCACCCCATGTGGAGGTGGACGTGGCCGCGATGGTCGCCGACGCCGCGTCCGTGCGCGGCGGACTCCCCGTCCTGGCCCTGTCCCGCAAGGACCCGGCCTCCGTCGCGGAACTGGCCGACTGGGTACGGGACCTCCTCGCCCGCCACCGCGCGGGCGCCCATGTCCCCACCGACCCGGGCCCGATGGCGCCGCACAGCCACGCCCACGCGTGAACGAGCCCGTGGTCGTCGGCGTCGAGCGCGACGCCTCCGGCCGCCATGTCGCCCGCGAACTGCGCCCCGGCGCCTTCCTCGCGCCCCGTCCGCTGCTGCCCGAGCCGGACGGGATCAGGATCGCCCTGGTCGGCACCCGGGCCGGGCTGCTCGCCGGCGACGACCTCGGTCTGCGGATCTCCGTCGGCCCCGGCGCCCGCCTCGAACTCGTCGAGCCGGCCGGGCTCGTCGCCTACGACCACCGGGGCGGTCGCTCCCGGTGGCGGGCCCGGGTCGAGATCGCCGAGGGCGGTGAACTCCTGTGGTGCGGGCAGCCGTTCGTCGTCTCCGACGGGGCGGACGTGCTGCGCGAGATGGACGTCGACCTCGCCGTCGGGGCCCGCATGCTCTGGCGCGACACGCTGGTGCTGGGCCGCTCGGGGGAGCGCGGCGGCAGCGTGCGGGCGGTCACGCGGGTGACGTACGACGACGAGGAACTGCTGGTCGAGGACCTGGACCTGACCGATGCCGCCGTCCGCGCCCTGCCGGGGCTGCTGGGCCCCCACCGCGTCGTCGGCGCGGTCACGGCGCTCGGTGTGCGCCCGCCCGGCCCGGCGCATCCGTGCCGCGCGGAGCTGGCGGGGCCGGGTGCGCAGATCCGCCTGCTGGACACCGCCGCCCCGGCCGTCGAGGCGGAACTGACGGCGGTCTGGGAGGCGTGGAGCCGCCCCTGAGCGCCCGTGCGCCGTATTGATATGCACCATACATATCTGATGTATGGTGCATATTGAGAGGCGTACGGCGGGGGCGGCGCCGCACCAGCGAGTCGAAGGAACAGCGCAATGACACTGGAGAACAAGGTCGCCGTCGTCACCGGAGGAGCCTCCGGCATCGGCGAGGCCGTCACCCGGCTCTTCGTCGAGCGCGGCGCCCGCGTCGTGGTCGTCGACCTCCAGCAGGAGGCCGGGGACGCCCTCGTCGCCGACCTGGGCGACGCCGTCGCCTTCCTCCGCGGCGACGTCTCCGACCGGTCCGTCGCCGACCTGGCCGTCGCCACCGCCGTCGAGCGCTTCGGCCACCTCGACGTCCTGGTCAACAACGCCAGCGCCTCGCGGGTGCGCCCCTTCACCGAGCAGACCGAGGACGACTGGAGGCTCGCCCTGGACACCGGCCTGTTCGCCACCCGCAACTTCATGCTCGCCGCCCACCCGCACCTGCGCGCCCGGCAGGGTGCCGTGATCAACTTCGCCTCGGGCGCGGGCATCGACGGCCAGCCCAACCAGGCCTCCTACGCCGCCGCGAAGGAGGCCATCCGCGGGCTGAGCCGGGTCGTCGCCAACGAATGGGCCGCCGACCAGATCCGCGTCAACGTCGTCTCGCCGATGGCCCGCACCGCCGGGGTGGCCGCCTGGGCGGAGGCCAACCCCGAGCAGTACGCCCTGTCCGCGGCCAAGGTCCCCCTCGGCCGCTTCGGCGACCCGCGCACGGACGTCGCCCCCGTCGTCGCGTTCCTGGCGAGCGACGACGCCCGCTACATCACCGGTCAGACGCTGATGGCCGACGGCGGAGCGATCAAGCTCCGCTGACCGCGTCCGTCCGCGCGCCGGTGTCCGGGGCCCCCGCACTCCGGGACCCGCGGGCACCGGCGCGCAGCACCAGCGGCGCGCACAGCAGGGCGGGGGCCGCCGCCAGGGCGAAGCACAGCGCGAGCGGCAGCCGGTCGATCAGCAGACCGGCCGCCGCGCTGCCGCCCGCCGAACCGGCGTTGAACGCGGTGTTCACCCACGCCCCCGCCCGGGTGCGCCGGCCCTCGTCCACCGAGGCGTCCGCGATCAGATACGCGGTGGTGAGCGCCGGGGCGACGAACAGCCCGGCGACCGCGATCAGGACCGCCAGCACCGGCAGTCCGGGCGAGAACCCGGCCGCCAGCAGCGTCACGCCCAGCGCGGCGGCGACCAGCGGCAGCCGGGTCCGGTCGGACGACTTCCACCGCACCGCCCCGTAGGACAGCCCGCCGACCGCGCTCCCGGCCGAGAGCGCGGCCAGCACCCAGGACACCGAGGACGCGGAGTGCAGCGACTCGGTGAACGCCACGACCAGCAGCTCCAGCGACCCCAGGCCGAGGCCCACCGCGCCCGTCACCAGGACCGCGTGCCGCAGCGGGGCGATCCCGCGCAGCCGCAGCCGGGGCGCGGCGGAAGCCTTGCCCCCGGCCGCCCGCGCACGGCTGCCGCGCGGCACCGCGGGCGAGGTCGCCAGGACCGTCGCCCCGGAGAACACCAGCACCGCGCCGACGAGCACCCCGGCCGAGGGCCCGGAGACGGTGAGCAGCACCCCGACGAGCAACGGGGCGGTGATGTACATCAGTTCCTCGGCCACCCCGTCCAGGCTGTACGCGCGCTGCAACAGCGCCCGGTCGGGGACCAGGGCGCTCCACACCGCCCGCATGACCGGACCGAGCGGCGGCGTGCAGGCACCCGCCGCCACGGTGAGGGCGCCGACGAGGGCGACGGGGGCGCCGGGCCGCCAGGTGAGCAGGGCCACGACGACGAGCAGCCCCGCGTACACCCCCGCCATCGGCGGCAGGGCGCGCGGGGCCCCGTACCGGTCGATCAGCGCCGCACGGGTGGGGGACAGGACGACGCTCAGGGCCCCGAACAGGGCCATCACCCCGCCGGCCACCGCGTACGAACCGGCGGCGTTCTTCACGGCGAGGAGCAGGGCGAGCGGGACGATTCCGTAGGAGAGACGCCCCACCAGGGTGGCGGCGAAGGGGCGCGCGGCCCGTGGGACGCGCAGGACGGAGACATACGAAAGAGACACGACGGCATTCCTCGTGGGAACGGCGCGGCAAGCGCGCCGGGAACGTGCGGGGACACCGGAGCGGCCCACCCGGGACGGGGTCCGGGGCGCGGCCGGGGCGCGGGTCTACGCACGGAGGAATGACATACCGGCAAATTATCAGAGCGGCCGCGGCGGCGGCAGGGCGCTGCCCCCGGTGCACTCCGTGATCTCGGCGTTGGCCGCCAGGATCTCCTCGGCCGTCTCCCACAGCCGGGGCAGGAACCGCAGCACCTTCTCGCCCCGGGCCGGCAGATCGTCCGGCCCCGTGACCCCGGTGAGCGCGGCCACCGCCGCCCGGAACGCCGGCAGCCGCTCCGCGTGCAGCGACGGGGCGTCCGTGGCCAGCACCGTGTGGCAGCGGGCGAGCGTCGCCACGATCCAGAAGACGGCCTCCCGGTGCTCGCCGCGCTCCACCAGGTCCCGGCTGCCGTCGACCGCGACGGGCCGCGCCCCGGCGGTGAGATCGCCGCTGAAGAAGAACGGGGTCCGCGCCACCGGCACCGTCGCGTCGAACGTCCGCTCCAGCTCGTCCAGATGGTGCCGGACCACCTCCGCCGGCACCTCGGCGCAGCCCAGCAGGTCCAGCAGCTCGTGGTGGAACTCCGGCCGCCCGTACGCCTCCAGCACCTCGCGCACCGCCCGGTAGCGCAGCCGGATCGTCGGATTGCGCAGCGCCGCCACCAGCAGCACGTGCGTGGTCACCCCGGTGGGGAACATCCACGCCGTCACCTGCTCGTGGAACGGGGCGCCGGGATCGTACGCGGCGAGCCGGGACTCCACCCGGTGCCGCGCGTCCAGACACCGGCTCCGCACCCGCTCCCGCTCGGCGAACCGGGGCGCCACGGCGGCGTGCAGCGCCCGCAGCGCGCCGCTCGGATCGTCGATCGCCGTATCGGTGCGGAAGGCGCCCGCCAGATGGTACGAGGAGAGCACGGCCGCCGGGTCGCGCAGTTCGGCCCACGGCACGAGGCTGATCTCCAGCAGGGCCCCCTCGTAGCGGAACTTGCCCGGTTTGACGGGGACTTCGTCCGCCTCCGTCACCACCATCACGTCCACGTCGGACGACGGAGCCAGCGCGGCGCCGTCCGGCATGCCCACCGTCGATCCGCCGAAGTAGGCGCCCCGGTAGCCGGGAAGGTCACGGGCGTGCGCGGCCACCCAGTGGCGGGCGGCGGCGCGTGCGGTTCCGACTCTCATCCGGGCGGCTCCTCGGGGACGGTGCGGCGGGGGCGGTCCGCCGAGCGTAGATCACGACGGGGACCCGGCCGCGGGGCGTCCGCGCCGCCGCCGGGCGCGAGGGCGGGCCCCGGTCTCACGCGGCGAGCCGCTCCAGCCGCGCACGGATCGCGCCGGCGCCGGGGCGGTCCAGCTCCTCCACGAGCAGGCCGTCGTCGAGCAGCAGGACCCGGTCGGCGCGGGCGGCGGCGTCCGGATCGTCCGTCACCATCACACAGGTCCGGCCGTCCCGGTCGACGGCGTCGCGCAGCAGCGCCACGATCCCGTGTCCGGCCGCGCGGCCCAGGGAACCGTCCGGCTCGTCCGCGCACAGGATCCCGGGCCCGGACGCCAGGGCCCGCGCGATCGCCGCCCGCTGCCGCTGCCCGGCGGAGAGCGCACCGGGCCGGCAGCGCTCCCGGCCGGCCAGCCCGACCCGGGCCAGCGCCTCGCGGACCCGGTCGCCGTCCGGGCACTCCGGTGCGAGGTGCTGCCCGAGCGTCAGCGCCGGCGTCAGATCGAACGCCCGGCCCACGAACCCGACCCGCTCGCGCCGGAGTTCGGCCAGCCGCCGCTCGGGCAGCCGGGACACCTCCGTGCCGCCCCAGCGCACCGAGCCGCGCGTGGGCCGGTCCATTCCGGCCAGGCAGTGCAGCAGCGTGCTCCGGCCCGAACCGGAGGGGCCCATCACCGCCGTGAACGTCCCGGGGCGCAGGGCGACGGACACGCCGCGCAGGGCCCTGACCGTGGTTCCCCCGCGCCGGTACTCGCGGTGCACTCCGTCCGCCCGCGCGGCCCATTCCGTGGTGGTGCTCGTCGTCTCAGCCATGGCTCCATCCTGGGGCCGTGCGGGGCGGCGATCGATCCCGGCAGCCCCCGGACCGGTGGTGCGGAAAACCGAACCACGGGTGTGCGCGAACCACCCGTACGAGGTGCCGGTGCGCGCCCCGGCCGCCGGGTAGGGTCGGGCACGCCCGCCCCCGACACCCCCGGTGAGGTCCGCGATGCGCAAGATCATCTACTCCATGTCGATCTCCCTCGACGGATACATCGAGGGCCCGGACCAGGACATCGGCTGGCACCGGGTCGACGACGAACTGCACCGGTACTTCAACGAGACCATCGCCGAACTGGGCGGATTCCTGCACGGCCGCGTGGTGCACGAACTGATGGCGGACTTCTGGCCCACCGCCGACGAGGACCCGGCGAACGCCGGTGCGACGGCCGAGTTCGCGCCCATCTGGCGCGACATGCCGAAGTACGTCTACTCCCGCACGCGGGACCACATCGACTGGGCGACCGCCGTCATCCACGACGTCGTGCCCGAGGAGGTGCGGGCGCTGAAGGAGCAGCCCGGCGGCGACCTCGGGCTCGGCGGCGCCGACCTCGCCGCGTCGTTCGCGGCGCTCGACCTGATCGACGAGTACCGCGTCACCGTGCACCCGGTGCTCATCGGGCGCGGGCGGCGTATGTTCCCGCTGACGGACACGGTCACCCCGCTCCGGCTCCTCGGGACCCGGTCCTTCGGCAGCGGGGTCGTGGAGCTGCACTACGCGCGCGACACGGAACGCGGGGACTGACCCGTACGCCGACGGCGGCGCACGGGCCCGTCCCCGCGCTCACACGGCCAGCAGGCCCGAGGTGTCCAGGACCTGACGGATCGCCCGGCCCGAGGCCAGCTCCTCCATCGCGTCGTTGACGTCGTCCAGGGCGAGGGTCCCGGTGTGCATCAGCTCCACCGGCATGAGTCCGGCCCGCCACAGGTCCAGGAAGCGCGGGATGTCCCGGCGCGGCACCGCGTCGCCCATGTACGAACCGAGCAGCGACTTGCCCTCGCCCGCGAAGGCCAGCGCCGGGACCTCCAGCGTCCGGTCCGGGGCGGGCAGCCCCACCGAGACGACCTTGCCGCCGCGCGCCACGGCCGTCAGGCAGGCGGCCATGACCTTCGGACTGCCCACGGCCTCGACCGCCACCTCCGCCCCGCCGGACGTCAGTTCGCGGATCGCGGGGACCGCCTCGTCGGGGGCGTACGCGTGGGTGGCGCCGAGCCGCAGGGCCAGGGCGCGCTTCTCCGGCACCGGGTCGACGGCGATCACCGGGTACGCCCCGGCCGCCTTCGCGCCCAGCACCGCCGAGAGGCCCACCCCGCCCAGTCCGTAGACCACGGCCGACTGGCCGGGGCGCAGCGCCGCCGTGTTGATGACCGCGCCGGCCCCGGTGAGCACCGCGCAGCCGAACATCGAGGCCACGGTGAACGGGATGTCCCGGGGGATCGGCACCAGCGACTCCTGGGCCACCACGGTGTGCGAGGAGAACGCCGAGACGCCCAGCTGGTGGTGGACGGTGGCGCCGGAGGCGTCGGTCAGCAGCGAGGGGCCGTGCAGCAGCGCCCCGGAACCGTTCGCCGCGGCGGCCTGGGCGCACAGGGCGGGACGGCCCGCCGCGCAGTCGGCGCAGAAGCCGCAGCTCGGCACGAAGACGAGCGCCACATGGTCACCGGGGGAGACCCGGCGCACCCCGGGCCCCGTCTCCTCGACCACGCCGACCGCCTCGTGCCCGAGGGCCATCGGCAGCGGGCGCACCCGGTCGCCGTTGACGACGGAGAGGTCCGAGTGGCACAGCGAGGCGGCCGCGACCCGGACCAGGACCTCGCCCTCGCGCGGGGCGCCGAGCTCCAGCTCCTCCACCGCGACCGGACGGGAGTCCGTGTACGGGCGCGCGGTCGAGGTCCCGCGCAGGACGACGGCCCGGGTCCTCACGCTCCCGCCCCCTCGCGGGGGGTGCAGCGCAGCACCTCGCGGCTCTCCAGCAGCGGGACGACCCGGCCGAGCACGATCTCCTCGAAGTGCGGGCTCGCGCAGTGCGCGGTGAAGTCGGCCTCGCTGGCGTACTCCTCGTAGAGCGCGATGGCGCGGGGGTCCTCGGTGCCCTGGTGGACCCGGTAGGCGAGGTTGCCGGGCTCGGCGCGGGAGGCGGCGGCCATGGTGTCGAGGAGCGGCAGGACGGTGTCCTCGGCGCCCTCCCGGGTGCGGTAGCGGGCTATGACGACGTAACTCACTTCGGTACTACTCCTGGGGTGGGGAGGGCCTCTTGAGGGCGCCCGGCGGGACCGGCGGCAGCTGGTCGCGGCGCAGATGCCAGAGGCGGGGGTCGGAGGTGGCGGCCGCGGACGAGCCGAGGGCCAGGGCGAGCGCCACGTCCGCGGGGTCTTCCACGAAGCCCGCGGCCACCGACGGGGACATCGCTCGCTGGGCCTGCGCGCTCATCCGGGCGATGATCGGGGCGGGCATGACCTCGACCAGGTCCGGCGCCCCGCGCGCGATCGCGTCCGTGGAGCGGCGCAGATTGGACCGGTCGGTGACGAACACCTTCATCATCGTCAGCAGGCCCAGCGGCCGGCCCTTCTCTATCAGCGAGAGCCGGGTGCTGACCACGCCGTGCGCGCCCATGTTCTTGATGAACTCCAGCGCGCCCCGGTCCTGCGCCAGACCGGGGCTGCTGTCCACGTTGACGAACACGAGCTTCCCCGCCCGGCCCAGCGCCGGGACGACCTGGGGCAGCTGCCCCACGGCGAACGACGCGAGGATGCACACCCGGGCCGGTGCGGTCAGGAACTGCCGCAGCGGCTGGGCGCCGACGACCGAGGCGATCACGGGCACCTCGGCGAACGCCGAGGCGAGCCGGGGATCGAGCGGGGCGCCGGACCGGGACGGGGAAGGGGTCATGCCATGGCCTGCCTGGGAGGAGGGGTGCGCGACTGCCGGGTCAGTTCAGCGGAGACGTACCGAATCGGCTGGGAAGGCCCAGTTTGCCAGGGTTGAGAATGCCGGCCGGGTCCAGGGCCTTCTTCACCGCGACGAAGGTCTCGAAGCCGGCGCCCAGCGATTCCCGCAGGTAGGGGCCGCGCAGCAGACCGCAGCCGTGGTGGTGGCTGAGCGCCGCCGCGTGCTTGATCAGGACGGCGTTCGCCGCGTCCCACACCGCGCGGTACCAGTCGCGCCGCGCCTCGGGGGCCACGTCGCCGCGGAGCGAGAAGTAGACGCAGGCGCCGTCGGTGTAGGCGTGCGACTGGTGCGCGGAGGCGGCCAGGGTGCCCGGCACCGACTGGATCGCGGCCACCACCTCGTCGTAGATCACCGGCAGGTCCGCCCAGGACGCCGCCATCTCCAGGGTGTCCGCGACGAAGCCCGGACCGGGGGTGAAGCCGTCCGAGGACTTGCCGACCAGCATCCGCTCGTCCAGCCACCGCTCGAAGACGGCCCGGGAGTCCAGCTCGGGGCCGTACTCCGCGCAGACCTCGGCCGCCACCTTGAGCGAGGCGTCCACGATCGCCGGGTCGCCCTCGTCCGCGACCAGCAGCAGATTGGTCTCGGGGTGGCCGAAGTGGGTGCCCGACTCCAGGGCGTCGTACAGCCGCAGCACCGCCGGGGTCGCCCCGCGCTGCATGATCCTGCGGCAGGCGTCCAGGCCCTCGGCGAAGGTCGCGAAGCCGTACGCGACGGCGTTCGCGTACTCCGGGAGGGGGTGCACCCGCAGCCGCGCCGAGACGATGACGCCGAGGGTGCCCTCGGAGCCGATGAGCAGCTGGCGCAGGTCCGGGCCGACGGCCGCGCGGGCGTAGTCGCCGTAGGTGGCGCGGGTGCCGTCGGCGTGGATCACGTCCACGCCCACGACCATGTCCTCGATCTTGCCGTAGCGGGTCGAGAGCTGGCCGGCGCCCCGGCAGGCGATCCAGCCGCCGACCGTGGAGACGGCGAACGCCGACGGCCAGTGGCCCGTCGTGACCCCGTACTCCTCCTGGAGCTGCTTCTCGAAGAGGTCGCCGAACATGCCGGCCTGCACGTCCACCACGTTCGACTCGGCGTCGAAACCGGTGATCGCGTTCAGCCCGCAGACGTCCAGGACCACACCGCCGAAGACGGGCAGCGCCGCGCCCGTGACGTTGGAGCGGCCCGCCGACGGGGTGACCGGGATGCCCGCCTCGTGGCAGATCCGCAGCACGGCCGCGATCTGGTCGGCGTCGTCGGCCTCCACGACCACGGCGTCCGGCGTCGCGGGACGGCCCTCGGTCTCGCCGATCATCGAACCGGCCCACCAGTCACGGGTGCGGGTGACGACCTCCTCGCGCTCCACGTGCACGGCCCGCGCGACCTCGCGCAGCGCCTCGATCACGGCCTCCGGCACCTCGACCGGGTTGTTCTGGAGCGCGGCCTCGCCGTCGCCGACCGGGGTGTTCTGCGCCCACTTGGCGAAGCTCGGGGCGCCGACCGTGTAGTTGCCCCGGTTGAACGGGTGGGTGATGGTCTGACGGCTGATCATGCTGCGGCCCCTTCGAGGAGTACGGACTTTTCGTGGCGGACGGAGGCGAGGTAGTCGGAGACGGAGCGCTCCACCTCGGACTGGCTGAGGTTCAGTTCGCGGCCGAGGATCGCGCCGACGGCGCCGGCCGCCTCGGCGGAGGCGTCGCGGGCGAAGAGCCGGGCGCGGGTGCGGCGGGAGAGGACGTCGTCGACCGAACGGGCCAGCTCGGCCCGTGCCGCGTACACGACCTCGGCCTTCGTGTACGGGAGTCCGGCGACGACGGGCTCGGCCAGCGTCGGGTCCTCCTGGACGAGGTCGCCGACGAAGCGGGCCTCGGTGCCGAAGCGTTCGCCGAGATGGGCGGCGAGCCCGCCGGACGCGGCCACGGCCTCGGCGTCGTAGCCGGCGCCGCCGAGCAGCGGAAGGTCGGTGGTGCGGCTCTTCCCCCGGCGGCCCAGGACGGTCATCACCTTGTCGATGACCAGCTCGCCCATGTGCCGGCTGGTGGTGAGCTTGCCGCCGGTCACCGTCACCATGCCGGTGCGGCCGACGCTGATGTGGTGGTCGCGGCGCATGTCGAGCGTCGCACCCTCCTTGCCGCCGACCAGCGGGCGCAGCCCGCCGATCGAGCCGACCACGTCGTCCGGGGTGAGCTTCCCCTCGAAGGCGGTGTTGGCGCCCTCCAGCAGGAAGTCCATCTCCTCGCGGGTGCAGTGCACATCGTCAGGCGAGCCCTGGTAGTCCTCGTCCGTGGTGCCCAGCACCACGGCGTTGCCCCAGCGGGTGCAGGTCGCGCGGCGGGCCCGGCCCGGGATCGGCACGGTGACCGTGCAGTTGATCCGCACCTTGTCCCACGGCACCACGATGTGCACGCCCTTGGCGGGCCGCACCTGCGGCCGGTGGCCGTCGACGGCCTTGGCGTCCAGCTCGTCGGTCCACACCCCGGTGGCGTTGACGACGGCCCGCGCCCGGATGTCGAAGGTGTCGCCGTCCGCCGAGACCCGCGCCCCGGAGACCTTCCCGGCCTGCATGAGCAGTCCCTCGGCCTTGGCGCCGTTCAGCACGGTGGCGCCCAGGGCGGCGGCCGTGCGCACGATGGTCAGCACCAGCCGGGCGTCGTCGGTGCGGGCGTCGAAGTACACCAGCCCGCCCTTGAGGTTCTCCGCGCGCAGCGTCGGCGCCTGCGCGAGGACCTCCGGCACGGTCAGCCGCTGGTGCAGCTTGCCGATCCGCCAGCCGCCGACCAGGTCGTAGGTCCACAGCAGACCCTCGAAGCCCTTGGCGAGCCGGGCGTCGAAGACGCCCTCCTTCTCCAGGATCGGGAAGAGGAACGGCAGCCGGTGCACCAGGTGCGGGGCGTTCTTGCGGAAGCGGTGGCGCTCCAGGAGCGAGTGGCGGACGAGGTTGACGTTGCCCTGCTCGATGTAGCGCAGGCCGCCGTGCACCATCTTCGAGGACTTCGACGAGGTGCCCGACGCGAAGTCGTCCTTCTCGACGAGCGCGGCGCGCAGCCCCCGGGAGGCGGCGTCCAGCACGGCGTACGCCCCGGTGACGCCGCCGCCGATGACGAGGACGTCGTACGTGTCGTCGGCCAGCCGCCGCTTGGCCGCCGCGCGGTCCAGCAGCAGCGGGGTGCGGCGGGTCGCCGCGGCGGCGCGCCGCGGTTTCCTGGCGGGCATGGTGATCACAACATCAACTCCTGGTGGTTCAAGGTGCGGTGGCCGCGCGGTCGGGCGGGCGGCCACCGCCTGCCGACGGCTGGGGGGCCGTCAGTGGGGGGTGAGGGGTGTGAGGGCGGGGTCCTGGAGGTGGTCGATGAGCACGTCCCGCCAGGCCGCGCGCTGGGCGGCGCGTTCGTCCGCGCCGAGGGACGGTTCGAAGATCCGGCCCCGGGGCTGCGCCTCGACGACCTCCTCCAGGGAGCCCCAGAGCCCCTGGGCGACCCCGGCGAGATAGGCGGTGCCGCGCAGACTGGCGGTGGCCGAGTCGGCGACCCGCTCCAGCGGCAGACCGGTCAGATCGGCCTGGATCCGCAGCAGCGGGTCGCTGCCCGCGACCCCGCCGCCGACCCGCAGCCGGGTGAAGGGGGCGTCCATCGTCGCGGCGACCCCGTCGACGAGGTCGCACACCGAGTGCGCGATGCCGTCCAGGACGGCGCGGGCCAGATCGGCCCGGGTGGTGGCGAGGGTGAGCCCGGTGAGGGCGGCGGTGGCCTCCGGGTGCCAGACCGGCGTCCTGACCCCGGCGAGCGCCGGGACGAAACGCGGGGTGCGGCCCGGCCGGGTGGGGACCCGGCCCGCCTCCTCACCGAGCTCCTTCGGCGAGGCGAACAGGCCCAGGTCGTCGCAGAGCCAGCGCAGCGCCGAACCCGCCGTGGAGGTGTAGGCCTCCAGGCTGTAGTGGCTGGTGGAGCCCTGCCGGTAGCCGGGCTGGGCCAGCACCCCGGCGATGTCCGGCCGGGGCAGGGCGGGCGTGGTGCCGGTCGCCGCGTCGACGAACGCGCCGGTCCCGTACATGCACATGCCCTGCCCGGCGGCCAGCCCGCCGAGCGCGATCAGGGCCGCGTGCTGGTCGCCCATGGAGGCGGCCAGCGGTACGGAGATGCCGAGGGCGGCCGGGTCCGTGGTGCCGAATCCGGCGTCGTCGGAGCGGAGCTCGGGCAGCAGGTCGAGGGGGAAGCCGAGATGGCCGATCCACTCCTCGTCCCAGGCGTGCCGCTGGAGCAGATAGCCGCCGGTGGACGCGGCGTTGGTCGGGGTGGTGGCGTGCACGGCGCCCCCGGTCAGCCGCCAGATCAGCCAGGTGTCGACGGTGCCGAAGAGCAGCCGGCCCGCGCGGTACGCCTCGGCCGCCTCCGGGTGCGCGGCGATCTGCCGGGCGGCCCAGAGGAACGGCGCACGGGCCCCGACGGGCCGGCCCTGACGGGCGGTGAGGACGGCGTCCCACCGCTCCTCGTGCGCGGTGAGTTCGGCGGCGTACCGCCGGTCCTGCCACACCACGGCGGGCAGCAGCGGCCGCCCGGTCACGCGGTCCCACAGCATCGCGGTGGCCCGCTGGGTGGAGAGGGCCACGGCGGTGACCGCGATCCCCTCCGCCCGCGCGGCGGCGACGGCCCGGCGCGCCACGTCGAGCGTGGCGGTCCAGATCTCCATCGGGTCCTGTTCGACCGAGTGGTCGTCCGGATGGCTGACCGCGATCGAGCGGTAGAACACCTCGTGCGCCCCGCCGGAGTCGAGTACGACTCCGGCCCGGGTGCCGGTGGTGCCCTCGTCGATGGCGAGCACACCGCGCCGGGAGGCGGCGCCGGGGAGCGTCTGCGTCATTGCGGGCCTTTCCTTGCGAGCGTCGCGAGCTGTACGGAGGGGGAGAGGGACCATCGTGGGGTGCGGCGGGACCGGCGGACGGTCAGCGCGCGGCGGCGGCCGGCGCGGATTCCCGCGCGTCCGGTCCGGCGGCGTCCTGCCCCGCCACCTCGTCCGGCGAGGGGGCCTTCATCGGGTCCCACTTGATCGCCAGGCAGGTGATCATGCCGAGCAGCGGCACGACGGACAGGACCAGGAAGGTGTCGGCGAGGCCGAGCCCCTCCTTGATCTGCGGGAAGAGGTAGAGCCCGGCGACACTGCCGAAGCTGCCGACCATTCCGGTGACCCCGGTGCCCAGCGCGCGCACATCACTGCTGTACGAGAGCGCGGCGATGGACTTGCCGTTGGCGCCGGGCCCCGTGGAGTGGCAGAGGATGAACAGCACCGGCAGCAGGAACGCCACGGCCGTGGGCACCTTCTCGAAGGTCAGCCCCATCGCGACCAGGGCGACGAACACCCCGGCGAACCCGGCGGCGGAGCTGAGCCGCAGCCCGAGCCGGCGGCCGAAGTACGCGGACAGCAGTCCGCCCGCGATACCGAAGGCGTTGAACACCATCGAGCCGACCGTGGCCTTCTCGAAGCTCTCGCCGAAGATCGTCAGGCTGATCAGCGGGAGGTACCAGCCGACCGCGAAGTACTGCATCGACTGACCGAGCGAGATCACCGAGGACAGGATCGTGCGCGGCAGGTAGTCGCCGCGGAACAGCACCCCGGCCTGCCGGAAGCCGATCGCGGGGGCCTCGCTCGCGGCCCGGGTCGCCTCGTCGGGCTGCCCGGCGACGGCCTCGATGCCGTAGATCCGGTCGAGGTTGAGGACGGCCTCGTCGAGCCGGCCCTTGCTCGCCAGCCAGGTGGGGCTCTCCTTGAGCATCAGCCACTGGCCCAGCAGCAGCGCGACCGCGACCACGGCGGCCGAGCCCACCGACCAGCGCCAGATGTCCGCGCCGACGTCCAGGTTGAAGAAGAGCAGGGCGAGCGCCAGATTGCTGGTGGTGGCGACGTACCAGACGGCCTGCCACAGGTTCAGCCGGCCGCCCAGCTTGGCGGGGGTGTACTCGGCGAGCAGCGCCATGGCGACGGCGAAGTCGATGCCGTACGCCACACCCACCAGCACCCGGCCCAGCCAGACGACGGTGAAGTCACCGGCGAACGCGGCGAGCAGCGCGCCCGCGATGGCGAAGACCTTGGCGATGAGCAGCGGGGGGACCCGGCCGATCCGGGTGGCGAGCCAGCCGCCGACCGGGTTGAAGATGATCGCCAGGGCCGGAGCGGTGGCCGTGAGGATCGAGACCTGGGTGCTGGTCAGCTCCATCTGGGTCGTCATCGGCCCCAGACCGGCGCTCAGCGCCGCGTTCGAGTAGGCGTCGAGGAACAGCCCGCCGAATACGAGGAACCAGATGACCTGCGCCCGGCCGGTGATCTTTCCCAGCCCATCGATGAGCGCAACGACGTCGCCGACGCCTTTGACGCTCGGACGTTGTGCCATGAATCCGCCTTCGAGGAAGACCCATCGGCGGCACGGGGAGCACAAAAAAACAGGCATGACGAAACCACCGACAGGTGGTCTATGTCTGTGCCTGCCAAAACACTGCGGAAAGCGCCGCAGCACGTGAGGAGCGACTTACACGAGGAGGTTAAGAACGCCCCCACAGGCGCGTCAAGGGTTTCCGGGAGGTTACCCAAACGTGACGAGCGGTCCCGGAGCCGCCGCGCGGCCCCGGGACCGCGCAGGTCAGCGGCCTGCCTGGAGGGCAGCCCAGGTGGCCGGGCCCGTGATCCCGTCGGCGGACAGGCCCCGGGCCGACTGGTAGGAGCGCACCGCGGTCGCCGTCGCCGGGCCGAAGGAGCCGTCGATGCCGACCGTCGAGCCGAGCGCCGCGGTCAGCGCCCGCTGGAGCCGCTTCACCGCGTCGCCCGAGCCGCCCTCGGCCAGCACGGGCGTGCTGCCGGCCGACAGCAGCGCGGTCCAGGTCCTGGCCCCCACCACCCCGTCGGCGTCCAGCCCGCGTGCCTTCTGGAACGCGGTGACGGCCGCCGCGGTGGCCGGCCCGAAGCTCCCGTCGACCGAGCCGGACGGGAAGCCCTGCGCGTTGAGGAGGGTCTGCACGGCGCTCACCTGCGGGCCCGCCGAACCGCTGCGCTGGGTCGCGTACGCGGGGAAGCTGAGCGCGTCCGTGCCGGGCGAGCCGCCGGTGCTCCCGCCGACCAGCTGCATGTAGCGGTTCCAGTCCCAGTACTGCCCCGGGTCGGTGTGGTCGTTCCCGGGCGCCTCGCTGTGCCCGATGATGTGCGCCCGGTCCTTCGGGATGCCGTACCGGTCGCACAGGTACGCGGTCAGCGCCGCCGAGGAGCGGTACATGCTGTCGGTGAACCAGGTCGGGTCGTCGATGAAGCCCTCGTGCTCGATGCCGAGCGAGGAGGAGTTGGCGCTGCGCGCGTGGTACGCGGTGTCGGCGTCCCGCACCATCTGGGTGATCTGGCCGTCCGAGGAGCGGACCACGTAGTGGGAGCTGACCTGGGACGCCGGGTTCTGGAACCAGCTGATGGAGCCCGCGTACGAGCCCTGGGTGACGTGGATGACGACCTTGTCGATCGTCGCCGAGCGGCCCTTGGCGTAGTTGGCCGGGTCGGCCGGCACCCAGAGGGCGGAGGGGTAGTCGGCGCTGCGGGTGCTGACGGCGGTGGCGGTCGCGTCCTTCTGCGGGGAGACGGGGCGCGCGGTCACGGAGACGGGTTCGCCGTCGGGGGTGACGGTGTCCAGCCCGTCCGCGAGGAAGGTGAAGACCGTGTCGGCGTAGAGGGCGGCCGTCGGTCCCTGCGAGCCGCTGTAGCGGGCGACGACCGGGTACCAGGCGTTCAGGTCGTCGCGGTCCTTCGCGTCGAGCCCGAGGGTGTCGGCGTAGCCGCGCAGCACCGCCGCGCCGCCCAGGATGTTGGTGGCCGTGTCGGTGCGCAGCCGGATCAGGGGGGCGCCGGTGAGGGCGGCGGCCCGTTCGAGGGTGTGCTGGGCGGGGTTGCTGACCAGGTGCATCACCCCATAGCCGTTCGCCTGGCTGGGGCGCCCGTGGTGGCCGTCCAGCCGGGTCTCCCCGTAGCCGACGGCGGCGAGCAGATCGCGCGGTACGTCGTAGGCGGCGGCCGCGCGGGCGAGGGCCCGGTTCATCGGGTTCCCGGTGTCCGTCGAGGCGAGGGCCGGGGTGCCGGTCGCGGCGAGGACGGTGGCGGTGAGGGCCGCCAGCACGGAGGCGCGGGCCTTGGTGTGGGCGGCGGCGCGTGTGGGCATACCTGCTCCTGCTCTGTGGGGGAGAAGAGGAGCGGCCCCCGGGCCCGACGGGCGGGCCGAGGGGCCGCGAAGCCCGGCCAGGCTATCGATCTGTTCAGGGCATGACAACGACTCCCTGGCGTGTCGAACAGCCTTTCACTCCAATGGAGTTGACGAGCACTCAGGACGCGAAGGCGGACCGCCGGGCCCCGTCCGGGAGACGGGGCCCGTCGGTGCGGGCTACCAGCGGTCGCGGTGGACGACGTCGGCCACCGGGCGCCGCCGGACAGGCCCGAAGTTGCCCATCGGCAGGCCGACCGGGATCGCGGCGAAGGTCTGCATGGATTCCGGGATGCCCAGGGCCTCCTTCCACTCCTGCTCCAGCATCAGATGCCAGATGGTGATGTTCGCCGCGAGCCCCAGCGAGCGGGCGGCGAGCAGGATGTTCTGCACCCCCGGGTAGACGCACGAGCCCTCGGCCAGGGCCTGGAAGCGGGTCTGGGTGCTCATCATGTGCTCGACCCCGGCGGGGCCGAGCGCCTGCGCATACACCCCCAGCCCCTCCTCGTCCAGCCGCGGCTCCGGGAAGCGGTAGCAGGGGACGATCAGCGCCGGGGTGTCCGCGAAGTGGTCGCGCTGGTACTCGATCGCGGCCACCATCCGCCCGTACGCGGCCTCGTCCATGCCCTCCGGCGCGAACTTCCCGGTCGTCGCGAGATAGGCGTCCACGCACCGCTTCCACAGCGGGGCCAGACGCGCCATCACCTCACGGTCCGTCACCACCACGTACTCGTAACACTGCATGTTGCCGCCGCTGGGACCCCAGACGGCGGCCTGTATCAACTGCTCCAGCGTCTCCTCCGGAAGGGGCTCCGGCCTGAGACGGCGCATCGCGCGCATCGTGGACATGGTGGCGAACAGGGCATCGGACGCGGCCGTCGAGGCCCCGGGCGTCGTTTCAGTCGTCATGATCGCGGAGTGTACGGGCGTGCGCCCGCGCCGAGGAGACCAGCCCGTCAGCCGGTCCGGCGCAGCCGGACCACCGGGATCTCGCGCGCGGTGCCCTCCTGGTACTGCGCGTACCGGGGGAAGAGGTCCACCAGACCCGGCCAGACCCGCTCCTTCTCCCGCGTCGACAGCGTGCTCGCCTCGGCCGGGAAGCGCTCGGTGCCCACCCGCAGCTCCACGGCCGGGTTCTCCAGCAGGTTCAGGTACCACAGCGGATGGCTGTCGGAGCCGCCGTTGGACCCCACGATCAGATAGTCGTCGCCGTCGCGCCCGTACATCAGCACCGTGCGCCGCACGGTCCCGCTGCGCCGGCCCACGTAGTCCAGCAGCAGACAGGGCACCCCGAGCTGGGTGGTGCCCTTGGTGCCGCCCGAGGACTCGTACAACTCCGCCTGCTTCGCCACCCAGCCGCTCGGGCTGAGCCGCGGGGCCGCCCCGCCGTCGCTCTCCACCGCCATGCCGACTCCCTCGCTCGTAGATCCGCCCATCGTGCCACCCCCACCCCGCCCGGCACGGGATTCGCACACCTGGACAGGCTCCCCACCGCACGGGGGAACGCGGACGGGGGGCGCCTCCCGCAGGGCGTATAAAAGGTTCCAACCGGACCGGCCGGCGTCCCCCGACGGCACTCACCCCGCACGCGGCAAGGCGTCACCGCGTACGACAGGCAGGAGTGCCCCCATGAACACGGCAGACGAGATCCGGACCTTGCTGGTGGCGAACTTCGGGACCGATCCGGTGGCGATCCGCCCCGAGGTGTCGCTGCGTCAGCTGCGCCTGGACTCCCTGGCCCTGGAGGAACTGCGGCTCCTCATCGAGGACCGGCTCGGCGTGGACCTCGACGACGTCCAGCTGACCTCGCGCGACACCGTCGGGCAGCTCGTCGAGGCCGTCCACCACGGACGGGCCGCCGCATGACCGCCCCGTACCGGGTCGCGCCGTTCGCCGCCGCCGTCACCGGCATCGGGCTGGTCACCTCCGCCGGCGTCGGTACGGCCGCCGCCTGGCACGGGGTCTCCTCCGCCGAACAGGCCCCCCACGTCCCGCACCGGTCCGAACTCCACGACCTGCCCTGCGACTTCATGTACACCGTCGCCGGGCTCGATCCGAGGGCGGTGCTCGGCGTCGCCGTGCAGCGGCTCATGGACCGCTTCTCCCAGCTCGCCGTCATCGCCGCCCGCGAGGCCGTCGCCGACGCCGGACTCGACCCCTCGGTCTGGGACAGCGGGCGCGTCGCCGTCGTCATCGGCTCCGCCCACGGCGGACTGCCCTTCTACGACGAACAGCACACCGCCCTCACCGAACGCGGCGCCCGCCGCGTCTCCCCGAAGCTCGCCCCGCTCTCCGTCGTCAACGGGGCCGCCAGCAGCGTCGCCACCGACCTCGGCGCCAAGGGCCCCAGCCAGGCCGTCTCCACCGCCTGCTCCTCCGGCACCGTCGCCATCGGCACCGCCCACCAGATGCTGCGCACCGGCGCCTGCGACATCGTCGTGGCGGGCGGCGCCGAATCCGTCTGCTCCCGGCTCCTCATCGCCAGCGCCTGCCGGCTGGGGGCCGTCTCCACCCGGCGCGACGAACCGCAGGCCGCCTGCCGCCCCTTCGACACCCACCGCGACGGCTTCGTCGTCGGCGAGGGCGCCGGCCTCCTCGTCCTGGAACGCCCCGAGCACGCCGCCGCCCGGGGCGCCACCGTCCGCGCCCGGATCGCCGGCTACGGCGCCTCCAGCGACGCCTACTCCGCCGTCGCCCCCGACCCCGACGGACTCGGCATCGAACGCGCCCTGCGCACCGCGCTCGCGGACGCCGGACTCACCGGCGCCGACATCGGCCACGTCAACGCCCACGGCACCTCGACGGTCGCCAACGACCTGATCGAGGGGACCGTGCTCCGCCGCGTCCTCGGTGAACACCCCCTGGTCACCTCGACGAAGGCGATGACCGGGCACACCCTCGGCGCGGCCGGCGGCATCGAGACCGCCCTCACCGTCCTCGCCCTCCAGCACCAGCTCGTCCCGCCCACTGTGAACCTCGACGCCCCCGACCCCGAGATCCCGGTCGAGGTGGTGAGCAAGGAGGCCCGCCCGGCCGTGTTCGAGGCCGCCGCCAAGACCTCGCTCGGCTTCGGCGGACACAACGCCGCGCTCGTCCTCACCCGGGCCTGACCGACGGGACCCCGCAGCCCATGCCCCTGCCCCAGCCCCTGCCCGACGCGACCGTCCGCGAGCTCACCGTCCGCGGACTGCGCTACCGCTACCGCGTCCTGCCCTGCCCCGCCCCCCGCACCGAACCCGTCGTCCTGCTCGGCGGCGCGCTCCAGGGCATCGACGGCTGGCCGCAGATGGACGCCCACCTCGGCCCGTACGCCGACGTCGTCACCGTCGACCTGCCCGGCATGGGCGACGCGGACCCGCTGCCGGCCGAGGGCGGCGGCGACGACCTCCTGTGCGAGGCGGTCACCGGGGTCCTCGACGACCTCGGTGCCGAGCGCGTCAACCTCTTCGGCTTCTCCTACGGCACCACGATGGCGTTCGGCTGCGCCCGCCGACACCCCGGCCGGATCGCCCGGCTGGCGCTCGGTGGGGTGCCCGCCCACATCGGGGACGGACAGCGCGAGCGGTGGGCCGCCGCGATCGCCCGGCTGCGCGCCGGGGACGCCGAAGGGCTCGCCGCGCTGGCCGCGGACGTGCTGCTGTGCACCGACCCGGAGCGGCCGGTCCACCGCAGGGCGCTCGCCCGCAGCTACGTCCGCCGGGCGTTCGTGCACGCGCTCACCCGGTCCCCGCACGCCGAGCATTCGCTGATCCGGGCGCTCGGCCACCGGCCGGACTTCTCCGGCGGGCTGAGCGGGGTGCCCGCCCTCGTCTTCGCGGGCGAGCACGACACGGTGACCTCCGCCGAACGGCAGCGGGCCTTCGCCGCGACGATCGAGGGCAGCCGTTTCCTGACGATCGGGGAGTCCGACCACTGGGTCGTGCTGGAGCGCTCCGAGGACGTGGCCGAGCTGGTCACCCGCTTCTTCACCGACCGCCCGCTGGAGCCCGCCGCCGCACTGCGCCCCGTCGCCCCGCTGCCGCGTCCGCGCAGGGCGGACGCGGCGTTGCCGACGGGCGGCCGGGGCGTCCGCTGAGCGCCCCGGCCGCCCGGCCGGATCAGGGGCGGCCCTCCACCTTGACCCGCACGATCTGCGGGTCGTGGTCGCTCGCCTGGTCGGCGAACTCCGCGTTGATGTGCACCACGTCGTAGTCGAACCGGCGGATGCCGGGGCTCGTCAGGATGTGGTCCAGCGTCTGCGAGTTGCCGTCGTACACATAGCTGTACCGCTCGTCCGCCGGCAGCGTGGTGATGAGCGGCTTGAGGACCCTGCCGTCGGTCAGCGCCGAGACCGCCGGCGAGAACGCGAAGTCGTTCAGGTCGCCGAGCGTGATGACCCGGGCCGACTTGTCCGCCGCCAGCAGCGACTTGACGAAGGTGTTGACCTCGGTCGCCTGCTGGATCCGCTTCGACTCCGAACTGCGCGACGGCTCCTGGTAGCGGCCGTGCAGCGGCTGGTCGCCGCCCTTGGAGGCGAAGTGGTTGCCGATCACGAAGACCGGCTTGCCGTGGAAGCGGAACTCGCCGACCAGCGGCTTGCGGCTGTCCTCCCACGCGGCGCTCGCCGGGTTGATCCGGCCGGGCGACACCGACAGGGTCACGCCCTTCTTCGTCGGCACGGCGGCCACCGGGGTCGTCGCGTCGCCGCCCGCGCGGTCCGTGAAGGAAACCCGCTTCGGGTTGAAGAGGAACACGTTGCGGATGTTGCCGCCCGGCTCCCCGCCGTCCTGGCCGTCCTCGGGGGCGACGTACCGCCAGGCGTAGCGGGGCCCGCCCGCCGCGACGATCGCGTCGGTGAACCGCTTCAGCGTGGCCTCGGAGCCGACCGTGCCGTCGTTGACCGCGCCGTTGTCGTCCTGGATCTCCTCCAGCGAGACGATGTCGGGGGAGGAGAGGTTGACCGCGACGCCCTCGGCGAGCGTGTCGAACTTGGCCTGCTCGTCCAGCGCGTCCAGGTTCTCCACGTTGTACGTGGCGACGGCGAGTTCGCCGCCCTTCTGCTTCCGGGTGACCTCCCGCTTCAGGTGCTTGTCGACGAGGGTGCCCAGCTCGGTGGCCTGGAGGTTGTAGCCGCCGTACGAGGCGTAGTCGATGACGCCCGTGGTGGTCCCCGCCAGCACGTCGCCCACGTTGCCGACCGGGAAGGGGCGGCCGGTGTCGAGCGACATCACCTTGATCCGGCCGCTGTTCTGGTCGGTGTACGAGGAGTAGAGCGTTCCGCCGCGCTCCGTGGGGTTCTGCTTCGGGGCGACGGTCACCCAGATCTCGTCGTACGCGGTCGTCGCACCCGTGACCCGGGTGTCGGCGATCCGCACGCGGGCGCCCTCCAGCGACTCGTAGAGGTCGAGGGCGTACGCGGACGGCTCCAGCGGCAGTCCGTCGATCGAACCGCCGCCCGCCGTCGGGGTGTAGGCGGCGGGCACGGAGGCGGCGTTCAGCACCACCGGGGCGGGCAGCGCGTTGCCCGAGGACAGGACGGTGACGCGGGGCGCGGTGATCTCGGTGACGGACTGGGTGGTGGACGACGGGTAGTACTCGTCGACGACCCCGCTGACCAGCACCGAGTCGCCCACCGCGACCTTCGGTTCGGCCGAGCCGGTGTAGACGAACACGGCCTCGCTGGTGCGCGCGTCGGCGTCCGGGGCGGTGTCCTGGATCCAGAAGCCGCGCGATCCCGAGGTGCGGACGGCGGTGACGACACCGGGCACCCCGGTGACGGCCTTGCCGTCCAGCGGGGAGACACGGGTGGTGCCCTGGATGTCGTGGACGCGCACGGTGCCGGGCTCGGTCGGGTTGCCCGGGTCGCCGGGCCCCTCGCCGCCGCCGGAGGTGTCGCCCGCGGCGTTGACCGGGGTGGGCGTCCCCGCGGCGAGGTCCGCCGCGTTGTCGTCGGTGTCCGCGAGGGAGGCCGGGCGGGCCACGGAGGCGGTGGCCGAGGCGCCGGTGGCGGGACCGCTGCCCTCCCGGACGACGGCGGAGCCGTAGCCCACGAGGTCGACGATCCGGGTGTCGGCGGCGCAGTCGGCCGCGGTCTTGCAGGTCAGCGGGGTGGTCCCGGAGACCAGGGCGATGGTGCCGCTGGCGGCGGACATCGCGACGGTGCCGGTGGCGTCCGGGGCGGGCAGCGCGACGGTGCCGCCGGTCCCCGCCGCCTCGGCGACCAGATAGCGGCCGCCCGCGGCGACCGAACCGCTCAGCGCGGAGACCTGCCACAGCGAACCCGCGGACGGGGCGCCCGGCAGGTACTGGACGCTATAACCGGACAGGTCGAACGTCCCCGAGCCGACCCCGGCCAGCTCGACGAAGTCCCGGGTGAGCGTCGCACCCGAGTTGCCCCCGCCGCCGTACACCTCGGAGATCACGACGGTGGAGGACGGAGCGGCGAAGGCGGCGGGCAGCGCGGTCGCCGAGAGGGTCACGGCTACCGCGCCGGCCAGCAGGACGGAACGGTGTCTGGATATACGCACGGAAACTGCCCCTCAGAGTGTGGTGAGGGTGCACAAGCTATGCGCGTAGAACAGCCGATGACAAGGCATCAGAGGTTAATTCCAGGAATCGGTCCGATCCGGTCGGGACCGGGCGCGCGCGGTCAGATACAGCGCCGGGACCGGGAAGAGCAGCAGAAAGAGGTTGGGGATCCACCAGACCGGTGACCAGTCCCCGCGCAGCGCCCAGAAGGCCACGGCCTGGAGCCCGGCGGTGCTCGTCAGGGTGAGCGAGACGGTCATGAGCGTCCGCCATCCGGGCCGGCCGCGCCGGGCGAGGACCAGGGCGGCCAGTCCCGTCGCGCTCGCGGCGATGTCCAGGGGGAGGAAGGAGTAGTTCCAGTCGGTCATGACCGGGTCGGTGTAGTCCTTGTAGGCCAGCTCCGCCGGGACGAGCCCGAGCAGGGCCGTCGCCCAGTAGAGGACGAACCCCAGATCGGTCACGAGCATCGTGGCCTTGACGGCGCCGACGGCGGAGGGCCGCCGGGGCAGGCAGGAAGCGGGGACGGCCGGGCGCGCCATCAGTGGGCGAGCCCTCCGCCCAGATACATCACCGCGACCCCGAGCACGATGAGTCCCGCGCCCACCACCGTCGCCGTGTGCAGCTGTTCGTCGAAGAGGAGCACCCCGCCGACCAGCGCCCCCACGGTGCCGAGACCGGACCAGACCGCGTAGACCGGGCCGACGTCCAGGCTCTTGAGGGCCTGGGCGAGCAGGACGAACGCCGCCGCGTAGCCGATGACGACGACCAGGGTGGGCCACGGCCGGCTCAGTCCGTGCGAGGCGCGCAGCGAGAGGGTGGCGATCACCTCGGAGACGATGGCCCCGGCCACCATGGCGATCCCCATCAGGCGGCCGCCCTTCCCTCGATCAGCCCGAGCACCAGGGCGCGGAGCCGGCGGTGGTCCTCGCCGCGCGGGTCGGCCAGGCCGAGGAGCCGGGCGGTCCACCAGCCGTCGACGGCCATCCGGACCAGGGTGCTGACGCCGGGCGGCAGTCCGTCCCGGTCCAGGCGCTCCTGCCAGGCGCGGTAGCGCTCCTGGAGGACGTCGAGCACGGCGGGGCCGTTGGCGGCGGCGAACAGGGCGACCGGGACCGAGCCCTTCGCCGGGTCGTCGTCCTCGGGGGACTCCGGCGGGATGGAGGCGTCCAGCCAGGCCAGGGTGAAGGCCCCGGGCGGGGCGTCCTCCCCGGGCAGGACCGCCTCGAAGCGGCCGACGAGCCGGCGCACGACCCCTTCGACCAGGGCCTGGCGGTTGGGGAAGTGGTGCAGCAGTCCGCCCTTGCTCACGCCCGCCTCGGCCGCCACGGCATCCAGCCGGACCGCGTCGATGCCCCTTTTCAGCAGCACGCTCTCCACTGCGTCAAGGATTCGATCATGCATCGACGGCCCCGTTCTCCGACTTCCGGTATTGTCCGACCGTCTGGACGGTCGAATGCAGGCTAGCATGGCCTCCGAGGTGATTCCCGGAGATGGTCCAGGGGGCGTTCCGAGGGTGGGGCAAAGGGGCCCCATAAATCGGAACCGTTAATTCCATATCAACGGCCGAGCGCTGTGGATGTGGGTTGACATGGCGTCTGCGGCTTGCCTACGTTCTTTGTCGGCGGGGCCGGCGCGGATTCGGGAACCGGCCGAAGTGATCTGTCAATCGGGGGGATTTGAATGGCTCACGGTTCGTCCGAGAGGTAACGGCGACTCCCGGGTGCTTTCGCGCCCCGGTTGAGCGACCACGGCGAGCGCATTCCGGTGGATCAGCGTCGATCCGCCCCGCTCGCTCGTCCGGGAATGATGCACCGGACCAGGTGACGGCTCGTTTTCGAGTTCTTGCGACACGTCCTCGGCATAGGCCGCCGACGTGATCGCCCCTTTCTCTGGAACATCCGAATGAGGCGGGCACCTGTGGCGTGCCCGCATTCCGGTGGGAGAGTTTCGTGAACGCTCGATTAAAATTCCCCGACGTCTACGACCGGCTCGATGAATACCGCGCGGCCTCCGATCTCATGAGCGCGGGAATGTATCCCTTCTTCCTCCCCCTCGACGGGCACGAGGCGTCCGTCGTCCGGCGGGCCGGCCGCGAACTCATCATGTGCGGCTCCAACAACTACCTGGGCCTGACCGGCGACGACCGCCTCGTCGAGGCCGCCGAGGACGCCCTGCGCCGGTACGGCACCTCCTGCACCGGCTCCCGCTTCCTGAACGGCAACACGGACCTCCACGAGCAGTTGGAGGCCGAACTCGCCGCCTTCCTCGGCAAACCCGCCGCGCTCGTCCTGCCCACCGGCTACCAGGCCAACCTCGGTGCCGTCGCCGGACTGCTGTCGCCCCGGGACTACGTCGTCGCCGACCGGGACGCCCACGCCTCGCTCATCGACGGCTGCCGGCTCAGCGGCGCCCGGATGCGCTGGTTCCCGCACAACGACGCCGAAGGACTGCGCACCGCCCTGGAGCGCATACCCGACGACGCCGCCCGGCTCGTCGTCGTGGACGGCGTCTACTCCATGGAGGGCGACCTCTGCGACCTCCCCGCCGTCGTCGGGGTCTGTGCCGAGTACGGCGCCCGGCTCCTCGTGGACGACGCCCACGGCCTCGGCGTACTCGCCCGGGGACGGGGCACCGCCGCCCACTTCGGACTGACGGACCGGGTCGACCTGATCACCGTCACCTTCAGCAAGTCCCTCGCCTCCATCGGCGGAGCCGTGCTCGGCAGCGAGGAGGCCGTCCACTACCTCAAGCACCACGCGCGCAGCCTGATGTTCAGCGCCTCGCCCACCCCGGCGAGCACGGCCACCGCCCTCACCGCCCTGCGCGTGCTGCGCGCCGAACCCCACCGCGTGGGCCGGGTCCTCGCCAACGCGGCCCGGGTGCGCCGCGGCCTGGCCGACGCAGGCATCCCCACCGGCGACAGCCCCACCCCGATCGTCCCCGTGCCGATGGCCGGGAGCACGGAGACCCTCACCGCCTGGAGCCGCCTCGTCGAACGGGGCGTGTACGTCAACCCGGTCATCCCGCCCGCCGCCTCGCCCCGCCTGCGCACCAGCTACACGGCGGCGCACACCCCCGAACAGCTCGACCGGGTCGTCGAGGCCCTCGCCGCCGAGGTCCCGGCCGGCAGCCCACGGCACCGTGCCGCGGCCACCGCGGCCTGACCCGGTGCGGTCCGCCACCGGCGCCCTCCTGGCCGTGGCCGCGGCGGCCGGGGTGATCGCCACCGCGTACCTGCGCCCCTGCGCCGACCGCTTCGGGACCGGGGCCGTCCTCACCGCCCTGCTCGTCTGCGCGGCGGCGGGCGCGCTGGGCTGCCGGTCCGCCGCGCGGCTCGCCGCTCCCCGGCTGACCGGGGCCCTGGCCGCCGCGCTGCTCGGACTCGGCACGGCCCTGGCCCTGCCGGGCGCCCCGGAGGCGGCCGGCACCGCCGCGGCCGTGCTGGTAGCCGGGGTCCCGGCGGCGGTCTTCGCCACCGGCTGCCTGCTGCGCGTCCTCGCCCCGTCCGCCCGGCGGGCCTGCCTCCGGGCCGGGCCCGCACTGGCCGTCGGGGGAGCGCTGGGCGCGCTCTGGCCGCCGCAGGCCCGCGCGGCGGCCGGCGCCTGCCTCTGCGCCGTCGCGCTGCTGCTCATCCTTCCGGCCGCCACGACCCCTCCCGACCGAACCACCGACCAAGGAGCCCGACCATGAGCCGACTGCGTCTTGCCGCACGAGCACTGCGCCTGACCCTCAGCGGGGCCCATGCCGACCCCACCGCGGACTACGACGCGGCCAGTTCGGACTACGACACCTTCTTCAGCCCGGTCATGGGCGGCCACTCCGTGGCGGCCCTCGACGAGGTCACCGTGGCGCCGGGCAGCGATGTCGTCGAACTCGCCTGCGGCACCGGCCATCTGACCGCCGAACTGGTCCGCAGGCTCCGGGGCCGGGGCTCGCTGCGGGCCGTCGACAAATCGCCCGGCATGCTGGGCGTGGCCCGGGAGAAGGTGCATCCCCTCGTCCGCAGCACTCCGGAACTGACGGTGGAACTGAGCGAGGGCGACATGGAGACCTTCGTCCAGGGGCTGCCCGCCGGCTCCGCCGACCTCGTCGTCGTCGGCTGGGCCATCTGCTACGCCAAGCCGGTACGGCTCCTCACCGAGATCCGCAGGGTGCTGCGCCCCGGCGGCCGGGTCCTGGTCATCGAGACCCGGGCCGACGCCCACCACGCCCTCACCCAGGGCCTGGAGCGCGTCTTCGCCGACGACCCCTCGCTGCTCACCAGCATGGTGCGGGTGTCGCTGCCCAAGGACGCCGCCACCGTGGCGCGCTGGTTCGCCAAGGCGGACCTCACCGTGGACGTGCGGCGCGAGGGATCCCAGACGATCCCCGCCCACACCCCGGCCGACGTCATGGAGTGGGTGCAGCGCTCCGGCGCCGCCGCCGGCTTCAAGACCGCCGTGGACCAGTCGCGCGAACAGCTCGTCCTGGACCGTGTCGAGGCGGCCCTGGCCGAACTCCTGGCCCGCGAGGGCACCCTGGAGATCGAGCACACCTTCGTCGTGGTGGCCGGCGGCAGGCCCGCGGCCGGGCGGGGCGGCGGCCGCACCCCGGCGAACGAGTCGGCGGGTGCCGCGTGAGCGACGCCACCACCACGACCGCCGGTCCGGCCTCCCGGGCAGGCGGCCCCCCGGCCGCCCCCGACGGCCGCCTCCAGCGGGTCCTGCGCCGCTTCGCACACGCCCTGGTCGGCCACCCGAAACTGGTCGTCGCGGCCTGGGCCGTCGTCATCGCCGCCTGCACCCCGCTGGCCACCGGACTCACCGACGTCCTCACCGACCAGGGAGCCTCCAAGGTCGTCCCCGGCACCAGCAGCGCCCGTGCCGACGCGCGGATCAAGGAGTCCTTCCCGCACCGCTCCGAGCGGGAGGTCGTCGTCGTGGTCCAGGGCGCGGACGTGCGCACCCCGCAGGTCCGCGGTCTGCTGGCCGACCTCGACACCCGGATCGCCGGGCTGCGCCGCGACGGCGAGGTCGAGCGCTCCTCCTCCGCCTTCACCGTCTACCGCGACACCACCGCCGGGTTCCTCACCGGCGTCCGTGACCGGGTCCGCGAGCGGGCGACGACCGAAGCGGCCCGGCGCGCGGCCGTCGACGACGAGGTCCGGCGGGGCACGATCCCCACCGCGCTCGCCGGACCCGCCAAGGAGGCGGCCGCCGCCGACGACGCCGCGGCGGTCACCGCCGCGGCCGCCCGGTTCGCCCGGCGGGCGGACTGGTCCGCGTTCCCCCTCGACGTACCGAAGGAACTCGTCGACCGGCTCGTCGCCCCCGACGGCACGGCCGCCCTCGCCTCCGTCGCCTACACGGACAAGGCCGGCAGCGACCCGGACGTGGAATGGCTGCGCGACACCGCCCGTACCCTCTCCGAACGCGCCGGAGCCGGTGTCGAGGTCCATGTCACCGGCGAACTCGCCCTGATCCACGACACGTACGAGAAGGCCGAGTCCGACAACGCGCTGATGGAGTCGGTCGCGTACGTGATCATCTTCGTCGTCCTGCTCTTCTTCTTCCGCGCGCTCGTCCCGGCCGTCCTGACGCTCGCGGTCGTGGGCCTGTCGATGAACGTCAGCCAGGCCGCGCTCAATCTGCTCGGACGCGAGGTGACGCTCACTCAGTTCACCGTCACCATCATGCAGTTCGTGATGCTCGGCGCGGGCGTCGACTACAGCATGCTGCTGTCCTCGCGCTACCGGCAGGAACGCCTGGCCGGGCGCGGCCCGAAGGAGGCGGCCGTGCACGCCACGGTGCACGCGGGCGAGAGCATGGTCCTCGCGGCCGTCGCCGTGGTCCTGGCCTTCGGGGCGACGCTGCTCTCCCCGGTGGACTGGATCCCGCCGCTCGGCTACGGCGGCCTCCTCGGCATCCCCATCGTGCTCGCCGCCGCCCTCACCCTCACCCCGTGCCTGCTGGCCCTGCTCGGGGACCGGTTCTTCGCCCTCGGCCGGTCGCCCCTCGCCGATCTGGAACGGCACGGGGCGATGGCGCGACATCTGCGCCGCACCGCCGAGTTCGCCCGCCGCCGCCGGGCGGCGATCGTGGTGCTCTTCCTCGTCGCGACCGTGCCCTTCGCCCTGCTGGTGAGCGGCAACCGCTCCACGTCCGACCCGGTCGCGCTCAGCCCGGCGACCGATTCCCGGGCCGGGTACGAGACCGTGGCCGACACCTGGGGCGACGCGGCGGTGCTGCCCACGATCGTCACCGGGCGCGCCGCCGACGGCGTCCTCGACGACGGCCGGCCCACGCCCGGGGGCCTGGCCGCGGTCGCCCGCCTCACCGAGGCACTCGCGGCGACCGACGGCGTCGCCTCGGTCGACTCCCTCAGCCACCCCTTCGGCAGCCGCTGGAGCGCGGAGCGGCTGACCGCCGCGGGCACGGGCGTCACCGAGGACTACGCCTCGCCGGACGGCGCGCTGCGCTTCGTCGTGGCCCTGGAGGACGACCCGTACTCCGAGGCGGCGGCCCGCACCGTCCAGCGCCTGGACACCGTCCTGGCCCGCGACGGCGCGGCGGTGGGCACCCTGAACCTCGGCGGGGCCACCCAGGTCGACCTCCAGTACGGCGCCGCGCTGCGCTCCAGCTTCTGGCGGATGGTGCTGCTGGTGAGCCTCGGCGTGTTCGTCATGCTGGTGATCACCCTGCGCTCGCTGCTCGTGCCGGTCCGGCTGATCGCCACGATCATGCTCAGCAACGTCCTCGCGATCGGACTGACCGTGCTGCTCTTCGCCTGCTGGCGCGGCGAAGCGATCATCGACGACCTGCCGATCTTCCTCACCGTCCTGATGATGGGACTCGGCATGGACTACGAGATCTTCCTGGTCACCCGCGTCCGCGATCTGATCCGAAGCGGTCTCGACCAGGACGAGGCGACCATGGAGGCGGTCGTCGACACCGGCCGGGTCATCAACGCGGCCGGGCTGGTGATGGCCGGAAGCCTGGGCACCATGGCCCTGTCGTCCACGCTGATGCTCAGGGAGTACGGCGCCGGGCTCGGCCTCGCCGTCCTGCTGGACGCCACCGTGATCCGGATGCTCTTCGTCCCGGCCTCGCTGATGCTGCTGCGGAAGTACAACTGGTGGCTGCCGCCCCTGCCCGGCCGCCGCCGCAGCGCCGCCCCCTCGGCCGGCGGATGACCGGGCCCGTGCCGGACGTCCTGGGCCAGCTGCGCCGCCGGCACGAGCGGGCCCCGCTCGCGTCGGCGGCGGCGCTCTTCGCCGTTCTGGCCGCCGTGCGGCTGGCCGGGGCGTACAACTTCGCGTTGATGGTGCTGTCCGTCGCGTTGAGCGCCTGCGTCCTGCTGGTGGTGGAGCGCCGGGGCTGGCCCCGGACCGGGCTGCGCGGCTTCCCGCCGCGCACGGCGCTCCTGACGACCGGGCTCGTCGCCCTGGTCTACGCCCAGACCTTTCTGGCCGCGCGCGGCGCCTTCGGGGCGGGCGACGACAACTGGACGGTCTGGGTGCCCCGGATCTTCCAGGGCATGGTGCCCGGTGCGCCCTGGGCGGACACCGCCGCCATGCTGCTCTGCCTCGGGCTTCTGGTGCCGCTGGTGGAAGAGGTCTGCTACCGGGGCGTCCTGTACGAGGCGGTCGAACGGGAACGGGGCGGGGCCGCCGCCGTCGTCACCACCGCGGCCGCCTGGTCGTTCGTCCACCTCGGCGACTACGGCCTGAAGCCGTTCGACGCCGAGGTGGCGGCGGGCGCGGTGCTGTCCGTCTTCCTGATGGGCCTCGCGCTCGGCCTCTGCCGGGCCGTCACCGGATCGGTGCTCGCCTGCACGGCGGCGCAGGGCGTCTGCAACCTGCTGCTGCTCGCCGCCGTGTACGCCGCGCGATGACCGGGGCCGGGCGCGGCGGCGGGGCCGGGCCGTCAGGACGGCAGCCGGTCCAGGAAGCCGCTGACCGAGGCGATGCGCCCGTCCTCGGCGAGGGCGATCACGTCCGAACCGGCCACGGGCGCCGAGCCGTCGGCCCCCGAGACCAGCTCCCAGCCGAAGCGGGCCAGGGCGTGGTGCCCGTCCACCCCGCCCAGCTGCCGGAACGTGAAGCCGGGGAACTGCTCCCGCGCCCCGTTGATCGCGGCGGCCAGCGCCTCGTGCCCCCGGACGTCGGCGAGCGGATCGGTGTACGTGGCGTCCTCGGTGAAGGCCGCGGCGACGGCCTTCTCCAACTCCTCGGCGGTGGCGGCGTTCCAGGCGGCGAAGTAGCGCTGGACGGCGTCGTCGTAGGCGGTCATCGTGCGGTCCTCTCGTCGGTTCCGGCCGGTGGCCGGGAGCGCTGTGCTCGTGAGGAACACGATGTCGGACGGGCCGTGGAGCGTCGATTACCTCCGAGGTCAAGGTCCGTCGTCAGGAGGAGGCGTCGGGGATGACGTGCACCGCGGCCTCCTCGGCGGAGGCCGCGGCCCCGTCGATGCCGACGTCCTCGCCGGCCGTGGTGTCCGGGTCGTTCCGGTCGAGTTCACGGGTGAGCCGGCCCGCGCGTACGGTGCCGACCTCGGCGTCCCAGGGCTCGCCGTCGCCGTCGGCCACATCGCCCACGCCGTCGCCGTCCGGGACGGGGCCCTCGGGCAGCTCCCGGGCCAGCCGGTCCTCCAGCGTCTCGCCGCGGTGCTGTTCGGACGCGGTGGTGCCGCGGTCCTCCACGGCCCACGGCCGCTCGGGCGGGGAGTACCCCTCGTCCAGGACGTCGGTGAGGTCCCGGTTGTCGAGGGTGTCCTCCGGTTCGAGCTGCTCGACGGGGTCGGAGGCCTCCGGCTGCTGGGGCTGATAGACGTCGTCGCCCCGGTCGGCATCATCCATGACGCTTTCCTTCCGGGTGTCGGGAATCCCGGGCCTGCGCGCCGGCCCGGTCCGCCGTGACCGGCCCCTTCAGGATAGGCGGCAGGGGCCGGGCCCCGCAGCGTGCGCCCGGTGCGGGGGCGTCGCCGCCCGGGGTGCGAGACCATGGAGGGGAAGGCCGCAGTCCGTCGTGGAAAGGCCGTCATGGAGTACCCGGAGAGCTATCAGCTGGTGTTTCAGTCGTCCGCCGTGGAGGACGACGCGGTGGTGGTCCACCGGACCGAACGGTCCGGGGCGGGCGGGCACCCGGTGTACGAGGACGAGACCGGGATCGTCCGCGCGGAGATCAGCGACCACGGGGAGGTGCGGATGCTCGCCAGCGGCGGGCACCAGCTCCTCGGGACGCCCCTCGTCGTACCGGAACCCGCCCCGTAGGCACCGCATCCCCGTCCCCACCGCCCCCGTGGTCACCGCCGCGGGGGCGTCTCCCTATCACGGGCCCGAGCCGCGCGCCATCCTGCCCGAGCAGGACAATTCGGCGTCAGTCGTCCAACACTTGGTCGAAATTTTGCCCCCGGGGGGCTGCTCCCGGAAGACACCAGGCACACTCGACCTGTAGGAATCTCGCCACGAAGAGGATCACGCATGATCACGTTGAAGAAGGAAGACGGCCCGGCGGATCTGGACGGGGTCACCCACCTGTCCATCGGGGTGTCCTGGGATCCCACGGCCGGTTCCAGTGGCGGGCTGGTGGGGAAGCTGCGCCAGAAGAAGGGCACCGACCTCGACCTGATCGCGATCGCGATGGCGGACGGGGACCCCGTGCGGCTGGCCGGGCTGGACTCCCTGGACCCGCTGGGCAACGGCTCGCTCCAGCACAGCGGCGACAACCAGACCGGCCGCGGTGACGGCGACGACGAGACCGTGACGGTCGACTTCGCGCGGATCCCGCAGAACATCACGTCGATCGTCTTCATCGCCGCCGCGTACAAGAAGCGCAGCTCCTTCCAGGACGCCCGCAACATCAGCTTCAAGGTGTACGACGCGACGGGCGGCAGCTCGCAGCAGGTCGCCGACATCTGGCCGAGCCTGCTCACCAACGACAACGGCTGCGCCGTGGCCAAGGCGATGCGTGTCGGCGGCGGCTGGAAGCTCCAGGTGATCAACGAGACCGGCAAGATCAAGCAGGGCGACGAGCAGGCCCTGATGCGCTTCGCCGTCAGCAAGTAACGGACGACGCGTCCGGGGTACGGCCCCGGTCCGGGCATGCGGGAAGGCGATCCGCGGCCACGGACCGGGGCCGTCGCGCTCCCGAGAGGCACTGTTCGCCGAGTACTCCACGAAATGCCTGCGCAAGAGGCTTTACGGTAGATATCTCCGGTTACGGTGGCCCCATGTGCCACTACTGCGGCTGCCGCGAGATCCCCCTGATCAAGGAGTTCATCGCCGAGCACGAGACCGTCACGGACACCGCCGGAGAAGCGCTGCGCGCCCTGGACCGGGGCGACACGGACCTCGCCACCGGCCTGATCGCCCGGATGGCCGGGGAACTGCGCGCGCACTGGCGGGGTGAGGAGGACGGCCTCTTCACGGTCATGGGCGACGACCCGGAGTACGCCGGCTACATCGACGCACTCGTCCTGGAACACCGCCAACTCGCCGCGTTCCTGGACACGGTGGACCTGACGCACCCTCAGGACGTGGTCCGGCTGCGGGAGTCCGTCGACGAACTCCACCACCACATCGCCAAGGAGGAGGACGGTCTCTTCCCCGCCTCCCTCACCGCCCTGTCCGGGGACGAGTGGGACCGCTCGATGTCCGCCTGGCGCGCCGCCCACCCCGGCGCCCCCGGCGACCTCGGACGCTGAACCGGCCCTGCGCCCGGCCCGATCCGGCCCCGCGCCCGCCCCGATGACTGGCCCCTATTAGGTCAGAGTCCGGCCGGATGACCGCGTAGCGTGCGCCCATGGCCGTGAAGAAGAAGACCTCCACCCCGGTCCCCGTACTGACCCCCCGGGCCCTGGGACGCGCGACCCTGGCGCGCCAACTCCTGCTCCGCCGCACCGCGATGAGCGCCGAGAGCGCCGTGCACCACCTCGTCGGGCTCCAGGCGCAGAACGCGAAGCCGCCGTACTACCAGCTCCTCGCCCGGCTGGAGGGATTCGCACCGGCCGAACTCTCCGGGCTCATGGAGTCCCGCGCGGTCGTCCGCATCGTCAGCCTGCGCTCCACCGTCCACACCCACACCGCCGACGACGCCCTGACCCTGCGCCCCCTGGTCCAGCAGGCCCGCAACCGGGAGCTGCGCATGTTCCGCGCCGGGCTGACCGGCGTGGACCTGGACCGGCTCGGCGCGCTCGCCAAGGCGTACGTCGAGGAGGAGCCCCGCACCCCGAAGGAGATCCGCGAACACCTCCTCCTGGAGTGGCCCGACGCCGACCCGCAGTCGCTGAGCACGGCGGCCCGCTGTCTGCTGCCCCTGGTCCAGGTCCCGCCGCGCGGCCTCTGGGGCCGCAGCGGCAAGGTCTCCCTGACCACCGTCGAGCACTGGCTGGGCCGTCCGACCCGCCCCGCCGCCACGACCGACGCCACCGTGCTGCGCTACCTCGGCGCCTTCGGCCCCGCCTCCGTCAGGGACTTCCAGTCCTGGTCGGGACTGACCCGGACCCGGGAGGCCTTCGAACGCCTCCGCCCGGACCTCCTCACCTTCCGTGACGCACACGGCGTCGAACTCTTCGACCTGCCCGACGCCCCCCGCCCCGACGAGGACACCCCCGCCCCGCCGCGCTTCCTGCCCGAATTCGACAACGTCCTCCTCGGTCACGCGGACCGCACCCGTGTCATCCCGCCCCACCTCAAGGGGCGCAACGGGGTCGGCAACCAGTCGTACGGAACGGTCCTGGCCGACGGCTCCCTCGCGGCGATCTGGCGCCACGGCACCGCGACCGGACCGGCGCCCGGGACGCTCACCGTCCAGCCGCTGCGCGCGCTCACCTCCGCCGAGCGCGACGCGGTCACGGAGGAGGCCGCGGCCCTGCTCGCCGCGACGGCGGAGCCGGACGCCCCGGCCACGCCGTACGACGTGCGGTTCGACTCCTTCATCGACTTCGGGGACTGAGCCGCTGCGGACCGGCGGCCGGGCTGGTTGACTCGAAGGAGCCCGCCGCCCCGCCCCGGGACGGCGGGGAGTCACCGTCCGGGTACGGCAGGTCGTGATGGACCGATTGCTCATCGTGGAGGACGACGCCGCGACGGCACTGGCGCTGCGGGAACTGCTCGCGGCCCGGGGGTACGGGGTGCTGTGCGCGGCGGACGGCCGGCAGGGGCTGCGGCTGCTCTTCGCCGAGCGCCCCGCCCTGATGGTGCTGGACCTGCGCCTGCCCGAGCTGGACGGCTGGCAGGTCCTGGCCCGCGCCCGCGACATGAGCGATCTGCCGGTCCTGGTCCTCTCCGGCCTCGACGCGGTCGCCGACCGGGTCCGGGCCCTGCGCGGGGGCGCCGACGACTACCTGGTCAAGCCCTGCGAACCGGAGGAGCTGCTGGCCCGGATCCAGGCCCTGCTGCGCCGCTCCGGGCACCGGGAGTGGACGGGCGACGAGGCGCTGGACGAACTGCGGCTGCTGCCCGAACGGCGTGCCGCCCTCTGGCGCGGCGGCGAGGCCCGGCTCAGCGCCATCGAGTACCGACTGCTCCAGGTGCTCGTCCGCAACCGGGGCCGCGTGGTCACCACCGAACAACTGCTCGACCAGGTCTGGGACGACCCGCTGGCGGTGGGCCGCGACCGGGTCAAGTTCGGCGTGCTCCGGCTGCGCCGCAAACTGCGCGCCGCGGGCGGCCCGGGGGCCGGCGACCCGGTGGAGGTCCTGCGGGGCGTGGGGTACCGCTTCGCGGCCGGGGGGCCTGGGGAGACGTGAGCCCGGGGGCCCGGGAGGCGCGGGATCGCTCGGGGGGCCGGATGCCCGGGGTCCGGATCCCGCGGAGGTCCCGGTGGTCCTGGATGCCCGGGGTCCGGATCTCCGGGAGGTCCCGGTGGTCCTGGATGCCCGGGGTCCGGATCTGCTGGAGGCCCCGGGAGCCCGGAAGGGGCGGGAGGCGCCGGATCCCCCCGGATCCCTCCGGATCCCTCCGGATCCCCCGGATCCCCCGGATCCCCCCCGGAGACCCGGAGACCCGGAGACCCGGTGGTCCTGGAGGCCCGGATCCCCGCAGGCCCGGGAAGCCCGCAGAAACGGGCAGGCCCCGGGAGCCTCTGGAGCCCCGGCCGAAAGCCCCCGGCCGGAAGCCCCCGGCCGGAAGCCCCCGGCCGGAAGCCCCCGGCCGGAAGTCCGGGACCGAAGTCCGGGACCGAAGTCCCGGACCGTGACCCAGGACACACGGCACCTCGTCCGGGACGAACGTCCCGAACCGCCCACGCGGCCCGGACGGCAACGGTCCGGCAACCGTGCCGCACCGTGCGGGGCAACGTTGCCCGGCCATCCTCGGCCGGGACCGCCCGTTCCGCGCGCCACGGCACCGCCGGGGAGGAGACAGGACCATGCACAAGCCGAGGTGGCCCACCGCCCGGCACCTCGACTGCCGGGGCGTCGCGGCCGTGCTGCTCGTCGCGCTGGTGGACGTCCTCCTGGGCGAGGAGGTCAGACTGCTGCCGCTCTACGCGGTCGGCCCGGCCCTCGCCGGCTGCCGTGCCTCGGTGCGCGGGGTGCTGGGCACGGGGCTGTTCGCCGCCTCCCTGGCCACGGTGCTCGCCCTCAACGACGGGATGCTCGACTCGCGCCGGGGCGTCTCCTCACTGCTGGCCATCACCTTCGTCACCCTGTTCTCCGCGGCCGCCGCCCGCACACGGCTGCGCCGCGAATGCCGCCTGGCCGCGGTGAGCGACGTGGCGGACGCCGCCCGGCGGACGATCGTGGCACCCGTGCCGGTGGACCGGGGCCCGGTGCGCATCGCCGCCAGCTACGAATCGGCGGCCGAGGCGGCCGGCATCGGCGGCGACTTCTACGAGGTGGTCCCGGTCGGCGGCGGGGTCCGGATCCTGGTCGGCGACGTCCAGGGCAAGGGCCTGGACGCGGTCGGCGTGGCCGCCGCCGTCCTCGGCGCCTTCCGGGAGAGCGCCCCGGTCGCGGACCGGCTCGACACGGTCGGCGTGAAGCTGTCCTGCGCGCTTCTGCGGCGCGGCGACGAGCGCTTCGTCACCGCCGTCATGGCCGAGGTGACCTGGGACGGCACCATGACGGTCCTGAACTACGGCCACCCCGGACCGCTCGTCGTCCCGGCCTCCGGCGACGTCGTGCGGGCCGATCCGGAACACCCGGGCACCCCGCTCGGTCTGGACGGGCTCATCGAGTGCCGCCCCGGCCGCCACACCCGGGTCCTGTCCGCCGGGGACCGGGTCCTCTTCCACACCGACGGACTCGACGAGACCCGCGACGAGGCCGGCCGCTTCTACCCGCTCCTGGAACGCGGTGCCCTGCTGCGCGGCGGCACCGCCGAGGCCGGGCTGCGGCGGCTGCGCGCGGACGCCTGCCGCCACGCGGCGACCCACTGCGCGGACGACTCGGCCCTCCTGCTCCTCGACTACCGCGAGGAACACGGCCCCCGTCCCCGTACCGCCCCCGCCGATCCGGCCCCGCCCCCGCTCCGCACCACCGACCTCGGCTGCCACGTCTGCGCCGTCACCGACTGCCCCCTCGCCACCCTGCTCCGCTCCCGCGGGGCGTCCGACGACGTCCCGGCGGAGCGCCGGGAGACGACGACGGTCTGACCCGGCCGCCGCGGCCGCCCTACGGCAGCAACCCGGCCCGCCGGGCCGCCACGACCGCCTCCAGACGGGTGTGCGCGCCCAGTTTGCGCATCGCGGAGCGGAGGTAGCCCTTCACGGTCTCCGGGCGCAGCCCCAGCCGCCCGGCCGCCACCGCGTTGGTCGCGCCGGTCGCGACGCAGGCCAGGACGTCGACCTCGCGGGGCGCGAGCTGGACGTCGCGCTGCCCGGGGACCCGCGTCCCCGACGCGGAGGCCAGCCGCCCGCAGACGGCGAGCAGCTCGTCCCGGAGCGCGGGATCGACGACCTTCGGCACCAGGGCGCGCAGTTCGCGATGGGCCTCCCGCACGTCCTCCCAGGCGGCGGGGGAGGCGGAGGGGCCGGCGACCTCCTCCCGGGTCGCCGCGAGGAGCGTCTGCACCTCGTCGCGGACGACGAGCGCCTGCTCCACGTCACGGGCCGCGGCCACGGCCGCGTCGAAGGTGCGGTCACCGAGCGTCAGCGGCTCGCGCAGCGCCCCGTACAGCACGCCCCGGACCCGGCGGCGCACCACGACGGGGACGGCGACCACCGAGCGCAGCCCCTCCGCGGCCACCGCCACGTCGTACTCGTGGCTGATGTGACGGGAGGAGTGGTAGTCGGTGACCGCGCACGGCCGCGAGAGCGCGATCGACTTCCCGCCGAGCCCGCTGCCCGCCGAGATGACCAGCCCGCGCAGGGCGGCGGTCTGCGCCCCGTTCAGCTCCGCGATCCGGGCGTGACGGGCATCGGAGAGCAGCCCGCCGAAGGCCACGGGCAGCCCGCTCGTCCGGCGCAGCCGCAGCAGCGCCGCTTGCATCTCGACCGCATCGCCCGATTCCGGCACGCCGACGTCCCTCCGCCCGGCCCCGGGAGGCTTGCACCCCCCGCGCACCCCCGTTCGGGGGTGGTGAGACCTGAGTCACTGTTTACATGATGTTAAGTGACCGGTCCGGCCCGTATCGAGGGTCCGCAACGAGGAGGGCACATGTCGGCAACCAGTGCGACGGAGACGTTTCGGGCCGCCCGGGACTTCCTGCTGGAGCACCGCGAGGACTACACCGCGGCGTACGAGGGCTTCAGCTGGCCCCGCAGCGAGCACTTCAACTGGGCGCTCGACTGGTTCGACGTCATCGCCGAGGACAACGACCGCACCGCCCTGCACATCGTGGAGGAGGACGGCGACCGCACCGAGGTGTCCTTCGCCCGGATGTCCGCCCGCTCCAACCAGGCGGCGAACTGGCTCCGCGCCCAGGGCGTCCGCGAGGGCGACCGCATCCTGGTGATGCTCGGCAACCAGGTCGAGCTCTGGGAGACCGCGCTGGCCGCCATGAAGCTGCGCGCCGTCGTCATCCCCGCGACGCCGCTGCTCGGCCCCGTCGACCTGCGCGACCGGGTCGACCGCGGCCGGGTCCGCCACGTCCTGGTCCGGGACGCGGACACCGGGAAGTTCGACGAGGTGCCCGGCGACTACACCCGGATCTGCGTCGGCGCCGAGACCGGGGGCTGGCTCTCCTACACCGGGGCCGACGCCCAGCCGGAGACGTTCACGGCCGACCGCGAGACGGACGCCGACGAACCGCTGATGCTCTACTTCACCTCGGGCACCACCGCCAGCCCCAAGCTCGTCGAGCACACCCACGTCTCCTACCCCGTGGGCCACCTCGCGACGATGTACTGGATCGGGCTCCGCCCCGGCGACGTCCACCTCAACATCTCCTCGCCCGGCTGGGCCAAGCACGCCTGGTCGAACCTCTTCGCCCCATGGAACGCCGAGGCGACCGTCTTCATCTACAACTACACGCGCTTCGACGCCGGCCGGCTGATGGCGGAGATGGAACGATCCGGCATCACCAGCTTCTGCGCCCCGCCCACCGTGTGGCGCATGCTCATCCAGGCCGACCTCTCCCAGCTGAAGACCCCGCCCCGCGAGGTCGTCGCGGCCGGCGAACCGCTCAACCCGGAGGTCATCGAGACGGTCCGGCGCGCCTGGGGCGTCACCATCCGCGACGGCTTCGGCCAGACGGAGACCGCCGTCCAGGTCGCGAACTCGCCGGGCCAGGTCCTGAAGACCGGTTCGATGGGCCGCCCCAGCCCCGGCTACCAGGTGGTTCTGCTCGACCCGGTCAGCGGGGAGCCCGGCGCGGTCGAGGGCGAGATCTCGCTCGATCTGTCCGGCCACCCGGTCGGCCTGATGACGGGCTACCACGGCGACCCGGACCGCACCGCCGAGGCCATGGCCGGCGGCTACTACCGCACCGGCGACATCGGCTCCCGCGACGCCGACGGCTACATCACCTATGTCGGCCGGGCGGACGACGTCTTCAAGGCCTCCGACTACAAGATCTCCCCGTTCGAGCTGGAGAGCGCCCTGCTGGAGCACGAGGCCGTCGCCGAGGCCGCCGTCGTGCCCGCCCCCGACCCGGTGCGCCTCGCCGTCCCGAAGGCGTACATCGTCCTCGCCGAGGGCTGGGAGCCCGGACCGGGCACCGCCAAGGTGCTCTTCGAGCACTCCCGGGCCGTGCTCGCCCCGTACAAGCGGGTCCGCCGGCTGGAGTTCGCCGATCTGCCCAAGACCGTCTCCGGAAAGATCCGCCGCATCGAACTGCGCGAGGCCACGGCCCGGGGCGCGGGCACCGAGTACAGCGAGGGGGACCTGGCATGAGCGAGCCGTCGACCGCCCGGCACACCGCGGGCACCGCGTCCCCGCCGCCGTCCTACGCGCACGGCACCGGCACCACACCGCTGCTCGGCGACACCATCGGGCGCAACCTCGACCGCGCGATCGAGGCGTATCCGGACCGGGAGGCGCTGGTCGACGTACCGTCGGGGCGGCGCTGGACGTACGCGGAGTTCGGCGCGGCCGTCGACGAACTGGCCCGCGCGCTGATGGCGTCGGGCGTGGCCAAGGGCGACCGGGTCGGGATCTGGGCGATCAACTGCCCGGAGTGGGTCCTCGTCCAGTACGCGACCGCCCGCATCGGCGCCGTGATGGTCAACATCAACCCCGCCTACCGGGCGCACGAGTTGGAGTACGTGCTCAAGCAGGCCGGGATATCGCTCCTCGTCGCCTCGCTCGCCCACCGCACCAGCGACTACCGGGCCCTGGTCGACGAGGTCCGCTCCGGCTGCCCCGCCCTGCGGGCCGTGCACTACATCGGCGACCCGTCCTGGGACGAACTCCTCGCCGCCGCGCCCGCGGTGAGCCCCGAGCGGCTCGCGGAGCGGGAGGCCGGGCTGTCCTGCGACGACCCGATCAACATCCAGTACACCTCCGGCACCACCGGATTCCCCAAGGGCGCGACGCTCTCCCACCACAACATCCTCAACAACGGCTTCTTCGTGGGGGAACTGGTCGCCTACACCGAGCAGGACCGGGTCTGTCTGCCCGTGCCCTTCTACCACTGCTTCGGCATGGTCATGGGCAACCTCGGCATCACCTCGCACGGCGCCTGCATCGTGATCCCGGCCCCCGCGTTCGAGGCGGGCGCGGTGCTCTCGGCCGTCCAACAGGAGCGCTGCACCTCGCTGTACGGCGTCCCCACCATGTTCATCGCCGAGCTGAACCTGCCCGACTTCTCCTCGTACGACCTCTCCTCGCTGCGCACCGGCATCATGGCCGGATCTCCCTGCCCGGTCGAGGTGATGAAGCGGGTCGTCGCGGAGATGCACATGGACGAGGTGTCCATCTGCTACGGGATGACGGAGACCTCACCGGTCTCGACCCAGACCCGCCGCGACGACGATCTGGAGCGCCGCACCGGGACCGTGGGCCGGGTGATGCCGCACATCGAGGTGAAGGTCGTCGACCCGGTGACCGGGGTGACGCTGCCGCGCGGCGAGTCCGGTGAACTCTGCACCCGGGGCTACAGCGTGATGCTGGGGTACTGGGAGGAGCCGGAGCGGACGGCGGAGGCCATCGACGCCGGGCGCTGGATGCACACGGGCGACCTCGCGGTGATGCGCGAGGACGGCTATGTGCAGATCGTCGGCCGGATCAAGGACATGATCATCCGGGGCGGCGAGAACGTGTACCCGCGCGAGATCGAGGAGTTCCTCTACCGCCACCCCAAGGTCGCCGATGTGCAGGTGGTGGGGGTGGCGGACGAGCGGTACGGCGAGGAGGTCCTGGCCTGCGTCATCCCCGTCGACCCGGCCGATCCGCCGGAGCTGGAGGAGATCCGGGAGTTCTGCCGCGAGCAGCTGGCGCACTACAAGGTTCCGCGTCTGCTCCAGATCATGGACGCCTTCCCGATGACGGTCAGCGGGAAGGTCCGGAAGATCGAACTGCGGGAGAACTACGGGAAGTAGAGGAGACCGGAGGAAGCGGGAGGGGCGCCGTCAGGCGGCTTCTATGACGTCGCCGGCGGTGCCCTGCGTGGCCGCCGCCCATTCGATCAGCAGGACCTCGTACGCCGCGGACTCCACGGGGGACCATTCCCGGCCCGCGCGCGCGTCGACGAGCGCACGGATCGCCTCGTTCGCCTCGACGGCCGCGGGGTGGGCCGGCTGGGCGGGGAAGACGGTGTGCGACGGTGCCGTAGCGGTGGAATGCCGTGGAGTTAAGACCATGTGCCCACTCTAGAGCCCGCCACTGACAACTCACCGAACAAATGTGTCCCCCTGGCTCGAACGTGACCGATTGCACTCAGTGTGGCCGCCCGGTTCCTGTGAGCTGCGGCACGTCACGGCGCATACAGACCCGTGGCCACCGGTCCAGGCCGTGCCGGGCCTCAGCGGCGCGAATGGCGCGCAGGCCCTCGGTGAGTCCGGATTCGTTCGGTCGGGCCGAGTCCCGACCGTCCGGGCGACCGGGACCGGACCCGTCCAGGACGCGGAAGCCGAGCCGGGCGTAGTACGGGGCGTTCCACGGGACGTCCCTGAACGTGGTCAGGGTCAGCGCCTCCAGCCCCTCGCGCACCGCCCACCGTTCGGCGTCGTCGATGAGCGCGCGGCCCAGCCCGCGCCGGGCGGCCGACGGATGGACGGAGACCTGCTCGACATGGGCGCAGCCGTCGACCCGGTCGACGAGCAGATAGCCGAGCGGCCGGTCGTCGTCGCCGGTGACCACCCGGGCGCGGCCGTCCGCGCGGTAGGCGTCCAGCAGATCCAGCGGCGGGGGAGCGTCGTCGGCCACGGCCGCCATGCCGAGGGCGCGGAACGGTTCGCCGGCGGCGCGTTCGATGTCCTGGAGCAGGGCGAGGTCGGTGCTGCGGGCGGTACGGATGCGCATGCTCCGAGTATCCCGCCCGCCGCCGGCGGGGCGACGGGCGCCCGGCTCAGGGGCCGGTGCCGAGCAGATCGTCGGCCGGGCCGTTGAGCGGGCGCGGCCGGCCCGTCAGATCCATCGTGAAGAGCGGGACGCCGAGTGCGTCGGCCCGTTCCCTGGCGTCCGGGGCGTACCCCGCGAGCGAGAAGAACACCCCGGTCACCGAGGAGTTGAGCGCGTGGAGCCACAGGCACTCGACATCGCGCCGGGTGCTGGTCCGGGTGGTGGCGTCGACCTGGGCGATCGCCCCGGCCGCCCGCAGGTCGATCCGTGACGCCGGGCGTCCGGCGGGCCGGGTCACGTCGCGGTAGCCCAGCCAGGCCAGATACCGCGCGGCGGTGCCGACCGCGTCCCGCGCGGAGCGGATGGCCACCGGCCGGAAGGGCGGGCGGGGCGCCGGGGCGGTGCGGGGGAGCGGGATGTGGGAGGGGCCGGTGGCGTTCGCTCTGCCCGTGGGGCCGGTTCGGCCCGTCCGGGAAGGGCTGGAGGGGCCGGAAGGGTCGGGAGTGGCCGCGGGGCCGGGGGAGCCGGAAGGGTCGGAGGTGGCCGCGGGGCCGGAGGTTCCTGCGGGACGGCCGGGGGTTGCTGCGGGACGGCCGGGGGCGGCCACGGGCCGGACGGGGAGGCGCAGCACGGTTCCGCACGGGCAGCACAGCTCGGGCTGCGGCCACTGGTCGTGCCGGCCGCAGCTGAGACAGCGCACGGTGACCCAGTCGTCGGTCCAGGTGCGGTGGGTGACCGGGGCGACGGGCGCGCCGCGCAGCAGCGGCGGGACGGCCGGGGCGCCGCAGGGGCAGGTGTAGGCGGGCGGGACGTACGCGTGGTCGCGGCGGCAGGCCGGGCACCGTACCGGAACCGCTCCTTCCAGCTGTTCCCTGCGCTCCCCCTCGTCCACCGCGGGCTCCTTCCGGCACGCGGACGCGGCCGGCCCCCGCCGTCCGGGGCGGCTCCGCTCCGTGCCCCATGCTCCACCAAGAGCGATGCCTTGGGCAGGGAGTTGAGCCACTTCGCCGCCACGGCCCGCGCCTGCGCGGAGGCCGCCGTCCTCCCTTGACGCCCGTCCGGACGGACTTTACATTGACTTCCGTATAACAGAATCAAACTTCCGTGATGCGGAATTGGTGCTCTCAGGTGGCGCGACAGAGCCCGACTCCACCCAGGTCCGAGCAGGAGCACTCAATGCCTCGAATGACCGCTGCCCGCGCGGCAGTCGAAATCCTCAAGCGCGAGGGCGTCAGCAACGCGTTCGGTGTGCCGGGCGCCGCGATCAACCCCTTCTACGCGGCGCTCAAGGCGGCCGGCGGGGTTCATCACACGCTCGCCCGCCACGTCGAGGGCGCCTCCCACATGGCGGAGGGCTACACCCGGGCCCGCCCGGGGAACATCGGCGTCTGCATCGGTACGTCGGGCCCGGCCGGCACCGACATGATCACGGGCCTGTACTCCGCGATCGCCGACTCGATCCCGATCCTCTGCATCACCGGCCAGGCCCCGACCGCCGTCCTCCACAAGGAGGACTTCCAGGCCGTCGACATCGCCTCGATCGCCGCCCCGGTCACCAAGGCCGCCACCACGGTCCTGGAGGCCGCCCAGGTCCCCGGCGTCTTCCAGCAGGCCTTCCATCTGATGCGCACGGGCCGCCCCGGCCCGGTCCTCATCGACCTCCCGATCGACGTCCAGCTCACCGAGATCGAGTTCGACCCCGATCTCTACGAGCCGCTACCGGTCCACAAGCCCGCCGCGTCCCGCAAGCAGATCGAGCGCGCGCTCGACCTGCTGAACGCCTCCGAGCGCCCGCTCCTCGTCGCGGGCGGCGGCATCATCAACGCGGACGCCTCGGACCTCCTCGTCGAGTTCGCCGAACTCACCGGCGTCCCCGTCGTCCCCACCCTCATGGGCTGGGGCACCCTCCCCGACGACCACGCGCTCAACGCCGGCATGGTCGGCCTCCAGACCTCCCACCGCTACGGCAACGCGAACTTCCTCGAATCCGACTTCGTCCTCGGCATCGGCAACCGCTGGGCCAACCGCCACACCGGCAAACTCGACGTCTACACACAGGGCCGCACCTTCGTCCACGTCGACATCGCGCCCACCCAGATCGGCAAGATCTTCGCCCCGGACCTCGGCATCGTCTCCGACGCGAAGGCGGCCCTCGAACTCTTCGTGGAGGTCGCGCGCGAACGGAGGACGGCGGGCCGTCTGAAGGACCGCTCGACCTGGGCCGCCACCACCCAGGAACGCCGCGCGACCCTCCAGCGCCGCACCCACTTCGACAACGTCCCCCTGAAGCCCCAGCGCGTCTACGAGGAGATGAACCGCGCCTTCGGCCCGGAGACCCGGTACGTCACCACGATCGGCCTCTCCCAGATCGCCGGCGCCCAGATGCTCCACGTCCACCGCCCCCGCCACTGGATCAACTGCGGCCAGGCGGGCCCCCTCGGCTGGACCATCCCGGCCGCCCTCGGCGTCGCCACCGCCGACCCCGACGGCTCCGTCGTCGCCCTCTCCGGCGACTACGACTTCCAGTTCATGCTGGAGGAACTGGCGGTGGGCGCCCAGCACCGCATCCCCTACGTCCACGTCCTCGTCAACAACTCCTACCTCGGCCTCATCCGCCAGGCCCAGCGCAACTTCGACATCGACTTCCAGGTCAACCTGGAGTTCGAGAACCTCAACTCCCCGGAACTCGGCGTCTACGGCGTCGACCACGTCAAGGTCGTCGAAGGCCTCGGCTGCAAGGCCATCCGCGTGACGGAACCCGACGCCCTCCTCCCCGCCTTCGAGGAGGCCAAGAAGCTGGCGGCGGAATTCCGCGTCCCGGTCGTCGTCGAGGCCATCCTGGAACGCGTCACCAACATCGCGATGAGCGGCACGGACATCGCCTCGGTGAACGAGTTCGAGGACCTGGCGACGGAACCGGGTCACGCGCCCACGGCGATCAGGCCGTTGGCGACGGGCTGAGTCCGGCGGGCCGCGGTCACGGTGGTCCCGGGGGTGGGTGCGGAGGTCCGCAGGCACCCCCGGGACGACGTGTCGGCCCGGGGCACGGAAGCCCGACGGCCAAGTGACGTGTACCGGGGGAGGTCAGTTCGAGTCCCGGAGCGCCCTCACCGTCACCAGCCGGGATTCGGCAAGAAGGCATTCCTCCCCCGACTGCGTTCTCCCGATCAGACCGTGGTCGAAGAAGCCCCCAAGGCCGTCAAGAAGATCACCGATGACGATGACGATGACGATGACGATGACGAACGACTGGCCTTCTGCGACTTCCCCGCCGAGCACTGGGTCCGCCTGAGGACGACCAACCCGATCGAGTCGACCTTCGCGACCGTCCGTCTGCGGACCAAGGTCACCAAAGGGGCCGGCTCACGAGCGGCCGCACTTGCGAGGGTGTTCAAGCTCGTCGAGTCGGCCCAGGCCCGCTGGCGGGCCGTGAATGCACCCCACCTCGTTGCCCTCGTCCGAGTCGGAGACCGCTTCGAACGCGGCTACCCCGGGGAACGGCCGCAGACGACCGCAGCATGAATCATGAACAGGGTGGCAGACCTGCCTCAAAGTTCGAGATCATCCGATCATGTCGGATGACACGCCAGGACAGGACCTCCCAGCCGGCTTCGGGTTCCGGCCGTATCGGGGCGACGAGGACCACGGCGCCATGGCCGCGGTGCGGCTGGATTGTGTCGAACGGGACCGGGTCGACGCCCGTTCGGTTGTGGAAGGGCTCCCGACAGCCGCCGAGATCGCCGAGGCCTCTGCCAAGCTGGACGAGCCGTCCAAGAACCAGGTTCTGGTGGTGCGCGACGGGAGCGTCGTCGGCTACTCGACCATCCGGTGGTGGCAGGAGCGGGACGATACGTGGCTGTACCTGCACCGCGGTTACCTCTTGCCCGAGCATCGCGGCCAGGGGATCGGCTCAGCCATGCTGCGCTGGGCCGAAGAGCGGATCCGCCAGCTCGTCGAAGAACATGGAACGGCGCGGACGGCAGTGATCGGTGCGAACGCCATGGCCTCCGAGCAGGACGCCACGGCGCTCCTGCGCGCAGCCGGCTACCGACGTGTGTTCAGTCTGGTCGAGCTGGAGCTGGGCGATCTGCAGCAGGTGCCCGAGCCGGCCAGCGAACTCCCCGCCGGGATACGGACGGGGCCGATCGGGACCAGCCACTACCGCGCGGCCTGGAGTACGGTCGTCGATTCGTATGCGGACACCGGTTTCACTCAGAAATGGTCCTTCCAGGACTTCGTCGACACCGCCGACCCGGCATGTTGGAGGGCTGCCTGGAACGGGCAGGACATGCTCGGCGTGGCCCTGTGCTCCATCCGCGGCCACGACCGCACCGTGGGCGAGGTCGAAGAGCTGAGTGTCCGAGCGGACCAGCGACGCCTCGGAATCGGCCGGATCCTGCTGCTGGACGGGCTGCGAAGCCTTCGCGAGCAGGGTGCAACGACTGCCAGGTTGTACACGGGCACGGCAAATCCGCACCGATCCTACGATCTCTACGAGAGCGTGGGGTTCCGGAGACAGAACGAGTATGTCCGCTACCGCAAGCCGCTCGCTTGATCGACCGGTCATGGGACTGTCCGGTCGGTCCACAGAATCTGACCATTCCTCGTCGCCATCGCTGCATCTGCGTGAGGGATGGACAGCGAGCCCTTTCCATCCTGCGGTGGGCAGACGTGAAGATGCCGATCGCTTCGCGTGCTCAGGCGCCGGAGTGCAGCCGATCAGTGCTGGTCTTCTCGTTCTTCCGGCGGGCCGGTCCGGGCCATGCGGAGGTTCGGCAGTTTGTCCCGCCACAGGTGCCGCTCGCCGGTGTTTTCGAACCCGTAGCGCCGGTAGAAGTTGATGGCCCGCTCGTTGTAGGCGGTCACCCACAGGCGGATGGGCGCGTCGTCGGCCCAGGCGAGGAATGCCGTCATCAAGTCGCGCCCGATGCTTCGGCCCTGCGCCTGGGGCAGCAGGTACATCGGTCCGAGACTGAACGCCTCGTCGCGGCGCCCGCACAGGAAGCCGATGATCTCGTCCCCCTGGCGCACGACACGGCAGAAGAGATGGGCGGGCCGGCGCTCAGCCTCCTCGATGAACTCCCGCCACTGGGCAACGCCCTCGTCGGTGACCACATTGCCGCGCTGCGCCCGGATCCATGCCTCGTCGATCCCTGCGTCCTGGTTGGGATACGTCAGGAGCCAGGCCGCCAGGAGCGTGTGGGCGAGGGCTGGGGCGTCCTCCACTCGGGGGGTGTCGATCACGAAGTCCACCTGGGCATTGTCCAGCGTGGTCCTTCGGGTTGTCTTGCGGTATTCGTCGCGTGGCGGACGCCATCGCCCCTGAGACGGCAGTCGCGGAGGAACTTCCAGCGCCGGTAGGCCGCCACCTGCCGGCTGCGACCCCAAGGCCCTCAATCTTGCGCGAGAGGGCCGTCCTCTCCACAGCATGACGGCTTCGGCGCCGGACGCCTGGCGCACCGATGAGTTCTCTGCGCTGCGGACGTCCTATGGGAAGTAACGCACACACCAGCGGTACGGCCCCTACGTGAACCGGAGAGAGAAACATGGCAACAGCGCGAGAGCAGTCGGCCGGAGCCGAGGCCCGCGTCGTCTCCGCCGACGGCACCGAGATCGCGTTCGAGCTGTCGGGCAGCGGTCCGGCCGTCGTCCTGGTCGCCTCGGCATTGGCGGACCGCTCGGACACGACCAAGCTCGCGGCCCTCCTCGCCCAGCACTTCACGGTCATCAACTACGACCGGCGCGGGCGGGGTGCCAGCGGTGACACTCTTGATTACGCCCCTGACCGCGAGATTGAAGACATCGTCGCGTTGGTCGAACACGTCGGCGGTTCGGCGTCGCTGTTCGGGTCGTCCTCCGGAGCGGTGCTTGCCCTGCGCGCGGCCGCGGCCGGAGTGAACGTCGACCGCTTGGCTCTGTACGAACCGCCGTTCGTGGTCGCCGAGGGCGACGACGGACCGCCCAAGGATCTCGCGCAGCAGATCACCGCGCTCCTTGCGGAAGGCCGGCACGGCGACGCGGTCACGTACTTCATGACAAGGGTGCAGGGCATGCCCGGCATCGCCGTGTTCTTCATCAGGCTCATGCCGAAGATGTGGGCAAACCTCACCAGGCTGGCCCGCACCCTGCCCTACGACATCGCGGTCATGGGCGATACCCAGCAGGGCAAGCCGCTCGATCCGGAGGAGTGGAAAGGGGTGGGCATACGCACCCGCGTGCTGACCGGTGGCAAGAGCCCGGCCGCATTCCGGCGCGCCGCCCTCGCCGTCACCGAGATCCTGCCGCAGGCCGACCACCGCACCCTGCCCGGACTCAACCACGGCGCCGTCGTCATGGCCCCGAAGAAGATCGCCCCGCAGATCATCGAGTTCATCCAGGGATGAGCCGGTCGTTCGAGCGGTTCGGCGGCGCTTGGCACCTCTCCTGGCACCTGGAGAGGAGTGCGACCCACCCGCGACTGGCCGCCGAACACCCGAACGACCGCAACGTACGGGACAGCCTTCGGGCGAACCCGATTGATGAGCGCCTGCGCGCCCTAACCGCTCTGGGGAGAGCGGGTCTGATGGCATGACTGATGGTCACAGCAGATGAAGATTGGGGGCCTGCGCGGCATCCAGGAATGCGGGCATCGCCACAACCGTCACGCCGGCGCCTTCAAGCGTCTCGGTCCCATTCGCCCCGGCGACGAACGTGTCCGGCTCACTCCATGCCGTGACGACGCGTCGCAGACCGGCCTCTTTGATGAGCTGGGCACAGGGGCGAGGGCGGGACGCGCGTTTCGCGCAGGGTTCCAGGGAGCTGTAGATCGTGGCGTCGGTGAGGCGGGGATCCTGGGGAGCCAGCCTGGCCAGGGCGGCTTCCTCGGCATGGTCGTGGGGATCGCTCTCCCGGGAGTGGCCGCGGGCAAGCTCGGTCCCGTCTGCGGCGACGATGACGGCCCCCACACTGAACGCGGTGTCCGACGGCGGGCACAGCGAGGCGAGTGCGCAAGCGAGGCCGAGCCATCTGCCATCGGCCGCGTTCGGCTCGCGGCCGGTGCCCGGGGCATCGGGCGAAGGGTGCGTGGTGCTCATCGTGGCTCCGTCGAGGTGTCCTTGGGGGCGTACCTCAGGAGTACCACGTCGCCGATCTGACGCGTCTCCAGCAGCCGAAGTCGCGCGTCGGGGCCGCCCGGGTAGTGGGCGGCGCCGAGCATGCGTACGGCGTCCGGCTGGCCGACGAGCAGCGGGGCGACCACGAGGTGGAGTTCGTCGGCCAAGCCCGCCGCCAGGAGCTGGGTGTGAACGGTTCCGCCGCCTTCCACCATGAGCCGCTCGATGCCGTACACCTCGCCCAGGATGTCGAGAGCGGCCGGCCATCCGTCCTCGGTGGGGATGGTGGCGACCGTCGCCAGGTTGCCGAGGGCGGCACGGGCCTTGCCAGTGGCCGCGTCGCCGGCGGCCAGGACGAGCTTGTCCCCGCCGTGGTGCCAGAACTTCCAGTCCGGATCGAGGTCTCCCGTTGCGGTGACGGTGACCTTCAACGGGTACTCCGACCGGCCGGAAGCCAGCCGGGCCGCCCTGCGCTGTGCCGAGTTGACCAGGAGGCGTGGGTTGTCGGCGCGTAGCGTCCCGGCGCCGACGAGGATGGCGTCGACGCTGGCCCGTACTGAGTCGACCCGGTCGAAGTCCGCCTTGTTGGACAGCATGAGTCGGTCCTCGCCCGGACGGGTGTCGAGGTGGCCGTCGATCGATACGGCTGCTGAGAGCAGGACGTACGGGCGTGGCATGGGGGTCTCCAGGATTCCGGCGTCGGTGGGTCAGGCAGGGTGCAGGACGATGCGGTCGAGCGCGGCTCGGAATTCGTCGACGCCGTCCTCACCTGTTGCGGGGGCCAATGCATGGTCGAGCCGGTCGAGTTGTTTGTAGATGCGCGCGGAACCGGTCTCGGCGGCGATCCCCACAGCCTGTGTTCCGATGCGAGCGGCCAGGACCACGTTTCCGGCTCCCGCGTGCGCGCGTGCAGCACGAGCCAGGTAGACGCCGCGGTCTCGCCGATAGGTGGCCGGAAGCCCTGCAATAGCGTTGTCGAAGCCGATTGCCGCCTGTTCGAAGTCACCCAAGGCAGCAAGAGAGCGGGCGCGGGCGGTATCGATGTACGCCGCATCGAGCCAAGAGCCCCATACCGAGTCGGCGTCCGCACGACCCAGAAGCGTGAATGCGGTGTCGTACGCTCGCTGTGCTTCACCGCCTTCGCCCAGCACGGCGTGGGCATGCGCCTCGTGCACGACGGCGATGACTTCGAGGCGGCTTCCTGAAGGCGCAGTACGCCGGGCGGCGGCAGCGAGCCCGAGTGCGTCGGCCGCGTATCCCGTATCGACCGCGAGTTGGGCCTTGCGTCCGAGGACGTACGCGGTGAGGCCGGTGTCACCGGTGATGTGGGAGGCGTCGAGCGCCTTGGCGGTGTGTCCGTGGGCGGCGCGGTCGTCACCCATGTCCTGGGCGAACCAGCCTCCCAGTTCCTCGTACCGCGTCTCCAGAGAGAGAAGCCTTGTCGCATCGGTTCCGCGTGCGGATCGGCGGCGGATCGAGAGCGCGGCGAGATGCTGTTGCAACGCGGGCAGTAGATATCGAGGGCCGATCAGATTGTCCGTCTGGATCATGACTCGGCGGAGTTGGGAGAAGTGCTCCAGAGGAGACCCCATGTCGGCGGGTTCGTCAGCGGCTGCCGCTCTTGTGGGAAGAGCCGTTGAGGCCAGGCCGGCGAGCCCGGAGGCAAGGACAACGCGGCGGGGCACGGGCACGAAGCGGATCCTTCCATTGATACGAGCCGGTACGACGACCAGGTCCGTGTCGCCCTCGCCCAAGCCTGCCTGCTCGTAGGGACTCAGAACCAGGGGCTTCGCATGCATGGCCCCATGCCTACGGGGCCTGGCCCCATGAACCGACGTCTCGGCCATGGACACCGAAGCGGAGCCGTTGCTCAGGGCCTCAAGTTCGGCCCTCTCCCAACCACGTACCAATGCACCGGCAGCATCCAGTGCCTTGTCGAGACGCACGGCGGCGGAGCGTGGAACGGGACGTTCGGCACGCTCGAAGCGCCCGATGTGGGAGCGGTCGAGCAACGCCCTTCGGGCGAGTACCTGCTGAGCGAGTCCGCGGGCTTCACGGAACTGACGTAACTCGTAACCCCAGCGGTGCCACGGGCCGGCATCGGGTGTCAGTTCATTCGGCCGCTGCCCCATGGTTCCTCCTCTCGTGTTGCGACGGATTGGTTGGCGTCGACCGATTGTCATGGCGCCGGAGCGACCTCCATGGGGCGCACGGGGCCATCAAGTAGGGCCCCGTGCGGGGACTCCCGATGGGCCTGACCATCGATTTCACTAGTGGCACGGGTCGTTCACACGCTATCCGGACGACCGAAGCGGCGATCCCTCTTCTCATCACGACGGGTGATCCCTCAGCCGCATATCGATCCATGCGCACATCGGGAGGTCTGCCATGCCCCACCCACAGCCCCGGAGCAACCGGCTCGCGTTGGCGGACACGCCCAACGCCGTGGCTCTGGCGCGGCTGCACACTGCCGATGTTCTGTCGGGCTGGGGAGTGTCCTCCGGCACCGTCGAGACGGCGCAGCTCCTGGTGTCGGAGCTGACGACCAATGCCGTGCGGCACTCGGAGGAAGGCGCGTCGTCGACGCCTCCGGTCTCGTCGCGGGGCGGCAGTCAGACCTTCGAGCTGTTGCTGGAGGCCGGGCCCGACGCAGTCAGGGTGTCGGTGTGGGACCGCGATGCGAGGCCGCCCGTTCTCAAGGAGGTCGGCGTGGACGCGACGGGCGGGCGCGGGATCTTCATTGTGGCGGTCATGAGCAGGGCCTGGGGCTACTACCCGGCTCGGAGTGCGCCGGGCAAAGTGGTGTGGGCCGAGATCGCACTCGCCGTTGCGGGGCCGAGGGCCGGCCGCGACGCTTCCCTGTCGTCTCCGGGCCTGCCCGAATCCGATGGCCGCCACGTACCCGATGCCGGACGGGCCGACCCGAACCTGATCGGTCGCGTGCTCGTCGGCATCAAGGATCTCTGAGCGCCCCGCCCGACTGGCCGGGCGTCAGCGCCAACGAGCGACGGACACCTTCTTCCGTCCGCGCAGCACGCCTCTGCGCCAGCACGTCCCCGTGCGGCTTGTCGCCGCACACACAAGCGGGCGTTCGCCCCATCTCATGAGGACTACCCGATGACGAATTCGCTGACGACCGCGATGGCCGCGCCCCACGCCCTGAAACTTGCCCTGGAGTACGCCGGTCTCGACTTCGAGTGGGAGGAAGGCCCCGCGCCCGGCGGCCGGCGCCTGCGGTTGACTCCCTCGGTCGCCCACCCCTGGACACACGGAGACGTGCGGGCCCACCTGCTCGCCGAGGGCATCGCCGCCGAGGTGGCGCGCCTGGAACAGCCCCTGCCGTGCCCCGGCCACGAACTGCTTCTCACCCTGCCCTCGGAAGAAGCGGTCCGGTCCCTCGGGCGGCTGATCGAGACCCGGCTCTCCGAGGTGCAGAACGCGGCATTGCAACTGCACCGTGCCCTGGCCCGCATCGGCATCGAGCGGCATCTCGACCTCCAGGCCACGGGGAACCGGGACCTCATCGACCTCGGCATGCTCGATACGGACGCGGCCACGCTGCTCTACCGCCGCCTCGGCGGCGACGAGTCGGTCCTGCGCGACCTCGACCTCGGGGACTGGCACGACCACGAGCGGTTCGCCCGGGAACTGGAGCGGGTGATCCCCGCGAGCGGGCAGGGTCTGCTCGTCGAGTCGGTGCCCACCTGCGGACACTGCCGCAGCCAGTACGGGGGCAACCGCATCCGCTTCGATTACCTGGACGCCGATGACGCGCTGCTGCTCGCGGACACGCTGCACCGGACCGCTGCATCGGCAGAATGCGGGCCGCTTCCCGCCAACTCCGCCTGAGGCTCAAGGAAGGGGCACCTACGGAGATCCGTAGGTGCCCCTCTCGTTCGGAGTGGCGGTCGTCGTCAGCTCTTGCAGACCGCCACGTTGTCGCTGGTGCCGGGGACGGCGGCGGCGCGGGTGGCCTGGAAGTTGGCTTCGAAGGCGTCGAAGACGGAGGGGGTGGTGATGCGGAGCATGGCCTCGTCGTTGTTGCGGAGGGCGGGGCCGCTCCAGTTGTGGCTGCCGGTGAACATCACCTTCTGGACCGTGCCGGCGTACATGCCGTCGACCATCCAGTTCTTGGAGTGGACGATCCGGTTGGGCGTGGTGGAGTCGCCGTCGTTGTCGTGCTGGTAGCAGCGGTTGGTGAGGCCGGAGACGCCGTGGAGGGCGGTCCAGGTGCCGGAGTCGGTCTCGCTGTAGACGAGGTCGACGAGGCAGCCCTGGCCGGCGAGGGCGCGGAGCTTGTCGGCGACGCCCTGGCGGGTGATCTTGAGCATGGCGGCGTGGACGGTGGTGCGGCGGGCGGTGCCGGCGGAGTCGGTGTAGCGGCAGGTGATGTTGTCCATCGCGTTGACGATGGTGTCCGTGGTGTTGTCGCTGCCCGCGCGGGGGAAGAAGTAGTACTTGTAGTCGCCGGCGTTGCCGTACGTGTACGACCAGGCGGTGCGGTTCTGGGCCGGGAGACGCGTGAAGTAGTCCACGTAGCCGTCGTACAGGGCGGTGTTGCCGGCGACGGTGACCGAACTGTTCCAGTAGCGGCTGTAGTTGGACGGCGTCAGGTTCGAGGTGAGCTGAACGACGACGTTCTTCTGGGCGCCGTCGCCGACGCTGCTCGCGAGCAGGAACTTGTTGTGGTTGATGCCGCTCGTGGCCGTGCCGAGGCAGGAGCGGCCCTTGGCGCAGAGGGCGACCCAGGAGGCGGCGGAGGTGCTGGTGCCGAGGCTGCTCTTGAGGAGGTCGTAGGAGGCCGGGTAGTCGAGGGTGCTCTCGTCGAGGACGACCTTGACGTTGACACCCCGGGCCTTCGCGGCGCCGAGTTCCGTGGCGACGGTCTCGTCCCAGAGGTGGTACATCGCGAGGCGGAGGACCGAGCCGCTGTCCGCGTTCGCGATGACGGAGCGGACCTGGGCGCGGATGGTCTGCTGCTCGGTGGTGGTGCCGGTCGGCTTGTTGAAGACCGGGCCGGTGGGGACGGTCGCCGCGGCGGCGGTCTGCGCGGGGACGAGCAGCGCGGCCACGCAGGCGGAGGCGGCGAGCAGCACGCCGGCCGCGCGCCTGCCGGGCGCGGAGCGCGGTGCGGAGGAGCGCGGGGAGGCGGACCACCGGGACAGGGACCATGAACGGGTTCTGGTGAGCGGCGGTATCATCGTCGGCTTTCCTCTTTCCTGGTGCGGTGCGTCCGCGCGGGATGCTGTGCGCGGGCCGTGCGTCTCTCGGTCCGTCAAACCGGGTCAGCAAAGCACGACTTCGACGCGGAGTCACCCGGCTCGGGGGCCGTGTCGCCGGGGCACGGGAAAAGGGCGTGGAGTACGGGACCGTATCCGTACTCCACGCCCTGGTTCCGGGAGGTGACAGGGGCCGCGGCGGTGGTGCGGGAGGGGGCGGTGTCCGGCTGCTTCAGGTCAGGAACCGGAACGCCGCCGCCCCGTACCACCGCACTGGTATCGCACCACCGCCGCGGCCTCGTCCTGCCCGTGCCGTGCGCGAACCCCTCATCCGGGTGGGCGCGGTCGGCACGGGCAGGGTCTGTGGGGTGGGAGGTCAGTCCTCGCGGAGGGCGCGGACCGCCTCCTCCACGCGGGCCCCGTACTCGGGGTCGGCCGCGTGGAAGTGGGCCAGGTTCTTCTCGATGACGTCGTCACGGGTGACCTGGGAGAGGCCCCCGGCGATGTTGGCGATCAGCCGGGCCTTCTCGTCGTCGGACATCAGGCGGTACAGCTCGCCCGCCTGGAAGAAGTCGTCGTCCTTGGTGTGGGCGGGGGCGGCGTGCGTGCCGGTCCAGCCGTGGACGGCGAGGGGGGCGGAGTGCGGGGCGTCCGTCTGGGCGGGGCCCGCGTACGAGTTGGGCTCGTAGTTCTTGTCGTGGCGCGAGCCGTTGCGGGTGGCGTGGAGGCCGTCGCGGCCGTAGTTGTCGACGGTCGCGGTGCGCGGGGCGTTCACCGGGAGGTGGGTGTGGTTGACGCCGAGGCGGTAGCGGTGCGCGTCCGCGTAGGCGAAGAGGCGGCCCTGGAGCATCTTGTCCGGGGACGGGCCGATGCCGGGCACGAAGTTGTTCGGGGAGAACGCGGCCTGCTCGACCTCCGCGAAGACGTTGTCCGGGTTGCGGTCCAGCACCAGCCGGCCCACCCGCTGGAGCGGGTAGTCCGCGTGCGGCCACACCTTCGTCACGTCGAACGGGTTGAAGCGGTAGTCCGCCGCCTCGGCTGCCGGCATGAGCTGCACGTACAGCGTCCAGGACGGGTTCATGCCGCGCTCGATGGCCTGGAGCAGGTCCGTCTGGTGCGAGCTGCCGTCCTTGCCGACGAGTTCGGCGGCCTGGTCGGCGGAGAGGGAGCGCACGCCCTGGTTCGTTTTGAAGTGGTACTTCACGAAGTACGCGTCGCCCTCGGCGTTCGTCCACTGGTAGGTGTGCGAGCCGTAGCCGTTCATGTGCCGGTACGAGGCGGGTATGCCGCGGTCGCCCATCAGCCAGGTGACCTGGTGGGTGGCCTCCGGTGCGTGCGCCCAGAAGTCCCAGACGTTGTCCGGCTCCTGACGGCCCGTGAACGGGTCGCGCTTCTGCGAGTGGATGAAGTCGGGGAACTTGATCGGGTCCTTGATGAAGAACACCGGGGTGTTGTTGCCGACGAGGTCGTAATTGCCCTCGTCCGTGTAGAACTTGAGCGCGAAGCCGCGCGGGTCGCGCACCGCGTCCGCGCCCCCGAGCGAGTCGGCGACGGTGGAGAAGCGGATGAACGTCTCGGTGCGGCGGCCCACCTCGGAGAGGAAGTCGGCGCGGGTGAAGCCGGTGACGTCGTCGGTCACCTCGAAGTAGCCGTACGCGCCGGAGCCCCGGGCGTGCACCACGCGCTCCGGGATGCGCTCCCGGTTGAAGCGGGCCAGCTTCTCCAGGAGATGGCCGTCCTGGAGGAGGATCGGGCCACCGACGCCGGCGGTGGCGGAGTTCTGGTTGTCGGCGACCGGGGCGCCGGACTCGGTCGTAAGCACACGCTGCGTCATGGTGTCGGGGCGACCTTCCGTACGGGAGCTGCTGAACTGCGACGAGACACCCCCTGGGGGCTCCAGGAGCGTAGATACGCCCCGAACCCGACGTCAACAGTTTGTTGAATTTCTTGAGGGGGAGGGAGAAGCGTGGTGTTCCGGACGGTGCCGGCGCCTGGGCGCGACAGGACAGGTGTCAGCGCCGGCACCGTCCGGAAGTCAGTGGGGGCGGGGCCGGGTCAGGCCCGGACGGACCCGCCCGAGAGGCGTTCCACCGAGCGCAGCAGCGCCGAGTGGTCCAGGCCGCCGTCGCCCTGCGCGCGCAGCGAGGCGACGAGCTGGGCGACCACGCCGCCGACGGGCAGCGCGGCACCGACGTTGCGGGCGGCGTCGGTGACGATGCCCATGTCCTTGTGGTGCAGGTCGATCCGGAAGCCCGGGGCGAAGTCCCGGTTGAGGAAGTTGTCCTTCTTGCGGGTCAGGACGGTCGAACCGGCGAGGCCGCCGTTCAGGACGTCCAGCGCCGCGCCGAGGTCGACGCCGGACTTCTCCAGGAAGACCACGGCCTCGGCGCAGGCCTGGATGTTGACCGCGACGATCAGCTGGTTGGCCGCCTTCACCGTCTGGCCGGAGCCGTGCGGGCCGCAGAGCACGATGGTCTTCCCGAGGGCTTCGAGGAGCGGCTTCGCCGCGTCGAAGTCGGCCTGCTCGCCGCCCACCATGATGGACAGCACGGCCTCGATCGCCCCGGCCTCGCCGCCCGACACGGGGGCGTCCAGGACCCGGACGCCCTTCTCGGCGGCGTTCTTCGCCAGGTCCACGGAGGTCTGCGGGGTGATCGAGGACATGTCGATCAGCAGGGTGCCGCGCCGGACGTTCTCCAGGATGCCGTCCGGGCCGTACGCGACCGCCTCGACCTGCGGGGACGCGGGCACCATCGTGATGACGACGTCCGCGTCCCGGACCGCGTCGGCGATCGAGGGGGCGCCGGTGCCGCCGGCCGCGGCCAGCCGGTCGATCTTGTCCTGCTCCAGGGTGTAGCCGGTGACGTCGTACCCGGCCTTGATCAGGTTCTCGGACATGGGCGAGCCCATGATGCCGAGCCCGATCCACGCGACCTTGGGGAGGTTGTTGCTCATGAGGGTGCCTTCCGATTCAGCGTGTGTACGGGGGGCCGCCGCGCTCAGCGGGCGGCCCGCGCGGTGGCCGGGAGCCAGTCGAAGGACGCGGCGCTCGGCCGGTCGCCGGGCTTGTACTCCAGGCCGACCCAGCCCTCGTACCCGGCCTTCGTCAGCTCGTCGAGCAGCCGCTCCAGCGGGAGCGAGCCGGTGCCGGGCGCGCCGCGCCCCGGGTTGTCGGCGATCTGGACGTGACCGGTCCGGCTCGCGTACGCGGCGATCACCCGGCCGAGGTCCTCGCCGTTCATCGACAGGTGGTACAGGTCCAGCAGGAACTTCGCGTTGCCGAGACCGGTCGCCGCGTTGACCCGGTCGACGACCTCGATCGCCGCCTCCGCGCTCACCAGCGGATAGTCCGGGGACTCCGGCCTGTTCAGGGTCTCGATCAACAGGACCGCGCCGATCCGGTCGGCGGCGCGGGCGGCCGCGGTCAGGTTCTCCAGGGCGAGCGCGTCCTGGACGGCCGGGTCGACGCCGTCGATCCGGTTGCCGTACAGCGCGTTGAGCGCCGTGCAGCCGACCGAGGCGGCGAAGTCCGCCGCCACCTCGATGTTGGCGCGGAAGCGGTCGGACTCCTCGCCCGGCACGGAGAGCGCGCCGCGGTCGGGGCCGGGCAGCCGTCCGGCGTAGAAGTTCAGGCCCACGAGCCGGGTGCCGGCGTCGTCGAGCGCCTTCTTGAGGGCGTCGAGCTCGGCCTGCTCGGGGGTGGGGTCGTCGATCCACGGCCACCACAGCTCGACCGCGGTGAAGCCCGCCGCGGCGGCGGCCGCGGGGCGCTCCAGGAGCGGGAGTTCCGTGAAGAGGATCGACAGGTTCACATCGAAGCGCTGGTCCGGGTAGCCCATGAGGGTGTCGGCGCTCCTTCCGTATTGCGGAAGTTTGTTTCTGCTTAATGGAAGGTTGCCGGGATGGATGGGTGGCTGTCAAGGGGTGTCCGGAAATCCCGTCGCTCCCCGGTTCCGAACGGACGGGCTCCGGCCCGGCGTTGCGCGGTGCGCAATGGCCGGTGCGTCTCTTGCCCGCGGCCCCCGGGGAGCGCCACTGTGGCTGTGCCGTCCGACGTCACCGACCCCACGAGGTGCCTCGCATGACTTCCCCCACCAGCCGCCGCACCGTCCTCGGCGCGCTCCTGGCGGGCGGCGCGCTCGCCGCCGCCCCCGGCCTCCCGCGCGAGGAGCGCCGCCCCCGCCCCCATCCGCCGAAGCCCCCGGTCCGCGCGTCCGGAACGCTCTTCCTCGGCACCTACACCTCGACCGGTCCCGGCGGCACCGGCATCGGCGTGGCCTCCTACGACCCGGTGAGCGGGGCGATCACCGCCCGTACGACCGTCACCGGAGTCCCCGACCCCTCGTACCTCGCGCTCCACCCCACGGGCCGCACCCTGTACGCCGTCGACGAGCGGAGCGACGGGGGCGTGAGTGCCGTCGCGCTCGCCGGGGACGGGACCTTCCGGGTGCTCGGCACCCGCTCCACCGGCGGCGCCGGCCCCTGCCACCTCTCGGTCCACCCGGGCGGCCGCTGGCTGCTGAGCGCCAACTACACCTCCGGCAGCGTCGCCGTGCACCCCCTGGCCGACGACGGGTCGATCGGCGAGCGCACCGACCTGGTCGCCCACACCGTGCCCGCCCCCGGACCCGGACAGGGCGGGCCGCACGCCCACCAGATCGTCACCGCCCCGGACGGCGCCCACGTCCTCGCCGTCGACCTGGGCAACGACACGGTGTACACCTACCGCCTCGACGAGACGCGCGGCACCCTGGAACGGCTCTCGTACGCCGCCCTGCGCCCCGGCGCCGGACCGCGCCACCTCACCTTCCACCCCGGCGGCCGGTACGCGTACCTCGCCTGCGAACTCGACAACACCGTCGTCGTCTGCGGCTACGACCCCGCCACCGGCACCCTCACCCCCGGCACCCCGCAGTCCACCGGCACCGGGACCGGCACCAGCTACCCCGCCCAGCTCCTGGTCACCGCCGACGGCCGCTTCGCCTACCTCGCCAACCGGGGGCACAACAGCCTCACCCGCTACGCCGTCGAGGACGAGGGGGCCGCGCTGCGCCTGCTGGACACCGTCCCGGTCGGCGGCGACTTCCCCCGCCACACCGCCTTCTCCCCGGACGGCGCCCTCCTCCTGGCCGCCAACCAGCGGTCCGGCACCGTCACCGTCTTCCGGGTCGACGCCGCCACCGGTGCCCTCACCCCGACGGGAGCGCCCTTCGCCTTCCCGGCCGCCGTATGCGTGCTGCCGGTGGCGGGCCCCGGACGCTAGGGTCTCCTCCGAGGTGCGGGCCGCCCCCCGAACGCGGCCCGAGGCAAGAGGAGAGACCGTGCGCCTGAGAGTGGAGTTCACCACCGAGCCCTTCGACCTCGACGAGGCACCGGCCCACGCGGTCGTGGCCCGCGAGGTCATCCAGTCCGCCGAACTGGACGCCGTGGACGTCGGCCCCTTCGGCAACACGGCGGAGGGCGGCGCGGACGCCGTGCTCACCGCGGTGGACTCCCTGCTCCGCCGGACCCTGGCGTCCGGGGCCACCCGGGTCTCCCTCCAGGTCAACGTGATCGGGGAGGGCCCGCGGTGACCGGGGCCGCGGACCACCCCCTGATCGGCGCGGTCAGACCGCTCGTCGACGCGATGGGCGCGGAGCTGCTCGGACCCGACGAGGCCGAGGCCGACGACGTCGTCCTGGCCTGGGAGGGCGAGGCCGTCATAGCCGTGCGGCTCCCGCAGCTCTCCGAATCGCTGGACCACATCCTCGCCGCGATGGAGCGCCGGCACGGCAGGCCGCTCGCCGAGCTGGACCGCCGCACCAAGCAGGAGGTCGTCCGCACCCTGGAGGCACGCGGTGCCTTCTCCGTGCGGCACGGCGTGGAGACCGTGGCGGGCGCGCTCGGCGTCTCGCGGTTCACCGTCTACAACTACTTGAACAGGGAAAACGGCTCCAAGAGCGGCTAGTTGGAGCCGCCTTCCCGCGTTACGGGCACATGAACGCGCGAGCCGCCGTCCGGATCACCGGGCGGCGGCTTTTTACATGAACGGAATTTCAACAAAGTGTTGACGTGGTGTGGTGGAGGGCGTTAGCTATCCCGCAGCCCGACCAACGCACAGCGCACCACAGCCACGGAGGCTCCCGTGACTTCGAGCTCCACGCCGGGCCTGGCCCGGTTCAACACCCTGGCGGACGAGGCCGCGGCCACCGCACTGCACGAGGTCTGTGCCAGTACGGCCTGGGGACGTGCCGTCCTCGCCCACCGCCCGTACGCCACCGCCGAAGCCCTGTTCTCCGCGAGCGACACCGCCACGGCGGCACTCGACGCGCGGGACCTGGCCGAGGCCATGGCCGGTCACCCCCCGATCGGCCGGCCGAAGCCCGGGGACCCGGTCTCCTCCCGCGAACAGCGGGGGATGGCCGGAGCCTCCGAGGAACTCAAGGCCGAGATGCTCGCCCTGAACCTGGCCTACCAGGAACGGTTCGGCCACGTCTTCCTGATCTGCGCCACCGGGGCCACCGGTGAGCAGATGCGCGACGCCGTGAAGTCCCGGATCGGGAACACGCCGGAGCGGGAGCGCGAGGTCGTCCGCACCGAACTGGGCAGGATCAACCGCGTCCGCCTCACGCGCCTCGTCGCCGAGGACACGTAACCGAAGGAGAGCAAGGCCTTGAGCACCTCGACCACCGCATCGGTGTCCACGCACATCCTGGACACCAGCATCGGCCGCCCGGCCGGGGCCGTCCCCGTCTCGCTCTCCGCCCGCGGCGGCGGCGACGCGCCGTGGGTGGCGCTCGGCGGGTCCACGACCGATGCGGACGGGCGCTGCAAGGACCTGCCGGCCCTGCCGGAAGGCACCACCCACGTACGGCTGGACTTCGAGACCGAGCCGTACTTCACCGCCAAGAAGCAAGCCGAGGCGCAGCAGGACGCCCCCCGCGTAAGGGACAGCGGTGCGTTCTTCCCGGAGGTGGCGATCACCTTCGCCGTCACTCCGGGCGAGCACTACCACGTACCGCTGCTGCTCAACCCGTTCGGCTACTCCGTATACCGAGGGAGCTAGCAGACCATGCCCACGATTCTCGGCCAGAACCAGTACGGCAAAGCAGAGAACCGCGTCGTCAGGATCGTGCGGGACGGCGACACCCACCACATCAAGGACCTCAACGTCTCCGTCGCCCTCTCCGGCGACATGGACGAGGTCCACTACTCGGGATCCAACGCCAACGTCCTGCCCACGGACACCACCAAGAACACGGTGTTCGCCTTCGCCAAGCAGCACGGCATCGACTCCGCCGAGCAGTTCGGCATCCATCTCGCCCGCCACTTCGTGACGTCCCAGGAGCCGATCAAGCGGGCCCGGATCCGCATCGAGCAGTACGCCTGGGACCGCATCGCCACCTCCGACGCCAACTCCCGCTTCATCGGCTCCGACGAGGTCAACCACTCCTTCGTCCGCCGCAACCAGGAGATCCGCACCAGCCAGATCACCTTCGACGGCGAGCACTGGCAGGTCATCTCCGGGCTCAAGGAGCTGACCGTGCTCAACTCGACGAACTCCGAGTTCTGGGGGTACGTCAAGGACGAGTACACGACGCTCAAGGAGGCGTACGACCGCATCCTGGCCACCGACGTCTCGGCCCGCTGGCGCTACAACTGGACCAGCGACGAGCAGCGGATGCCCAACTGGGAGAAGTCCTACGAGCAGGCGCGCACGCACATGCTCCAGGCCTTCGCCGAGACGTACTCCCTCTCGCTCCAGCAGACCCTCTACCAGATGGGTTCGCGGATCATCAACAGCCGCAGCGAGATCGACGAGATCCGCTTCTCGCTGCCGAACAACCACCACTTCCTCGTCGACCTGGAGCCCTTCGGCCTCAAGAACGACAACGAGGTCTACTTCGCGGCCGACCGGCCGTACGGCCTGATCGAGGCCACCGTGCTCCGGGACGGCGTCGAGCCGCAGATCCCGGTCGACCTGACCAACCTCTGACCCGGCGGCGCGCCGGGTCCGTCCGCCCGGGGCGGACCGGCGCGCCTCCACCGGTCACACCCAGCTCCTCCACCCTCTCGGCACCCGCGGCCCGCCTCACCGCCGCGGCACTCAAATCCTCCTAGGGTCCTGCCGTGCCCGCACCCCCGACGAGAGAAGGACGCACCATGGCAGCAACCGGCCGAGTGGAACGCATCGTCATCGAGAACTGCTCGATCGCGACCGTCGACGCCGACGACACCGAGTACGCCTCGGGCCACCTCGTCGTCGCGGACGGCCGCATCGAGTCCGTCGGCGCCGGCCGGGCCCCCGAGGGCCTGGAGAACGTCGTACGCCGGATCGACGGCACCGGGCATCTGCTCACCCCGGGCCTGATCAACACCCACCACCACTTCTACCAGTGGATCACCCGGGGCCTGGCCACCGACCACAACCTCTTCGAGTGGCTGGTCGCCCTCTACCCGACCTGGGCGCGCGTCGACGAACCGATGGTCCGCGCCGCCGCCCAGGGCTCGCTCGCCATGATGGCGCGCGGCGGCGTCACCACCGCGATGGACCACCACTACGTCTACCCGCGCGGCTCGGGCGACCTGTCCGGCGCGATCATCGGCGCCGCCCGGGACATGGGCGTACGGTTCACCCTCGCCCGGGGCTCCATGGACCGCAGCGAGAAGGACGGCGGACTGCCGCCGGACTTCGCCGTCGAGACCCTGGAAGGCGCGCTCGCCGCCACCGAGGCGACCATCGACGCCCACCACGACGCCTCCTTCGACGCGATGACCCAGATCGCCGTCGCCCCCTGCTCCCCGTTCTCCGTCTCCACCGCACTCATGCGCGAGGGCGCCGAACTGGCCCGCAGGCGCGGGGTCCGGCTGCACACCCACGGCTCGGAGACCGTGGAGGAGGAGAAGTTCTGCCACGAGCTGTTCGGCATGGGACCGACCGACTACTTCGCGTCCACCGGCTGGCTCGGCGAGGACGTGTGGATGGCGCACTGCGTCCACATGAACGACGCCGACATCGCCGCGTTCGCCCGCACCGGCACCGGCGTCGCCCACTGCCCGTCCTCCAACGCCCGGCTCGCCGCCGGCATCGCCCGGGTCCCGGACATGCTCGCCGCCGGGGTCCCGGTCGGCCTCGGCGTCGACGGCACCGCCTCCAACGAGTCCGGCGAACTCCACACCGAGCTGCGCAACGCCCTCCTCGTCAACCGCCTCGGCCCGCACCGCGAACGCGCCCTGAACGCCCGTCAGGCGCTCCGGCTCGGCACGTACGGCGGGGCCAGGGTCCTGGGCCGCGCCGACCAGATCGGCTCCCTGGAACCCGGCAAGCTCGCCGACGTCGTGCTCTGGAGGATGGACACCCTCGCCCACGCCTCCATCGCCGACCCGGTGACCGCGCTCGTCTTCGGCGCCGCCGCGCCCGTCACCCTCTCGCTCGTCGGCGGCCGGCCCGTCGTCGAGTCGGGCCGGCTGGTCACCGCCGACGAGGACGCCATCGCCGTCGCCACCCGTGACGAGGCCCGGCGCCTCGCCGGGATCGCCGCCGGAGCCTGACCCGCCCCCCCCCGAACCGGCCGGCCGAGGGGGACGGCCCTCGTCCGGCCGCCGCGGACCCGAGCGGGGTCCGCGGCAACCGGTGCGGGAGGCATCCGCCCAGCGCGGACGCCTCCCGCACCGGCGATCAAAGCTGCCCGCACCAGCTGCACGACCTGCCCCACCTGCATCAACGCACCACACGGGGCCCGGTCCCCGGACCGGCCCCGGCACCACCTCCCTGACACCCACGTCACCGCAGACGTGTAACCGACCGGAGGAACCGCCGTGGCAGCCACGCCCAGGTTTCGCAACGACGCCAGTGCAGCACCCGGACCCGAAGCGGCCGTCGACCGGAAGCATCCGGTCGACGAGACGCTCCCCCCACTGAAGATGGTGACCAGCGGCCTCCAGCACGTGGCCGCGATGTACGCGGGCGTGGTCGCCCCGCCCATGATCGTGGGGCCCGCCGTGGGCCTCACCCCCAAGGAGACCGCCTTCCTGATGGGGGCGAGCCTCTTCACCGCCGGCATCGCCACCCTGCTCCAGACGCTCGGCTTCTGGCGCATAGGCGCCCGGCTGCCGTTCGTCAACGGCGTCTCGTTCGCCGGGGTCACCCCGATGGTGGCGATAGGCAAGGACCGGGGGCACGACGGCATCGCCGTGATCTTCGGCGCGATCATCGTCGCCAGCCTCCTCGGCTTCGTCCTCGCCCCGTACTTCTGCAAACTCGTCCGCTTCTTCCCACCCGTCGTCACCGGCACCGTCATCACCCTGATCGGTGTCTCCCTGCTGCCGGTCGCCTTCAACTGGTCCCAGGGCGGCAACGCCACCGCCGACGACTACGGCTCCACCACCAACATCACCATGGCCGCCGTCACCCTGGTGATCGTGCTGGCGCTGCGCAAACTGCTCCGGGGCTTCCTCCAGCAGATCGCGATCCTGCTCGGCCTGGTCGCCGGCACCCTCGTCGCCATCCCCGTCGGCATCACCGACTTCGGTGCGATCGGCGACGCCGACGTGGTCGGCTTCCCCACCCCGTTCCACTTCGGCGCCCCGCAGTTCGAGATCGCCGCGATCGTCTCCATGTGCATCGTGATGCTGGTCTGCATGACCGAGTCGACCGCCGACATGCTGGCCCTCGGCCGGATCGTCGACCGCCCGGCCGACGAGCGGACGATCGAGGGCGGACTGCGCGCCGACACCCTGGGCAGCGCGCTCAGCCCGCTGTTCAACGGCTTCATGTGCAGCGCCTTCGCCCAGAACATCGGACTGGTCGCCATGACGAAGGTACGCAGCCGTTTCGTCGTCGCGGCGGGAGGCGGCATCCTCATCCTGCTCGGCCTCTTCCCCGTCGCGGCGTCCGTCATCGCGCTGGTCCCGCTGCCCGTCCTCGGCGGCGCGGGCATCGTCCTGTTCGGCTCGGTCGCCGCGAGCGGCATCCAGACCCTGGCCACCGCCGCGCTGGAGAAGGGCGAGAACGCGCTGATCGTCGCCGCGGCCGTCGGCGTCGGCCTGATACCGATCGCCGCGCCGGACTTCTACCACGCCTTCCCGAAGGACCTGCTGGTCGTGCTCGACTCCGGGATCTCGACCGGATGCGTGGTGGCGATCGTCCTCAACCTGGCCTTCAACCACCTGGGCCGCGCGGCGGACCCCGGTCCGGCGGAGCCGGCCCCCGAGGGCGAACCGCTCGACCGGGCGGCCGTGCCCGCGCACTGACGGGCCGCCGCACGGTCCGGTGCCGTGGTGCGTACGGCCTCCCGCGCGAGCGGGTCCGTACGCACCACGGCAGCGCGCCGTCCCGGGGTCAGCCGATGTGATAGCGGTCGCCGTAGACCTTCCAGTCGAGCGGCGGGTCGAGGTCCAGATTCCCCGCGCGCAGGAAGACCCGCTGCGCGGTGTCCACCCGGCTGGTGTCCGAGTGGGCCTCCTCCTGCCGCATGGCCCACACCCGGGCGTCCAGGAACGCGTCGAGATAGGCGGTCTCGTCACCGCCCCGGGCCGGTGGCTCCGCCTGCCGCAGCGCCCGCTCGCGGATCGCCCCGAAGCTCGCGCCGTCGTCGCCGTCGCCGTGCATCACGAAGGCGTCGTAGTACGCGAACTGGCCGAGCACGCGCAGGCCGTCGGCCTTGCCCCGGGCGACCGCCGGATCGAAGTACACCCGGTCGCGTTCGTCGTCCTGGGCCCGCCGGAAGGCCTCGTCCCGGGCCGCCTCCTGCCAGGCGGAGGTGAAACCGGGGTCCAGGCCCTCGTGCGAGTCACCGCCGTCGACCGCGCGGAGGGCCGGGAGGAAGCGGGCCAGGGGATTGTCCGGGGCCCGGCGGGTGTACAGCTCCACCAGACCGAGCATGTCGCCGGTGCCGGAGCAGAAGCCGATGATGCCGCCGGTGTAGCCGCGGCCGTCGCCGATGTCCTCGATGTAGCCGTACTGCGCCTTCCAGTCCAGCGTGGAGTTCTCCGCGCTGGAGACCAGTTGCATGGCGATGTCCTTCTTCGCCGGATCGTCCAGACCGTTCACGCTCGCCTCCTCGGGATGCGCCGCCGCACGGGGCGGCAGCCGCGAGCCCCGCACCGGGGGCGGTCATGTCCGGTGCGGGGCGGTACGGTGCCGGACTCAGCAGTCCAGGTAGGCCACGTAGATCCAGACGCCGGTGGGGCCACCCCACAGGTCGCCCATGATCCAGTCGCCGGTCCGGCCACGGTAGTTGAGGTTCTGGCCCTTGTTGACCTGGCCCAGGACCGGGAAGTTGGTGCCCGGTCCGCCACGGAAGTTGACGCCGTTGTCGTTCACCGTGCAGACGAGCGACGGCTGAGCCGCCTCGGCGCGGTGCGCGGGGGCCGTGCTGGGCGCGGCCTGCGCGGCGGGGGAGACGGCCAGACCGATGCCGGCGGCCAGCATCGTCATCGTCAGCAGAATCTTCTTCATCATGGTGCGGAACTCCTCGGTGATCCGGCCCACCCGTGTGGTGCCGTCCACCCCGCCCAACGGGCGGCGGACCTCGGGGACACGGGTCTGCCGGCCCTGTCGCCCGGGAGTGTAAGCGCAGGTCACGAGCGGTACGCACCGGCGCACACGGCCCATGCGGCCAACGCCTCGCGCGCCCGTCGATCGTGGGTTTGGCGGGGGTCGTGGAGACCTCCCGGGCCCCCGGGGACGCTCAGGAACCCTTGATCTCGTAGCTGTCGCCGTACACCTTCCACCGCAGCGGAGTCTCCAGAGCGAGATTGCCCTCCCGGAGGAACACCCGCTGGGCGGTCTCGACGCGGCTGGTGTCGTGGTGCGAGGGCTCCTTGCGGATCGCCGCGACGCGGGCGTCGAGGAACGCGTCGAGATAGGCGCGCTCGTCGCCGCCCTCGGCGGGGGAGTCCGCCTCGGCCAGTGCCCGGCGGCGCATCGTCGTGAAGCCGACGTCCCCCTCCGCGTCGGCCGAACCGTGCATCACATAGGCGTCGTAGTAGATGAACTGGCCGAGCGCGCCCAGCCCGTCCGCGCGGCCCCGGGAGACCGCCGGGTCGAAGTAGGACCGGTCCCGTTCGGTGTCCTGCGCGCCGCGGAACGCCGCGTCCTTCGCGGCGCCGGCCCACGCGTCGGTGAAGGCCCGGCCGAGCCCCGTGTGCGCGTCGGTGCCACGCACCTTCCGCAGCGCCGGAAGGAACCGTTCCAGCGCGTTGCCGGGCCGTGCCCTCGCGTACCGCTCCACGACGCTCAGCATGTCGCCGGTGCCGGAGCAGAAGCCGATGATGCCGCCGGTGTAGCCGCGGCCGTCGCCGATGTCCTCGATGTAGCCGTACTGCGCCTTCCAGTCCAGCGTGGAGTTCTCCGCGCTGGAGACCAGCTGCATGGCGATGTCCTTCTTCACCGGATCGTCCAGACCGGGACCGGCCGCGCCCTTGCCGGAATCGGAACCGGTCGTCGTGCATCCGGTCAGTACGACGGCGGCGAGGAGGAGGGCGAGACGGGAGGCGAGCGGTGGACGCGTGCTGATCTTCACCCCACCAGCCTGCCAGGCCCTACGGGACGAACGGTGCAGGCCGGGCGGTAGCGTCGGGGTCATGGATGATCAGTCAGTGGTGGATGTCGGCGATGTGCGCCTCGCGTACCGGAGCTGGGGCGACCCGTACGGCTCACCGGTCGTGCTGCTGCACGGCCTCGGGGACTCGGCGGCCTCCTGGGAGGCGGTGGGGGAGCTGCTGGGGCGGGAGTGGCGGGTGTACGCGATCGATCTGCGCGGACACGGGGAGAGCGACTGGCCCGACGACTACGACCTCGATCTGATGGCCGAGGACGTGCTGGGCTTCCTCGACGCGTGCGAGATCGACCGGGCCGGGGTGGCCGGACACGGCATGGGCGGTGTCGTCGCCCAGCTCCTCGCCCAGGAGAACCCGGACCGGGTGGAGCGGCTGGTGCTGGTGGAGACCCCGCCGCCGTTCCCCGGCGCGGCCGGACCCGCCGTCACCCCGCGGGGCCCGGTCGACTACGACGAGAACGCCGTCCCGGCCGTACGCGAGCAGCTCGACGAGCCCGGACCGGAGCGGGCGCGCGCTCTCGGCGAGATCGTCGCCCCGACCCTGGTCGTCTCGGGCGGCCCGGCGAGCGGCCTCTCCCAGGCGCGGCTCCAGGACATGGCCGCGCTCGTCCCGGACTCGCGGCTGCTGACCATCGACGGCGGTCACCGCGTGCACGAGACGAACGCCGCCCAGCTCGTCCAGGAGATGACGGAGTTCTTCACCAGCTGACCGCCTCGGTGCCGGGCCGTCCGGCTCCCGGCGCCGATCTCAGTCGCCGGGCCGCCAGTCCGGGCGGCGGCCGCCGCGCGCCACCGCCCGGTCCAGCAGCGGCGCGTCGTCGGCGACCGGCACCGGAGCGGCGAATGGCGAGGTGGGCGGCGGGTTGTCACCGAGGTCGGCCAGGACCGCGAGCGTGCTGTGCAGATGGTCCTCCTCGGCCGAGTAGGGCTGCCCGGTCGCCCGCGCCAGGTCCCAGCCGTGCAGCACCAGCTCGTTGAGGGCCACCATCCCGGCGATCCGGCCCGGCAGATCCACGCTGCCCGCCTGGGTCATGCCCTGCCAGGCGTCCGGGGAGCGCCAGGCCGCCGCCAGCTCGTCGAGCGCCGGGGGCAGCGTCTCGCGCCAGTCGTCCGCGAGCACACCCGACTCCACCGAGGGCGCCGTGCCGGTCGTCGGCCCCAGATCCTTGCGCGCTGCGTCCCGGAAGGCCACGGCCAGCCCGCCGACATGGGCGAGCATCGCGCCCACGGTGACACCGGGGCAGGGGGTCGGGCCGGTCAGCCGTGCGTCGTCGATGCCGTCGAGCAGGGCGGTCAGGTTCCGGGCGGCGGGCCCGAGATCGAGAGGGGCGGGGTTCGTCTGTGTGTCCATACCTGTGCAGACTCCCCGGACCCCGTGAACTCATCGCCCGGCCACGAGCGGATTGACTGCACGGCCCCGCGGCCGGGACCGGACCGGCGGCGCACACCGGCATATTGCGGAACGTTCCGCTCCGTCCCCTTGTCGGGAAGCCCCGGGCCGTGCGATACAGGTCTGGACCAATAGCTGCCGGATGGAAGGCAACACCGTGCAACGCCCCCACACCACCGCCGCGTTGTCCTGTTCCGCCGCCCTGCTCCTCGCCGCGCTGACCGCCTGCGGTTCGGAGGCCGAGGCCGACACCGGGAAGCCGACCGCGCCGGGCGGGGTGACCGTCCAGGCCGGCAGCGCGACCTCCGCGCACGTCATGTGGAAGGCGTCCACCGACGACACGGCCGTCACCGGCTACGAGGTCTACCGCGAGGGCAGGAAGGTCAAGTCCGTCCCCGCGTCCAAGGTGATGATCGACATCGAGGGGCTCACCGCCTCGACCGCGTACACCTTCACCGTCCGGGCCCGCGACGCCGCCGGAAACCTCTCCGCGCCCAGCGCCGCCGTCCGCGTCACCACCCCCGCCCCCACGCCCGCCGACCACGCGCCCCCCACCCGGCCGGTGAAACTGCGCGGCAAGGCCGACGGCAACCGGGCCGCCACCCTCTCCTGGGGCGGCTCCACGGACGACGTCGGCGTCACCGCGTACGACATCTACCAGGAGGGCTCCCGCATCCACACGGTGCCGGGCACCACGACCACGGCCCGGCTGACCGGACTGCGCCCCGGGATGGCGTACGCCTTCACCGTGCGGGCCCGCGACGCCGCCAACACCTCGTCGCCCGACAGCAACACCCTCCGCCTCACCACCGCCTCGGCGCCCGGCGCCCCGGCGAGCACCGCCCCCACCGGCCTGCGGGCGCGAACGAAGGTCCAGGGCAAGGAGTACGCCGTCGATCTGGACTGGGCCCAGCCCGAGACGGACGGCGAGGTCACCACCTACGAGCTGTACCTGGACGGAAAGATGACCACCACCGTCGTCTGGGGCATCGCACCGCCCGCCGGACGGGCGACCTACCAGTACACGACCGCCGAACCGCGCGGCACCCGCCATGTGGTCACGCTCCGCGCCAAGATGCCGGACGGCAAGTGGGGCGCGTTCTCGGCACCGCTCACGGTGGTCCTCGGACAGTGAGCCCGCGTCAGAGGGGGACGCGGACCGTCTCGATCCACGGCGGCGGCGCGGGCGCGTCCGCCCCGATGAGGGCGGCCACGAGCCGGCACGAGGGCGACTCCTCGGGCCAGGGGGTGTGGCCGTCCGTGAGGACCACGACGATGCCGGGGCGCTCCGGGGCGGCCAGCGCCGCGGCGATCCCGACCCGCATGTCGGTGCCGCCGCCCCCGCCGAGGACGACCTGCCCGGCCGACGTCACCCGCGAGACGGCGTGCACATCGGCGTCGCAGGCCAGCACGGTGACCCGGTTGCCGCCGATGCCCACCTCGCGCAGCACCCCGGTGACCTCGGCGAGGGCCGAGCCGAGTTCGTCGTCGCCCATCGAGCCGGAGGTGTCGACGACGACGGCGACCCGCGGCAGCGGCCGGCGCAGGCTCGGCAGCACCACGCCGCGCAGCGCCGCCCCGCGCCGGGCGGGACGCCGGTAGGTGTAGTCGACCGCGCCCGAGGCCCAGGCCGCCGCTTCCCGGACCGCTCCGGCCAGGGCCTGCCGCCAGTCGACGGCCGGTTCCAGGATCTCCTCGGCCCACCGCTTCCACCCCTGCGGCAGCGTGCCCCGGGTGCGCAGATGCGCCCGCATCGCCTCGGCCGTCCGGCGCCGCAGCGCCTCCGCCTCGACCGCCCCGACCTGCGGCGGGCCGTCCGGGCCGCTGGACTCCCAGGGCTCGGGACGGCCGTGCGCGCCCGAACCGCAGCTGTGCGGGGGACCGGGCGGGAGATCCGGCAGGTACTCCTCGAAGAGCCGCCCCTCGGCCAGACCGAAGAGCGCCGGTTCCATCCGCCCCTGTGGCAGGACCACCCCGTCGGCGAGCAGATCGTCGTTGATCTCGCAGTCCTGGGCGATGTTGATCCGGTGCGGGTCGCGCTGATCGGCCGCGGACAGCCGGCCGGCCCGGCCGTGGTGGTCGCGCAGCAGATGCGCGGCCTCGTGCAGCCAGACCCCGGCCAGTTCGGCCACCGGGGTCCGGTCGACGAACGCGGGCGACACATAGCAGCGCCAGTGCCGGTCCACGCCCATGGTCGGGACCTCGTCACTGGGCACCACCGACAACGCGTAGAGCGCGGTGGCGAGATACGGGCGGTCGGTCGCCGCCCGGTAGCGGGCGGCGAGCAGCTTGGTGAGGTCCAGCCGGAGCCGCGCCGGGGCGGGGTCCCCGGACTCCTCCCGGTGCGCGGACATGTCCTCAGCCGCTTCCCGGCAGCGCGCCGGAGAGCTGGAGCAGCTCCAGGAAGGCGTCGATGCCCTCGGGGACCGGCCAGGCGGGGTCGCGCATCGACGCCAGGTCGACCGCGGCGCGGGCCGCCACATCGGGCACGCCCGCCGCGACCGCCTTGGCCAGCACCGCCCAGCCGGCCTCCCAGCGCGGACGGGTGAGATCGGCCTGTACGGCGGCCACGACCGCGATGAGGAAGGCCAGTTGCCGGTCACCGCGCTCGGGCAGGGCGAAGGCCTCCGGGTCCGCCAGCACCCGGTCCGGATCGGGCAGGTCCAGATTCTCCAGGTACGCCAGCAGCTCGATGCCCGCCCCGTCGCCGACGGCCCCGGTCAGGGCGGCGGCGATCGCCTCCCGGCCCGTGCCCGTCGCGTATCCGGTGGCCAGCAGGCGCAGCGCCATGTCCCAGGTGCGGGGCGAGGGCCAGGCGCGGCCCCGGCTCTCGGCGTCGCCCGGAATGTGGTGGACGAGCCCCGGCCGCGCGTGCAGGAAACCGGAGACCGCGCCCCGGGCCCGCGCCACCGCACCCGGCACCCGGGACGGTTCGACCAGCGGAACGGCCGCCTCCGGCCAGGTGCCGGCCATGCCGCGCGCGACGGTGCGCGGGTCGTGCGTCCACGCCAGGTGCACGAAGCGGTTGGCGAGCGGCGGGCTGAGGTGCCAGCCGTCCGCCGCGCTCGACGGCGGATTGGCCGCCGCCACGATGCGTACGGACTCCGGGAGCGTGAGGCTGCCCACCCGCCGTTCCAGCACGACGCGCAGCAGCGCGGCCTGCACGGCCGGGGGAGCGGAGGACAGCTCGTCGAAGAACAGCAGGCCCCGCCCGCGCCGGGCGAGCCGCACCGCCCAGTCCGGCGGCGCCATCGGCACCCCGGTCGTGGCGGGGTCGTCACCGACGACGGGCAGTCCGGCGAAGTCGGAGGGTTCGTGGACGCTGGCGATCACGGTCTCCAGCTCCACCCCGAGCCCGGCCGCGAGCTGTTCGAGCCCGGCCGACTTGCCGATGCCCGGCTCGCCCCACAGCAGCACCGGCTGATTGGCCGTCACCGCCAGGGCCAGGGCCTCCAGCTGAGGACTGGCGACGGTTTCGGTACGACTGCTGCGCAGCCGCCGGTTCAGCGCGTCGGCGGCCTCCAGCGGATCCGGCCCGGAGGCGGCGCGGGAGGTCCGCGCCGGGCTGTCGGGGGCGACGGTGCTCATCCGTCCTCACCTTCCGCGTCGTCGGTCCCGGCGTCGCCGGAGTGGTCGTCCTCGTCGTCGCCGTCCTCGTCGTCGTCGGGCTCCCACTCCTCCCACCAGTCCGAGCCGATGTCCGGGAACTCCTTCGCCACCCGCTCGGCGAGGAACCTCAGATCGGTGCGCCGGTACTTGCGGATCACCTGCTCCAGCGACAGCTCCGTCTGGTCGACGACGTCCGGCCGGGCGCCCGCGTCGAGCAGGGCCCGGACGAGCGCGACCGAACCCCGCCCCGAGACCGCCGTGCTCAGTGCGGTGCGCTCCCGGTGGTCCCGGGCCTCCAGATCGAGCCCGGCGTCCAGCAGCCGGGGGAGCAGGGCGGTGTGGTCGAGCTGGGGCAGCAGATGGAGGAGGGTGCGCCGGCCGGCGTCGCGGATCCGCGGGTCGAATCCCGCGTCCAGCAGCGCGGTGACGGCCTCGGTGTTCCCGTGCTCGGCGTGCAGGAAGAGGTCGCGGCGCTGCGCGGCCAGGGCCCTCGGAAGCCGGCCGGTGCCGCCGGTGCAGGCGTGCTCGGCCGCGAAGCAGCCGGTGACCGCGCCGCCGAACGCGCGCAGGGCGTGCTCGCGCTGCCGTTCCTGCGCGGTGTGCGGGGAGTCCAGCACGCCGTCGCGGAACCGGACGGTGTGCCACGCGCCCCGGCACCGGACGCGTACGGGCCCCGGGGCCGTGGGTCCGTCCGGACCGAACTCCCCGTCGAGGCCGGGGAAGAGGGCCCCGGCGACCAGCGGATGGAGCCGACGCGCGGTCAGGTCGCCGGTGCGCAGCAGATCGACGTCGGGCAGCCGCCGCCAGACGGCCTCGGGCAGCGGTGCCGCACCCTCGGCGGCCTCGCGTTCGACGAGCCGGACCCGCAACCGCCCCTCGTGCCCGGGACCGGTGAAGTCCAGCAGGACGCGCACCCGCCAGTCCCGGGAGATCTGGAACCGCTCCGCCCCGGTGAGCGCGGCGACCCGGCGGACCTCGGCCTCCAGCCGGGGCACGTCCAGCGCCACCGCGCGGATCAGCGTCTCGGGGGTGGCGCGGTACCAGGCGGGCATCTCCGGCGGTGTCGGGTCCCAGACGAGGCCGGCCGCCTCCAGCGCTCCTGCGATGTCACCGCGCTGGTGCAGCAGCGTCGCCCATTCGGCGCGGGCCGCCGGGTCCGTGCCGTCGGGGGCGTCGTGCGGCAGCCGGTCCACCGGGCGAGGGGTGCCGTCCGCGTCGAGGAACGGCAGCCGGGTGCCGCCACCGGCCCGCTCCCACAGTTCGGCGGTGCGGCGCGCGTCCCACAGGTGCCGCAGGGTCCGCCAGTCCTTGAGGGCCGGTGCGCCGGAGCCGCGGTGCCGGGCCGGGCCGAAGCGAAGGGCGACCCGCTGCGGTCCGTCGACCATGGCGCCGGTCCGCAGTATCAGGTAGGGGGCGCCGCCCCGTTCCCCGTTCACCGGTCCGTACCCCGCCAGCAGCAGGGTTTGTTCGGTGGCCAGGGTCGAGCGCCCGCCGAGGATCCGGGGCAGATGCCAGCGGAGCAGGTCGGGCACGAGGTGGCGCAGATCGTCCTCGACGGCCGACGCCACGGCCGTCCCGTACCGCGCGGAGATCCCGGCCGGGTCGAGTTCCAGGTCGTACCCGGCCGCCGCGAGGGCGCCCCGCCAGTCTCCGGCGGCCCGGCGCGCGGCCGAGGTCTCGATCATGGTGCGCGGCACGGCGTACCGGCGGACCTGCCGCCAGCTCGCGGCCTCCTCGGGCGAGAGCAGGCCCGAGGCGGGGTGCGGGCTCATCGGTACTGGCTCCTGACCGCGCGCAGATCGGTGTGGGCGCCGCCGTCCGGACGCAGCGCCGTGGCGAAGGAGCGCTTCACCCGGCGGGGCAGCCCGGGGCCGAGCCCCATGTACTCCAGCCGCGAGCCGTGTCCGACGGCGGCGAGCAGGGTCTTGGCGCCACGGCCGGTGAGGCCGGTGTGGCACAGGTCGAGCCGGCGCAGCGGACTGCCGGGCAGGGCGGCGGCCAGCGCATCGGCGCCGAGGTCGCCGGTGGCGTTGGGCGGGGCGCCGAGGCTGCGCTCCGAGGGCGGCCGGCCCAGGTCCAGGGCCTCGATCCCGTCGAGGGCGGCGGCCAGCGCGCGGGCGCCCTCGGGTCCGATGCCGTTGCCGCCGAGGCCGAGCCGGATCGGGCGGGCCGGGTCGGCGGCGCCCGCGAGGACGGCGGCGCCACGGTCCCCGAGGTGGTTGGAGGGCAGGTACAGCTCGCGGACGCCCGCGTCGCGGATCAGCCGGGCCAGCAGGGGAGCGGCGTCCGCGTCGAGCCCGTTGCCCCCGAGGAACAGCCGTTCCACGGGCCGCTCGCGGCCCGCGAGCACGTCCAGGAGCGTGGCCAGACCCTCGGTGCTGACACCGGTGTTGACGAGGTCGAGGGTGCGCAGCGCGGAGGCGCGGCGCAGCATCGGCACCAGGGCCCGCACTCCGGCGTCGCCCACCGGATTGCGCTTGAGCCACAGGGCGCGGACGGTGCCGTCGTCGGCGAGGGCCCCGGCGAGCGCCGCGGCACCGGCGGCGGTGATGCGGTTGCAGCCCAGATACAGGGTGTGCAGTCCGTGGCCGGATGCGGCGGTCGCCTCGGCGACGGCCCGCGCGCCCTCGTCGCCGAGGGCGTTGGTGCCGAGCAGGACGTGGACGGCGTGCGGCGAGGCGGCGACGGCGGGCATGATCCGCGCGGCACCGGCGGCCCCGAGCCCCTGCTTGCACAGGTCGACGCGTCCGTCGGTCCGCAGCGCGCCCAGCGGGAAGGTCTCGTCGGCGGTCACCGGTCGCCCGTCCGCGAGGCGTTCGAGCAGGGGACCGAGCAGCGCCGGGTCGGCGAGCGGAAGGTCCGGATGCTCGATCGCCGGACAACGCACCGGCATCGGCTGCGACATCGCCACTCCCCAGATCCCCCGCCGGGTGCCGGCCGAGGGAAGGGCGGCCGTGCGCCGCCCGCTCGGGCGGACCGACACGTCGACGTCCCGTTACGTAAAGGCGGCAGAACCGGTCGGATTCGAACCGACGTCCTCCAGCTTGCTGCTTGGGCGCGACGACCTCTGCGCTACAGCCCTGCCGCGCATGATCCTAGTGCGTGCCGCGGTGAACTCGCACACCAGTGCCAGGGATTGGCGCCGCACGGGGCGGACCGACGCGGGGACCGGGACGCCTTCCGTAAATGGTCTGTACCTATTGACGGGCTGGTCCAGACCAATTACCTTCCTCTGTGCTCCATGGAACGACATGCATTCCCGCTCCCCCCGAGGACCGCCTCACCGGTCCCAGTCGCTAGGGAGAACCATGTTCGAGCACATGCCCCTCAGACGGAGAACGGCGACCGCGCTGCTCGCGGTACTCGCCCTGCTCCTCGCCCTGCTGTCCCTGCAGACCGGACCCGCGCACGCGGCCGGCAAGCTGACGGCGACCTTCACCACCGCCGACAACGGCTCGTGGTGGAAGGGGACCTACGTCCTGCACAACGACACGGACACGGCCGTGACCGGCTGGAGCCTGGAGTTCGACCTTCCCGCCGGGGTCGCCATCAGCTCCTCGTACAACGGCACGGTCACCACCCAGGGCAGTCACCTCACCGCGGCCAACGCCCACTACAACGGCACGGTCGCCGCGCACAGCACCACCGAGCCCTACAGCTTCTGGTTCGTCGCCACCGGCCCGATCAAGGAGCCCACCGGCTGCCGGATCAACGGCGACAAGTGCGACGGATCCGCGGACGCCCCGCCCGGCGCGCCCGGCGGGCTGAAGCAGACGGACGTCACCGCGCGCACCGCCTCGCTCTCCTGGACCGCCTCCACCGCGGGCGACTTCCCCGTGGCCTCGTACGACATCCTGGCCGGCGGCAAGGTCCTGGGATCGGCCACCGCCGCGACCTCCGCCACGGTCACCGGACTGACCCCGGCCACGGCCTACGCGTTCACCGTCCGGGCCAAGGACACCCGCGGCAACGTCTCCGCCGAGAGCGCCCCGCTGACCGTCACCACCGTCGACCCGGCCACCGACACCTCGCCGCCGACGGCCCCCGGCTCGCTGCGCGCCACCGCCAAGGACTCCTCGTCGGTCTCCCTGGCCTGGAACGCCGCGACGGACAACCAGCGCGTGGCGGCGTACGACATCTACAAGGGCGCCGCGCTCGCCACCACGGTCTCCGGCACCACGACCACCGCGAGCATCGGCGGGCTGTCGCCCGCGACCTCCTACTCCTTCACCGTCAAGGCGCGTGACGCGGCCGACAACGCCTCGCCCGCGAGCAACACGCTGACGGTGAAGACCGACGACATCGCCGGCGCGGGCAACTACGCCAAGGTCGGCTACTTCGTCCAGTGGGGCATCTACGGCCGCCAGTACTTCGTCAAGAACCTGGAGACCTCCGGCGCCGCGGACAAGCTCGACGTCATCAACTACTCGTTCGCCAATATCGACCCCAACAACCTCACCTGCCTCAACGGGGTCACCAAGGGCACCACGGCCGACCCGCAGGACCCCGAACAGGGCACCGGTGCCGGGGACGCGGACGCCGACTACGCCCGTCCCTTCAGCGCCTCCCAGTCCGTGGACGGCGTCGCGGACGACGGCTGGGGCACGCTGCGCGGCAACTTCAACCAGCTGAAGAAGCTCAAGCAGCGCCACCCGAACCTGAAGATCGTGGTCTCGCTCGGCGGCTGGACGTACTCGAAGTACTTCTCCGACGTCGCCGCCACCGACGCCGCCCGCAAGAAGTTCGTCTCCTCCTGCATCGACATGTACATCAAGGGCAACCTGCCCGTGTACAACGGCGCGGGAGGTCCCGGCACCGCGGCCGGCATCTTCGACGGCTTCGACATCGACTGGGAGTGGCCGGGCACCGGCACCGGACACCCCGGCAACCACTACTCGCCCGACGACAAGGACAACCTCACCCTGCTCCTCGCGGAGTTCCGCAAGCAGCTCGACGCGCTCGGCGGCGGCCACCGCCTGCTGACCGCGTTCACCCCGGCCGACCCGCAGAAGATCGACGAGGGCTGGGACCTGGGCAAGGTCTTCGACTCCCTCGACGTCGCCAACGTCCAGGGCTACGACTTCCACGGCTCGGGCAGCGACAACTCCTGGGAGCCCAACCGCACCGGCCACCAGGCCAACCTCTACAACGACGCACAGGACCCCTACGACTTCCACTTCAGCGCCGACACCGCGATCAAGGCGTACACCGACGCGGGGGTCGACCCCCGCAAGCTGACCCTCGGCATCCCCTTCTACGGACGGGGCTGGCAGGGCGTCACGGACGGCGGAGCGGCCGGCGAATGGCAGTCCGCGGGCGGAGCCGCCCCCGGCCAGTTCGCCGAGGAGGCCGGGACCCGGGGCTACTCCAACCTCGTCGGGGCCTATCCGACGATGGCCGTGCACCATGACGAACAGTCCGTCTCGACGTACGGATACACCGGCAGTCAGTGGTGGTCCTTCGACGACGCCTGGTCCATCGGCAAGAAGATGGACTACGTGAAGGACAAGGGGCTGCTCGGCGTCATGGTCTGGGAGATGTCCGGTGACACCGCCCAGGGCACGCTGATGAACGCCATCACCACCGGGCTGCAATGACCGGTCCGGGATGAGGACGGGGAGCCGTGCGCCCGCACGGCTCCCCGTTTCCGTTCCCGCCGGCCGTCGTTCCCGTCCCCGCGGTTCTGCCGAATCGTGAGGAAACGCCCCAAGCGTTACGGTTGGTGCGGCGGTGTCCGAGGGCGCCGCCGTGCCTGACGACCGGTCCCGGTACGCGGGTCCGGCTCCGTTCGATGCGCGGGAGGACCCATGACCAGCCCCGAGCAGGACCCGAATCAGCAGGAAGGCCCCGCCGACGGCGGCGCGGAGGGCACCCCCGGCGTCCACGACGGCGGCGCGGACGGCGGCGCCGATGGCGGTGCTGATGGTGGTGCGGACGGTGGCGCCGATGGCGGTGCTGATGGTGGCGCCGACGGCGGTGCGGACGGTGGTGCTGATGGTGGCGCCGATGGAGGTGCCGACGGCGGCGCGAACGGTGGCGCCGACGGTGGTGCGAGTCCGTCCGGCGCCGGTTCTTGAGTTCCACCACGACCGGAACCGGAACCAGGACCGGGACCGAGGCCCAGGAGCCCCGGACCGCCGACGCGGCGCCCGGGGTCCTGGAGACCCGTCTGACGGGCGGCCTGAGCCGCGAGGAGTTCGCCCGCGACGTCTGGGCCCGCCGGGCGCTGCTCACCCGTGGCGCGGACGACTTCTCCGACCTGCTCACCGCCCGCTCCGTCGACGAACTCGTCGCGCGGCGCGGGCTGCGCACCCCGTTCCTCCGGGTCGCGAAGAACGGCGCCACCCTCCCCGACACGGCGTTCACCGCCCCCGCGGGCGTCGGCGCCACCATCGGCGACCAGGTCGACGACACCGCGCTGTGGCGGGAGTTCGCCGACGGTGCCACCCTCGTCCTCCAGGCCCTGCACCGCACCTGGGCCCCCGTCGGCGACCTCGTCACCGCGCTCGGCACCGAACTGGGCCACCCGGTGCAGGCCAACGCCTACATCACCCCGCCGCAGAACCGGGGCTTCGCCGCCCACTACGACGTCCACGACGTCTTCGTCCTCCAGACCGAGGGCACCAAACGCTGGACCGTCCACCCGCCGGTGCACACCGACCCGCTGCGTGACCAGCCCTGGAACGACCACCGCCGGGCGGTCGCCGACGCGGCCCGGCGCGAACCGTACCTGGACACCGTCCTCGCCCCCGGCGACGTCCTCTACCTGCCGCGCGGCTGGCTGCACGCCGCCGAGGCCCAGGGCGAGATCTCGGTCCACCTGACGCTCGGCGTCCACGTCTGGACGCGCTACGCCGTGGCCGAACAGCTCGTGCAGGCCGCGCTCGCCGCCCTGCGCGACGACCCCTGGGCACGCGGGACCCTGCCGCTGGGCACGGACGGGCCGGAGGACGAGACGGACCCGGTGCGCGCCCGGCTCCTCGCGGCCCTCGCCGACGCGGACCCGGCACCCCGCTTCCACCGCGCCCGGCGCGCGCAGGCCCGTCCGGCCCCGCTCGGACCACTGGCCCAGTACGCCGCCGCCCGGGACCTCGGCACCACCACCCCCGTACGGCTCCGCGCCGCCCTGGACGCCCGGCTGGACGGGGCGCGCCTGGTCACCCGGGTCTGCGCGCTCGACCTCCCGGAGGACGACGTCCCGGCCGTGGCCCGGCTGCTCGCCGGCGAGGTGCGCACCGCCGGTGACCTGGGTCTCGCCTGCGCGGGACGGCTGCTGCGCGCGGGCGTCCTCGTGCCCGCCGGGCCGTGACCCCGCCCCCGGAGACCCGTATGACCGGCCCCGGCCGCTTCTTCTGCGCCCAGGCCGCGCGCGCCCGCGGCGACGTCCTCGCGGGCACGGCGCCCCCCGGCACCGTCTGGGTGCTCGTCGAGTACGCGGGCGCCTGGCCCGCCGACGGCTTCGACGGTCTCGCCCTGGCCGCGGGCCCCGGCGCCGTCCTCCTCGACGCCGCCCGCGCGGTCCGCGCCCGGGTGCTCCTGATCCGCCGCCACGGGCGCCGCGGCCCCGGAGGGCCCCGCCGCTGGGCCGTGCTGCGGTACGACGCCACCGGCGCCCACCGGCAGCTCTGGGGCACCTGGGAGCGGGAGGCGGACCTGGTCCGGGCCGCGGCGGCGCTCGACGCCCCCGGCGAGACCGGCCACCCGCCCGTCGTCCTCGTCTGCACCCACGGCCGCCACGACACCTGCTGCGCCCTGCGCGGCCGGCCCGTGGCGGCGGCGCTCGGGGCGTACCGGCCCGAGCTGGTCTGGGAGTGCACACACGTGGGCGGCGACCGGTTCGCGGCCAACGTCCTCGTCGCCCCGGACGGTGTCTACTACGGCGGTCTCGACGCCGGATCGGCCGTCGCCGTGCTCGAACAGCATCTCGCCGACCGGGTCCACGCCCGCCATCTGCGCGGCTACACCGACCTGATCGCCCCCCAGCAGGCCGCCGTCGCCGCTCTCCTCGCCCGCCTCGGCCCGGCCGGCCGCCACGACTACACCGTCACCGCCACCACCCGGGCCGGCCCCCACTGGCTGATCAGTGTCACCGGCCCCCCGCCCTACCCCGTGACGTACGACATCGAGGTGAGCGCCCACCGCGCGCCGCCCCACCGCCTCACCTGCAAGGGACCGCCCACCGGCGCGGCCCTCGTCCACGAGGTCGTCTCGATCCGCGTCGGCTGAGCCGCCCCGCACACGGACGACGCCCCGCCCCCGGGCCGCTGGCCGGGGGCGGGGCGTCGCGGGGCCGTACGGGGTCAGCGCAGCCGCTCGTACGCCGGGAGCGTCAGGAAGTCCGCGTAGTCCTGGTCCAGGGAGACCTGGAGCAGCAGGTCGTGGGCCTCCTGCCAGCGGCCGGCGGCGAAGGCCTCGTCGCCGGTCTCGGCGCGGATCGCGGCCAGTTCCTCGGCGGCGACCTCGCGGGCCAGCTCCGCCGTGGCGTGCTCGCCGTTCTCGAAGACGACGTCCGCGTTGATCCACTGCCAGATCTGCGAGCGCGAGATCTCGGCGGTGGCCGCGTCCTCCATCAGGTTGAAGATGGCGACCGCGCCCATGCCGCGCAGCCAGGCCTCGATGTAGCGGATGCCGACCGCGACGGCGTTGCGCAGACCCTCGTACGTGGGCCTGGCGTCCAGGGTGTCGACGGCGATCAGATCGCCGGCGGCCACCGAGACGTCCTCGCGCAGCCGGTCCTTCTGGTTCGGCTTCTCGCCGAGGACCGCGTCGAAGGAGGCCATGGCGATCGGGACCAGGTCGGGGTGGGCGACCCAGGAGCCGTCGAAGCCGTCGCCGGCCTCGCGGTCCTTGTCGGCCTTGACCTTCTCGAAGGCGACCTTGTTGACCTCGGCGTCGCGCCGGGACGGGATGAAGGCGGCCATGCCGCCGATCGCGTGCGCGCCGCGCTTGTGGCAGGTGCGGACCAGGAGTTCGGTGTACGCCCGCATGAACGGGGCGGTCATCGTCACCGCGTTGCGGTCCGGCAGGACGAACTTGGCACCGCCGTCACGGAAGTTCTTCACGATGGAGAAGAGGTAGTCCCAGCGGCCCGCGTTGAGCCCGGAGGCGTGGTCGCGCAGCTCGTAGAGGATCTCCTCCATCTCGTACGCGGCGGTGATCGTCTCGATCAGGACCGTGGCGCGGACGGTGCCCTGCGGGATGCCCAGCGCGTCCTGGGCGAAGACGAAGACGTCGTTCCAGAGGCGGGCCTCCAGGTGCGACTCCGTCTTCGGCAGGTAGAAGTACGGGCCCTTGCCGAGGTCGATCAGGCGCTGGGCGTTGTGGAAGAAGTACAGGCCGAAGTCGACGAGGGCGCCGGGCACGGGGGTGCCGTCGAGCTGGAGGTGGCGCTCGTCCAGGTGCCAGCCGCGGGGGCGGGTGACGACGGTCGCCAGCTCGTCGGCGGGCTTCAGCGCGTAGGACTTGCCGGACTTCGGGTCGGTGAAGTCGATGGAGCGGTTGTACGCGTCCATCAGGTTGAGCTGGCCGAGGACGACGTTCTCCCACGTGGGGGCGGAGGCGTCCTCGAAGTCGGCGAGCCAGACCTTCGCGCCCGAGTTCAGGGCGTTGATGGTCATCTTGCGGTCGGTCGGACCGGTGATCTCCACCCGGCGGTCGTTCAGCGCGGCGGGGGCGGGGGCGACCTTCCAGGAGTCGTCCGCCCGGATCGCGGCCGTCTCGGGCAGGAAGTCCAGCGTGGAGGTGCGGGCGATCTCGGCGCGGCGCTCGGCGCGGCGGGCGAGCAGCTCGTCGCGCCGGGGCGTGAACCGCCGGTGCAGCTCGGCCACGAAGGCGAGGGCCGCCGGGGTCAGGACCTCGTCCTGCCGGGGCAGGGGCTCGGCATCGACGATGGCCAGCGAGGACGGCGCTGGTGCGGACATGAGCGGTCACTCCTTCAGCGGGCGGTGCGGGCGACGTGTCACGGCCGCCGGGTCGCCCGAAACGGCACGGGGTGCCAGGGCTCCGGGATACGGCTGCGGTCGCCTTCTGAGGTGCAGAGGGCTTCTGACCAGTGGATAGTAGTTTCCTCATGGTGGAAGTTCAATGTTTTGTTGATGTCGAGATTCTCCGGGTCGACAGAACCTGGCACTCCCGGCAGGCTTCTCGCTCCATGTGCCGGGACGCTCACTCCAGGTGTGCGAGATCCGCCGCCGTGTCGATGTCGTACGCCTCGGCCACATCGGAACACTCGACCAGCGTGAGCGCATCACGGTGCTCCCGCAGATACGCCCGCGCGCCCCGGTCGCCCGTCGCCGCCGCCGCGACGTCCGCCCACCGGTCCGCCCCGAACAGCACCGGATGGCCCCGCTCGCCCCCGTACGACGCCGCCGCCAGACTCGACCGCGAGCGGTACGCCGCCCGGACCCGGGCCACCGCCTCCGCCCCGATCCCCGGCTGGTCCACCAGCAGTACCAGCACCGCGTCCGCCCCCGACCCGGCCAGCCCGGCGAGCCCCGCCCGCAGCGAGGAACCCATCCCCCCGGTCCACTCCGGATTGACGTCCACCACGCAGCCGGCCAGCTCCGCCCGCGCCCGCACCTCCTCCGCCGCCGCGCCCAGCACCACATGCACCGGACCGCAGCCGCCCGCCCGCAGCACCTCCACCGCCCGGTCGGCCAGCAGCCGGCCGCGATGCTCCAGCAGGGCCTTCGGACGCCCGCCCAGCCTGCGCCCGCCGCCCGCCGCGAGCAGCAGCCCGGCGACGACGGGGGCGGGGGACGGGACGTCCGGGGCGGTGGTGCGCGAGGTGTGTGTCATGGCGTCTGGATACCGCAGAGCGGCCGCTTCCGCACGGGCCGGGGCGCGCCGTCCGTCCGTGTCCGCGCACCGGACACTCCGAGTTCGGTCCGTGGAGTGGCGCCCGGCACCTTTCATGGCGTTAACTTGCCCGCACCCCCGGACACTTGACCACGGTCCGGGAATCGCCGGACACACCGGCACAAGATCGATCGACACACCGGCACAAGGGCGTGCGAGGGGGAGTGCTTTGTTGAAGAGCGTGGGGCAGGGCCGGCTGACCGGGGTCGAGGACCCGAGGGTGACGGAGCTGCGGACGGCCGTGGCCCGGCTCCGCAGAGAGCTGGCCGGACATCCCGCGGAGTTCCCGGACCGTGCCGTCGCCGAGGACGAGCTGGCGGCGCTGGACGCGATGGCGGCGGACGGCGTGCCCGAGATCCCCCGGCTCCGTCGTTCGCTGCTGCTGATCGCGAGCGCGATCGGTTCGGTCAGCGCCCTCGCCTCGGCCCTGCGCGACGTGCGGGTCGCGGTCGACCTCTTCGGCGAGCCGCCGCGCCGCTGAACGGCCCCGCCCCGCCCCGGCCTCAGCGCCGGATGAGCCGCCGCGCCCTCGCCGCCGCCACGGCCGCGGTGCGCGAGTCCACGCCCAGCTTGGCGTAGATGTGCACCAGATGGGACTTCACCGTGGCCTGGCTGAGGAAGAGCCGCTTGCTGATCTGAAGGTTCGACAGCCCCTCGCCGACCAGCCGCAGCACCTCCAGCTCGCGTTTGGTGAGCGCCTGCGCCGGGGTCCGCATCCGGTCCATCAGCCGGTGCGCCACCGCCGGTGCCAGCGCCGAGCGGCCGGCCGCCGCCGTGCGCACCGCCGTCGCCAGTTCCTCCGGCGGGGCGTCCTTGAGCAGATAGCCCGCCGCCCCCGCCTCCACCGCCGCGAGGATGTCCGCGTCGCTGTCGTACGTCGTCAGGATCAGCACCCGGGGCGCCTCCGGCTCCGCCGTGATCGCCGCCGTCGCCTCGGAACCGTGCATTCCCCCACCGAACTGGAGATCCATGAGGACGACGTCCACCCCGCCCGCCGCGGCCAGGGAGACCGCCTGTTCGGCGGTGGCGGCCTCGGCGACGACCCGGAAGTCCGGTTCGGTGTCGAGGACGGCGCGCAGCCCCGCCCGGACCACCGGATGGTCGTCGGCCAGCAGCAGCCGGATCGGCGCGCTCATGCGGCGTCCCGTCCCGCCCGGCCCCCGGGCAACGGCAGTGTCAGGGCCACGGCCGTGCCCTGACCCGGCGCCGATTCGACGCTCAGCGTGCCGCCCAGCGACCGCGCCCGGGACCGCATCGCGGGCAGCCCGAAGCCGCCCGTACCGCTCTCCGAGCCCGGGGCTCCCGCGTCCGTGAAGCCCCGGCCGTCGTCGACCACGTCCAGCGAGACCGAGGTGTCCATGAAGCTCAGGGTGATCTCCGCCCGCCGGGCCTCCGCGTGCCGCACGGTGTTGGCCAGCGCCGACTGCGCGGTCCGCAGCAGCGCCACCTCGTAGGGCGTCGGCAGCTCCACCGGGGTGCCGCTCACGGCGAACTGCACGGTCAGCCCCGGAGCGGTGGTGCGGGCCGAGAGCCGTTCCAGGGCGGCGGCCAGCGAACCGTTCGCCAGATCGGGCGGGGTCAGCGCACGGACGAAGCGGCGGGCCTCGGCCAGATTGTCCTGCGCGGCCTCCCGGGCCCGCCGGACATGACCGGCGGCCGGGGCGTCCTCGGGCAGCGTCCGCTCGGCGGCGCGCAGCAGCAGCTGGATGCTGGACAGGCCCTGGGCGAGGGTGTCGTGGATCTCCCGGGCGAGGCGCTCGCGCTCGGCGAGCGTTCCGGCGGTGCGCTCGGCCTCGGCCAGCTCCGCCCGGGTCGAGACCAGCTCCTCGATGAGTTCGCGCCGCCGCTCGCTCTCCCGGAACAGCGCGTCGTAGCCGAGCACCGTGGCCACTGCGACCGCCCCGCCCAGCAGCGGTCCGATGAACGTGCCCGGGGTGACCGCCGCGCCGTGCGCCAGGAACCCGGCGATGGCCGCCCCCGCCGTCACCGCCACGGCCGGCACGCTCCAGCGCACCGGCAGCAGATGCAGTTGGAGGAAGTACAGCGGGAACGCCAGCCACAGCGCGTCCGGCGACAGCGCCAGCAGCACCACCCAGAGCGCCCCCAGCACCCCCAGCCACACCGCCCCCGCCCGGGTCAGCGGCCGCACGGCGGGGGCGAGCGCGCCCACCGCGTACACTGCCGCGAGCACGGCCGCCACCGCCACGACCGCTCCCGCGCGCGGGATCCCGTCACCGACGGCCTTCACGACCGTGAGCGCCAGCAGCCCCAGCAGCAGGGCGTGCAGACAGAGCCGCAGCGCGGCGGCGACCGGGGGGTGGGGGCGGATCTCCATGATGCTGTCCAGCGTAAGCGGGGTGCGCGCGGGGCCGGTCAATCGAAAGGTTGATGTCGGGACCGGCCCGCGGGCGATGCCCCGGGCGGGGGCGGCGGCCGAGGCTGGAGCCATGTTCGTCGCATGGAGAGATCTTCGGTTCGCCAAGGGGCGGTTCGCGCTCTTGGGCACGGTGGTCGTGCTGATCACCCTGCTCGTGGGGCTGCTGTCCGGGCTCACGGCCGGACTGGCCCGGGAGAACACCTCGGCCGTCACCGGGCTGGACGCCGACCACCTGGCCTTCGCCGCGCCGCCCGACGGCCGCGCGGTGTCCTTCACCGACTCCGCGGTCGGGGAGGACGCCTGGCGGAGCTGGGCCGGACGCCCCGGGGTGGAGGCCGCGCAGCCCCTGGGCATCCGCACCCTGAACGCCGCCGCCGTCACGGGGCAGCGGACGACCGCCGTATCGGCCTTCGGTGTCGAACCCGGCGGCACGCTGGCACCGCCCGGCACCCGGGTCGGTCCCGGCCGGGTCGTCGTCAGCGCGCCCGCCGCCGACGACCTGGGCGTCGGCGCGGGCGACCGGCTGCGGCTCGGCCCCACCGAGGTCACCGTCGCGGCGGTCGCCGGGGACGCCTCGTACAGCCACACCCCGGTCGTGTGGACCTCGCTGGCCGACTGGCAGCGGTTCGGCGACGGGGCGGGCGGCACACCGCACGCCACCGTCGTCGCGCTGACCACGACCGGCGGCGCCGATCTCGCCGCCGGGGACCGGGCGGCGGGCACCAGCACCCGCACCCTGGACGACTCCCTCACCGCCATCGGCTCCTACCAGGCGGAGAACGGCTCCCTCCAGCTGATGCGCGGCTTCCTCTTCGTCATCTCCGCCCTGGTCATCGGCGCCTTCTTCACCGTCTGGACGATCCAGCGCGGCGCCGACGTCGCCGTCCTCAAGGCGCTGGGCGCCGGGACGCCGTATCTGCTGCGGGACGCCCTCGGCCAGGCCGTGGTGATGCTCGTCGCCGGTACGGGGCTGGGCGCCGCGCTCGCCTGGGGCATCGGCGCCCTGATCGGCGGCGGGGCCGTGCCCTTCGTTCTCGACGCCGCGACCGTGCTCGTCCCCTCGGCCGTGATGATCGCCCTCGGCGCGGTCGGCGCGGCCCTCTCCGTCCGGCGGATCACCGCCGTCGACCCGCTCACCGCCCTCGGAAGTGCCCGATGACCCTCACCCTCACCGATGTCACGCTCACCTACCCCGACGGCGACGGACGGCTCACCGCCCTGGACCGCGTCCGCCTCGACGTGCCCGCGGGCACGCTCACCGCGGTCGTCGGGCCCTCCGGTTCCGGCAAGTCCAGCCTGCTCGCGGTCGCCGCCACCCTGGTCACCCCGGACTCCGGCTCCGTCGTCGTGGACGGGACGCCGACCGGCGGGCTCGGCCGCGCCGAGAAGGCGGCGCTGCGCCGGGAGCGGATCGGCATCGTCTTCCAGCAGCCCAATCTGCTGCCCTCGCTGACCGCGGCGGAACAACTCCAGGTGATGCGGCATCTGTCGGGCGGTTCGGCCAGGGCCGCGCGGGCCCGTGCGCGGGACCTGCTCGACGCCGTCGGTCTCGGGGACCGGGCGGACCGCAGGCCGCATCAGCTCTCGGGCGGGCAGCGCCAGCGGGTCAACATCGCGCGGGCACTGATGAACGAGCCCTCGGTCCTGCTCGTCGACGAGCCGACCAGCGCCCTGGACCACGAACGCGGGGCGGCGGTGCTGGACCTGCTCGTCGCGCTGACCCGGGAGCGCGCCACGGCCACCGTGCTGGTCACCCACGACCGGACCCATCTGGACCGGATGGACCGCACGGTCACGATGCGGGACGGCGGACTGACCGAGGCGGCCCTGGCCTGAGGCACGGCCGCCCGCCGGGACCGGAGCGTGGAACCGCCGCCGGACCCGGCGGGGTCAGTGCGCGGAACCGCTGCTGGCCAGCGCCTCGGAGAGGTCCTTCGCGGCCTGCTGGAGGATCGGCACGATGTGCTCGGTGGCCGCCTCGGTGACCCGGCCCGCCGGGCCGGAGATCGAGATCGCCGCCGAGGTGGGGGAGTCGGGGACCGGGACCGCCAGGCACCGGACCCCTATCTCCTGCTCGTTGTCGTCCACCGCGTATCCCGTCCGGCGGACCTGCTCCAGCGCGTCCAGGAAACCGTCCGGGGTGGTGATCGTCTTCTCGGTGGCGGCCGGCATGCCGGTGCGCGCGAGCAGCGCCCGCACCTCGTCCGCCGGGGCGTGCGCGAGCAGCGCCTTGCCGACGCCCGTGGAGTGCGGCAGCACCCGCCGGCCCACCTCGGTGAACATGCGCATGGAGTGCTTGGACGGCACCTGCGCCACGTACACCACCTCGTCGCCGTCGAGCAGCGCCATGTTGGCCGTCTCGCCGGTCTCCTCGACCAGCCGGGCCAGATAGGGGCGGGCCCAGGTGCCCAGCAGCCGGGAGGCGGACTCGCCCAGGCGGATCAGCCGGGGGCCCAGCGCATAGCGGCGGTTGGGCTGCTGGCGCACGTAACCGCAGAGGACCAGGGTGCGCATCAGACGGTGGATGGTGGGCAGCGGGAGCCCGCTGCTCGCGGAGAGCTCGCTCAGTCCGACCTCGCCCCCGGCGTCGGCCATCCGCTCCAGCAGATCGAAGGCGCGCTCCAGGGACTGCACACCGCCGCTGGAACCGGCGGGCTTGGAGTCGGAAGTGCTGGCGTGGGACGACGGCACGTCAACGGTCCTTTCGGTACGGAGGAGCAAGGCAGCAGCCTACCGGGCACCGGGCGATCGGCCCACTGCCGCACGGACGCCGTCCTGGCCGGTCAGGACACGTTTGTCCGGGTCTCCCGGCTCCGGTCCGGGCTCCGTGCCGCCCTGGATCCGGCTCATTCTACGTTCCGTACTCCGAAAGAGTACTTTTACTTTGTGGAAACCTCTAGCCGGTGCGCGAGGTGATCGGATGCGTGGTGGCACGGCGGGCGGGGGTCTTGACGGCGCACGGTCGCGAGTGAAGACTCCTGCACCAATTGGCTTCAACAGTTCGTTGAATTCCTGGAGTGGGGAGTACGGGTGCCCGGTACGGACGTGAAACTGGTTCTGCGCTCGACGCGCGTCGTCACCCCCGAGGGCACCCGCCCCGCCGCGGTGCACGTCGCCGGCGGGACGATCGACGCGGTCCTGCCGTACGACGCGGGCGTACCGGACGAGGCCGCCGTCGAGGACTTCGGCGACGACGTCCTGCTGCCCGGCCTCGTCGACACCCACGTCCACGTGAACGACCCCGGACGCACGGAGTGGGAGGGGTTCCACACCGCCACCCGCGCCGCCGCGGCCGGCGGCATCACCACCCTGCTCGACATGCCGCTCAACTCGCTGCCGCCGACCACCACGGTCGAGCACCTGCGGGTCAAGCAGCGGGTGGCCGCGCCCAAGGCCCATGTGGACACCGGCTTCTGGGGCGGGGCGGTCCCCACCAACACCAAGGACCTGCGCCCCCTGTACGAGGCCGGGGTCTTCGGCTTCAAATGCTTCCTCTCGCCCTCCGGCGTCGAGGAGTTCCCCGAGCTGGACCAGGAGCAACTGGCCCGCGCGATGGCCGAGATCACCGGCTTCGGCGGTCTGCTCATCGTGCACGCCGAGGACCCGCACCATCTCGCCTCGGCCCCCCAGCAGGGCGGCCCCGCCTACGCCGACTTCCTCGCCTCCCGGCCGCGCGACGCCGAGAACACCGCGATCGAGGGGCTCATCGCCCAGGCGAAACGGCTGAACGCCCGCGTCCACGTCCTGCACCTGTCCTCCGCCGACGCGCTGCCGCTCATCGCCGCCGCGAAACGCGAGGGCGTCCGCGTCACCGTCGAGTCCTGCCCGCACTTCCTCACCCTGACCGCCGAGGAAGTCCCCGACGGCGCCACCGAGTTCAAATGCTGTCCGCCGATCCGCGAGGCCGCCAACCAGGACGTGCTCTGGCAGGGCCTCGCCGACGGCACCATCGACTGCATCGTCTCCGACCACTCGCCGTGCACCACCGACCTGAAGACCCCGGACTTCGCCTCCGCGTGGGGCGGCATCTCCTCCCTCCAGCTCGGACTGCCCGCCATCTGGACCGAGGCCCGCCGGCGCGGCCACACGCTGGACGACATCGCCCGCTGGATGTCGGCCGCCCCCGCCGCCCTCGCCGGACTCACCGCCAAGGGTGCCGTCGAGCCCGGCCGCGACGCCGACTTCGCCGTGCTGGACCCCGACGCCGCCTTCACCGTCGACCCCGCCGCGCTCCACCACCGCAACCGGGTCACCGCGTACGCCGGGCGCACCCTGTACGGCGTGGTGCGCTCCACCTGGCTGCGCGGTGTCCGCATCGCGTCCGCGGGAACGGTCGGCGCCCCCACCGGACGGCTCCTCGAACGGAACCGCTGACGACGGCGGCGGTGGCCGGGTCCGGGGCCCGGTGGCCCCGGACCCCGGAGCCGGCTCAGGCCGCGTGGCCGCCGTCCACCGCCAGTTCGGTGCCGGTGATGTACGCCGCCTCGGCCCCGGCCAGATAGGCGATCAGCCCGGCGACCTCCTCGGTCCTGCCGAACCGGTCCAGCGCGTTCGCCGCGCGCTGCCCGGCGGCGAACGGGCCGTCCGCCGGATTCATGTCGGTGTCCACCGCCCCGGCCTGGACCAGGTTCACCGTGATCCCGCGCGGGCCCAGTTCGCGGGCGAGCGGCTTGGTCAGCCCGGTCAGGGCCGATTTGCTCATCGCGTACAGGGCGGCGCCCGGCCCGCCGGCGTACCGGCTCAGGGCCGTGCCGACGGAGATGATGCGGCCGCCGTCCTCCAGCACCCCGGCCGCCGCCCGGCAGGCCTGGAAGACCGCCCGGACGTTGACGGCGAGGACCCGGTCCACATCCGCGTCCGTGAGGTCCGCGATCGGACCGAGGACGCCGATGCCCGCGTTGTTCACCAGGATGTCGAGCCGGCCGAAGTCCTCCGCCACCCGGTGCACGGCCGCCGGGACCGCGTCCGTTTCGGCGGCGTCCGCGCGCAGGGCCACCGCCCGGCGGCCGGTCGCCTCGATCCGCCGGACCACATCGGCGGCGGCGTCCTTGTCGTGCACATAGGTGAGCGCCACATCGGCACCGTCCCGGGCGAGCCGGAGCGCCGTCGCGGCCCCGATCCCCCGGCTGCCGCCCGTGACGAGCGCGGTGCGGCGGTTGCTGGTGAGGGTGTTCATGAGAGGTTCCCGTCCCTTGCCGTTTCCTGCTGACGGGAACCAGGAAAGTCCGTCGCGGCCCCCGGTACCGGCGGGAAACGGACGCCTACTCCGGTACGTCCGGGAGCGCCGCCGATGAGCTCCGCTCCGCCGGTCGGCCGGTACGGGAGAAGGGCCGCATCCGGCTCCGACTCCACGGCGGCGGCGCCCTCGGCCCGATCCCCGACGGAACGCGAACCCTCCGGCGGGTCTCGCCAACCGGGCCGGAGCGGCGGTAGCGTGATCGCTCCGCGTGCGAGCCGGTGAGGTCTCCACATCAGTCCTGTGGAGAACCAGGAGAATCCGGGTGTCCTCTGTCGCCGTGCCCGTCCTCGCCCCGCCGCGCCGGGCCTGGACCACCGATCTGCCCGTCCTGCTCGTCGCGGTGGTCTGGGGGTCCAGCTATCTGGCCGCCAAGGGCATCACCACACCGCGGACCGTCGTCGCCGTCCTGGTGCTGCGGTTCGCCGTCGTGCTGCCCGTGCTGGTCGTCGCCGGATGGTCCCGGCTGCGGGCGCTGACCGCCGCCCAGTGGCGCGGCGCCGGACTGCTGGGGCTGGTGCTCAGCGGGATCTTCCTGGTGGAGACGTACGGCATCGTGCACACCTCGGCGACCAACGCCGGGCTCATCATCAGCCTCACCATGATCTTCACCCCGCTCGCCGAGGCCGTCGTGACCCGCACCCGGCCGACCGGGGCGTTCCTCGCCGCCGCCGGGCTGTCCGTCGCCGGGGTCGTGCTGCTCACCCAGGGCGGCGGCTTCACCGCCCCCTCGGCCGGCGACCTGCTGATGCTCGTCGCCGCCCTCGCCCGCACCCTCCACGTCCTGCTGATGGCACGCATCCGCTCCGTCCGCGCCGCCGACTCGCTGTCCCTGACGACGGTCCAGCTCGGCAGCGCGGTCGCCGTCTTCGCCCTGCTGGCTGCCGCGCCGGGCACCGGACCGGCCCCGTGGACGGTCGCCGCCGGATTCGGGACGCGGGACTGGGCCGGGCTGCTCTTCCTGGCGGTGTTCTGCACGCTCTTCGCGTTCTTCGTGCAGATGTGGTCCGTACGCCGGACCTCGCCGTCCCGCGTCAGCCTGCTGCTCGGCACGGAACCGCTCTGGGCCGCCGCCGTCGGCATCGCGCTGGGCGGCGAACGGCTCGGCGCCGCCGGGATCGCCGGTGCGGTCCTGGTCCTCGCCGGGACGGCGTGGGGGCGGCGCAGCGCGGAGCCGCTCACTTCGTGAGCGGGGTGTCGCCCCCGTTCGACCCGCTCTCCCCGTCCTCCTTGATGGCATCCGAGGCGATCATCAGCGCCACCCCCGTCACCAGCAGCACCAGCGAGACGAAGAGCCCGTGGTCGCGCAGGAACGGCAGCCGTGCCACCAGGTTGAACAGCCGGAACCAGTCCACCCACTGGTGGATCAGCCCCGCCACACCCTGGACGAAGATCAGGAATCCGGCCGTCTCGCAGAGTCGCTTCATACCACCGAGCCTCGCGGACCGGCCCCGCCCGGCGCGTCGGCCGGTCGGCCGCGGGCGCGCGCCGAAAGTATCCGGCCGCTCGACTTTGGTCGCCGTACGGGCCCCGAGACCCCGGAGCCCGGCTCCGGCTGCGTAGTTTTGTCGACATGACGCGTACGGAATACCCCTGGCTGCTGCCCTCGTCGATGGCGGACCCGGAACTGCCCGGGGACCGGGGAGGCCGTGCCCGCCGCACCGTGCGGGACTGGGCGGTCGACCTGACGGCCTTCCTCTGCGCGGCCGGCCTCGGCATGGCGGCCCTCTCGACGATCGACGCCGACCCCACCACCGACGACGTCTTCGTCCTCGTGGACTCGCTGGTGGGCGCCGCCGCCTGCTGCGCCCTGTGGGTCAGGCGGCGCTGGCCGGTCGGGCTCGCCGTCGCCCTGACCGTGCTCTCCCTGGTCGAACCGGTCGCGGCGGGTGCCTGGCTGGTGTCGCTCTTCAGCGTCGCGGTCCACCGGCCGTTCCGCCCCGTCGCCCTCATCGGCGCCGCCGCCCTGGTGGCCGTCCCGGTCCAGCCGTATCTGCGCCCGGACCCGACCACGTCCTTCCTCGCCTCCACCGTCGTCGGGGCGCTGCTCGTCCTGCTCGTCCTCAGCTGGGGCATGGTCGTACGCTCCCGCCGCCAGCTCGTCGTCACCCTGCGCGAGCGCGCCGTGCGGGCCGAGACCGAGGCCGCACTCCGCGCCGAACAGGCCCAGCGGCTGGCCCGCGAGGCCATCGCCCGCGAGATGCACGACGTCCTCGCCCACCGGCTGACGCTGCTCAGCGTGCACGCGGGCGCCCTGGAGTTCCGGCCGGACGCGCCCCCGGCCGAAGTGGCCCGCGCGGCCGGCGTCATCCGGGACAGCGCCCACGAGGCGCTCCAGGACCTCCGCCAGATCATCGGCGTGCTGCGCGGCCCCGGCGACAGCGACGGCGGCGGCGACCGGCCGCAGCCCACCCTCGCCACCCTCGACGCGCTCGTCGCCGAGTCCCGGCTGGCCGGGATGCGGGTCACGCTCGACAACCGGATCGCCGACCCGGCCGCCGCGCCCGCCGCCGCCGGCCGCACCGTCTACCGGATCGCCCAGGAGAGCCTGACCAACGCCCGCAAGCACGCCCCCGGCGCCGAGGTCACCCTCACCGTCGACGGCGGACCCGGCCGGGGCATCACCGTCGAGATCCGCAACCCCGCCCCCGTCGAACCCTTCGAGCAGGTCCCCGGATCGGGTCAGGGACTCATCGGGCTGACCGAACGGGCCACCCTGGCCGGCGGCCGCCTCGACCACGGACCCGAGCCCGACGGCGGGTTCGGCGTACGGGCCTGGCTACCGTGGTCCCCATGATCTCCCCGGCACCCGCCCCCGCCGCCCGGCCCGTCCGGCTCCTCGTCGTCGACGACGACCCGCTGGTCCGCGCCGGACTCACCCTGATGCTCGGCGGCGCCGACGACATCGTCATCGTCGGCGAGGGTGCCGACGGAGCCGAGGCGGCCGCCCTCGTCGACCGGCTGCGGCCCGACGTGGTGCTGATGGACATCCGGATGCCGGTCATGGACGGACTGACCGCCACCGAACGGCTGCGGGCCCGCCCCGACGCACCCGAGATCATCGTCCTCACCACCTTCCACGCCGACGAGCAGGTGCTGCGCGCGATCCGCGCCGGGGCGGCCGGCTTCGTCCTCAAGGACACCCCGCCCGCGCAGATCGTCGAATCGGTGCGGCGGGTCGCCGCCGGCGATCCCGTCCTCTCGCCCGCCGTCACCCGGCAGCTGATGGCACGGGCCGCCGGACCCGGCGGGGACGAGCGGGCCGGCCGCGCCGAACGGGCCCGGCAGCGCGTCGCCGGCCTCGCCGACCGGGAGCGCGAGGTCGCGCTCGCCGTCGCACGGGGCCGCTCCAACGCGGAGATCGCCGCCGCGCTCTACCTCAGCGTCGCCACAGTGAAGACCCAGGTGTCACGGATTCTCGCCAAGTTCGATTTCAACAACCGGGTGCAGATCGCGCTGTTGATCCACGACGCGGGCCTTCTGGACACCGAGGACGGCAACGACCTGGCCTGAACCCTTCGTTCGCCGTTTCCGGACCGCCCTAGGCTGACCCCGGCGGTCCGGGCGGCCGGACCGCGCAGACAGGGAGGGTGGGGCCCATGTCCGACGTCGAGACCGACCTCTACGCGAACGCCGACTTCCTCGCGGACCCGTATCCGTACTACGCGAGGATGCGCGCCGCCGGACCCGTGCACAGCGTCCGCACCGACGAGTACGAACACGCCTGGCTCGTCGTCGGCCACGAGGAGGGGCGGGCCGTCCTCGCCGACCCCCGCTTCGCCAAGAACTGGCGGACCATGCCCGGCCAGACGGACTCCGGCTCGGCGGCCATCAAGTACAACATGCTGGAGATGGACGGGGAGGACCACACGCGGCTGCGGAAGCTGATCTCCCGGGAGTTCACCCCGCGCCGCATCGAGGCCCTGCGCCCGCGCGTCCGGCAGATCACCGGGGAACTGCTCGACGCGATGGTGCCCGCCGGGCGGGCCGACCTCGTCGACGCGCTCGCCTTCCCGCTGCCCATGACCGTCATCTGCGAGCTCATCGGCGTCCCCGACCTGGACCGCGAGGCCTTCCGCGCGATGTCCGCCGCCGTTGTCTCCACGCTCGGCGAGAAGGAGGACCCCGACGCCTTCGGCACCATGGGCGCCTACCTCGCCGAACTCATCGCGACCAAACGCCGGACACCGGGCGACGACCTGCTGAGCGCCCTGATCGCCGCCCGGGACGACGACCTCGGCCGGCTGTCCTCCGACGAACTGATCGGCATGGCCTTCCTGCTCCTGGTCGCCGGCCACGAGACCACCGTCAACCTGATCGGCAACGGGGTCCGGGCACTGCTCGACCACCCGGACCAACTCGCCGCCCTGAAAGCGGACTTCGGACTGCTCGACGCGGCGGTCGAGGAGATGCTGCGGTACGAGGGGCCGGTGGAGAACGCCACCTACCGCTTCGCCCGGGAGCGGGTCACGGTCGCCGGCCGGGTCATCGAGGCCGGGGAGACGGTCCTGGTCTCCCTCGCCGGGGCCGGCCGCGACGGCGCGCGCCACCCGGCACCCGACACCTTCGACATCCGCCGCGAACCGCGCGGCCACCTGGCGTTCGGCCACGGCGCGCACTTCTGCATCGGCGCCCCGCTGGCCCGGATGGAGGGCCGCATCGCGATCCGCGCCCTGCTGGAGCGCTGCCCCGGCCTCGCCCCGGACCCGGACGGCGCCGCCCCCGAATGGGTGCCCGGTCTGCTGATCCGGGGGGCGCGGCGGCTTCCGGTCCGCTGGTGAGCCGAACCGCCCCCGCGCCGGCCGCCGCTCCGGATACGTTCGGTTCCTCGGAACCCGGAAAGGACCCCTCATGACCGGACTCGACCTGCGGGCGGCTCAGAAGGTGCTGGACAGCCAGCCGTTCAGCACCCTCGTCGGCGCACGCGTCACCGCCTTCGGCGGTGGCGCGGCCACGCTGGAGATCGACAGCCGCGAGGAACTGCGGCAGCAGAACGGATTCCTGCACGGCGGTGTGCTGGCCTACGCCGCCGACAACGCGCTCACCTTCGCCGCCGGGACGACGCTCGGCCCGGCCGTGCTGACCGGCGGCTTCTCCATCCAGTATCTGCGGCCCGCCACCGGAGCCACCCTGGTCGCCCGCGCCGAGGTCGTCCACAGCGGACGCCGGCAGGCCGTGGCCCGGTGTGATCTGTCCGTGGTGGGGGAGGACGGTGCCGAGACGCTCTGCGCCGTCGCCCAGGGCACCGTCCTGAGCGCCACCCCGTCCTGAAGGAGCCCTCCCAGTGACCCTCGCCTCCATAGTCGACCTCGGAGCCCTCGGGGACGCGTTCACCCGGGACCCGCACCCCGTCTACGCCTCCCTGCGCGCCCGCGGCCCCGTCCACCGCGTCCTGCTCCCGGACACCACCCCCGCCTGGCTCGTGGTCGGTTACGAGGAGGGCCGCGCCGCCCTCGCGGACCAGCGGTTCTCCAAGGAGTGGCACAACTCCGCGCCCGAGCTGGGACTCAGCCAGGTCGCCGCCGGGGTCTCCATGCTCAGCTCGGACGCCCCCGTCCACACCCGGCTGCGCAAACTGGTCACCCGCGAGTTCACCGCCCCCCGCATGCAGCGGCTCGTCCCGCGGGTGCGGGAGATGACGGACGACCTGCTCGGCACGATGCTGGCCGCCCCGCACCGCTCGGCCGACCTCGTCGAGGCCCTGGCGTTCCCGCTGCCGATGTCCGTCATCTGCGAACTGCTCGGGGTGCCCTTCCTGGACCGCCGGCGCTTCCGCGACTGGTCCAACACCGCGGTCTCCTCCCTCGACGCCGCGGCCCGCCGCCGCGCCACCGCCGAGATGACCGCGTATCTCACCGGACTCCTCGCCGACAAACGCGAACAGCCCGGCGAGGACCTGATGAGCGCGCTCATCCACACGGCCGACGAGGACGGCGACCGGCTCTCCGCCGGCGAACTCCTGGGCATGGCCTGGCTGCTGCTCGTCGCGGGCCACGAGACCACCGTCAACCTCATCGCCAACGGCGTCCTCGCCCTGCTCACGCACCCGGACCAACTCGCCGCCCTGCGCGCCGACCCCGGGCTCATCGACCGGGCGGTGGAGGAGATGCTGCGCTACGCGGGCCCGGTCGAGACCCCCACGTACCGCTTCACCACCGAAGCCGTCGACGTGGCCGGCACCCGTATCCCGGGCGGCGGCGAACTCGTCCTGATCGCCCTGTCCGACGCCAACCGCGACCCGGAGCGCTTCCCGGACGCCGACCGCTTCGACATCACCCGGGACGCCCGCGGCCATCTGGCGTTCGGCCACGGCATCCACTACTGCCTGGGTGCGCCGCTGGCCCGGATCGAGGCGGCGGTGGCGATCGGGTCCCTGCTGGAGCGCTGCCCGGACCTGGCCATGGACGCGGACCCCGAGGAGCTGACCTGGCGTACGGGGATGCTCATCCGGGGGCCGGAGTCGCTGCCCGTGCGCTGGTGAGCGGGCGGGGCGTCCCGGATCCCGGAGCGTCTGCGCGAACCCCGTCCGGATCGGCCGCCGGCCCCGGGCGCGGGGGTGCCGACACGCTCTCAGCCGGTCGGGATCTCCGCCGGATCCACCGGGCGCCCCTGACGCCGTGAGCGCTCGCACGCCTCCGCGATCCGCAGCGCGTGCAGCGCCTCCGTGCCGTCGCACGGATTGCGGCCCTCGCCCCGCACCAGCCGGACGAAGGCGTCGAGTTCGGCCTCGTACGCCGGGGCGAAGCGCTCCAGGAAGCCCGGCCACGGCTTCGCGTCCCCGCTGCCGCGCCGTTCGGCCGGGGTCAGCGGGGTGCGCTCGTCCAGGCCCACCGCGAGCTGGTCGCGCTCGCCCGCCAGCTCCATCCGCACGTCGTACCCCGCGCCGTTGCAGCGCGTCGCCGTCGAGGTGACCAGGGTGCCGTCGTCCAGGGTCAGCAGCGCCGCCGCGGTGTCCACGTCACCGGCCGCGCGGAACATCCCCGGACCGGCGTCCGCACCGGTGGCGTACACCCGGACCACCTCACGGCCCGTCACCCAGCGCACCATGTCGAAGTCGTGGATCAGACAGTCCCGGAACAGCCCGCCGGAGAGCGGCAGATAGGCGGCGGGCGGCGGCTCGGGGTCCGAGGTCACCGTGCGCACCGTGTGCAGCCGGCCGAGCGCGCCCTCCCGCACGGCGGCCCGCGCCGCGAGGTAGCCGGCGTCGAAGCGGCGCATGAAACCGAGCTGGAGGACGGTGCCCGCCCGCTCCACCGCGCGCAGCGCGTCCAGGGTGCCCGGCAGGTCGAGCGCGACGGGCTTCTCGCAGAACGCGGGCAGTCCGGCACGCGCCGCCCGGCCGATCAGCGCGGCGTGCGCCGAGGTCGCCGAGGCGATCACCACCGCGTCCACCCCCGCCTCGAACACCTCGTCCGCCGTGGCCGCCGCGCGCGCCCCGGTCCGCGTCGCGACGGCCGCCGCGCGCTCCGGGTCGGCGTCCGCCACGACCAGCTCGCGGACCGAGGGATGGCGGGCCAGGACGCCCGCGTGGAAGGAACCGATCCGGCCGGTGCCGAGGAGTCCGATGCGCATGGACCCAACGTGCCGTCCCCTTCCAGCCCTGTCAATCGAATGTCAGGACAAACGCCGGTGTCCGTGCGGTGACGCGGCCCGCGTACCCCCGTCCGGGCGGAATTGTCCGGACAACCGGACTACCGGGGGTCCGGGCCCGGAGGTACGCTCCCGGCGTGCCGAAACCCACCGCCGACGCCGACGCCCTCGATCTGGCCGTGGACCGCTCCAGCCCGGTCCCGCTCTACTACCAGCTGGCCCAGCGGCTGGAGGCGGCCATCGAGGCGGGCACCCTCGCCCCCGGTGGCCTCCTCGGCAACGAGATCGCGCTCGCCGCCCGGCTCGGACTCTCCCGGCCCACCGTCCGCCAGGCCATCCAGTCCCTCGTCGACAAGGGCCTGCTGGTCCGCCGCCGGGGCGTCGGCACCCAGGTCGTGCACCGGGGCGCGGCCCGCCCGCCCGGACCGGGCAGCCTCTACGACGAACTCGAAGCGGCCGGCCGGCACCCCACCACCACGGTCCTCGTCAACGAGGCCCGGCCCGCCGACGCCGCCGTCGCCGCCGTCCTGGACGTCCCCGAGGGCGCCGAGGTCCGCTACCTGGAACGGCTGCGGCTCGCCGACGGCGAACCGCTCGCCCTGCTCCGCGACCATCTGCCCGCCGGGCTCCTCGACCTCTCCGGCGACCGCGCCGGCGCCACCGGCCTCCAGCGCATCCTGAGCACCGCCGGCATCACCCTGCACAGCGCCCGCCAGAGCGTCGGCGCCCGGCTCGCCACCGCCGAGGAGGCCGCCGTCCTCGGCGAACCGGAGGGCGCCGCCGTGCTCACCCTGGAGCGCACCGTCCTCGACGCCACCGGCCGGGCCGTCACCCACGGCACCCACCTCTACCGCGCCAGCCGCTACACCTTCGATTTCCAGCTCCTCGTACGGTGACACCGGCGCCGGGCTCTCGTACGGTGACACGAGTTCCCCGTACGACGAGCCCGGCCGCACCCGGCCGCCGGACCCGTACACGCCCCGGTCCGACACACGTGCGTCGCCCCTCCGGGGGGCGGCGCCCCGGGCTCGGGGATACTTGCCCAGCCGGGCCGGGACCTGACGGACCCGGCTCCACCAGCAGCACAAACGAGCAGCACAAGAAGGGCACGGCGTCGTGGCAAGGGTTCGGACAGGGGTACGCGCGATGGGCGCCGTGCTTGCGGCGGTGCTCGGGGTCTCCCTCATGGGATGCAGCAGCACCGGCGGAAAGCGGGCGGAGGAGCGCGCGGCCCAGGCCGCCGCCGAGGGCCGGTCCGCGGTGAACACACCCCGCTGGACCTTCGCCATGGTCACCCACTCGGGCGATGGCGACACCTTCTGGGACATCGTCCAGAAGGGCGCCAAGACGGCCGCCCAGAAGGACAACATCAACTTCCTGTACTCGCACAACGACGAGGCGCAGCAGCAGGCCCAGCTCGTCCAGGCCGCCATCGACAAGAAGGTCGACGGGCTGATCGTCACGCTCGCGAAGCCCGACGCCATGAAGGACGTCGTGGCCAAGGCCGTCAAGGCCGGCATCCCGGTGATCACCGTGAACTCGGGCTCCGCCGAGTCCAAGAAGTACGGCGCGCTCACCCACATCGGCCAGGACGAGTCCATCGCGGGCGAGGCCGTCGGCGAGGAGCTGAACGCGCGCGGCCGCAAGAAGGCCCTCTGCATCCTGCACGAGCAGGGCAACGTCGGCCACGAGCAGCGCTGCGCCGGGGCGAAGAAGACCTTCGACGGGGAGATGCAGAACCTGTACGTCGAGGGCACCAACATGCCCGACGTCCAGGCCTCCATCGAGGCCAAGCTCCAGGCGGACAAGGACATCGACGCGGTCGTCACCCTCGGCGCCCCGTTCGCCGACGCCGCCGTCAAGGCCAGGAACACCGCCGGCAGCAAGGCCGAGATCGACACCTTCGACCTGAACGCCAAGGTCGCGGCCGAGCTCCAGGCCAAGACCCTCGGCTTCGCCGTCGACCAGCAGCCCTACCTCCAGGGCTACGAGGCCGTCGACCTGCTCTGGCTCTACCGCTACAACCGCAACGTCCTCGGCGGCGGCCGCCCGGTCCTGACCGGCCCGCAGATCATCACCGCCGACGACGCCGCGCAGCTCGCCGCGTACGCCGACCGGGGCACCCGATGACGGCGTCCGGAGCGTCCCCCGCCCCGGCCGACGAGCGGCTGCTGCGCACCTCGCCGCTGCGCAGGCTCCTCGGCCGCCCCGAGCTGGGCTCGGTCGTCGGCGCGCTGGCGGTCTTCCTGTTCTTCTCGGTCGTCGCGGACAGCTTCCTGCGGGCCACCAGCTTCGGCACGGTGCTCTACGCCGCCTCCACCATTGGGATCATGGCGGCGCCGGTCGCGCTGCTGATGATCGGCGGCGAGTTCGACCTCTCCGCCGGTGTGCTGGTGACCAGCTCGGCGCTGGTCTCCTCGATGTTCAGCTACCAGATGACGGCCAACGTCTGGGTCGGCGTGTTCGTGTCGCTGCTGGTCACCCTCGCCATCGGCGCGTTCAACGGCTTCATGCTGACCCGGACGAAACTGCCCAGCTTCATCATCACGCTCGGCACCTTCCTGATGCTGACCGGGCTGAACCTCGGCTTCACCAAGCTGATCAGCGGCACCGTCTCGACGAAGACCATCGGCAACATGGAGGGCTTCCCCTCGGCCCGCAAGGTCTTCGCCTCGCACCTGACGATCGGCGGCGTCGAGCTGAAGGTGACCATCCTGTGGTGGGCCGTCCTCGTCGCGCTCGCCACCTGGATCCTGCTCCGCACCCGCTTCGGCAACTGGATCTTCGCCGTCGGCGGGGGAGCGGACGCGGCCCGCGCGGTCGGCGTCCCGGTGGTCCGCACCAAGATCGGCCTCTACCTCGGAGTCGCCTTCGCCGCCTGGGTCTCGGGCCAGCACCTGCTGTTCAGCTACGACGTGGTGCAGTCCGGCGAGGGCGTCGGCAACGAGCTGATCTACATCATCGCGGCCGTCATCGGCGGCTGTCTGATCACCGGCGGCTACGGCTCCGCCATCGGCTCGGCCGTCGGCGCCTTCATCTTCGGCATGACCAGCAAGGGCATCGTCTACGCGGAGTGGAACCCCGACTGGTTCAAGTTCTTCCTCGGAGCCATGCTGCTCCTGGCCACCCTGCTCAACGCATGGGTACGCAAGCGCGCGGAGGCGACCTCATGACGGCACCCCGGGAAACGAGCGGGCAGCCGCTGGTCGAGCTGGACCACGTCAGCAAGTTCTACGGCAACATCAAGGCGCTCCAGGACGTCTCCCTGGAGGTCCACGCCGGGGAGATCTCCTGCGTCCTCGGCGACAACGGCGCAGGCAAGTCCACCCTGATCAAGATCATCGCGGGACTGCACCGGCACGACGCCGGGCGCTTCCTCGTGGACGGCGAGGAGACCACCCTCGCCAATCCGCGCGACGCCCTGGACCGGGGCATCGCCACCGTCTACCAGGACCTCGCCGTCGTCCCGCTGATGCCGGTCTGGCGGAACTTCTTCCTCGGCTCCGAGCCGACCGTCGGCGCCGGCCCCTTCAAGCGCCTGGACGTCCGGCTGATGCGCGAGACGACGCGCTCCGCGCTGCTGCGGATGGGCATCGACCTGCGCGACGTCGACCAGCCCATCGGCACCCTGTCCGGCGGTGAGCGCCAGTGCGTCGCCATCGCCCGCGCCGTCCACTTCGGCGCCAAGGTCCTCGTCCTCGACGAGCCGACGGCCGCGCTCGGCGTCAAGCAGTCCGGGGTCGTGCTCAAGTACGTCGCCGCCGCCCGGGACGCCGGGCTCGGCGTGGTCCTCATCACCCACAACCCGCACCACGCCTTCCTCGTCGGCGACCGCTTCGTCCTGCTCAAGCGGGGCGCGATGGCCGGGAGCCACACCAAGGACGACGTCACGCTCGACGAGCTGACCCGCCAGATGGCGGGCGGCAGCGAGCTGGAGGAGCTGAGCCACGAGCTGGAGCGGACCTCGACGCCCGGCCGCCCGGACGCCCCGGCGTCGAAGGACGGCACCACCGGCTGACCGCCCCCGCCGCGCACCCGTGCCCCGCCCGCCGGGCCCGCCGGGCGCGCGGCGGCACGGCGGCCGACGTACGCGCCCCGTCCGGCAGTGGCAGAATCGGGGGCGGCGGGCACCGCGTCCGCCGCCGGAACCCCAGGGACCGGCCCCCCCAGACCCCGCAGGGACGATGAGCACGTACCGCGACTTCACACACCGCGGCTCCGCCCGCGCCACCGTCCTGCGGACCGTCGGCACCCGGGAACGGCGTTCGCACCTCACCGCGCCCCGGGTCCCCACCGTCGGCATCGACATCGGCGGGACGAAGGTGATGGCCGGCGTCGTCGACGCCGACGGCACCATCCTGGAGACCGTGCGCACCGAGACGCCGGACAAGTCCAAGAGTCCCAAGGTCGTCGAGGACACCATCGTCGAGCTGGTCCTGGACCTCTCCGACCGCCACGACGTCCACGCCGTGGGCATCGGCGCGGCCGGCTGGGTCGACGCCGACCGCTCCAAGGTCCTCTTCGCCCCGCACCTCGCCTGGCGCGACGAACCCCTGCGCGACGCCCTCGCCTCCCGGCTCGTCGTTCCCGTCATGGTGGACAACGACGCCAACACCGCCGCCTGGGCCGAGTGGCGCTTCGGCGCCGGCCGCGGCGAGGACCACCTGGTCATGATCACGCTGGGCACCGGCATCGGCGGCGCGATCCTGGAGGACGGCCGGGTCAAGCGCGGCCGCTACGGCGTCGCCGGTGAGTTCGGCCACATGCAGGTGGTGCCCGGCGGCCACCGCTGCCCCTGCGGCAACCGGGGCTGCTGGGAGCAGTACAGCTCCGGAAACGCCCTGGTCCGGGAGGCGAAGGAGCTGGCCGCCGCCGACTCGCCGGTCGCCCACGGGATCATCGAGCGCGTCAAGGGCAACATCCCCGACATCACCGGCCCGCTCATCACCGAACTGGCCCGCGAGGGCGACGCGATGTGCGTGGAACTCCTCCAGGACATCGGCCAGTGGCTCGGCGTCGGCATCGCCAATCTGGCCGCCGCCCTCGACCCCTCCTGCTTCGTCATCGGCGGCGGCGTCAGCGCCGCCGACGACCTGCTGATCGGACCGGCCAGGGACGCCTTCAAACGGCACCTCACCGGGCGCGGCTACCGCCCCGAGGCCAAGATCGCCAAGGCCCAGCTCGGCCCCGAGGCCGGTATGGTCGGCGCTGCCGACCTGGCCCGGCTGGTGGCCCGCCGGTTCCGGCGCACCAACCGCCGGCGCGTGGAGCGCTACGAGCGGTACGCCCAGATCTACGACCAGGCCGCGAGCACCATCCGCAACACCCGCAACACCCGCACTTCCTAGGGACGCCCACACCCATGACCGCAGCCGAGCACCCCGTCGTGCCGCGCCAGTCCCCGCCGCCCGGCGAGGGCCCGCCCCCCGAGGAGCGGCGGCGGACGATCCGCCGGCGCCTGATCACGGCGACCATCATCGTGCTGCTGATCGGCGTCCCCGCCGGGTACCTGCTGATCTCCGCGGGCCAGAGCCGCCGCTCCGGCCAGGACAAGGCCGCCGAGGCGGCCGCCCAGGGACTGCGCGAGGGCTGGCCCTCGCGCATGCTCCGCCGCATCTTCGAGGTGCCGATCCCCAGGGACGCGGTCGAGGTACAGTACTACGAGACCAACAACTGGAAGGCCAGCCGGATGTACGTGCAGTTCCGCACGTCGTCCAACGGTCTGGACCGCTTCCTGACCCAGGTCGGTACCGGCCGGGCCGCGCTGGAGGCGGGCGAGGTCACCGTCGGGGCCCGCGACCGGAAGATCGCCGGCTGGCACTTCGTGGACGGCGTCTCCTGGGCCGGCGTCCGGCACACCAACCCCGACCCGCGCCCCACCCAGGACATCACCGTCGACATGACGGACCCGGCGTCCCCGGTCGTCTACGTGGTCTCCGCGGCGACCCCCTGACCCGGGCCGCCGTCCGGCGGGAGCGGTTCAGGACGCGGTGTACTCGTGGGCGGCGGCGCCCTGCCACTCGACGAGCGACGGGGTGTCGAGCGCCCGCTCGGGGTCGGCCATCCCGGCGTCCGCGAGGAAGACGATGACGTCGTGGTCGCTGTGGGCGAGCCCCAGCTTCTCTTCGCGTCCGGCGATGTGCACGGTGACGAGCCGGGCCCCGGACGGGGTCGGCCGGTGGATCACGATCGGAGGAGTAGCCATACCTCCAGCGTGGCCCGGAGCGCCCGCGCGCGCATCCGGTCCCCGCACAACCGCCCGCCCGACGCCGGAATCCGGTATTTTGCCGCCCCGGCACCGTGGGACCGCCCCGGCACCGTGACCTCGGCGCGGCCCCGGCACCGTGGCACCGCCCCGCGCACATCCCGGCACCGGCACCGTGCACCGCCCCGCACACCCCGGCACCGCCCCGGCCCGGTTTCGCGCAGGCCGGAGCCGGACCGCCGGCGTCCCGGCCGCGGCTTTCGGACCTCGGCCTTCCGGCTCCGGCGTGCGCGGCGCCCCCGAGAGGGCCAAGCTGGGACGGAGGCAGGGGCCCCCGGGGCCGTCCCGCCCCTTTCCGGCCGGGCACGGAGGCGAGCGCCATGGACAGCGACGATCTCCCGGACCTCGGCCCCGCCGCGTCCGGGCGGCGCCACCCCGTGCACCGCTACCTCGTCGTCGCCGCCCTCTTCGCGCTGCTCTGCGGTCTGCTCGGCGCGGCGGCCGCCTGGCGCGCCGACGCCCGGGACGACGCCGTGGCCGCCGCCCACCGCCACCGGGTCGTGGCCACCACCACCGACCGGTCCGAGATCGTCCCCGAGACCCGCTACGCCGCCGCGCCCACCGCCACCGCGCCCGCCCGCTGGGAGTACCCCGCGCACACCCCGAGGACCGGCACCGTCCATGTGCGGCCGGACACCGCGAAGGGGACCCCGGTGGAGATCTGGGTCGACGACGCGGGCGCCTACCGGGCCCGGCCCGCGTTCGGCCTCGCCCAGCGCGCGCTGACCTCCGCCGCCTTCGGGATCGTCGTCACCGGCCTCGTCGTCCTCGCCGAGGGCGGCGGCTTCCTCCTCGTCCGCAGACGCGCCCTGAACCGACGGCTCGACGCCTGGGAACGCGAATGGGAGGCGCTCGAACCCGTCTGGACGGGCCGGCGGCCGCGCGACCACGGCCACGACGACTGACCCGCCCGGCCCCGTATCCGGGGCGCGCCCCGCCCCGCGGCCTTCCGCTGGCGGTTTGACGACACGTCGTGATCCCGCCAGCGACCGGCCTTCCGCCCTGCTCCGCCCGCACCGATGATCGTGCGACGATCCCCGGTCCCTCCCGAGCGGAAGCAAGGCATCCCATGACGCACGTCCCGGAACAACGACGCCTGTCCCTGGTGGTGGCGGCCGCGCTGCTGGCCGCCGCCGCGGGCGCGGCGCCGGCGGCGGCCGCCGCGACGACACCGTCCGCCCCGCCCAGCGCCGCCGCCGTGCTGGCCTCCCTCGACGGGCAGGAACGCCAGGCGCTGCACCGGATGGCGGGGCTGGAGCTGGGCGGGGTGCACCTCTCCGACCGGGCGCTCGCCTCCTCCGACCCCGTCGACGTCATCGTGCAGCTGCGCACCCCGCCCGCCCGCACCGCCCGGCTGCTGGCCGCCGCGCAGGGCCGCGAACTGAGCGAGAGCGACGCGCGCGCCGCCGTGACCGAGGCCCAGGACTCCTTCCGCGAGGCGCTGGCGACGATGTTCCCCGCGCCGGAGGCCGGGGCGAAGGACACCGCGAAGGGCACGGCGAGGGGCGCGGTCGCGGTGCCGAAGCCGCGCCGCAGCTTCACCCGGAGCTTCGACGGGGTGAGCCTGCGGCTGCCCGGCGACCGCGTCGCCGAACTCCTCGACCACGACGGGGTGGCCTCCGTCTGGCCCGACGCCGAGGTGAAGGCGCTCTCGGACCCGGAGGCCCCCGGCTCCGGCACGGGCGGGCGGGCCGGCGGCGGTGAGGGCGACGACGCCCTCACCCGGCTGCACGCCGAGGGCGTCACCGGCAAGGGCGTCAAGGTCGGCGTCATCGACACCGGCATCGACTACCACCACCCCGACCTCAAGGGCGTGTACGCGGGCGGCCACGACTTCGTCGACAACGACGACGACCCGATGGAGACCACGTACGAGGACTGGAAGGCCTCCGGCCGGCCGGAGACGAACGCCGGATCCGCGTACTACACCGAGCACGGCACCCATGTCGCCGGGATCGTCGCCGGACGGGGCGCGGCCGGCCGGGAGCGGGCCGCGCACGGCGTGGCCCCCGACGCCTCCGTGTACGCCTACCGGGTCCTCGGCCCCTACGGCAGCGGCCGCACCAGTGACATCGTCGCGGCCATGGACCGGGCCGCCGCCGACGGCATGGACGTCGTCAACATGTCGCTGGGCGCCGCGATCAACGACCCGCTCAGCCCGCAGTCCATCGCCGCCGACAACCTCGTCCTGGCCGGCGTCACCACCGTCATAGCCGCCGGCAACAGCGGACCGAAGACCGGCACGGTCGCCACCCCGGCCGCCGCCGCGCTGCCGCTGACCGTCGGCGCCCACGCCGCGCCGCTGACCCTGCCCTCGTACACCCTGACCGCCGGATCCGCCTCGGCCGAGGGGCGGCTGCTCGCCCAGCCCTTCGGCGACGCCCTCGACCGGCTGACCGGCGGCCCGCTCGGCGTCGTCGACGTCTCCACCGGCACCGCGGCCGGATACACCGGCAAGGACGTCACCGGCCGGGCCGTCCTCGTCCGGCGCGGCGGCATCCCCCTCGACGAGAAGGTGCGCCGCGCCCACGACCAGGGCGCCGCGGCCGTACTGCTCGTCAACGACAACGCCGACGAGGGACACATCCCGGTCTACCTCGGCGAGAACCCGCGCTACGTCCCCGCGTTCTCGGTGACGGCCGCCGACGGCGCGGCGCTCGGCACGGCCGGCGCCGAGGTGTCCTTCGCGGCCCGGGGCACCTTCCGGCTCGGCGACGGCACCCTCGCCGACTTCAGCTCGCGCGGCCCGGTCTACGGCACCTCCGCCATCAAGCCCGAGGTCACCGCGCCCGGCGTCAGCGTCCTGTCGTCCGTGCCCGCCGACATCGTCGACCCGGAGGGCGACGACTACACCTACGCCTACGCCCGGCTCAGCGGCACCTCCATGGCCGCGCCGTACGTCGCGGGCACCGCGGCCCTGCTGCTCCAGCACGACCGCTCGCTGAGCCCCGACGCCGTGAAGGCGCGGCTGATGAACACGGCGACCGCGCTGCCCGGCGACGTCAGCGTGTTCGAGGCAGGGGCCGGCGCCGTCGACCCGTACGCGGCGGTCCACGCCGCCACCTCCGTCCAGGTGCCGGAGACCACCCCGTACGTCACCGTCGAGGGCGAGCGGACCGAGATCGCCGCCGACACGGGCGCGCTGGACCTCGGCGTGCTGCCGGTGGGCCGCGCCACCCGCGTCGAGCGGACCCTGCGGGTGCGCAACGACAGCGGCCGGCCCGCCACGTACACCGTGCGGACGGCCTTCGGCACCGGCTCCGGCGTCTCCGCCGACGGCGCCGCCGCCCATCTCGCCCTGACCGCTCCCGGCACGGTCACCGTCGGCGCCCACGGCCGGCGGAACCTCACCGCCGCCCTGCGCGTGCCCGCCGGCGCCCCGGCCGGCTACTACGAGGGCACCGTCACCCTGACCCCGCGCCGGGGGAGCGGACTGCCCGTCCTGCGCGTGCCGTTCGGCCTGCGCGTCGCCCCGTCCGGGTTCGAGAGGATCGAGATGACCAAGCCCGTCATGTCGACCGGGCTCGGTTCCGACCAGGGCGCGGTGGGCAAGGGCGCCGCGACCTTCAACCTGATGATGGCCGGTCAGCTGCGCAGCGTCGACGTGTTCCTCGCCGACGCCGACGGCAGGGACCTCGGCTACCTGGGCGGCATCAACACCGTCGGACTCAGCGAGGGCGTGCTGTACGGTCCGGCGACCGTCGGCCCCTGGTACTACCCGCTGACCGGCGACAGGGGCACCCCCGTCGACCCGCGGGGCCGCTATGTGCCGGACGGCGCGTACAAGCTGCGCATCGTCGGCACCGACGCCGCCGGCGGCACGGACACCGAACTGCGCGACGTCTACGTCGATACGAAGCTCCCCGACTACCAGGACGCCCACGGCGCCTGGAACCCGGCCCGCCCCACCGTCGTCGAACGGCCCGCCGACGCCACCTCCTTCACCGTCACCGGCACGCTGCGCGACGCCCAGGCCGACGCGATCCACGCCTCCGGCCTCGACATCGGCCAGGCCGACAACCGCCTCTACTACTCGCTCTACAGCCCGCTCGCACCCGAGGGTTCCCTGGCGGCGGACGACGAGGGCGCGGTGGCGGGACAGGTCGGACTTCCTGTCGGACCGCCCGTCTCCCTGCTCAAGCTGTGGCCCACGGACGCCGCGGGCAACATCGGTGACATCCGCATCCTCAACCTGATCAAGAAGGGCACGCCGTACGTGGTCGGCGACGCGAGCGCGTCGGCCGCCCGCGCCGGGGACCGCGTCACCTACACCCTGACCGCGCACCACCTGAAGAACTGGAAGTCGTTCACCTCTCAGATCCGCTACGACGACCGCAACATCCGGCTCGTCTCCGTCGAACCGACCGCCGAACTCACGGCCCACGGACCCTCGGAGATCACCCGGAGCGACGTCTCGGCGGGCGCCTCCTCGTACAGCACCGTGTCGTTCGACGTCGCCGACGCCGAGGGCCTGACGGGCGGGTCGACGCCCCTGCTGAAGGTGACGTACGAGGTGACCGGCGGCACCACGACGACGGCCGCGGGTCTCACCACGGGCACCACCTCCGTCGTCGACACGGCCGGCGCGAAGACGAACCTGAACATCCAGTTCTACGGGTCGGTCCGGATGCTCAACCCGACGTCGACCTTCGTCGCCCGCCCCGCCGCCCAGGCCCTGCTCACCCGGGACGGCGCCTACGACACCGTCCGCGACCACACCGCCGACGCCATCGAGGCGACGCTCACCGCGCCCGACGGCACCACGCGCGACGCCGCCGTGGACCGGAGCGGCCGGATCTCGGTCACCGGTCTGACTCCCTTCGACACTCCCTACCGCTTCCGGGTGGAGGTGCCCGGACACTTCTCCTGGACCGAGGACATCGACCTGGGCCTGAACGGCGCCTGGGGCGTCGCCGGCACCGCCGGCAGCTCACCCGCGGCCCTGATCGCCGGTGACGTCAACGGCGACGACGTCATCGACGTCCGGGACGCCGCCGCCGTCTACGCGGCACGGGGCACCGCCGACCGGACCGCCGACATCGACCACGACGGGACCGTCGGTCCCCGGGACCTCGCCTGGGTCAAGGACAACTACCTGCGGCAGAACAGCATGAGCGACCACTACACCGACCCGGTCAAGCGGTGGAGGGGCAAGTCCCTGGACGACTACCTGTCCCTGATGTAGCCGGACGGCCGCCGGGCCGGGTGGTCACACCCAGTTGTTCCGCATCGCGTACCAGCCCAACTGGACGCGCGAGGTCACGGCGGCCAGATCCATCAGCGCCCGCACCCGGCGCTGCACCGTACGCGGCGACGTGCCCAGCTGATGGGCCGTCGCCGCGTCCGTGAGCCCGGACAGCATCAGCTGGAGGATGCGGCGGTCGGTGGGGCTCAGATCGCCGTCCTCCCGCAGATACGGGCGCGAGCGCCGCCACACCGACTCGAACAGCTCGACGGCCAGCACCACCAGCGGCGGCCGCAGTTCAAGCGAGCGCCCCGGCTCGACCTGCACCATGGCCGTCTCCTCGTCCGCGATCAGCAGCTTGATCAGCGGCTGGTCCACCACCCGCACCTGATGCCCCCGCTCCACCCGCAGGTCCAGGGCGCGCAGCGCGGCCGGCTCGGACAGGAAGTCCCGGTCCACGACGATCCGGTACGAGGCATCCGGATTCCCGTCCTTGCGCATCGGCCCCCCGCCCGCGTCCGGACCCGCCGTCTCCGGACCGCCCGACGCACCGGGCCCGTCGGGGCCGCCCGGGATCGTCGTGGGCACCGGGGCCACGGTGTTCGCCCCCGACTGGAAGCCCCACAGCGAGGTCCGGGCCGCGTACTCCATCTCGTAGATGCGGCGCGCCTGTTCCTCCACGCGCTCCCAGACCCGCACCACGTGCTCGTCGGCCGTCCCGCCGCCCTCCGGCCCCCACTGCCCGAACAGCCGGGCCAGCGCGGCGTCCGCACCCCGCAGATGCCCCCGCAGCTCATCGAGGGAGGCGCGCAGGGCAGGACCGGACGGCGCGGCCCCTTCGGGCCGCTGCGAGGGTGTTCCTGGAACGGGCGACATGCCCCTAGTGTCGCCGCCCCCGCAGCCGTGCCCGCAGGGACCCCCTCGACGACCTGCGGCCACCCGGCCCCCTGGGTGTCGTGAATACGTCATGGCGGCCACTCGCCAGTCCGAACCCGCCCACCGGGCACGCGCATTGGCCACCCTTCTGGTCCATCACCCCATCGATCAGGAGTTCCCGTGAGACGCAGCAGACCGTGGCGGACCACCGCCGCCGGGCTCGCGGCCGTGGCGCTGCTCGCCGTCGGCACACCCGCCGCCCAGGCCGGACCCGCCGCCACCGCGACCCCGGTGACCGGCACCGGCGCCGACACCGCCCGCACCGTGACCGTCACCCTGGTCACCGGTGACGTGGTCGACGCCCGGATCGCCCACGACGGGCGGGTCCTGGCGGCCGCGCCGCGCCCCGTGGACGGCACCGACCACCCCGCCGCCGTCTGGCAGGACGGCACCCGCACCTATGTGTTCCCGCAGGGCGTCGAGAAGCTGGTGGACGCCGGACTCGTGGACGCGCGCCTCTTCGACATCGGCCGGCTCGTCGCCGACGGCTACGACGACGCGCACTCCGCCACCCTGCCCGTGATCGTGGAGTACGCCGGGGGACGCACCCCGCGCACCGCCCGGCCCGGCACCCGGACCACCGCCGCGCTCGCCTCCATCGGCGGCGCCGGACTGGCCGTCACCAAGAAGTCCGCCGCCGAGGCCTGGCGGCAGCTCGCCCCCGCCCAGGCGACCGCCCGCACCGCCGGCGCCGTCACCCGCATCTGGCTCGACGCCAAGGTGCGGGGCACCGCCGCCCCCGTGCCCGACACCCCGACCGTGCCGCTCACCGGCGCCGGTGCCGCCCACCGCGCCGGCCTCGACGGCACCGGCGTCAAGGTCGCCGTCCTGGACACCGGAATCGACGCGGACCACCCCGACCTCGCCGGCCGGATCACGGCCACCAAGGTCTTCGTCACCGGCCAGGACGGCCAGGACCGCACCGGTCACGGCACCCACACCGCGTCCACCGTCGCCGGCACCGGCGCCGCCTCCGGCGGCCGGTACGCCGGGATGGCCCCCGGCGCGGACCTCCTCGTCGGCAAGGTGCTCGGCGACGACGGCTCCGGCTCCATCAGCGGCATCGTCCAGGGCATGGAGTGGGCCGTCGCCCAGGGCGCCCGGGTCGTCTCCATGTCGCTCGGCGCCGACGGCGCCACCAGCTGCGCGGGACCGGACGTCGAAGCCGTCCAACGCCTCGCGGACAAGGCCCTCTTCGTCATCGCGGCCGGCAACGCCTCGCTGCGCGGCACCGTCTCCACGCCGGGCTGCGCCCCCGGCGCGCTCACCGTCGGCGCCGTCGACCGCAAGAACGAGACGGCCCCCTTCTCCAGCCGCGGCCCCTCCGCCGACGGCGTCAACGCCAAGCCCGACATCGCCTCCCAGGGCGTCGGCGTCGTCGCCGCACGCGCCGGCGGCCGGGGCGATCTCGCCTACCGGGCGATGTCCGGGACCTCCATGGCGACCCCGCACGTCGCCGGCGGCGCCGCGCTCCTGCTCCAGCAGCACCCCGGTCTGACGCCCGCCCGCCTCAAGGCGCTGCTCACCTCCTCGGCAGAGGACACCGGCGCCCCCGTCCTGGACCAGGGCGCCGGACCGATGGACGTCGCCCGCGCGCTCACCCAGCCGGTCGTCGCCGCGCCCAACACGCTCCTCGGCGACTTCGCGTATCCGCAGGCCGGACTCGACCCGGTCGACCGGGCGGTCACCCTGACCAACGTCACCGACGAGGACGTCACCCTGGACCTCGCCGTCCGCGAGGTGCGCGGCGACGACGGCAGCCGGGTGCGGGGGCTGGCCGCACCCGCCCGCACCCGCGTCACCGTGCCCGCGAACGGCACCGCCGACGTGCCGGTCCGCATCGACCCGGCGGTGAAGCTCGGCGCCGGGGCGTACGGCACCCTCACCGGACGCCTCCTGGGCACCGGCGCGCACGGGGTGCGCCTCGACGTGCCGTTCGCCGTGCATCTGGAGGCGCCGTCCGCCGATCTGACCGTCAAGGGCCTGGACCGCCACGGCGAACCCGCCGACCCGCTCTCGACGTTCCAGCTGTTCGACGACCACCGCGACACCGCGCGCCGCTATGTCATCGGCTATCCCGAGGCCGGCAGCACCACGATCCGGGTGCCGCTCGGCACCTACGACCTCAGCGGCGTGATCATGACCCGGGACGAGCCCGGAGACCTCGGCAGCGTCGCGTCGGTCTCCCAGCTCTACCGGCCCGGACTCACCGTCTCCGGGGACACCACCGTCACCCTGGACGCCCGCGCCGCCGAACCGGTCGCCTGGGACACCGACCGGCCGAGCCGCCCCAGCGGATTCGCGATCGGGCTGACCCACGGCCTGGACGACACCGGCCGGCTGCTCGCCGGATACGTCACCTCCGTGCCCTCGTACGCGAAGGGGCTCTACGCCCAGCCGGTCCGCCGCGCCGAGCGGGTCACCTTCCTCGCGTCCGTACGGCAGACCGCGCCGCGCGCCCGGTTCACCACCGGCGGCGGGCGGGTCCTGGACTCCCTGCCGGTGCAGAAGGCCACCGAGTTCGACGGGCGGGGCTCCGCCGAGGTCGTCGCGATCGGCAAGGGGACCGAGGAGAACTTCGCCGCGCACGACCTGAAGGGCAAGGTCGCCCTGGTCGACGCCGGAACCGGGGGCGGCAACGCCTACATCTGGGGACCCGCCGCCGCCAGGGCCGGTGCCGTCGGGGTGCTGGCCGCCGCCCCCGACACCAGGGGCCGCATCCAGACCACCGGCCCCGAGGGCGTCCCGCAGGCCACCGTCACCTGGGACGACGCGCTCGCCCTGAAGGCCGAGGCCGAGGCCGCGCCGTCCGGATCGGCGGAGCTGAGCTGGTCGGGGACCGCGACCGCGAACAGCCCGTACGTGTACAACCTGGCGTACACCTCGAAGAACGCGATCCGCCCCGGCACCCGGCGGGTCCGCGACCGCGAACTCGCCGTCACCGACGCCCGCTACCACGTGCAGCAGAGCACCGGCGACACCACCTACTGGTCCGACGTCAAGGTGGGCCTGCCCGGCATGGCCGCCGTCTGGGCGGGCGGCACGACGCTGCCCCTGCACGCCCCGCAGCGCCGCACCGAGTACGTCACCCCGTCCGGCACCGAGGGGCTGACCTGGACGACGCTGATGCGCCGCGACCTCGGCCCCAACAGCGGCACCGCCTACGACGGTCCCCGCGCGGTCCTGCGGGGCCCGTCCACGGCGTACTGGTACAAGTCGCCCTACGGCCCGGTCCGCAACACCTACAGCCCGGCGCTGATGAACCGGGACAGCGACCGGCTCACCTTCACGATCGCCCCGTTCGGCGACGCCGGCGGTCATGACTCCACCCTCGCCCGCTCCGACTACGGCACCCGTCAACTCCTCGTGAACGGCGAACCCGAGGCCCTCGTCTCCGGCATGTACGAGCTGCCCGGCGAACCGGCCGACCTCACGTTCCGCCAGACCTGGCAGCGGCCCGCCTCCGCCGCCGACCGCACCGGCCTGGCCTACGCCACGGAGTGGAGCTTCCGCTCGGGCCCGGCCGACCAGGGCGCCCAGCGCCTCCTCATCCCCGTCCTCGGCCTCCCCTCCGATCTGCGCAACACCCGCCCCGCGGGAGAGGCCACCACGATCGGCGTCGGCGCGGCCGTGGACGGCAGCGAGACTCCCGTCGCCCTGGAGACCGCCCTCGTCGAGTACGCCTACGGTGACCAGACCACCACGGACGCCGTCACCGACTGGCGGCCCGCCACGACGAGGCGGACGCACGGCACCTGGCAGGCGTCCGTCCCGGGCGACGCCCCCGCCGGGACCTTCGTCCACCTGCGCGTCACCCTGACCGACGGACAGGGCGCCCGCGTCGCCCAGACGATGGTCCGCGCGTACGAGGTGCGCTGAGACACGCCGCGAGGGGCCGCCCGGAGACGGGCGGCCCCTTCGTCCGTCCGTGCGGTGGCGGAACTACGACGCGTCGCCAAGTCGCCACCCCATGACCGCCGTTGAACCCCCTTCGCGCTGCGAGGATGCGTCGCGTCCTCGCTCCGTGAACCTTGGGGGTTCCCTTCATGCAGGTCAGATCCATAGCCGCGGCCGCCGGTCTGGTGGCGGCGGCCCTCGTCCCCGTCACCGCCGCGCAGGCGGCCGGTCCGGGCACCGCGGCCACCACCGCCACCCGGCCCGCGGTGCCCACGACCTTCACCGTCCCGCTGCCCACCGGCGACACGGTCACCGTCGAGCGGACCGGCACCGCCGTCCGCGCGGCGACGGTCACCCCGGCGCCCGGCCGCGGTGACATCGCCTTCACCACCAGTTCCGTCGGGTCCGACGACGTCAGCGTCGTGCCCGCGGACGCCGAACCGCTGCTGGCGGCGGGCCGGCTGGACCCGCGGCTCTTCGACGTGAAGGCCCTCCTGGACGCCGGATACGGCACGAAGGGCACCCGGTCCACCGGGGCCGTGGGCCTGATCGTCCAGCACGGCAAGGGGGCCGGGGCCGCGAGGAAGGCCCGTACGGCGGCGGGCGGGGCGGCGCGGCCGGGGCGCGCGATCCCGCGTCTGGGACTGACCGCGCTCGACCCGCACGGCGGCGCGGACGCCGCCGCCACCTGGAAGCGCCTCACCGCCGGCACCGGCCGCGCCCTGGCCGGAGGGGCGAACAAGCTCTGGCTGGACGGCCGGATGCGCATCGCCCTGGACAGGAGCGTTCCCCAGATCAACGCCCCGCAGGCCTGGTCCGACGGGTACACCGGCAAGGGCGTGACCGTCGCCGTCCTGGACAGCGGCTACGACTCCGACCATCCGGACCTGGCCGGCCGGGTGACCGCCTCCGCGAACTTCCTCGGCGGGAACAGCGCCGAGGACGACAACGGCCACGGCACCCACGTCGCCTCCACCATCGCCGGTGTCGACAGCACCTACCGGGGCGTCGCCCCCGACGCCTCCCTCGCCGTGGGCAAGGTCTGCGACAGCACCGGCCTCTGCCCCACCTCCGCGCTCCTCGCCGGGATCGACTGGGCCGTCAACACCGTCCACGCCGAGGTCGTCAACATGAGCCTGGGCGGGCCCGCGGACGAGACGGACCCCGCGATCGCGGTCGTCAACGACCTGTCGGCGCGCACCGGCACGCTCTTCGTCGTCGCCGCGGGCAACGACGGGGAGTACGGCACCGGCACGGTGGGCGCCCCCGCCATCGCCGACGCCGCCCTGGCCGTGGGCGCCGTCGACGCCGACGACGCACTCGCCCCGTTCTCCAGCCGCGGTCCCCGCCCCGGCGACAACGCGGTCAAGCCCGACCTCACCGCCCCCGGCGTCTCCATCGTCGCCGCGAGAATGGGCGGCGGCCACACGGCCAAGAGCGGCACCTCGATGGCGACCCCGCACGTGGCCGGAGCCGCCGCGCTCGTCGCCCAGGCACACCCCGACTGGACCGGCGAGCAGATCAAGACCGCGCTGATGAACAGCGCCGAGCCGAACGCCGAGCGCTCCGCCTACCAGCAGGGCACCGGCCGCACGGACGCCGGCCGCGCCGTCCGGCAGACGGTCCTCGCCTCCCCGGCCAACCTGACGACCGTCCCCGGCTGGTCGGACGGCGCCGGCAAGGACACCACGCACACGGTGACCTTCACCAACACGGGGAACAGCGCCACGACGCTCGACCTGGCCGTCGAGAAGCCGCTCTCGCCCACCGCCCAGCCCGGCAACACCGAGCAGTTCTCCGTCGACCGCGACCGGATCACCGTCCCCGCGCACGGCACCGCGACCGCCACCGTCACCACCCGCGCCGCCCTGCTGCCGCACGGCCCGTGGTCCGCGGTCCTCACCGCCTCGCGGGCCGGCACGCCCGTCACCCGGACGATCCTCGGCGTGGACAGCCCCGTGCCCAGTCACACCGTCACGCTCCACGCCCAGCAGCGCGACGGCTCCCCGGCGACCGGGTCCGCGATGATGGTCAACCGCTGGACCGGCGACCGCTACCCGGTCCGCATCACGGCCGGCACCGGCACGGTGACCGTCCCCGAGGCCCAGTACTGGGTCGCCATGACCATCACCAGCGGTGCCGGGACGGACCGCACCACCACCATGGCCGTCACCTCGGTCACCCCGCTGGACGACACCGGCGTCGACCTCGACGCCCGCACCGCCGCCCCGGTCGGCGCCGACGTCCACGACCCGGCCGCCCGTGCCACCGCCGTACAGGCGGCCCTCTCCCTGCCCGCGGGCACCGGCACGTACACCCTGAGCGTCGTCACCACCGGCGAGCACTCCGGGCAGTCGCTGTTCGCGACGCCGTTCGCCGACGAGGACGCCCGCTACCGCACGTTCGCCGTGTTCGCGGCCGAGGGCGCCTCCTCTCAGCAGCCCAGCCCGTTCTTCTACCACGTGGCCCGCTCCTGGGACGGAGAGGTCCCGGCCCGCCCGGCGTTCTCGGTCCGGCGCCACGAACTGACCGACGTCCGCGTGCACTTCAACGCCCAGGGAACCCCGGCGGCCGGAACGAGCGGGGCGACCCCGGACGACGAGACGCTGCTGCCGCTCTTCATCGACCAGTCGGTCCGCTTCCCGTCGACCGTGACCGACTACCGCACGCCCGGCGCGTGGCTGGACCGCGCCACGATCGCCGGCCGGCAGTCCCTCGCGACGCAGACCGAGTCCGTCCGCCCGCACGCCACGACCCGGCTGGACTTCGCCGCCGCGGTGATCGGCCCGGCCCTCCCGGCCGCGCCCGCCTACCGGGTCAACAACTCCGTGGTCTGGGCCGGAACGCCGTGGTTCGCCGACGGCGACGGCAGCCGGGGCGGCTCCGACTGGGGCGCGACGGGCACCCTCACCCTGACCGGGGACGGGCAGAAGCTGAGCGAGTGGAACGCCGTCGGCAGCGGCAGGACCGTCACGGTCCCGGCCGGCCCCGGCCGCTACACCCTGGACGCCGACCTCACCCGCGACCAGGCCTACACGGCCCTGTCCACCCGGGTGACCGCCCACTGGGCGTTCGACTCGGACACCGACGACGGAGCGGGGACGATCCTCCCGCTCATGGCCGTCCGCTTCACCCCGCACGGTCTCGACGCCTCGGGCGGTGCCCCGCGCGGGGCGTCCACCCGGGTGGACGTGAAGGTCCAGCGGGCACCCGGAGCCGTCGCGGCCGGGACCGGACCGGTGCGGCTGCAGGTCAGCTGGGACGACGGCGCCACCTGGCACCCCGTCCGCCTCACGGCCGGCAGGGCCGGAACGCCGCCGCACGCGGGCCTGACCGCCCCCGCCGGTGCCTCGTACGCGACCCTGCGCGCCAGAGTCTCCGCGAGTGACGGCAGTTCGGTCGAGCAGACCGTCACCCGCGCCTTCGAGGTCAACAAGTCCCGCCGCTAGCACACCCGGTGTGCGGTCCGGCCGTCCTCTCCGGCGACCGGACCGCACGCCCCCGCCGGGGTGGCGAGGACACGACATGACGTACTGTCGCCACACCCCCTTCCGAGCGGGCCCGATCCGCCCACGGGCCAGTAACCGCAAGGCGAAACGGCCTTCCGGGACCCGCCGGGACCCCCCTCGGGGAGCGGGGGAGCGGCGCGGCCTTCGGTGAGACTGAGGCCATGCCAGTGCCCGCGCCCACACCCGACTCCGGACGCCTCGCGAGGACCGCCGACGGGGCGGACCCCACGGCGGTCCGGCCCGCCCCCGCGCCCGCCGCCGGCGGCGGACCGGCCGACCGGGAGGAGCGGCTGCACGCCGCGTTCCGGCGACTGGGCGAGGACCTGCGGCGCGCCGAGGCCGCCGTCGCCGACCTCGTCCGCGAACGGCCCGCCGACGACGGGCTGGTGCATGTGGAGACCGTCGAGGGACCGGCCGCGCAGGCGCGCCGGATCCTGGAGCTGGAGACCGGGGCCCGCCACACCTTCCAGGCGTTCCTGACCGGACTCAACACCGTCACACCGGTTCCGGCGACCCTGACCGCCGCCTCCGACGGACCCTCCGACGGGATCGGCGCGCCCCCAGGGGTGACGTACCAACTCCTCGTCGACCGCGAGTTCCTGGCCGAACCGGCGGCGGTCGCGGCCCTGGAGGAACGGGTGCGGCGCGGGGAGCAGGTCCGGGTGGTCGACAGCCCGCTGCTCAAGCTCGCCGTCGCCGACGGGGAGACCGCCATGGTGCAACTCGGCCCGGACCGCGCGGTACTGCTGCGGCAGCCTCTGACCGTCCTGGTCACCGAACTGTTCGCCGCCGTGTGGCGCCACTCCCGCCCCTATCTGCGCGAGGTCGCCGAACTCGCCCCGATCGACCGCCAGATCCTCCAGCTGATGCTCTCCGGCCTGACGGACGCCGCCACGGCCAAGCAGCTCGGCACCTCGCCCCGCACCGTCCAGCGCCGGCTGCGCGCGCTCATGGACCTCGCCTCGGTGACCTCCCGGCTCCAGCTGGGCTGGTACGCCATGCGGAACAACTGGATGTGATCCGCCGCCACCTGGAGCGAGGCCGGGGTGTCCGGCGGCGCGGACGGCCGCTTCACCGTCGCCGTGCGCCGTCCGAGGGGCACCCGGCGTTACGGCCTCCGGACCCCGTCCGGACGGTCGGCTGGCGAAAGGGCGCCATGTCGCCAACTCGCCATCGCCGAGCCGCCGGTGACGCCGTGTGGCGCTCCCATACTGCTGTGTGGTCATCGCTCGCGATCATCCGCTGCCCCTGGGCGGGCTTCCCGTGAAGGAGAGTGCGTGTTGAGGCATGTCCCCGTACGACGGCGCGCCGCCGTCGCCTCCTTGCTCGTGACTGTCATGAGCCTGCCATTCCTGGGGGTGGTGCCGGCCTCGGCCGCCGCACCGCCCGAACCGGACCCGTACGCACGCAAGGCCGACGGCACGGTCCGCGAACGGCTCGACACCGAGGACCGGACCACCTTCTGGGTCCAGCTCGCCCAGCAGGCCGACACCTCGGCCGCGCGCAAGGAGCGGAAGAAGGCGGACCGGGGCCGCGCCGTCGTCGCGGCCAAGAAGGCCGAGGCCGACCGGAGCCAGGCCGCCGTCGCCGCACTCATCAGGAAGGCCGGTGCGACCTCCACCTCGTACTGGATCAGCAACACCCTCAAGGTCACCGGCGACAAGGCCCTCGCGCGGAAGATCGCCGCCCGTCCCGAGGTCGCCTCCCTCGGGGCCGACAGAATGCTCGACCTCCCGGCGGACCTCCCCGCCGAGCGGGAGCCGAAGGTCGACGGCGTCGAGTGGAACCTCGACAGCATCGGCGCCCCCGAGGTCTGGAACGAACTGGGAGTCCGGGGCGAGGGCACCGTCATCGGCTCCATCGACACCGGCGTCGACTACCAGCACCCGACGCTGATGGGCGGATACCGGGGCCTGAAGGCCGACGGCACCTACGCCCACGACCACAACTGGTTCGACGCCACCCGGACCTGCGCGGGCGACGCGCCCTGCGACGACCACGGGCACGGCACCCACACCATGGGCACCATGGTCGGCGACGACCACGCCGGCAACGCGATCGGCGTGGCGCCGGGCGCCCGCTGGATGGCCGCCAAGGCCTGCACCCCGCTCGGCTGCCCGCAGGACGCGCTGCTGGCCGCCGGCCAGTGGATCCTGGCCCCGACCGACCGCGACGGCGGCGATCCGCGCCCGGACCTCGCCCCCGACGTCGTCAACAACTCGTGGGGCGCCGACATCATCGACACCTGGTACAAGGACATGGTCCGGGCCTGGCGGGACGCGGGGATCTTCCCGGCGTTCTCCAACGGCAACGCCGGCCCCTACTGCGCCACCGCCGGATCCCCGGGCGCCTACACCAACAGCTACGCCACCGGCGCCTACGACAGCGCCGGAGACATCGCGTCCTTCTCCTCCCGGGGCAGCGGTGAGGACGGCGCGGTCAAGCCGGACATCTCCGCCCCCGGCGTGGACATCAGATCCGCCGCGCCCGGCGGCGGCTACGCCCTCATGTCCGGTACGTCGATGGCCTCGCCGCACACCGCGGCCACCGTCGCCCTGATGTGGGCGGCCTCCCCGGCGATCCGCGGTGACGTCACGGCCACCGAACGCCTCCTGGACCGCTCGGCCCACGACGTGGACGACACCACGTGCGGCGGCACCGCCGAGAACAACAACGTCTACGGAGAGGGCCGGCTCGACGCCTACGCGGCCGTCGCCTCCGTACCGCGCGGGCCCCTCGGCGGCCTCACCGGCACCGTCACCACCGGCGGCGCACCGCTGGCCGGCGCCACCGTGGAACTCGACGGACCGATGTACGCCACCGCCGCCACCTCGGACGCGGGCACCTACACCCTGCCCAAGCTGATGGTCGGCGACTACCGGGTCACGGTCACCAAGTACGGCTACACGACCGCCGAGGCCACCGCCACCGTCACCGAGGACACCACCGCCACCCGCGACCTGGTCCTCTCCGTCGCCCCCGTGGGCACGGTCACCGGTACCGTGCGCACCCTGTCCGGACCCGAGGCCGGTGCGACGATCGAGGTGGCGGGCGCCCCCGCGGACACCACCACGAAGACCGCCGCCGACGGCAGCTACACGCTCAGGCTTCCCGAGGGCCCGTACCAGCTGATCGTCACCCCGGTCTCCCGGTGCGCGACGCTCGGCTCGTTCGCCGTCCAGGTGGCCGGGGACGCGAGCGGCAAGGACCTCACCCTGGCCGCTCGCAGCGACCGCTTCGGCACCGTCTGCACCACCACGCGGGACACCGCGTTCCCCACGGGCGACACCCGGCTCCCCCTCGGCAGCGACTACGCGGGTGCGGCCACGGTGAAGTTCCCCTTCCCGGTGGCGCTGTACGGCAGGACGTACCGTCAGGCCTCGGTCAACGTCGAGGGCTACCTCACCTTCGAGACCCCCGTCAGCTCCAGCACCAACCACACCCTGCCCTACGCCGCCTACCCCAACGGCTCGCTCTACCCGTTCTGGGACGACCTCCAGCTGGCCAGTGCCGACGGTGACATCCTCTGGGCGACCCGTGGCACCGCCCCGCACCGCGAAGTCGTCGTGGAGTGGCGGAACATGGTGACCTCCGCGGCCCGCACGCAGAAGCTGAGCTTCGCCGCGGTGATCGGGGAGGACGGCACGTACGCGTTCCACTACCGCAACCCCGTCGGCGGCGACCAGGCGCTCGGTGCCGGTGCCACCATCGGCGCCGAGAACGCGGACGGCACCGACGCCCTCACGTACACGCACAACGAGGCGTCCGTGAGCGACGGTCTGGCGGTCGACTTCCACCCCACCCGCAGCGCCGCCCTGACCGGCACCGTCACCGACGGCAACGACGGGAAGGCACTCGCCGGCGCCACCGTCACCGTGTCCCGGGACGGCGAAGCCGTCGCCACCGGCACCACCGCGTCCGACGGCACCTACCTCGTGCAGACGCCGGTGACCGGCGACACGGCCGACTACGACGTGACCGTCACCGCCGCGCACTACACGGCCGCCTCCCGCACCGTCGCGCTCGCGACCGGGGCCACCGAGCGGTACTCCACCGCCCTGGCCACCGGAAGGGTCACCGCCACCCCGGCCACCGCGACCACCGTCGTCGTCCCCGCCGGGGAGAGGCGGCAGCGCACCCTCACCCTCGCCGACTCCGGCTCGGACACCGCCTACACGGTCACCGAGGCCAACGGCGCCGGCTGGTTCAGCGCCGCGCCCGCGCGGGGGCGGCTGACCACGGGCGGCGAACAGCAGGTCGTCCTGACCTTCGACACGCACGGCGTCGCTCCCGGCACCGCTCTCCGGGGCACCGTCGTCGTCGCCTCGGACAGCGGCCGGGCCCCCGAGATCAGGATCCCGGTCACGGTGTCCGTCCCCGCCTACCGCACGGCGATCGACGCGGGAAGCGCCAGGGCGTACACCGACACCGCCACCGACGTCTGGTCCCCGGACCGGAAGTACACCGCCGGCTCGTACGGCTTTCTCGGACAGTCCACGAAGGTGAGCACCACCCGGGCCATCGAGGACACCGCCGACGACAGGCTGCTGCGCACCGCCCGCGAGGGCGCCCTGGAGTACCGCTTCGACCAGGTGCCGGACGGCACGTACGAGGTGGAGCTGGACCTCGCCGAACTCGGCGGCGCGACGGCCGGACAGCGGCTCACCGACGTCCTCGCCGAGGGCTCCCTGCGCCTGGCCGACCTCGACGTCGCGGGCGCGACCGGCGGCAGCTACCGGGCGCTGGCCAGATCCTTCACGGTCACCGTCACCGACGGACAGCTGAACCTCCGGCTGGTCGCCACCGGCACCGCGAAGACCCTCGTCAACGCCGTCCGCGTCACCCAGCGTCCCGACCTGAGCAGCTGACCCCGTGAAGAGGACAGAGATGAACAGACACCGACCCCGGTGGCGGGGACTGCTCGCCACCGCACTGGCCGCCACGCTCGGCGCCCCCTTCCTCGGCGCGCTTCCCGCCGTCGCCGCCGGCACCGGACCCGTACCGATGGCCGGCCTGCGGAGCAAGGCCGACAGCGCCCTCCTCAAGGACCTCACCCGCCTCGACAAGGTCTCCTTCTGGGTGCAGCTCGACTCCCGGGCCGACACCTCGGCCGCGAGGAAGGCCACCACCAGGGCCGGCCGGGGCCGTGCCGTCCTGAAGGCCGAGACCGCCCACGCCGAGCAGTCCCAACGGGGGCTCACCGCCCTGCTCAAGAAGGCCGGGGCCCCGTACACGTCGTACTGGATCAGCAACACCGTCAAGGTCACCGGCGACAAGTCCCTCGCCGAGAAGATCGCCGCGCGCTCCGACGTCGCGAGGGTGGAGTCCGACGACACGATCCCGCTCCCGCCCACGGCCAACGGCACCCACGAGGCGAACGTCGACGGCATCGAGTGGAACGTCGACCGGATCAACGCGCCCAAGGTGTGGAACGAGTACGGCGACCGGGGCGAGGGCACGGTCATCGCCAGTATCGACACCGGCGTCGACTACCAGCACCCCGCCCTCGCCGCCTCCTACCGGGGGCTGAAGGCCGACGGCACGTACGCCCACGCCTACAACTGGTTCGACGCCACGCGCACCTGCGGCACCGCGAAGCCCTGCGACGACCAGGGACACGGCACCCACACCATGGGCACGATGGTCGGCGAGGACGGCACGGCCGACGCGATCGGTGTCGCCCCCGGCGCCCGCTGGATCTCGGCCAGGGCCTGCACCTCGCAGGGGTGCCCGCGCGACGCGCTGCTCGCCGCCGGCCAGTGGATGATCGCCCCGACCGACGCCGACGGGGAGAACCCGCGCCCCGACCTCGCCCCCGACGTCATCAACAACTCCTGGGGCTCCGACAGCCTGGACACCTGGTACCGGGCGATGGTGCAGTCGTGGCGGGACGCCGGGATCTTCCCCGCGTTCTCCAACGGCAACACGGGCCCGTACTGCGACACCGCCGGCTCCCCGGGCGCCTACACGAACACGTACGCCTCGGGCGCCTTCGACAACACCAACAGGATCGCCTCCTTCTCCTCGCGCGGCCCCGGCGTCGACGGCACCGTCAAGCCGAACATCGCGGCCCCCGGGGTGAACGTCAGGTCCGCCGCACCGGGGGGCGGATACGCCATCAAGTCCGGTACGTCGATGGCCTCCCCGCACACCGCGGCGACCGTGGCCCTGCTCTGGTCGGCGGCCCCGGCGCTGCGCGGTGACGTCGCCGCCACCGAGGCCGTGCTGAACCGGTCCGCGATCGACGTGGACGACACCGGCTGCGGTGGCACCGCGGCCTTCAACAACGTATACGGCGAAGGCCGGCTCGACGCCTACGCCGCCGTGAAGGCGGCCCCGCGCGACCACATCGGCGCCCTCACCGGCACCGTGACCGCCGGAGGCGCACCCGCCGCCGACGCGGAAGTCTCCGTGGCCGGACCGACGCACGCCACCCTGACCACGGGGAAGGACGGCACGTACGCCTTCCCGCGTCTGGTCTCCGGTACGTACGAGGTCACCGTCACCGCCTTCGGCTACGTCACCGACACCGCCGAACTCATGGTCACCGACGGCGGATCCGCCACCCACGACGCGGCGCTCGCCACCGCTCCCACGGGCACCCTGACCGGCACCGTGCGCAGCGACTCGGGCACCGAGGCCGATGTCGCGATCAAGGTGCAGGGCACGCCGGTCCGGGCCACCACGGACGCCGACGGCAGGTACCGGCTGACGCTGCCCGTGGGCAGCTACCGGATCGGCCTGACCCCGCTCAACCACTGTGCGGCCGCCCTCGGCATCGTGGCGGACGTCGCCACCGGCTCCGCCACCCGGGACCGCTCGCTCGCCACCCGCACCGACGCCTTCGGTACCACGTGCCGCCAGGTGTCCGAGGAGTACCCGACGGGCGAAACCAGGCTCGGCATCGCGGCACCGTCCCCGGCGTACACCGCGATCACCCCGCCCTTCCCGGTCGCCCTGTACGGCCACACGTACGACAAGGGCTGGGTGTCCCGCGACGGCCAGGTGATCTTCGGCTACCTCGCCCTGACCGACAACACCGCGCTGCCGGCCAAGGCCGCGCCCAACGGCGCGCTCTCCCCGTTCTGGGACCAGCTCGCCGTGGACGCGTCCTCCGGCGTCTACACCGCCGTACGCGGCACCGCCCCGCACCGCGAGTACGTCGTCGAATGGCGCGACATGCTCCTCGCCCGGGACACGTCACAGCGCATCGGCTTCGCCGCCGTGATCGGCGAGGACGGCACGTACTCCTTCCACTACCAGGGCATCGACCCGAGCGAGAAGGGCTTCGAGCAGGGCACCGGCGCCACCATCGGCGCGGAGAACCACGACGGCACGGACGCGTTCGCGTACGCGTACAACCAGCTCTCCGTCCGCGACGGCATGGCGATCCGGTTCCGGCCCGAGGGCCATGCCGTCGTCTCCGGCACGGTCACCGACGCCAACGACGGCGGGCCCGTCGCCGGGGCCACCGTGACGGTCACCCGCGACGGCACGGCGGTGGGCACGGCCACCACCCGCACCGACGGGGCGTATCTGGTCCAGGTCCCGGTGGGCGCGGCGGCCGACCACCGGGTCACCGTCACCGCACCGCACTACGCCACGGCGGCCCGCACGGCCGAAGTGCGCAGCCTGTCCGCGCTGCGCACCGAATCCGCCCTCACCACGGGCGCGGTCCGGGCCGACAGCACGACGGGCCACCAGCTGGTCGTCCCGGCGGGCGAGCAGCGCCGGCGCACCCTGACCCTCACCAACGAGGGCTCCCCGGCCGCGTTCACGGTCGCGGAGAAGTCCGGGGCCGCCTGGCTGAAGACCGCCCCGGCCTCCGGCACGCTCGGTGCGGGGGCCCGGCAGCAGATCACGCTGACGTTCGACACGGCCGCCGCCGAGCCGGGCACCGTCTACAACGGCACCCTGGTGATCACCTCGGAGAGCGCCCGCACCCCGGTGGTCTCCATCCCGCTGAAGCTCGTCGTCCCCGCCTACCAGCAGGGTGTCGACACCGGGGCGGACACCGCGTCCACGGACGCGGCCGGTGACGCCTGGAGCGCGGACCGGCCGTACACGGACGGCTCCTTCGGCTACACGGGTGCGAGCACCGTGCCCACGTACACCCGCAAGGACATCGCGGGAACGGGCAGTTCCGCCGAACAGCAGCTGCTGCGCTCGGGGCGCGAGGGCATGGAGGGCTACCGCTTCGACGCGGTGCCCGACGGCGTCTACCAGGTGGAGCTGGGCTTCGCCGAACCGGCGGGCGTCAAGCCGGGCGCCCGCGTCTTCGACGTGCTGGCCGAGGGCGTCGAGAAGGTCGCGGACGTGGACATCCGTCTGGAGTCGGGCGGTACCCGCACGGCCCTGACCAAGGTGTTCACGGTGAAGGTCGCCGACGGCCGGCTGGACCTCGCGTTCCGTGCGGTCACCGGCACCCCGCTGGCCGCCTCGGTGCGGGTGACCCAGCGCCCGGACCTGACCGCCTGAGAGGACCGCACGGGCCCGCCCCCGTCCGGAGGACATGGGAGCGGGCCCGTGCGGACGTCCGGCTCAGACGCGGGAGAGGGCCTTCGCCCCCGGGGCGAAGCGGACGCCCAGCAGTTCCTCCACCGGGGCGTACACCTCGGGCATGTACATCGTCGTGGAGAGCAGCAGGTTCTCGGCGGGGGCGACCAGGACGCTCAGCCGCGTGCCCACGGCGACGTCGGCGGAGGCGAGCGGCTGCCCGTCCTCGTCGAAGGTGGTGATCAGGTCCGGGAAGGAGGCCCGGCGCTCCCCGTCGACGTCCAGCGCCATGTACTCGTTGACGAAGTGCAGCGTGGTGCCGGCCGCGTCGTCCAGGACGGCGACGCCCACGTCCAGGCCCTCGCGCTGCGCGCAGCGGTACGTGCGCACCGTGCCGGTCACGGCGATGTCGCCGCCGAGATGCGCGGCGGCACCGGCCGGGCCGTCCGTCAGGAAGCGGTGGCCGAGCGCGAGGGCGAAGCCGATGGCGCCCGGGGCCCCGTTGCGCACCGCGTAGCCCACCTCGACCGGGTTGCGGGCCACGCCCACCCAGCCGCCCGCCTCGACGGAGGCGCGGCGCACCACGTTCGACGTGGCCTCCAGACCGCCGGAGACGGCCCCCTCCACATAGGCGTGCGGTTTGCCGCCCGCGTAGCCCTGGCTGGAGCGGTAGCCGTCCTCGTGGTGCAGACCCATCGCCCCCATCACGCTGGAGGGGTGGGCGCGGCCGTTGCAGGCCAGGTCGATGACGGGCAGACCGGTCATCGCCGAGTGGAACCAGCCGTTGACGGTGGTCTCGGCGCCGTTCTCGTTGGTGTGGACGGCGACCAGTTCGCGCGGCAGTTCGCGGCGGAGCAGCTCCAGGGCGCGCAGCAGATGCGTGGGCAGGACCTGCGGGTCGGGCGCGGCGGGGGCGCCGACCAGGGCCACGGTCGCGGTCAGGTCGTCGGCCGCGAACTCGTCGGCGGTCCACAGCTCGGGCGTGCCCACCTGGAGGGCCAGTTCGGCGGTGCGCAGGCCCCGCTCGACGAACCCGCCGCCGCCACCGCCCAGTACGGCACCGCCGTACACGGCCGCGCGGAGGTCGTCATGGGTCAGCTGTCGCTTCATCGGAGGGGTCTCCCAGGGTGTTTCGGTGCGGGGGGTGAGGGGGTGAGGGGGTGAGGGGGTGCGGAGGGTGAGAGAGGGCTACTTGGCGGCCTTGAACACGCCGTTGCCGAAGGAGTAGAGGGCGTCACCGGCGATCGCGCCCCCGGCGAAGACCTCCAGATCGTCCTTGGCCTGCGGGCCGAGCAGGCGCGGGGCCAGGACGCGGACGGCGAGTCCGGCCGCGACCATCCAGCCCGCCATCGGGGTGGTGATCAGCAGTCCGGTGGCCAGCAGGATGCCGAGCTGGCGCCGCGGTCCGCCGAGCAGCTGCACCAGCGCCCCGGGGACCGCCCACAGCGCCAGGTGCCGGGCGGTCTCGGCCGAGGGGCCCGCCTTGATCGCGGCCACGTACGCGGCGTCGATCGGCGCGGTCCGGCCGCTGTCGAAGAAGATCCGGTACGAGACGAGGACGACGGCGATGGCGACGACGAAGCCGATCATCGCGGCGACGAGCTGCTGGCGCCGGCCCTCCAGCTCGAAGGCCGGGTCGGCGTTCTCGCCGCGCAGCAGATGGCCGGCCTTGAGGTCGTAGCCCATGTCGGCGAAGGCCGGTCCGGTGGCGGCCGTGAAGCCGGACAGCACGACCAGGGCCTCCGGCGGGAAGCCGATGAGGATGCCCAGGAGCAGGGTGATCAGGGCGATCGCGAAGGCCGGGAACCAGCCGGAGTGCATGGAGGCGATGCCGACGAGCAGTTCGTGGAGGAAGGCGGAGACGGAGGCGTACAGCAGGAAGCCGATCAGCATGCCGGGGGACATGTGGGCGGCCGCGCCGGTGCCGAAAGCCAGCAGGACGGAGATCACGAGGTAGGCGCCGAAGCCCAGCCGCAGGGAGCGGCCCAGCCGGTGTGCGCCGTCCCCGGCGTCCTCGGCCGCGGCCCCCGCGCCGCGGGGTGCGTGCGCGCGCCGGGCCGCGAGGACCGTGCGGCCGACCTGGACCAGGGCGACCAGACCGGCGCCCATCATCATGCCCTGCGGCAGGTACATGCTGTTCAGGTCGAGGCCGAACAGCGGGTCCGCGTACTGCGTGAACAGCAGCCCCGTCCCGAACGCCGCCATGGCGCCCAGTCCGCCGATCAGGGCCACGCCGAACGCCGACATCGGCAGCGTGAACACGGCACCGGCCAGACCGGTCAGCAGCCCCAGGCCCAGCACCTTCGCGCGCCGGCCGCCCTCGTCGCCCGCCTTGATGGCCTCGGCGGCGGCGAGCCCCGGCGGCCACGGGTTCGCCGCCGGGAAGGCCGGGGTGTCGAACATGCGGTAGAGCAGCCAGGCGTCGACGAGCATCGCGGCGGAGACCCCGACGAGCATCGGGACGATCATGTCGTCCATCCCGAAGAGGAACGGGATGCCGATCGGCAGGAAGAGGCTGTTGGCCGCGCCGAACGTGGCCGAGGAGATGCTCGTCTGCGCCAGGTTCTGCGCGTGGACCGAGCGGAAGCCGCGGAACACCACGAACGGCAGCCGGGCCAGGGTCATCGCGGCCAGCGCGCCGATCAGCGAGGTGCTCGGGGTGACGCCGAGCGTGGCCAGCAGCTGCACGCCCACGACGGCGCCGAACACGCTGAGCACCACGGTGAGGATCAGATTGCCGGGGGCCAGGGCGCGGGGATGGCGCCGTCCGCCGTGCTCGGCGGACGAGGTCCCGGCCTGGGGCGGGGCGTCAGTGGTCATGGTTCCCGGTGCTTCCGTGTGGGGCGGAGTCCTGCGGCCTGTTGTCGGACCCCGCCGGACAGTTCTAAAATATGGAACAGGGTGTGAATATCTGGATCTCCTGGATCATGCCTACGGCGGACTGCGCCGTCAAGGCCGCTCCCGGGCTTCTCGCCATGTGGGCGGTCCCGCGGTGCGACGAGGGCCGGTCGGGGCCGGGGCGCCGGGGCGCTTACGATCGGACGACACGACTCGGGGGCACCCGGGGGAGGCGGGAGAACGGTGAGCACACTCGCCAACGCGCGCGACGTCCTGAAGCTGATGGCGCGGCTGCAGCGCGATCTGACCGTGACGGACGTGTCGGCGGCGCTGGAGCAGCCGAAGAGCTCGGTGTCGCGGACGCTGAGCATGATGGCCGATCACGGCTTCCTCGACCGCGACCCGGTGAGCCGCGCCTACCGCCCCGGCCCCCTCGTCATGGAGGCCTCGTACCATCTGCGCGCCTCGCGCAGCACCGCCTCGCTCCTGGAGGAGGAGCTGGCCCGGCTCGTCGCCGACATCGGATACACCGGATACGTGGACGTGCTCGACGGCGCCGAGTCGCTGGTGCTCCACATGCGCATCGGTACGACGGGCGCCCTCCAGGCCTACACCCCGGCCGGCACCCGGGCCCCCGCCTACGCCAGCTCCATGGGCCGCGCCCTGCTCGCCCGCCTCGACGACGCCCAGGTGCTGCGGCTCGTCGACGCCCGTCTGGAACAGAGCACCGGATCCGCCCCGCGCACCCCCGGAGAGCTGACCGCGTGCCTGGCCCGGGTCCGCGCCGACGGCTGGGACTCCTCGCGCGGCGAGTACGTGCCCGGGGTCGCCGGGATCTCCGCGGCCGTCCTCGACGGCGACACCGGCCAGGTCTTCGGCATCGGGATCGCCCTGCCCGCCCCCGAGGTCCACGACGAGAACGCGGCGCGCTTCGGCCGGGCCGTCCGGGACGCCGCCCTGCGCGTCGGCAAGCGCATCGGCGATCCCTACTGGCTGCGCTACGTGGACACCGCGACGGCCCGCTGACCCCACCGGAACCGCAGCCGGTACGAGTTCCGGATCCTGGAACCCGTTCGCGGAATCCGGGAGTACGGTGCGAGCGGCCGGAGCGATACGGGTGACAGCCCGTCACCCCCGCCCGGCCTGGGATAGGTTGCCCGCCATGACCGCACCCGGACAGGACCGCACGGCCGCCCACGAGGCATGGCCCCCCGCCCCGATCCGCACCGGACGCCTGGTGCTGCGCCCCTCCGAGGCCCGCGACCGCGCCGCGTTCCTGGAGCTGTTCTCCTCGCCCGAGGTGGGCGCGCACACCGGTGGCGCACAGCCGCGCGACGCGCTGGAACGGGCGATGCCGCAGGTGCCCGGCCGCCGCCCCGGCTTCTTCGTGGCCGCCCGCGACGGCGCGATGATCGGCATCGTCACCCTGGACCGCCGCACCCCCGAACGCCGGGGCCGGGTGCGTCCCGAGGGCGGCGAGACCGAACTCGGCTGTCTGCTCCTGCCGGAGGCCTGGGGGAACGGCTACGCCACCGAGGCCTGCGAGGCGGCCCTCGGCTGGTGCGCCGGCGCGCGGGCCGGAGAACCCGTCGTCCTCACCACCCGGACCGCCAACGCCCCGGCGATGCGCCTCGCGGTGAAGCTGGGCTTCACGGAGGTGGAGCGGTTCGAGGAGTACGGCGCCGAGCAGTGGTTCGGCGTGCGCCGCTGACCGGCGCTCAGCCGGTGCCGGGGGCGCCTTCCGCGGCACCGGCACCGGCACCGGCACCGGACTCGGCACCGGCGCCGTTGCCGCGCCGCTGTCGCGACGCGTAGGACCGTGCCTTGTTGCGGTTCCCGCAGACGCGCATCGAGCACCAGCGCCGGCTGCGGTTCTTCGACACGTCCCAGAACGCCCAGGCGCAGCTGTGCTCCGCGCAGCGCTTGAGGCGCGCCGCGTCCCCCGTGGTGACCAACTCGCTCCAGGCGAGGGCCAGAACGGCCAGCGGGCCGCGCTCCGGGGGCAGCCCCGGGCCGGGGGTCAGTGTGCCCCGGGCGGTGACCAGCACCGGATGCCGGGCCAGCACCCGGTCCGCCCCGGCGAGCAGTTCCGGATCGGGCGCATCGCCGACATGTGCGCCCAACTCCTCGCGGATGCCCGCGCGCAGGGCCAGATAGTCGCCGTGGACGGCGGGGGCGAGGGGCTCGGGCGCGGCCAACAGACCGCGCCCCACGAGCCAGGCGGACAGTCCCTGAGGGGTGGCGATCTCGTCGCTCGCCTCCTCCACGTCCACCGTGTTGGCGAAGGCCTCCACCAGACGGGCCGAGGCCGGCGGTTCCAGCATGGCGCGTCACCTCCCGCGATCGACCGCCATCCTACCCCCGCTCACCGGCTAACCGTTTTACCGGTTGCGCGAGGGCGGGAGTGTGCGCCACAGTACTTTCACTGTCTAAGCCGTTAGATGGTTACAGGTGGGCGAGGGGGAGGCGGAAACCGTGGCCACAGGAGTGCCCGTACGGTCCGGCAGCGGGAAGACGACACCGGCCGGGGGGACGGGGACGAGACGGCCGGCGGACACCGGCCGCCGCAACACCGCGGTCCTGGTCGGGTTCACGGCGGCGACCAACCTCGCCGACGGGGTGCTGAAGATGACCCTTCCGCTCCTCGCCGCCCGGCTCACCGGCTCGCCGGCCCAGGTCACCGCGGTCTCCCTGACGGTGACCCTGCCGTGGCTGCTCGTCGCGCTCCACGTCGGCGTGCTCGTCGACCGCCACGACCGGCGCCGGCTGCTCTGGACCGCCGGCGCGCTGCGGGTGGCGGCCACCGGCTGGCTGCTCGTCTCCGCCCTGTCCGGCGGTCCCGCCCTGGGCGTGCTCCTCGCCGCCGGGGCGGTGCTGGGAACCGCCGACGTCCTCGCCTCGACCGCGGCCTCCGCCCTGGTCCCCGCGGCCGTGCCGCACGAGGGGCGCGAGCGCGCCAACGCCTGGATGGTGGGCGCCGAGACGGTGGGCCAGGAGTTCGTGGGACCCTTCGTCGGCGGGCTGCTGCTCGCCGCCGGAACCGCCCTCGCGCTGGGCCTGGCCGGCGCCTCGTACGCCGTCGCCGCCCTCGCCCTGCTCCTGCTGGCCGGCCGCTTCCGGCCCCACCGCCCCGACGCGGACCCCGCGAGCCCGGCGGCCGACGGCCGGATCACCGAGGGGCTGCGCTTCCTGTGGCGGGACCGCGTCCTGCGCACCCTGTCCCTGGTCGTCGCCGTGCTCTGCGCGGTCTGGGGCGCCTGGCTGGCGCTGATCCCGCTCTACGCCTCCGAGGTCATGGGCCTCGGCCCGCAGCGCTACGGCCTCGTCCTCAGCGCCCTCGGCGTCGGCGGACTCGTGGGCGCGCTCACCGTGACGTGGGTGAACCGGCTCCTCGGCGTGCGCCGCGCCATGCTCGCCGACCTCCTCGGGACCACCGCGATGGTCGCCCTCCCCGCGCTCACCACCACCATCTGGGCCGTGGCCGCCGGAGCCTTCCTCGGCGGCATGGGCGGCACCCTCTGGTCCGTCAACGCCCGCACCCTCGCCCAGCGCGCGGTCCCCGACACGATGCAGGGCCGCTACGGCGCCGCCGCCCGCCTGTTCACCTTCGGCGCCATGCCGCTGGGCGCCGCCCTCGTCGGCCTGCTGGCCGAACTCGGCGGCATGCGCACCGCCTTCGCCGTCTTCGCCCTGGTCACGGCCGTGACACCGGTCTACTTCCTGAGGAACGTCACCGCGTCGACCTGGGAGCGGAGCCCAGCATGATCCAAACGAAGGATCCTAGTCCTCCGCGACCGCCGCCAGCACCTCCGCCAGGGCCCGCGGGCGGGTGAACATCGGCCAGTGCCCCGAGTCGATGTCCACGTACGTGACGTCGGCGGCGCGGGCCAGCTCGGGACTGTCGCCCGCGGCGATCCACTCCTTCGCCTCGGCGGGCGTGAACTCCGGGCAGACCAGGGCGACGGGCACCGCGAAGCGGCGTTCGTCCGTCAGCCGCACCACCCCCCTGGCCACGCCCTCGGGAACGGGGAGCGCGGCGGCCTCGAAGGCCTTCCGGGCCGGTCCGTCCAGATCGGCCGCGTCCGGGCCCTCGAAGGGCTCCCACCCCGGGAACCTCAGCTGCCCGTCCCCGATCGGCAGGAAATCGGCGTACGCGCGCCCGTCGGGGGCGGGGAAGCCGCCGATCAGCGCGGTCTTCGCGACCTTCGCGGGCCGTGCGTCGGCGGCCAGCCAGGCCAGCGTCGCCGCCGCCGAATGCCCGACCACCAGCGGTCTGCCCGGGGAGGCGTCCACGGCCGCGACCACGGCCGCCACCTGCTCGTCCAGCGTCGCGGCGGTGGCGCCGTCGCCCTGGCCCGGAAGCGTGAGGGCGACGGGCCGGTGGCCCAGCGCGGTCAGTCCGGGCACGACCTCGTCCCAGGCCGAGCCGTCGAGCCAGAGACCGGCGATGAGCAGAATGTCCATGGTGTCTCCCGGGCAGGTGGAGGAAGTTCGGGCGTGCCCGCACGCTACCCGCCGGCACTGACAACGCCCCCGCCGCCGGATCCGGCGGCCCGCGCGCAGATCCACGGGATCGGCATGAAACATTTCCTCACCCCTGCCGCATCTGTAGGGATGTAAGCGGTCGGGCCAGGGAAACGGGTGGCGGATGAGGCGGTCCCAGGAGGGAGCCTTCCGGGAGTTCGCGCAGGCGCGCACGGGGCATCTGTTCCGTTCCGCGTGCCTGTTGGCCAGCGGCGACACCCATCTCGCCGAGGACCTGGTGCAGGAGACGCTGGGACGGATGTACGTGGTGTGGGGCCGGAGCGCCACGCTCGGCAACCCCGCCGCGTACGCGCAGACCGTGCTCGTACGGGTCTTCCTCGCCCACCGGCGGCGGCGCTCGGCGGGCGAACGGCCCAGCGACGCGATACCGGAGACCGCGGGGACGACGGCCTCCGCCGACACCTCGCTGCGGATCACCCTCCTGGACGCGCTGCGGCAACTGCCGCCGAAGGACCGGGCGGTGGTCGTGCTGCGGTACTGGGAGGACCGGTCCGTCACCGAGACCGCGGACGCCCTCTCCGTCAGCTCCGCGGCCGTACGCACCCGCAGCACCCGGGCACTCGCCCGGCTGCGGACGCTCCTGGGCGGCAGCCTCGCCGAGTACGCCGACCGCTGATCAGCCGGAACCGACGAAGACGACACAGGGTGGTAGGGCATGTCCGGAACAGACAAGGAACGGGACCCGTTCGAGACGGGACTCGGCGACGCGCTGCGCCGCACGGGGGAGACCTTCTCCGCCGACGGCGTCCCGCTGGTGGACGGCGGCGTCGACCGCGGGAGGCGCGGGGTGCGGCGGCGCCGGGCCGCGGCCGTCACCGGCAGCGTCGCGGCGCTGGCCGTCGTGGGCCTCGGCGCCTCGTACGCCACGGGGGCCTTCGGCCACGAGCCGGGCGGCGCACCCGTGGCCGCGCGGCCGGCGGCGAGCGGTGCCGCCGCCTCCGCCGCGTCGGCGGCCGGCACCGGGCCCCAGCTCTCGGGGCGGCAGGTCGGCGCCGTACTGGAGGGACTGCTGCCCAAGGGGAAGATCACCGAGCGCTCGTCACGCGGCACCGGTGACCCGGGCGGGCCCATGGCCGCCCTCGTCCACGACGACGGCCGGGGCAAGGCCGCCATCGGCGTGTCCATCGGCGCCGTCGACCCGTCCGGCAGCGAGGCGGAGGACCAGCTCGCCTGCCCCGACAAGGTCTACGTCCCGTACGACTCCTGCCGCAGCGAGAAACTGCCCGACGGCTCCCGCCTGATGGTGCTGCGGGGCTACGAGTACCCCGACAAGCGCGTGGACACCAAGTGGTGGCACGCCTACCTCGTGACCCGCGACGGCTACACCGTCGACGCCAGTGAGTGGAACGCCCCCGCGGAGAAGGACGCCGCCACCACGCGCGACGAACCGCCGCTCAGTGCCGCGCAGTTGAAGGCACTCGTGACGTCGAAGGCCTGGCGGCCCGTGATGCAGGCCCTGGAGAAGGCACCCCGCGAGCCCGTGCGGCAGCCCCCGGCGCAGGGCCAGGACGGCGAGGCGATCCTCCGCAAGCTCACCGCGCTGCTGCCGTCCTCCGCGAAGGTGACCGCCCGCAACGGGGAGGAGGGCTTCGCGTACGTCGTCGTGGACGACGGGAAGGGCGCCTCCCTCGTCCAGATCAATGTGCAGCCCGGCATGTCCGACGTCGAGGGCGACCTGTTCGGCGGTGCGGACGTCCTGCCCGACGGGATGAAGGTCGTCTCCCACCAGGGCCCGGGGGAGAAGGGCGGCGAAGGCGTGAACATGTGGACCGTGGACACCCTGCGCACGGACGGTCTGCGGGTCGTGATCTCCGCGTTCAACTCCGGCGCGCAGAACACGAAGGCCACCCGGGAGGAGCCCGCCCTGACGATGGCACAGCTGCGGTCCATCGCCACGAACCGGGTCTGGGCGGGGAAGTAGCGACCGCCGTCCGCTACGCGGTCCCGATCCGCCGCAGGGCGAGGAGGGTCGCGTCGTCGGTCCGGTGGGGACCGTCCAGCCGGGCCACGAGCCGTTCGACGTAGTCCTGGAGCCCGGTGTGACCGGGCCCCGGGGCCGCTTCCTCGAAGCAGCGGTCCGCCGCTTCGAGGAAGCGCAGCGTGTCCCGGTCGGGATCGGCCGGGCGGCGTTCGGTGAGGCCGTCCGAGTAGATCAGGACGATGTCGTCGATCTCCAGCAGCGACTCGGTGGCGTCGTACCCCACCCCGGACAGCACACCCAGCGGGGGCCCGGGTCCCGTGCCGGTCATCGGCAGCGGGACCGCGCGGCCGCCGCGCACGAGGACCGGGCGCGGGTGGCCGGCACAGGTCCAGCGCAGCAGCGCGCGCTCGGGATGGAACCGGGCGATGACCGCGGTGGCGGTGGACTCGGTGCCGTCCGCGCAGGCCACCTCGTTGAGCCACTGCGTCAGCCGTTCGACCGGCTCCTCCGTGTAGGCCAGCCCCGCGAGCGCGTACCGCAGCTTCGCCATCAGCGTGGCCGCCGCGAGGCCGTGGCCCCGGGCGTCGCCCAGCGCGATCAGGAGCCGGCCGTCGGGCAGTCTGCGGGCCTTGTACCAGTCCCCGCCGACCCCGGCCTCGCGGGCGTCGGGGCGGTAGACGGCCGCCGCCTGCAGACCGTAGGCGTCCAGTTCGTCCTGGAAGTGGGGCAGCACCGCCTCGCGCAGTACATCGGCGATCTCCGCGACAGCCTCGGCGCGCTCGTGCTCCCGCCGGGCCTCGCGCTCCGCGCGCCGCGCCGCCTCGCGGCGCCGCAGATCCGCCGTCACGTCGACGAGCACGGCCCGCACCGCCCACGTCAGGCTCCCCGGGGCGATCCGCACGGGCTCGGCGACCATGCGGAACACCTTCCGGCCCCGGCCGCGCAGGCGCAGCTCGCACGCGGTGGTGCGCTTGCGCAGGATGACGTCGTACAGCGTCTGGTACAGCGCGGGCAGACTGGCGGGCTGGGCCGCGGCGGCCAGCTCGTACAGATCGGGTACGGGGTCGCTCTCCGCCAGTCCGAGGACCTGCCGGAATCCCCGTGAGGGCAGGATCCCGGGATCACCGAGATTCCACTCCGCCCAGCAGCTGTGCACCAGCCGCTGCGCGGCGACGGCCATCCGGAGGCGGCTGCCCCGCTCCCAGGTGAGCAGGAAGTGGCGGCCGCAGGGGGCGATCCGCGCCTCCCCGTTGCCCCGTACCGGCCCCGTGCGGGTGTTCGCCAGCCATTCCACGCCTTCCGGCCCCTGCGGTGCGCCCTCGCGGTACGCCTCGGTCAGCATCCGGGGGACCGCCGTGCCGGCCAGGGCCGGGTAGCGGGCGAAGAGCCAATGCGGTCCGCCCGGGGGCGCGGCCGGGCCCAGCGGCGTGCGCGCGGTCCCATAGACGTTGGCGAGGGCGTTGCGGCCCAGGATCAGGGCGTCCCGCAGCTCGCCGTCCGCGTCGAAGACGGGTTCCAGGAGCAGCGCCGCCATCGGCAGCGCGTCCAGCACGTCCTGGCCCCCGGGAGGCGTCACGACGAGCCCCTCCGCCGACACACAGGGGACGCGGGCCTCGCCCTCGGCGCGGTGCAGCGCCGCGTAGGCGGTGATCCTCCGCCGTTGCGCGTCCAGCAGCGCACGGATCGCCCGCAGTTCCAGACGGGAGCGCGCGCCGTCCGCCGGAGCGGGGTCGTCCATGGGCATAGCGGGCCCTCTCGGTGCCGTGTGTGAACAGCATCGAGGCGCACGGCGGGGCGCGCCAGCCGGGGGGCGGCGCCCTCGCGCGATCCGGGGCGCGTCGCGCGGGCCGGCGTCCCGCTCCGCGCCCGGACGCGCGCCCCGGCGCAACGAGCACGGACCGGCGCACCGAAATGCGCTGTCCCGCAGTGCATCGATGATCCTACGAAGTAATTCCTCACATAAATGCGTGCGACGCTTCCATGGGACTCCTCTCCTATTGCCGACCGCATCCGATAAGGCCGGATAATTTCTCGGAGTCGGGCATGGTTAAAGCCGTGGGATCGGGAAATAAATGATCTGGGCCGATGGGGGTAGAGGCATCGGTTCACGCCACGGCCGAATTCTGTCGGGGCCGGGCGTCTGAAATCTTTCCGTTCGGGTCCGGGGTCGCTCCCCGGGTTCACCGATGCGCCCAGGGCTGATCTGACCTGCCTTGATGGGCTGCATCGTTCCTTCTTTCGGTTACCGTCTCCTGTGGGGGTCACGGATGGACGAGCGTGAGCGTGCCGCCGATGGCGAAATCTATTCGGCCGGTCATTCGGTTTCCCGTCGCGGGGCGGCCGGTAATTCCATGGCTCGATTTCTCTGTGTGACCGCTTATCCGGTCCTGCTCCTCGCGGTCATTCTCGTGGGCGTGTCCGCGGTGCGGGAGCGATGGGATCCGGCCTGGGTCAGCCCGCTTTTCCTCATCGGGGTCATCGCCTATCTCGTCGTGCTGGAACGGCTGATTCCCTACGAGCCGACCTGGCACCCCGGAAAGGAGGAGTGGCGCCTCTACGGCCTCTACTTCCTGCTCACCATGGCCGGAAGCGGACTGGCGCAACTGCTCGTCTCGCTGGCCGTCGGCCTCATCTCGCCGGCGGAGCCGACCCACCATCTGGGGGTCGAGATCCCGGGCGCCCTCCTCACCGGATCGCTCGCCAGCTATCTCGTCCACCGGCTGGGCCACCGCAACCCGCTGCTCTGGCGGCTGCACGGCGTGCACCACGTGCCGGAGAAGGTCAATGTCGCCAACAACGGCGTCAACCACGTCCTGGACATCGTCCTGGCACAGGGGCTGGTCCAGCTGGCCCTGGCCCTCGTCGGGTTCTCCCGTCCCGCCGTGCTGGTGACCGGACTCTTCGTCGCCGCCCAGGGCTACTTCGTCCACGCCAACATCGACGTCCGCATCGGACCGCTCAACCATCTGCTGGCCAGCCCCGAACAGCACCGTCTGCACCACAGCACCGATCTGGCCGAAGCCGGCCACTACGGCTCCGACCTGTCCTGCTGGGACCACCTCTTCGGCAGCTTCACCTGGCGGCCGGGCCGCGCACCGGCCGCCGTCGGCCTCCAGGACCCCGCCGCCTTCCCCGGTACCGGCGAGGTCCTGGCCGCCCTCCTGCACCCCTGGCGACGCCGGCCCGCGCCGGGCCCCCGGCCCTGACCGGCGGGACACCCGCCCGCGACCCGCACCGCCCCCGACGTTCCACCACCACGTGAGGAGTTCGACATGTCCGACGCCAACAACCGGACGTTACGGTCCAAGGTGGCCATCGTCGGGATGGGCTGCCGCCTGCCCGGCGGGGCCTCGGACCACCGCACGTTCTGGCGGAACCTGGTGGCGGGCAAGGACTGCATCACGCCCACCCCGCCCGACCGCTACGACGTGGCGACCCTCGGCAGCCGGTACCGCGACAAACCCGGGCGCCTCGTGGGCGGGCGCGGCGGATACATCGACGGCTTCGACGCGTTCGACCCGGCGTTCTTCGGCATCAGCCCCCGCGAGGCCCACCACATGGACCCGCAGCAGCGCAAGCTGCTCGAAGTGGCCTGGGAGGCCCTGGAGGACGGCGGCCAGCGGCCCGACGCGCTCGCGGGCACCAACGTCGGGGTCTACGTGGGGGCGTTCACCCTGGACTACAAGATCCTGCAGTTCGCCGACCTGGACTTCACCACCCTGGCCGCCCACACCGCGACCGGCACCATGATGACGATGGTGTCGAACCGCATCTCGTACTGCTTCGACTTCCGCGGCCCCAGCCTCTCCGTCGACACCGCGTGCAGCTCCTCCCTGGTCGCCGTCCATCTCGCGTGCCAGGCGCTGGACAACGGCGAGAGCGATCTCGCGCTGGCCGGCGGGACCCTGCTCCACATGGCCCCGCAGTACACCGTCGCCGAGACGAAGGGCGGCTTCCTGTCGCCCGGGGGCCGCTCCCGTACGTTCGACGCCGCCGCCGACGGCTACGTACGCGCCGAAGGCGTCGGCCTGGTCGCGCTGAAGCGGCTGGACGACGCGGTGCGGGACGGGGACCGGATCCACGCGGTGATCCTCGGCAGCGGAGTCAACCAGGACGGCCGCACCCAGGGCATCACCGTGCCCAGCCCCGACGCCCAGGTCGACCTGATCCTCCGGGTCTGCGCCGAGGCGGGCATCACCCCCGGGGACCTCCAGTACATGGAGGCGCACGGCACCTCGACCCCGGTCGGCGACCCGATCGAGGCCAACGCCCTGGCCCGCGCCCTGGCCGTCGGACGGACCCCGGGCGCCCGCGCGTACGTCGGCTCGGTCAAGGCGAACATCGGCCACACCGAATCCGCCGCCGGGATCGCCGGCCTCATCAAGACCGTCCTGAGCCTCGAGCACCGGGTGATCCCGCCCCACATCAACCTGGAGACCCTCAACCCCGCCATCGACCCGGCGGCCCTCCCGTACGAGATCCCGACCCGGGCCACCGACTGGCCCGACCACGAGGGACCCGCCCGCGCGGGGGTGAACTCCTTCGGCTTCGGCGGCACCAACGCCCATGTCGTCCTGGAGGAGGCGCCGCCCGCCCCGCACCCCGCCCCGCCCGCCCGCAGATCGTGGAGCATCCTGCCGCTCAGCGCCCGCCACCCGGACGCGCTGACCGAGGCGGCCGCAGGGATCCGGGGCGAACTGGCCGGCGACAACGGCCCGGCCCCGGCCCTCGACGACCTCGGCCACACCCTCGCCCACCGCCGCCAGCACCTGCCCGAACGGCTCTCCGTCGTCTACTCCTCGGCCGACTCCCTGGACGAGGCGCTCGCCGCCCACGGACGCGGCGAACCGCACCCCCGGATCGTGCGGGGCCGGGCCCGGGGGAGCGCCGACCGGAAACTCGTCTGGGTCTTCACCGGAATGGGCCCCCAGTGGTGGGGCATGGGCCGTCAGCTGTTCGAGAGCGAACCGGTCTTCCGCGACGCCGTCACCGCATGCGACCGGGCGATGCGGGAATTCGCCGACTGGTCCCTCGTCGAGGAGCTGACCGCCGACGAGTCCGCGTCCCGGATGAGCGGGACCTGGCTCGCCCAGCCCGCCAACTTCGCCGTACAGGCCGGCCTGGCCGCGCTCTGGCGGTCGTACGGGGTGCGCCCGGACGCCGTCGTCGGCCACAGCACCGGCGAGATCGCCGCCTTCCACGCCGCGGGGGTCTACTCCCTGCGGGACGCGGCCAGGATCGCCGTCCACCGCAGCCGCCTCCAGCAGACCCTGGCCGGCACCGGCACGATGCTCGCCGTCGCCCTGACCGAGGACGAGGCGGAGCGCCGCGTGCGCCCCTACCGCGACCGGGTCTCCGTCGCCGCGGTCAACAGCCCCACCGCGCTCACCCTCGCCGGGGACGAGGCGGCCCTCACCCGGCTGGCCGAGGAACTGCGCGACGAACAGCGGTTCGTGAAGTTCCTCAGCGTAGAAGTGCCTTACCACAGCGTCGTCATGGAACGGATCAAGGACGAACTCCTGCACGAACTGGCCCCGTTGGAGCCACGCACCGCCCACGTACCGGTGTACCTGACGGGAACGGAGGGGACGGCGCGGGGCGAGGAGCTGGACGCCTCCTACTGGTGGCGGAACGTCCGCGACCGGGTGCGCTTCCGCTCGGCCGTCGACCGGCTCGCCGACGACGGCCACCAGGTGTTCCTGGAGATCGGCCCCCATCCCGTCCTCGGCCACGCGATCCGCGAATGCCTCGACACCACGGGCACCACCGGCACCACCGGCCTCACCCTGCCCTCGATCCGCCGCGGCGAGGACGAGTGCGAGCGCTTCGCCGCCTCGCTCGGCGCGCTCCACACCCTGGGCGTCCCCGTCGACTGGTCGCTGCTCCAGCCCGCCGGCCGTCCGGTCACCCTGCCCCGCCACCCCTTCCGCCGCGACCGCTACTGGACCGAACCCGCCCCCGTCGCCCGGGTCCGCCTCGGCCGGCGCGACCACGTCCTGCTCGGCCGCCGCACCGACTCCGCGGAACCCACCTGGCAGGCACGGCTGGACACCGAGGAACTGCCCTACCTCGCCGACCACCGCATCCAGGACACCGTCGTCTTCCCCGCCGCCGGCTACGTCGAGATGGCGGCCCAGGCGGTCCTGCGGCTCACCGGCGGCACCACGGCCGTCCTCGCCGGAATCGAACTGCGCAAGGCGCTCTTCCTGCCCGACGGCGAGGACCGGACCGTCGAGGTGGCGATCTCCCCGGAGAACGCCACCTTCACCATCGCCTCGCCGACCGGAGCGGACGGCGAGCGGACCGTCCACGCCGCCGGCACCGTCCGCACCGGACAGCGCCGCCGCACCACCCCGCCGCTCGACGCCCCGGCGATCCGGGCCCGCAGCCTGCGCCATCTGAAGGGCCCCGACTGCTACACCGCGCTGGCCGCCCTCGGCTACCACTACGGTCCCGCCTTCCGGGCCGTCGAAGAGGTGTGGATCGGCGCGGGCGAGGTCCTGGCCCGCATCCGGCCGCCGCGCGCGATCGGCGACGACGCACGGGCCCACCACCTCCACCCCGTCCTGCTCGACGCCTGCTTCCAGACCCTGCTGACCCCCCTCGTCCTCGAAGGCCCCGCCCCGGACGCCGGGATCAGGCTGCCGCTCTCGCTGGACGAGATCGCCCTCGAACCCATCGGCGACCAGCCGTTCTGGGCCCACGCCACCCTGGTCCCCGCCGACGCCGACACCACCCTCGGCAATATCGCCCTGTACGCCGACGACGGCACTCCGCTGGGCCGCGTGGAGGGCTTCCGCGCCGCCGACGTGGAGAAGGCCGCCACCGCCGTCGCCCGCACCACCATCGACTCCTGGCTCGTCGAACCCGTCTGGACCGACTGCCCGCCCCTGCCCGCCGCCCGGCTCCACCCCGCCGGCCCCGGCACCGCGCACCACGAGCCGCCCGCGACCGAGGCCGCACCGCACGAGGCACCGCAGGACCACGACTGGCTGCTCCTCGCGGACGGCGGCGGCCTCGCCGACACCTTCGCCGCCCTCGCCGCCGCCCGGGGCGAACGCTGCCGCACCGTACGCCGGGGCACGGCCTACACCGCCTCCGCCGACGGCTCCGCGTACACCGTCGACCCCGCCTCCGACCACGACCTGCGCCGCCTGTTCGCCGACCTCGACCGCGACGGCGCACCCTTCCGGGGCACCGTCCTCCACCTGTGGAACCTCGACGCCCCCGCCCTCGCCGCGTGCGACCGGACCGCCCTGCGCGACCACACCGGCGCGGGCGCCTACTCCCTGATCGTCCTCGCCCGGCTCCTGGCGGCCCGGGACGGCGCGGGCCGGCTCCACATCGTCACCCGGGGCGCCCAGCCCGCCCTGCCCGGCGAAGGACCAGAACCGCTCGGGGCGCCCGCCTGGGGCATCGGCCGCGTCCTGCGGCACCAGGAACTCATCGGACACCCCGGCAAGCTCATCGACCTCGACCCCCGGCGGCGGCCCGGCCCCGACGGCGACCGGGCCGAGGCCGAAGCCCTCCTCGCCGAGGCCCTGAGCGACGACGAGGCGGAGATCGCCCTGCGCGACGGCGGCCGCCGCACCGGCCGGCTGCGCCCCGCCGAGTCCCTGACCCGGCCGCTGCCGCCCCGGCTGCGCGCCGACGGCAGCTATCTGGTCACCGGCGCGTTCGGCGCGCTCGGCCGGCTGCTCTGCCGCACCCTCGTCCGCCGCGGGGCCCGCAGGCTCGTCCTCGTCGGCCGCACCCCCGTGCCGCCCCGGGACACCTGGGCGGGCCTCGACCCCGCCTCCCCCGAGGGCCGGGCCGCGGGCCTGCTGCGCGAACTGGAGGCGCTCGGCGCCCAGCCCGTCCTCGCGACCCTGGACATCACCGACGAGGACGCCCTGACCGGCTGGCTCGACGCCCACCGCGCGAGCGGGGCACCGCCCGTCCGCGGGGTGTTCCACCTCGCCGGACAGGTCCGCGACACCCTCGTCGCCGACCTCGACCGGGCCGCCTTCGACGCCGTCCACGACCCCAAGACCGTCGGCGCCCACCTCCTGCACCGGCACCTGAGGGACGAACCCCTCGAACACTTCGTGCTCTTCGCCTCGATCGCCTCCCTGCTCACCACGGCCGGCCAGACCAACTACGCCGCGGGGAACGCCTTCCTGGACGCCCTCGCCCACCGCCGCCGCGCCGAGGGACTGCCCGCGCTCAGCCTCGACTGGGGCCCCTGGGCCACCGGCATGATCGAGGAACTCGGCCTGGTCGACCACTATCTGCACAGCCGGGGCATGAGTTCGCTGTCCCCGGAGGCCGGCATGGCCGTCCTGGAGCGCGTCATCGGCCAGGACCACGCCCAGCTCGTCGTCGCCACCGTCGTCGACTGGCCCGTCTTCCTCGCCTGGTACCCGTCCCCGCCCCCGCTGGTCGCCGACCTCGCGGCCGCCGCCGCCCCGCCCCGCGACGCCGCCTCCGGCCACGGATTCCTCGACACCTTCCGCGCGGCGGACCCGGAGGCCCGCCGGGCCCTGGTCGCCGAACGGTTCGCCGCGCTCGCCGCCACCGTGCTGCGCACCGGCCCCGACCGCGTCGACCCCGCCACCGACCTCGGCGCCCTCGGTCTCGACTCGCTCCTCGCCATGGAGCTGCGGGCCCGCGTCCACGCCGACCTCGGCGTCGCCCTGCCCGTGGTCGCCCTGCTCAGCGGCACCCCGGCCGGCGAACTCGCCGCCCAGCTCCACGACGGCCTCACCGCCCTGGCCTCGGCCGGCGGCCCGGACGGCACCGCCGCTGCCGTCGCCCTCCACGAGGACGAGCGGTGCTACCCGCTGACGCAGAACCAGAAGGCGCTCTGGTTCCTCAAGCACCTCAACCCCGACGGGTACGCGTACAACATCGGCGGCGCCGTCGAGGTCCACGCCGCCCTCGAACCGGACCTGATGTTCGAGGCCGTCCGCCGCCTCATCGCCCGCCACCCGGCCCTGCGCACCAACTTCCTCCTGGCGGACGGGCAGGCCGTGCAGCAGGTCTCCGAGGACGCCCCCGCCGACGTCGCGCTCTTCGACGTCCAGGGCGAGGACTGGGAGTCCATCCACGCGACGATCGTCCAGGAGTACCGCAAGCCCTACGACCTCGCCCACGACCCCCTGGTCCGCTTCCGCCTCTTCAAGCGGGGCCCGGACCGCTGGATCATCATGAAGGCCGTCCACCACATCGTCTCCGACGCCATCTCCACCTTCACCTTCATCGAGGAACTCCTCGCGGTGTACGAGGCGCTGCGCCGGGGCCGGGAGCCCGAGCTGCCGCCGGTGACGGCCCGCTACCTCGACTTCCTCAACCAGCAGAACGCCTTCCTGGCCGGGCCCGAGGCGGCCGGCATGCTCGACTACTGGCGCTCCCACCTGCCGGCCGAGGTCCCGCTCCTGGACCTGCCCGTCGACAAGCCCCGTCCGGCGGTCCAGACCCACAACGGCGCCTCGGAGTTCTTCGTCCTCGACGAAGCCCTCAGCGCCCGCGTCCACGCCCTGGCCCAGGCCCACGGCGTCACCCCGTTCATGGTGCTGCTCAGCGCCTACTACCTCCTGCTGCACCGCTACTCCGGGCAGGACCACCTCGTCGTCGGCAGCCCGGTGACCGGCCGCACCCGGCAGGACTTCGCCTCCGTCTACGGCTACTTCGTCAACCCGCTCCCGCTCCACGCCGACCTGACCGGCGACCCCACGGTCGCCGCACTGCTGCGGCAGGTCCGCGAGACCGTGCTCGGCGGCCTGGACAACCAGGAGTACCCCTTCGTCCTCCTCGTCGAGGAACTGGGCCTCCAGCACGACCCCAGCCGCTCCGCCGTCTTCCAGGCGATGTTCATCCTGCTCACCCACAAGGTGGCGACCGAGCAGTACGGATACCGCCTGGAGTACATCGAACTCCCCGAGGAGGAAGGGCAGTTCGACATCACCCTGTCCGTCTACGAGGACGAGGCGGAGGGCCGCTTCCACTGCGTGTTCAAGTACAACACCGACCTCTTCCTCCCCGAGACCGTCCGCCGCATGGCCGGCCACTACCTCCGGCTCCTCGACGCCATGACCCGCGCGCCCGGCGACCGGCCGGTGTCCCGGCTGGAGATGCTCGGCGGCCGGGAACGGGAACGGCTCCTGGACGGGTGGAGCCGCCCGGCCCTGCCGCTCCCCGCACCGGCCGCGGACTCCGGCTTCGTACCGGTGCACGACCTGATCGCCCGCAGGGCCGCCGAACACCCCGACGCCGTCGCCGTGACCCTGCCGTCCCCGGGCGGCGAGCCGCGCCGGCTGACCTACGCCGAACTGGTCCGCCGGGCCGACGAGACCGCCGCACGGCTGCGCACGCTCGGCGTGGGCGAGGGCTCGGTGGTCGTGCTCTGCCTGGACAAGTCGCCCGAACTGGTCGTCGCCCTGCTCGCCGTGCTCCGGGCGGGCGCCGCCTACCTCCCGGTGCGGCCCGGTCAGCCCGTCGACCGGCTCGCCCACCTCGTCTCGGCCACCGGCGCCGCGCTCGTCGTCGTCGCGGACGACACCGTGCCGGAGCACAAGGGGGCCTGGGCCGTCCCGACGCCGACCCTCGCCGACCTGGCCCGTACGGCCCCGCACCCGGACGGCCCCGGGGACGCCGCCGGCCCCGAGTCGGCCGCGTACGTCATCACCACCTCCGGCTCCACCGGACGCCCGAAGGCCGTCCGCGTCAGCCACCGCAACCTCGCCTCCGCCTACGAGGCCTGGCGGCTGGAGTACCGGTTGGAGACCGACGTCCGGACGCACCTCCAGATGGCCGAACCGTCCTTCGACGTGTTCACCGGCGACCTGGTGCGCGCCCTGTGCTCGGGCGGCACCCTCGTCCTCGCCGACCGGGACCTGCTCTTCGACACCACCCGGCTCTACCGCACGATGCGTCAGGAGCGGGTGGACTGCGCGGAGTTCGTGCCCGCCGTCGTGCGCGGTGTGATGGACCACTGCGCACGCGAAGGGCTGCGGCTGGACTTCCTGCGGTTGCTGGTGGTCGGCTCGGACGCCTGGAGCGTGGGGGAGTACCGCCGGCTGGCCGGGCTGTGCGGACCCGGCACCCGGCTCGTCAACTCCTACGGCCTCACCGAGGCCACCATCGACAGCGCCTGCTTCGAAGGGCCCGTCGACGACCTGGAGGACGGGGCCATGGTCCCCATCGGCCGGCCCCTGCCCCACAGCACCCTCCACGTCCTCGACCCCCACGGCGAACCGGTCCCGCCCGGCGTCCCCGGCGAACTGTGGATCGGCGGCCCCGGCGTCGCCCTCGGCTACGCGGGCGACCCCGCCCAGACCGACGAACGCTTCGTCACCCGGACCCTCGGCCACAGTGCCGACGCCCGCCCCGAACGCCTCTACCGCACCGGCGACCTCGCCCGCTGGGACGCCCGCGGCCGGGTCCATCTGCTCGGCCGCACCGACGGCCAGGTGAAACTGCGCGGCCACCGCATCGAGATCGGCGAGATCGAGGCCCACCTCGCCCAGTGGCCCGCGCTCGTCCGGGCCGTCGTCACCGTACGCACCGACACGGGCGGGGACGCGGCGCTCTGCGCGTACTGCGTGACCGCGCCCGGCGCCGCCCTGGACGTCCGGGGCCTGCGCCGCCATCTGGCCCGCTCCCTGCCCTCGTACATGATCCCGTCCCACTACACCGAACTGCCCGCCCTGCCGCTGACGGCCAACGGCAAGGTCGACACGGCCGCCCTGCCCGCCCCCCGGGCCGGGGCGGGCGACCGGCCCCACGAGGAACCGGTGACCCTCTACGAGATCAGCGTCGCCCGGCACTGGAAGGCGCTCCTGGGACGCGACAGGGTCGGACTGGAGGACGACTTCTTCGAACTCGGCGGCAGCTCGATCAAGCTCATCGAACTGCTCCACCACCTGCGCACCGAGTTCGGCGTCGGCGTCCCCGTCAGCAGGCTCTACCAGGTCACCACCCTGCACGGCATGGCCGCCACCGTCGAGGACGTGCTGCTCGGCACGGACACCGAGGAACTGCCCTTCCTCACCTTCAACGCCGGACAGGGCCCCGCCCTGTTCTGCTTCCCGCCCGCCGGCGGCCACGGGCTCGTCTACCGGGGCCTCGCCGCCCATCTCCCCGACCACACCGTCATCGGCTTCAACTACCTGCCAGGCGACGGCAAGACGGCCCGCTACGCCGACCTCGTCGAGGCCGCCCAGCCCGACGGTCCCTGCCTGCTGCTGGGCTACTCCCTCGGCGGGAACCTCGCCTTCGAGACCGCCAAGGAGCTGGAGCGCCGGGGCCGCCGCGTCGGCCATGTCGTCATCCTCGACTCCCGCCGCATCCTCACCCCGTACGAACCGGACGCCACCGGCATCGCCGCCTTCGAGCGCGAACTCGCCGAGCACCTGCGCAAACACACCGGCTCCGAGGCCGTCGCCCACGAGACCCTCGCCCACGCCGCCGAGTACCTCGCCTTCTGCGGGCGCACCCCCAACACCGGCACCGTCGCCGCGGCCGTCAGCGTGATCACCGACGAGGACAAGGCCGCGCTCTACGCCGCCGGCCGGCAGGGCACCTGGCACGGCAGCTCCACCACCGCCACCGCCGTCCTGCGCGGCTCCGGCACCCATGCCGACCTGCTCGACGCCAAGCACCTGCCCCGCAACGCCGCACTCGTGCGGTCCGCCCTGACGGGAGACGCGGCCCATGGCGGATGAGTACCCGGACGACTGGACCAGCAGGCGGCGCGCCCCGGGCACCCCGCCCCGCGTCATCGTCCTCGGCGCGGGCGTGGCCGGCCTCTCCACCGGCTGCTACGGCCAGATGAGCGGGGCCAGGACCCGCGTCTTCGAGAAGCATGTGCTGCCCGGCGGCTGCTGCACCGCCTGGTCGCGCGAGGGCTATCTCTTCGACTACTGCATCGAATGGCTCATCGGCACCGCCCCGGGCAACGACGCCCACCGGGTGTGGCGCGAACTCGGCGCCCTGGACGGCAAATCGGTGACCAACTTCGACCTGTTCAACAAGGTCGAGGCCGCGGACGGCCGGTCGGTCACCTTCTACAACGACCCCGACCGGCTGGAGGCGCACCTCCTGGAGCTGTCACCCGCCGACGCCCCCCTCATCCGCGCGTTCACCCGGGACCTGCGGCGCTTCATCCGTATCGAGCTGTACCCGTTCCTGACCGCGCCCGCCCTGCGCACCGTGGGGGAGAGGGCCCGGACCCTGCGCACGGTCCTCCCCGCCTTCCGGCTGTTCTGGCGGACCGCCGCCACCCCGATGCACGTCTTCGCCGACCGCTTCCAGGACCCGCTGCTGCGCACCGCGTTCCGCAACATCTTCTTCCAGGACCCGGAGGGCTTCCCGCTGCTGCCGTACCTCTTCAACATGGCGGCCGCCCACCACGGCAACGCCGGCTTCCCGCAGGGCGGTTCGCTGGGCCTGGCCCGGTCCGTCGAGGAGCGGTACCGGAAGCTGGGCGGCACGGTCACCTACCGGGCCCGCGCCGAACGGATCCTGGTCGAGAACGACCGGGCCGTCGGTGTCGAACTGCGCAACGGACGCCGGTACTTCGCCGAGCACGTGGTCTCCGCCTGCGACGGCCGCACCACGGTCTACGACCTGCTCGGCGGCCGGTACACCGGCCCCCGCATCGACAAGCTCTACACCGACCTGCTGCACCGCCCCGGCACCCTCTTCCCCGCCGTCGTCTCCGCCTTCGTCGGACTGCGCGGCGACCTGGAGCCGGACGAGGCGCACAGCACCACCCACCTCCTGGGCCCGGACGACGCCGGCCGGCTGCCCGGGGCGCTCCAGGACAGCCTCGTGGTGCAGGCCCGCTCCCGCTACTCCGGGGGCTTCGCCCCACCGGGCCACTCCGTCCTGCACTGCACCTACTTCAGCGACTACGCCTCCTGGAAGGAGCTGCGGACCGAGAGCCGCAAGGAGTACCGCCGGCGCAAACGCGAGGTCGCCGACTTCGTCCGGGACTTCCTGGAACGGCGCACCCCCGGCATCGCCGACCGCATCGACGTCCTGGAGGTCGCCACCCCCGCCACCACCCACCGCTACACCGGCAATCTGCGCGGCTCCATCCTCGCCTGGAAGGCGTTCTCGGACGCCGACGACGTCGCGTCGCGGCTCGTCGGCCGGGACCGCATGCGGCTGCCGGGCCTGAGCGGCTTCTCCATGGCCGGCCAGTGGGCGGGCATGGGCGGTCTGATCCGGGCCGCCTCCACCGGACGCTTCGCCGTCCAGTACCTCTGCCGCGAACTCGGCCTGGAGTTCCGGGCCTGGGAGAGCGAGGGAACCGAGCCGTGGCACCCCCGGATGCTGGGACACCTGCCCCAGCTCGACCGGTGGTCGGCACGGGAGGGCGAGGACGCATGAGCCGCGGCACGGGACGTCCCCGCGAGACGATGATCATCATCGGGGCCGGGCTCGGCGGCCTCTCCACCGGCGTCTACGCCCGGATGAACGGCTACCGCACCCGGATCCTGGAGATGCACGAGCTGCCCGGCGGCTGCTGCACCGCCTGGGAACGCGGCGACTTCACCCTGGACGGATGCGTCAGCTGGCTGCTCGGCAGCGGCCCCGGCAACGAGATGCACCAGATCTGGCTGGAGCTCGGAGCCCTCCAGGGCAAGGAGATCCGCCACTTCGACGTCTTCAACATCGTGCGCGGCACGGACGGCCGGGCCGTCCACTTCTACTCCGACCCGGACCGGCTCGAAGCCCATCTGACCGCCCTCTCGCCCGCCGACGCCCGGCTGGTGCGGAAGTTCTGCGCGCAGCTGCGCAGCTTCCGCAAGGCGCTCGCCGTCTATCCCTTCCTCAAGCCCGTCGGGCTGATGGGACGCCGGGAGCGCTGGCGGATGCTCGCCTCGTTCCTGCCGTACGTCAACGCCGTCCGCACCACGATCACCGTCCTGATGAAGGACTTCTCGGCGCGGTTCCAGGATCCGCTGCTGCGGGAGGCGTTCAACTTCATCCTGTACGAGAAGCACCCGGCCTTCCCGGTCCTGCCCTTCCACTTCCAGCTCGCCTCCCACGCCAATCTCTCCGCCGGCGTCCCCGAGGGCGGCTCCCTCGGACTCGCCCGGTCGATCGAGGCCCGCTATCTGCGGCTCGGGGGCGAGGTCTCGTACAACACCAAGGTCGAGTCGGTGATCGTCGAGGACGACCGGGCGGTCGGCGTCCGGCTCAGCGACGGCGGTGAACTGCGCGCCGACATCGTCGTCTCCGCCTGCGACGGCTACACGACGGCCATGAAGTTCCTGGAGGGCCGGTACCTCGGCGAGGACTACCACCGGCTCTACACCGAGACCATCCACCGGCCCGGCATGGTCTTCCCCGGCTACTTCACGCTCTTCCTCGGTCTCGACCGCCCCTTCCCCGAGGGCGACCCCTGCACGACGCACCTCATCGACGAGACGCTGGCCGCCGAACTGACCGGCATCCGCCACCGGAGTATCAACGTCCAGTTCCGCAGCAGCCACTACCCCGAGCTGTCCCCGGAGGGCACCACCGTCGTCTACGCCACCTACTTCTGCGACATCGCCCCCTGGCGGGCCCTGGACGAGGGCCCCGAACAGGTCACCCGGGTCCGCGGCGGCCAGGAGCTGCACACCCTGCCCGTACGGCACGGACGCGGCTACTACGCGGCGAAACGCCGGGCCAGGGAAGCCCTCGTCGACTTCCTGGACCGGCGCCACCCCGGCCTGCGCGACGCGATCGTGGTCCGGGACGTCTCCAGCCCCCTCACCCAGGTCCGCTACACCGCCAACCACGACGGAACGGTTCTCGGCTGGCAGCCCTTCGTCGAGAGCGGCGAGACCCTCGAAGAGCTGGTCAAGAAGCACGGTCCCGGCTTCCCCGGACTGCGCGACTTCTACCAGTCCGGGGTCTGGGCCACCACCGGCGGCCTCATCCGCGCCGCCGCCGCCGGCCGCCACGTCATGCAGTTCGTCTGCCGCGACGACGGCAGACCCTTCACCGCCTCGGTCGACCTCACGGCACCCCCGCCGACCCATCGCGTCATCCCCGTGCCCGTCCGTCCCCCCGCACCGCCGGAGAGGAAGCCATGAAGACCGAGAAGTGGGTGCTCCGCGAACACGTCGAGGGCGTCCCCGACGTGGACCGCGTCTACGAGAAGGTCGTCGAGCACATCGACGTCGACCTCGCCCCGGACGAGATGCTCCTGCGGACCCGGTACGTCTCCGTCGACCCCTACCTCCAGGGCATCGCCCTCGACACCCCCCTCGGCGGCCACATGGGCGCCGACTCCGTCATGGAGGTGGTGGAGGCCGGACCCGAGGCCGCCCACCGCGTCGGCGACCTCGTCCAGGGCTTCGGCGGCTGGCGCACCCATCTGATCTCCACCGGGGCGCCCGAACCGTGGGCGACCGGCACCTTCCCCATGGTCTTCCCGGCCTACCGCAGGCTCGACCCCGGCTGGTACGACGACGCCCTGCCGCTGGAGACGGCGCTCGGCGTGATGGGCGGCCCCGGGATGACGGCCTGGGGGACCCTCACCAAATACATGACGATCAGCCCCGGCGACACCCTCGTGATCAGCGGGGCCTCCGGTGCCGTCGGCAGCCTCGTCGGCCAGCTCGCCGCGCTCGAAGGGGCCCGGGTGATCGGCACCACCTCCTCCCCGGAGAAGGCCGCACGCCTCACCGGGCTCGGCTTCGACGAGGTGATCGTCTACCGGCACGGGGACGACGCGGACACCGTCCGCGACGCGCTGGCACGGGCCGCCCCCGACGGCATCGACCGGTACTTCGACAACCTTGGCGGCGCGGTCACCGACGCGGTGTTCCCGCTGCTCACCATCGGGGCCCAGGTGGCGGTCTGCTGGCAGTGGGCGACCCAGGTGGGCAACGAGCACACCGGCCCCCGGCTCCTGCCGTACCTGATGTTCCCGCGCGCCACCGTCCGCGGCATCTTCTCCCTGGAATGGTTCACCGACGAGAACTGGCGGGCCCTGCACACCGATCTCGGCGGCCGGGTCCGGCGCGGCGAGATCGTCTGCGACCACACCGTCTACCACGGCTTCGACACCATCCCCGCCGCCTACGCCGGCCTCTACGCCGGACCGGCCGCCCACCGGGGCAAGGTCCTCGTCGAACTGTGACCGCCCCCGACCGCCCCGACCGCCCACGCCAGGAGGTACGTTGACCGCCGAGTCCGCGCCCCGCGCCCCGGTGCCCCTGCACCGCCTGCACTTCGACGCACCGGGCCCGCCCCGCCTCGCCGAACCCCCCGGTGGCGCCCCCGTCTGGCTGGTCAGCCGCTACGCCGACGTCCGGCAGGTGCTCTCCGACCCGAGATTCGGCCGGGCCCGGCTCTTCACCCCCGAGGCCCCGCCCCTCTCCGACGTCCCCGACCTGGTGAGCAGCCCCGACCTCATGTTCAACCAGGACGGCGCCGCCCATCTGCGGCTGCGCCGCACCCTGCGCCGGGCGTTCACCCCGCGGTCCGTCGCCCGCTGGCGGCCGTGGATCGCGGAGATGGTGGACGACCTCCTCGGCCGGCTGGAGACCCTGCCCGGACCCGTGGACGCGGTCGGGGCGTTCACCCTCCCGCTGCCGGTGGCCGTGATCAGCCGGCTGATGGGGCTCGACGAGCCGGTCTGGGAGCGGATGCGGTACTGGAGCGAGCACGCCTTCTCCGACGGCACCCACGACCGCGAACAGGTGGCCTCCGCCCTGGAGGAGTTCCGCGCGTTCGGCGCGGACCTCGTCACGGAGCGGCGGCGGACCCCCGGCGGCGACCTGGTCAGCGGGCTGGTCGCGGCGGCGGACCGGGAGGGCGGCGTACCGGACGCCCATCTCGTCACCCTGGTGTGCGGGCTGGCCGTCGGCGGCCACGACAGCACCTCGACCATGCTCGGCAACGCACTGCTCTACCTCCTGGGCGAACGCCCCGGAATCTGGCCGCGCCTCGGCGCCGACGAGGAGGCCGCCGGACGCGTCGCGGACCGGATCCTCCACCTCGTCCCGCTGGGCGACGACCGCGGCAGCGCCCGGCACACGGCCACGGACGTCGAGGTCGGCGGGGTGACGATCCCGGCCGGCGCGACCGTCCTCGCCGACTGCGGCCGGGCCAACCGCGACCCCGCCGTCTTCCCGCCCGCCACCCTCCACGACCTCTTCGCCCCCCTGGAGGCCCCCACCCTCTCCTTCGGCGCGGGCCCCCACTACTGCCTCGGCGCCTGGCTCGCCCGCTGCGAACTCCAACTCGCCCTGCACCGCCTGGCGGCCCGCTTCCCCGGTCTGCGCCTGGCGGACCCCACGGCACCGGTCTCCTGGCGCCTCGGCGCGACCTCGCGCAGCCCGCTGCGGCTGGACGTGGACCGGTAGACGCCGCAGGGGCTCGTACGGAGTTCGTCCGCCCTCAGCGCACCGCCGCCTCCAGGCCGCCGCCGTCGAGGTCGCGGACGCGGTGGAACGGGGCGTCCTGGACGCCGATCTGCTCGGGCCGATACCAGCCGGCCGGGCGCAGCGCCGCCACGGCCTCGTCCGCCACGCCGAGCACCGAGGCGAACAGCGCCATGCGCACGGCGACGCCCCCGTCCGTCTGGCGGAAGACCGCGAGCCGGGGGTCGGAGTCCAGGTCCGGATCGAGGTCGATCGCCCCCGGGCGGGTGTCGCGCGGCAGCGGGTGCATGAGGACGGTCCCCTCGTGGCAGCAGGCGTCCACCAGCGCCCTGGTGATGCGGAACTCCTCGCCGTACTCCGGGCTCTCGCCGCCGAGCCGCTCCCGCTGCAGGCGGGTGGCGTACACGACGTCGGCGTTCCTGAGCCCGGTGTCGGGCCGGTCCGTCTCCTCCACCCGGTGGCCGCGCCCGGCGCACAGCGCGAGCAGGTCCGCGGGCATCCGCAGGGCGGCGGGCGACACGCACACCAGCGTGAGGTCCCGGTACAGCGACAGCAGCCGCACCAGGGAGTGCACGGTCCGGCCGTGCCGGAGGTCGCCGACCAGCGCGATCCGCCGCCCGTCCAGGGCGGTGCCCAGCCGGGCGCACTCCCGCCCCAGCGTGTAGAGGTCGAGCAGTGCCTGGGTCGGGTGCTCGCCGGCCCCGTTCCCGCCGTTGATCACCGGGACCCGCGTGGCCCCGGCGAACTCGCGCAGCGCCGACTCCGCGGGGTGCCGCACCACCAGCACATCGCTGTAGCCGCTGACGACCCGGCTGGTGTCGGCCAGCGACTCGCCCTTCGACACCGAGGTGGCATCGCCGGACGAGGTGCTGATCACGGAGCCGCCGAGCTTCGCGAACGCCGATTCGAAGCTGAGCCGGGTCCTGGTGCTCGGCTCGAAGAACAGACTGGCCAGAACCGCGCCTTCGAGGACACGGCAGGAGGCCAGGCCGCGCGCGGCGGGCCGGAGCCGGTCCGCGAGGGCGAAGAGCTGGTCGAGATGTCCGCGTTCGAACTGTTCACTGGACAGGATGTGCTGGCCGAGCAGGGGCATGTCAGTACTCCGGGTGCAACGCGGGACGGGTCACGTGAGGGTAGTTCCCCACCGCTCCGCGCCGCGCCGCCGTCCAGCATCCCAAGGGGCCTCACACGGTGAAGACCCGCTCGTGCTCGTCGCGCAGCGTGTGCAGGTCCCAGTAGAGCGGGGCGACTTCGTCGGCCGAGGCCCACGGTGTCCCGGGCGGGGCGTCGGCGCCGATCCATACGCCGATGGCGATGTGGGCGGCCTGCACCCCGGTACCGGCCAGTTCCTTGTGTAGGCCGATCGCCCAGTTGCGCAGCGCGGCCTGGGCGGCGTTGATGTTGCCGAGCATCGGAAGAGGGTCGATCGAGCCGCCCCCGTTGGTGTAGAGCAGGGTGCCCGTGCCGGCCTCGCGCATCGCGGGCAGTACGGCCCGGGTGGCGGTGATGGCCCCGTAGAGCAGGAAGTCCATCGCCCACCGCACATCGGACGGATCGGTCGCGGTCGGGGTGGTGGGTGACGCGGACGCGATGCTCACGGCAGGGGAGTACTCCAGGACGTCGATGCCGCCGAAACGGGTGGCGGCGTCCTTGAGCGCCTGGGTGAGCGCGGCGGGGTCGAGCACGTCCGCGGGGAACGCGGCAGCGGTGATGCCTTCGGCACCGAGCCGGCCGACCAACGCGTCGAGCGTGCCGCGGTTGCGGGCGACGAGGGCGACGTCAAAGCCCCGGGATCCGAAGGTGCGGGCGATGGCCAGGCCCATACCGGGGCCGGCTCCGACGATGGCGATGCTGGGCACAGTGCCTCCTGAGGCGGGAAATCTCCGTGGGAAAGGTGGGGTCCGGCGTGACGGCGCGTGCCGTCACGCCGGAGGCGGTGGCGGCACCCTCAGATCTCGGGCGCCTCGACGAAATGGTTGTCGTGGGCTTCGTGGAGCCGGCTCAGCTCGCGCTCGTCGATCGTGGCGAGCCGTGCGAAGTACTCCTCGCGCGGGACGCCCGGCGTGAGGATCATGAGCACGGTGGCGGGCTCGGCGCGCTCCTTGCGCAGCGCGTGGACGCCACCCGCAGCGGCGTGCGCGGTGTCGCCGGGCCGCAGGGTGCGCCAGGTCCGTCCGTCGAAGAAGGCGACCTCACCCTCCTCGACGACGAAGGTCTCGTCGAAGGTCGTGTGGAAGTGCGGGCCGGGGCCCCGGCTCGCGGGCGCCAGGCGCCACCGGTAGAGGCTCAGCGTCCCGCCGGTCTCCGCCGAGGAGGCGACGACTTCGATACGGGAACCGTGGGCGCCGAGCGGGATCGTTCGGGTCCGAGGGGGTGCGGGTCGCGTGGAGAGCCAGGCAACCGGGTCCGTGTCAGGCATGAGCAGAGTCTCGGAGTTCGCCCGTTCCGCTCGCGCTCACTTCGGCGGTGGCCGCACAATGGTGCGGTGATCCGCTACCGACTGGGCGCCGGTGCCGCGAGCGTACGGTGGGCGATGTCGCCGATCCACGAAGTGGGCGGCCTCGCCCGGCTGTTGACCGAACCCCGGCGTCACCCCGTGTTCCACCCGTGGCTGCGCCGTCGCCACCACCTGATCTCCCGACTGGACTTGAGCGCGCTCACCGTCTTCATGGCCGACGGCGCGTACCGGCCCGACTTCCTCGATCCGTCACCGAGGACCAGCGAGCCGACGTTCGAGGAGGGCATGCGGGACCTCCTCGCCGCACCTCTCGACCGGGCCTCCGCGGAGCTGGCCGACGCCGCGGCGGGGCGCGGGGCGGACGTGGCCCGTCGGCTGCTCGACGACCCGGTCCGGGTCAGGGCCGAGGCCGCCGATGCGCTGCGTCGCCTGTGGAAGGCCGTGGTGGAACCGGAGTGGCCGTCCATGCGGCAGGCGCTGCGGGCCGAGATGCTGGACCGGGCCCTGCAGGTCAACCGCGAGGGTTTGCGCGCGATCCTCCCGCGCCTCCACCCGTCCGCCGGATACGGAGGCGACACCGTCGACGTGGCGAAGGCCGTCGACATCGACGTGGACTGCCCCCAGGGCCTCGTTCTCGTGCCGTCCCTGTTCATCACCGACCGGGTCCAGTGCACCACCTCGGACCACTGGACCCCGGCGATCTACTACCCGGCGTCCGGACGCTACCTGTGGTCGGCACCAGCCGCGCCGAGGTCGCTCGGCCGTCTCCTGGGAGCGACGCGCTCACGGATCCTCGCCGCGCTCACCACCCCGCTGCAGACGACCGCGGTGGCCGGGCTGGTGGGCGTCACCCTTCCGACGGCGAGCGAGCACCTGACGATCCTGCGCGACGCCGGCCTGATCGACAGCAGCCGGACCGGCCGCACCGCCACCCACGAGCTCACCCCGGCCGGCCGCGCCCTCCTGGACGCGGCCGCTCCACACCCCTGACCGAGGTGCCCGAGCCCCCGCTGCGGGAGCCGTGACCGGAACCGCGAGAAGGACCTCCGCGAAGCCCCCGGAACAGGTGACGGTCCGCACGGTGCGCCGAACGGTCGCGGACGCACCGGGCCGGTCGGCTTCCCCGGCTGTGTGAGATTTTGTGACACGTGAGAGGGTGCGGGGCGTGAGTGATACACCGCCGAACACCCTGCAATACCGCTTCGACGGGCCAGAAGACGCCCCGGTCCTGATCCTCGGCCCCTCGCTGGGCACCACATGGCACATGTGGGACAGACAGATACCCGAGCTCACCCAGCACTGGAGGGTCTTCCGCTACGACTTCCCCGGGCACGGCGGTGCGCCCGCGCACCCGGCCACGGCCGTCGGCGAACTGGCCGACCGGCTGATCGCCACGCTCGACGGGCTCGGGGTGCAGCGGTTCGGCTACGCGGGCTGCTCGCTCGGCGGCGCGATCGGGGCCGAACTCGCGCTGCGCCACCCGCACCGGGTCGCCACGCTGGCGCTGGTCGCCTCCTCGCCCCGGTTCGGCACCGCCGACGAGTTCCGCCAGCGCGGGGTGATGGTCCGGACGAACGGGCTGGAGCCGATGGCCCGCACCGCGCCGGAGCGCTGGTTCACCCCGGCCTTCGCCGCCGCGCAGCCGGCCATCGTCGAATGGGCCGTCCAGATGGTCCGCACCACCGACCCCGGCTGCTACATCGCCGCCTGCGAGGCCCTGGCCACCTTCGACATCCGGGCCGAGCTCGGCCGGATCGGGGTCCCCACGCTCGTCCTCGTCGGGGCGGAGGACCAGGTCACCGGGCCCGGCGACGCCCGCACCCTGGTCGCCGGCATACCGGACGCACGGCTCGCCCTCGTCCCCGGCGCCTCCCACCTCGCCCCGGTCGAGCAGCCGGGCGCCGTGACCGATCTGCTGCTCACGCACGTCTCCGCGTCCTGGCAGGACACCCTGGCGGCCGTCCCCCTGCCCGTGCCCGTACCGCCGCTCTCCGCGCCCGTGCAGCCGGCCGGTGAACTCACCGCCGCCGGCGCCCCGCCCGAGACGGTGGACGGCGTGCGCCCCGACCCGTACGCGAAGGGCATGCGGATCCGCCGCGAGGTGCTGGGCGACGCGCACGTCGACGCGGTGACGGCCGGCGCCGACGCCTTCACCGGCGACTTCCAGGAACTCGTCACCCGCTACGCCTGGGGCGAGGTGTGGGGCCGCGAGGGGCTCGACCGGCGCACCCGCAGCAGTGTCGCGCTCACCGCCGTGGTCGCCTCCGGACATCTGGAGGGGCTGGCCGCCCACGTCAGCGCCGCCCTGCGCAACGGGCTCACCCCGGCCGAGATCCGGGAAGTGCTGCTCCAGACCGCCGTGTACTGCGGGATCCCGGCCGCGAGCGCCGCGTTCACCATCGCCCAGAACGTGATCCGGGACGAAACCACCCCGCCCGTGTAGCAGGATGGCGGCATGGACGCCCAGACGCCCGAGCCGCTCGGGTTCACGCTGACCAAGCAGACGCACTCCTGCATCCGTCTGGAGAAGGGCGGGCGCACGCTCGTCATCGACCCGGGCGGCTTCGCCGAGACCGACGCGGCGCTCGGGGCCGAGGCGATCCTCGTCACCCACGAGCACCCCGACCACTTCGACGAGGGGCGGCTGCGGGCCGCCATGGAGGCCGACCCGGCCACCGAGATCTGGACGCTGCGCAGCGTCGCGGACAAGCTCGCGGCGGCCTTCCCCGGCCGGGTCCGCACGGTCGGGAACGGCGACACCTTCCGGGCGGCCGGCTTCGACATCCAGGTCCACGGCGAACTGCACGCGGTCATCCACCCGGACATCCCGCGCATCACGAACATCGGCTTCCTGGTGGACGGTTCGCTCTTCCACCCGGGCGACGCCCTCACCGTCCCCGAGGTGCCGGTCGACACGCTGATGCTTCCGGTGATGGCCCCCTGGAACAAGATCTCCGAGGTCATCGACTACGTGCGCGAGGTGAAGCCGCGCCGCGCCATCGACATCCACGACGCCCTGCTCACCGACCTCGCCCGGCCGATCTACGACAACCAGATCGGAGCCCTGGGCGGTGCCGGGCACGCGCGCATGGCCCCGGGCGAATCGACGGGCGTCTGACCGGCGCCGCCCCGGCGGCTGTCAGTGGGAGCCGCTAGGTTTACGTCCATGCGCATCGCCACCTGGAACGTCAACTCGATCACCGCCCGACTGCCGAGGCTGCTGGCCTGGCTGGAGAGCACCGGCACGGACGTGCTGTGCATCCAGGAGACCAAGTGCACCGCCGAGCAGTTCCCGGCCGACGCGCTGCGAGAGCTGGGCTACGAGTCCGCGGTCAACGCCACGGGCCGGTGGAACGGGGTGGCGCTCGTCTCCAGAGCCGGGCTCGACGACGTCGTGACGGGGCTGCCCGGCGGCCCCGACTACGACGGCGTCCAGGAGCCCCGGGCCATCAGCGCCACCTGCGGCCCGGTCCGCCTCTGGTCGGTGTACGTGCCCAACGGGCGCGAGGTCGCGCACGAGCACTACGCGTACAAGCTGCGCTGGTTCGAGGCGCTGGGCGCCGCCGTCGCCGAGGACGCGGCCGGGCCCCGCCCGTTCGCCGTCCTCGGCGACTTCAACGTGGCCCCGACCGACGAGGACGTCTGGGACCCGGCGCTCTTCGAGGGCGCCACGCATGTCACCCCCGCCGAGCGGGCCGCCCTCGCCGCACTGCGCGAGGAGGGCCTGTCGGACGTGATGCCCCGCCCGCTGAAGTACGACCGGCCGTACACCTTCTGGGACTACCGCGAGCTGCGCTTCCCGAAGAACAAGGGCATGCGCATCGACCTCGTCTACGGCAACGCCGCGTTCACCGCCGGAGTCAAGGACAGCTACGTGGACCGCGAGGAGCGCAAGGGCAAGGGCGCCTCCGACCACGCACCGGTCGTCGTCGACCTGGAGCTCTGAGGCGAGGGGGTGCCGGGGCGGGACCCCGGCACCCGTCCCCGCTCAGATCCGTCGGCCCGGCTCCGCCGTCGCGGGCACCGGCCGCCGAGTCCGCGCCCGGCCCAGCGCGGCCGAGGCCGTCCCGAGCGAGAGGAGCATCAGCAGCGCGCTCACCCACAGCGGTGAGCGGAAGCCGAGGCCCGCGCCGAGCGCCAGCCCGCCGAGCCACGGCCCGAGCGCCGCGCCCACGTTGAACGCCGCAGTGGAGAAGGATCCCGCCAGCGTCGGGGCGCCGTCCGCGAGCCGGAAGACATGCGAGATGAGCGCCGTCCCGGTGCCGAAGGCCAGCATGCCCTGGACGAGGACCAGCAGCGTGACGGCGACCGGGCTTCCGGCGGCCGAGGCGAAGAGGGACCAGCCCAGGGTGAGGGCCACCAGACCGGCCGCCGTCAGCGCGACGGGCCGGGAGTCGAGGATCCGGCCGCAGACGGCGACCCCGAGGAACGACCCCACGCCGAAGAGGGCGAGCAGCACCGGCACCCACGCCGCGCCGAAGCCGGCGACCTGCCGGGCGACCGGTTCGAGGTAGGAGAACGCGCAGAACGTGGCGCCCTGCACGAGGGCGCTGGTGGCGAGGGCGAGCAGCAGCCGGGGCCGGGCCAGCGTCCGCAGCTCGGTGCGGGCGCTCGGCAGCCGCTCCGCGGGCCGGCCCGCCGGAATCGCCACCGTGATCACGGCCAGCGCGGGGAGGCAGACCAGGGCCACGGCCCAGAACGCGGCCCGCCACCCCCACAGCCCGCCCAGCCAGGCCCCGGCGGGCACGCCCGCCACACAGGCGACGGTGACGCCGCCGACCACCACGGACGTGGCCCGCGCCCGCCGCTCGGGTCCGGCGAGCGCGACGGCGGTGACCAGGGCGACGGCCCAGAATCCGGCGTTGGCCACGGCGGCGACGGCCCGGGTGGCCAGCAGCACCCCGTAACTCGTGGTGACCGCGCCCACCACATGGACCGTGGCGAAGACGCCGAGGAAGAGCAGCAGGGCGCGGCGGCGCGGCCAGTCGCGGCCCAGGAGCGCCATCAGCGGCGCCCCCACCACCATGCCCACGGCGAAGGCCGAGGTGAGCAGGCCCGCGGCGGGCAGGGAGACGTGCAGATCGTCGGAGATGCCCGACAGCAGACCGGACAGCATGAATTCGGAGGTGCCCTGGGCGAAGACGGCGAGCCCGAGCGCGTAGACGGCAAACGGCATGAAGAGACCCCATGGACGGCTTGAGGAACGGAAGCGGTCGGTCGGGGATGCGGGCCGTACCCGCTCGCGGCGAGGAAGGAGAGGCGGCGAGCGACGAAACGGCGGAACGGCGGCGCGACCCGCATCACACGGGTCCGGGCGGCAGGGCGGAGCCCCCGGCGACACGGGTCGGCGGGAAGCGGACGCGGGAGGCCACCGGCGGACCGGTGGCTAGCCTCTGTCGGACTCGGGGGTGCTCACGCAGGGGAAGGTATCAGCCCGTCGGCGGGGGGCTCCACCGGATTGCGGGTGAACGCCCGGCGTACCTGTGGTGTTCAGCACTCGAACGACAGGCCGCGCGCCCTGTGGTGCGGATCCGTGCCGGGGTGGGAACCTGAGCGGTATGAACATCCCTTTCTTGGACAACTGGCGTAAGCGTCACGACGGATCGAGCGCGGCGGGGCTGGCGGCGGCCGTCGAGGCCGACCCCGAGGGCGTGGCCGAACTGCTCGCCGAATGCGAGCTGCTGCGTGTCCGGGCCGGGGACCGGGGGCTCGAACTCGACGACAGTCCGGCCTCGTTGGTCGCGCTCGACCAGCTGCCGCCGCGCTGGCGGGACGATCCGGAGGAGCTGCCCTGGCTGGGCAACGACGCGGGCCTCTATCTCGGCACGGTGCTGGTGCGCACGGTGGAGGGCGCGCACTGGCACATCTGGCCGAGTGGTCAGCCCGTGGTGCGACTGGCCTCGGGGCGCGAGATCGACGTGGTGGAGGCCGGTCTCGACTGGGCGATGACGGGCAGCCCCGAACTCTCGCAGGTGTACGCGGAGTCCGCCGAGGGGTGAGAGCGGGGCCGCGCCACCCTGCGGCGAGATAAAAAGCCTTATGCCCCATTTACGCGTGTCGGGCGCGAAGTCCCTTTCCGGGCTGGATAGTTTGCGCTGACCTCGAACAGCGACAAGTGGGCAGGGCAGCGTATGGCCGTCGATCCGTTGATCGAACTGCGGGACGTCAACAAGCACTACGGGAGTCTGCACGTCCTGCAGGACATCAGTCTCACCGTCGGCCGCGGGGAGGTGGTGGTGGTCATCGGCCCCTCCGGCTCGGGCAAGTCGACGCTCTGCCGGACCATCAACCGGCTGGAGACGATCGAGTCGGGACGCATCACCATCGACGGCCGGCCCCTGCCCGAGGAGGGCAAGGGGCTCGCCGAGCTGCGTGCCGAAGTCGGCATGGTCTTCCAGTCGTTCAACCTGTTCGCGCACAAGACGGTCCTGGCCAACGTCACCCTGGCGCAGCTCAAGGTCCGCAAGCGGAAGAAGGACGAGGCCGACCAGCGGTCCCGGGAACTCCTGGAGCGCGTGGGGCTCGCCGCGCACGCCGACAAGTTCCCCGCCCAGCTCTCCGGCGGACAGCAGCAGCGCGTGGCCATCGCCCGCGCCCTCGCCATGGACCCCAAGGCACTCCTGTTCGACGAGCCCACCTCGGCCCTCGACCCGGAGATGATCAACGAGGTGCTGGAGGTCATGCGGCAGCTCGCCCGGGAGGGGATGACCATGGTCGTCGTCACCCATGAGATGGGCTTCGCCCGTTCCGCGGCCAACCGCGTCGTCTTCATGGCCGACGGCCGCATCATCGAGGACCGCACCCCCGAGGACTTCTTCACCGCCCCGGAGAGCGACCGCGCCAAGGACTTCCTGTCCAAGATCCTCAAGCACTGACGGGAGCCCTGTGTTGCGTACCCGAAAAGCGCTGGCCGCCTGTGCCGGCCTGCTGCTCGCTCTCGTCGCCGCCGGCTGCGGCAAGGAGGGCAGCCCGCCCGTGAAGGGCCCCCAGCCCGAGGCGCTGCCCGTCTACCGCGTCGACACCGCCTTCGAGCTGCCGGACTCCCGGACCTGGACCAGCGCCAAGAAGCGCGGCTACCTGCGCGTGGGGGCCAAGGAGGACCAGCCCTACCTCGGCGAGAAGGACCCCGCCACCGGCGTCTACTCCGGCTTCGACATCGAGATCGCCCGGATGATGGCCGCCTCGCTGGGCTTCGACCCCAAGACGATCCGCTTCAAGACGATCGCCTCCGCCAACCGCGAGACCGCCCTGCAGAACGGGCAGATCGACTACTACGTCGGCACGTACACCATCAACGACATGCGCAAGAAGCTCGTCGGGTTCGCCGGCCCGTACTACATGGCCGGCCAGGGGCTGCTGGTCCGCACGGACGAGAACGACATCCACGGCCCCCAGGACCTGGCCGGCAAGACGGTCTGCTCGGCGGCCGGCTCCACCCCGTACCAGCGGATCGCCGCCGACTACCCCAAGGCCGACCTCGTCGCGTACGACACGTACTCGATCTGCGTCGACAACCTGCTCACCTACCAGGTCGACGTCGTCACCACCGACGACGCGATCCTGCTCGGCTTCGCCGCGAAGGCGCCGGACGAGATGAAGGTCGTCGGCAAGCCCTTCTCCGAGGAGCCGTACGGCATCGGGGTGCCGCGCAGCGACAACGCGCTGCGGTTCGCGCTCGACGACGCGCTGGAGGCCAACCAGAAGAACGGCAACTGGAAGAAGGCCTTCGAGGCCACGCTCGGGCTCTCCGGGGTGCCCGCGCCGAAGCCGCCGCCCATCGACCGCTACCCGGCGAACTGAGAGGACGGCCGGATCCATGGACGTACTCACCGACAACTTCTCGCTCTACGGCAAGGGATTCCTCGGCACCGTCGAACTCACCTTCTGGGCCTCGCTGCTGGCCCTGGTCCTCGGCTTCGTGATGGCCTCGTTCCGGGTGGCGCCCGTCGGTTCGTTCCGGGTGATCGGCACGGTCTGGGTGACCGTGCTCCGCAACACCCCGCTGACCCTGCTGTTCTTCGCCGTGCTCCTCGGACTCCCGCGCTTCGGCCTGGTGCTGCCGTTCAACGTCTTCGCCATCCTCGCGCTGGGCTGCTACACCTCCGCGTTCATCTGCGAGGTGCTGCGCTCCGGCATCAACACCGTGCCCACCGGACAGGGCGAGGCGGCCCGCAGCCTGGGCATGACCTTCGGCCAGACGCTCGGCAACGTGGTGCTCCCGCAGGCCTTCCGTTCGGTCATCCCGCCGATCGGCTCCACCCTCATCGCCCTCGCCAAGAACTCCGCGATCGCCGGGGCGTTCAGCGTCACCGAGCTCCTCGGCACCTACAAGACGCTGAACGAGCTGGGCTACAGCATCATCTGGACCTTCGTCTGGATCGCCGTCGGCTATCTGATCATCACCCTGTTCATCAGCGCGCTCTTCCACGTGATGGAGAAGCGCTGGGGAGTCGCCCGATGACCACCCACTCCGCCCCCACCGCCACCGCGCTCTACGACATCCCCGGCCCGGCCACCCGCAAGCGGCACCTGGTCTACGGGATCGTCTCCACAGTCCTGCTCGCCGCCCTGGTCGGCTGGGTCGTCTACCTGCTCTTCGACACCGGCCAGTTCACCAGCGCCAAATGGACCCCCTTCGAGTACAAGGGCATCCAGGAACTCCTGCTGCGCGGACTCGGCAACACCCTCAAGGCGTTCGCCTACGCGGCCGTGCTGTCCCTGGCGCTCGGCGCGGTCCTCGCGGTCGGGCGGCTCTCCGACCACCGGCCGGTGCGCTGGGTGGCGACCGTCCTGGTCGAGTTCTTCCGGGCCATGCCCGTCCTGGTGATGATCTTCTTCATCTTCGTCGCCCTGAAGGTGCAGCCGCTGCCCGCCCTCGTCGCCGGACTGACCCTGTACAACGGCTCGGTCCTCGCCGAGGTGTTCCGCACCGGCATCAACTCCGTGGAACGCGGCCAGGGCGAGGCGGCCTTCGCCCTCGGGATGCGCAAGACGCAGGTCATGACCTTCGTCCTCGCCCCGCAGGCGGTCCGCGCGATGCTGCCGACCATCATCAGCCAGCTCGTCGTCGCGCTGAAGGACACCTCGCTCGGCTATCTGATCACCTACGAGGAGTTCCTCCACGCCGGAAAGCTCATCGCCTCCAACCTCGACTACGACCTCCCGTTCATCCCCGTGGTCATGGTGATCTCACCGATCTACATCGGGATGTGCATGCTGCTGTCCTGGTTCGCGACGTGGGTGGCCAAGCGGGAACGCCGCAGCCCGAAGACCGAGGGGACGGGCGTCGGCCCGGCCCAGCCGGGGACGCTGATGTCCGGCGCCCAGTAGACCGGGAACCGCCGCGAGGCGGCCCCGGGGAGCGGTGCACCGTCCGGCGGCAGCCGGTGATCACTTTCGCGCACACGGCACGGACGCGTACGAGGGTCCGTGCCGTGGGAAGAAGGTCAGCTGCGCGCCGGCCGGTCCGGTCACCGCAGAGCGCTCCGGGCCTGCCAGTCGGCCCAGGAGACGTTCCACGCCCCGTAGCCGTTGCCCACCGCGACCGTGCCCTTGGCGTCCGCGCCGGTGATCTCGAAGGGGTCACCGACGCGGGCCCGCCGGAACAGTTCGGCGGCGTTCGCGTCGCTCATCCCGACGCAGCCCGAACTGTGGTTGGCCCGCCCGAAGTACGCCGCGTTCCACGGCGCCGCGTGCGCGTACATCCCCGACCAGGTCAGCCGCATCGAGTAGTCGACCATCTTGTCGTAGGCGTCGCCCAGGCCGACCGTCTCGGACCGCATGTTGATCGTGCCCTCCTTGGCCATCAGGACGGCCGTCCCCCGCCAGGACGCCCGGTCCCCGCCCGGGGTCCCGCCCGACACGGGCACGTCCATGACCGTGCGGCCGTCCCGCTTCAGCGCCAGCCGGTGCCGGTCCAGATCGACCCGGACCACCTGGCTCTCCCCGACGGTGAACCCCGTCGCGTAGTCGCGGACGAAGAAGCCGCCCGAGGGGCCCGAGTCCACCCCGTTCAGCCCGGCGGCCAGCGTGATCCGGGTGCCCGGCTTCCAGTACTCCTTGGGCCGCCAGTCCACCCGGTCCCGGCCGGAGTAGTCCTCCACCCAGCCCCAGGAACCCTCGGTGCCGTTCGAGGTGGTCACCTTGAGCGCCCGTTCGACGGCCGCCTTGTTCTTCACCGGGTGGTCGAAGACGACCGACAGCGGCTGGGCGATGCCCACCGTGGTGTTCTTGCCGGGCGCCAGCGTCAGCTTGTTGACCTTCTCCGCCGCCGCCGTGGTGAACCCGGCCGTGTCACCGCCGCCCGCGGTGTCCTTCGCCGTCACGCGGTACGTGGTGCCGGGCGCGGCCGGGCGGTCGGACGTCCAGGTCCTGCCGTCGGGGGAGATCCGGCCGGTGAGGGCCGCGCCGCCCTGCGCCTCGACCGTCACGGTGCGCAGCTTCCCGGCGGCCAGGGCGACCGTGACCGGGGTGCCGGCGCGGACCGCCGCGCCGTGTGGGCTCACCGTGATCCGGGCCTTCGCCGGAGCGGCGGATGAGGCGCCGCCCTTTCCGTCCGCCGCGCGGTCCGAGGCCGAGGCGCCGCCGGAACAGGCCGTGAGCGTGAGCCCGAGGACCGCCGTCCCGGCGATCAGGGCGATCCTCGGGGCCGGCGCGGTGCGGGCGGCGCGCCGGAAACGGGATATGGGAGAGGCGGGAATCAACGGAAAAACCTCCTGGGCCGTGCTGTGTCGTCGAATGAGAGGCATTCTCCGGAGCCTAGGTTCCGCGAATCTGCCGAAAAACGGGAATGCGGTGTGTGACGGAAAGCGCAGCGGAACGGTCATCGTCCCGTCACATCCGGCGCGCGGACCGGTCATGGACCGCTGTGAGCATCCTGTGCAGCCCCGCAGGACCGACCGCGGGGCCCACGAGGGAGGGCCACGGAGATGTCAGCGCTGCTCGCGACCGGAGACCGCAGCCGTGACCAGGAACTGCCGATCCACCCGCTGACGGCCGACCAGCACCGCGCGCACCTCGCCGGACGGCCGGACGCGAGCTTTCTGCAGTACCCGTCCTGGGCCGGGGTGAAGGAGCAGTGGAAAGCGGAAAGCGTCGGCTGGACCGGCGACCGCGGGGAATTGGCCGGCAGCGCCCTCATTCTCTACCGGCAATTCCCGGGCACCCGGAAATACTTCGCCTATATGCCGGAGGGGCCGGTCGCCGACTGGGCCGATCCGGGCCTGGACCGCTGGCTGCGCCCGCTCCTGGCCCATGTGCGCGCCGCGGGCGCCTTCGCCGTACGCATCGGACCGTCCCCGGCCTACCGCAGCTGGGACGCGCCCCGGCTCAAGGCCGGGACCGGGCCGGGCCGCAGCATCGGCGACGTCCTGGCCCACGCCGTCGACCCGCTCGGCGTGGCCGTCGCCGACCGGCTGCGGGCCCGGGGCTGGCGGCGCTGCGGCGGGGACGGCGACGACGCCGACGCCCAGCCCCGCCACGTCTTCCGCGTCCCGCTCGCCGGACGCACCACCGAGGACCTGTGGTCCGGCCTCAACCAGGAGTGGCGCCGCAACGTCCGCAAGGCAGGGAAGGCGGGCGTGCGCGTCGTCACCGGCGGCGCGGCCGAACTGCCCGAGTTCCACCGGCTGCTGCGGATCACCGAGGAGCGCGACGGCTTCCGGCTCGGCCGCTCCCTCGCCTACTACCAGCGCCAGTACGCGGTCCTCAACGCCGAGAGCCCCGGCCGGATGCGGCTCTGCCTCGCCGTCCACCGGGGCGAGATCCTGGCCGCCCACACCATGATCACCACCGGGGGCCGGGTCTGGTACCAGACCGGCGCCTCCGCCGACCACCGGCGCGAGGTCCGCCCCAGCAACGCCCTGCAGTGGCAGATGATCCAGGACGCCCACGCCCTGGGCGCCGAGGTGTACGACATGCGCGGGGTATCCTCCACCCTCGATCCCGATGACCGCCCCTTCGGACTGCTGCGCTGGAAGCTCGGCACCGGCGGGCAGGTCGTGGAGACCCTCGGAGAGTGGGAGACATCGGTGGGCGGAGCGGCGAACAACGCGCTGTACCGGGCGTTCCAGACGTATCTGGCGCACCGGTGACCGCGGACACGGCCGCGTCGGCGGCCACCGACGAGAAGACGGCACGGACGTCCGGCTCCGTGCTGCGCAGCGGCGCGGTGATGGCCGCCGGATCGGTCGTCTCGCGCGCGACCGGCTTCATACGCTCGGCGGTCGTCGTCGCCGCGCTCGGCACCGGACTGCGGGCCGACGGCTACTCGGTCGCCAACACCGTCCCCAACATCCTCTACATCCTGCTCATCGGCGGCGCCCTCAACGCCGTGTTCGTCCCCGAACTGGTCCGGGCCGCCAAGGAGCACGCCGACGGAGGCGCCGCCTACACCGACCGGCTGCTCACCCTGTGCACCGTCGGACTGCTCGCCCTCACCGGCCTCGCCGTCGCCGCCGCCCCGCTGATCATCTCGGTCTACGCACCCACCTACGACGGCGACCAGGCCGAGCTGACCGTCGCGCTGGCCCGCTACTGCCTGCCGCAGATCCTCTTCTACGGGCTCTTCACCCTGCTCGGCCAAGTCCTCAACGCCCGGAACAGGTTCGGGGCGATGATGTGGACCCCCGTCCTCAACAACCTCGTGATCATCGGGGTGTTCGGGATCTATCTGTGGACCGCGGCCGGTTCGGACGGCACGCTGACCGCCGCACAGACCCGGCTGCTCGGCTGGGGCACCACCGCCGGGATCGTCGTGCAGACCCTCGCCCTGGTCCCCGCGCTGCGCGCCGCCCGCTTCCGCTGGCGGCCCCGGTTCGACTGGCGCGGCAGCGGACTGACCCGGCCGCTGCGCGCGGCCGGCTGGCTCGTCATGCTCGTGCTGACCAACCAGGCCGCCTACTGGGTGGTGACCCGGCTCTCCACCGCCACCGGCCAGCACGCCGCCGACCAGGGCGTCCTGGGCGGCGCCGGCTACACCGCGTACAGCTACGCCTATCAGCTCTGGGTGGTGCCCCAGGGCATCGTGACCGTCAGCCTCGTCACCGCGCTGATGCCGAGGATGAGCAGGGCCGCGACCGAGGGAGACCTCGCCGGGGTGCGCCGGGACGTCTCCTACGCGCTGCGCACCTCCGCCGCCGTGGTCGTCCCGGCCGCCGCCGCCCTGCTGGCGCTCGCGCCGTGGGTGATGGGCTCCGTCTTCGGCTACGGGCGCACCGGACCGGCCGACATCACCGTGATGGCCGGGATGATGGCGGCGTTCGCCCCCGGACTCATCGCCTTCTCCGGGCAGTACGTGCTCTCGCGCGGCTTCTACGCGATGAGCGACACCCGGACCCCGTTCCTCCTCAACCTGGTCATCGCCGCCCTCAACGCCGGGCTCTCGGCCGCCGCGTATCTGCTGCTCCCGGCGCGCTGGGCGGTGACGGGCATGGCCGGGGCGTACTCCGTGGCGCTGTTCGCCGGCTTCGCCGCCACCGCGTACGTCCTGCACCGCAGGCTCTCCCCGGCCGGGCCCGGCCGCACCGCCCTGCTGCGCTCGCCGGGGGTGTGGGCCCACGCCCGGCTGGCCGTCGCCTGTGTGCCCGCCGGACTGCTGGCGTACGCGGCGGCCCGCGCCGTCGACACCGGCGGATCCGGGCTCGGCGACCTTGCCGCCGCCGGGGCCGGGACCGCCGTCCTCGTCCTCGTGGTGGCCGCGCTGGCCCGCCCGCTGCGGCTGACCGAGGTGGCCACCGCGCTCGGCGCCGTACGCGGCCGGCTGCGCCGCCGCTGACCCGCCTCCCCGCCCCGCCTCCCCGCCCTCCTCGCCCCCGGGATACCGACGCCATGCCCCGCGTACTGCTCATCGAAGACGACCCCTCCGTCCGGGAAGGGGTCGAACTCGGGCTGCGCCGCCGCGGTCACGAGATGCGCGGCGTCGGGACCGGTGAGGCGGGGCTCGCGGCGCTCAAGGAGTTCCGGCCCGATCTGGTCCTGCTCGACCTGATGCTGCCCGGCATGAACGGCGTGCAGGTCTGCCGGCTGATCCGGGAGACCAGCCAGCTGCCGATCATCATGCTCACCGCGCGCGGCGACGACTTCGACGTGGTCGTCGGCCTGGAGGCCGGGGCCGACGACTACATCGTCAAGCCCGCCCGCACCGAGGTCATCGAGGCCCGGATCCGGGCCGTGCTGCGACGGCTCGCCGAACCGGCCGGACGCGGCGGCACCGAGACGCACGGCGCGCTGACGGTCGACCGGGTCGGGCTCACCGTCGCCAAGGCGGGGGAGCGGCTGCTGCTGGCCCCCTCCGAACTGAAGCTGCTCCTCCATCTCTCGGCCTCGCCCGAGCAGGTCTTCAGCCGGCAGCAGCTCCTCGAATACGTCTGGGAGCACAGCTACCACGGGGACGCCCGGCTGGTGGACGCCTGTGTGCGCCGGCTGCGGCAGAAGGTGGAGGACGTGCCGGGCAGCCCCCGCTACATCCAGACCGTCCGCGGCTTCGGCTACCGCTTCGGCCCCGTCGGATGAGACGGCCCCGACTCGCGGCCCGGTTCGGTCTGCGCACCCGCCTCGTCGCCGCGTTCCTCTTCGTCGCGGCCGTCAGCGCCGCCGCCACCGCGGCCCTCACCTACCGCGAGGCGCGCTCTGCGATCCTCCAGCAGACGCAGGACACCGCCGTCGCCCAGTTCCGCGACCGGGTCGGGGCGCAGGGCATCACCCTGCCCCTGGACCCGACGAGCCTGCGGGAGATGTGCCTCGCCCTCGCCCGCCAGGGCAAATCGCACACCTGGACCGTCTTCGCCGAGTACGGGACGCTGCGGGCCTCCTCCTCGGACCGGCCGACCTCCGGCGTCATCACCCCGGAGCTGCGCGCGGCCACCCGGGCCAACGCCCACGGCTCCTTCCAGCGGGTCGTCTCCGGCGGCCGGCCCTGGCTCACCGTCGGCATGCCGACGGTCTTCGACCGGGGCGACGGCCGCCAGCCCACCGGTCTCGTCGTCTACGCCGTGATGCCGCTGTCCACCGAGGAGGCCAACATCGCCGCCATGGTGACCGCCGCCCGCGACGGGGCCGTGCCCGCCCTCCTCGTCGCGCTCGTCCCGGCGCTGCTGGCCGCCCGCAGTGTGCTGCGCCCGGTCCGCGAGCTGCGCCGGGCCGCCGCCGGAATCGGCCGGGGCGAGCTGGACACCCGGATCGCCGTCCGGGGCTCCGACGAACTGGCCGAACTGGCCTGGACGTTCAACGAGTCGTCCACCCAGCTCCAGCAGTCCGTGGAGGAGTTGCGCCGGGCCGAGGAGCGGGCCCGGCGCTTCGCCTCCGACGTCGCCCACGAACTGCGCACCCCGCTCGCCGGTATGCTCGCCGTGACCGAGGTCCTGGACGAGGACGCCGCGGCGCTGCACTCCGACACCGCGGCGGCCGTCCGGCTGATCAGCACCGAGACCGGAAAGCTCGCCACACTCGTCGAGGACCTGATGGAGATATCCCGCTTCGACGCCGGGGCGGCCGACCTGCACGGCGACGAGGTCGACCTCGCCGAGACCGTCCGCAAGACGCTCCAGGCCCGGCACTGGGAGGACCGCGTCCGCACCGAACTCCCCGACGGCATACGGGCGGTCCTCGACCCCCGCCGCTTCGACGTGATCGTTGCCAACCTCGTCGGCAACGCCCTGCGGCACGGCGCGGAACCCGTCACCGTACGCGTCCGCACCGAGCGGGACGACGACGGAGCCGCGCTCCTGGTGACGGAGGTCCAGGACACCGGCCCCGGCATCGACGCCGAGGTCCTGCCGCACATCTTCGACCGCTTCTACAAGGCCGACGCGGCCCGCACCCGTTCGGCGGGCAGCGGACTCGGCCTCGCGATCACCCGGGAGAACGTCCGGCTGCACGGCGGCACCGTCACCGCCGTGAACGCCCCGTCCGGCGGCGCCCTGTTCACCGTCACCCTGCCCCTGGGACGCCGATGAGGGCCGCCCCCGTCGCGCTCCTGTCCGCGCTGCTGCTCGTCACCGGCTGCGGCATCCGCGCCACCGACGTCGTCGAGGCGGGCGAACCGGCCGTCGTGGAGGTGGTGCCGCACGGCAATTCCGGCACCGTCCTCTACTTCGTCTCCTCGTCGTCCGCCGCCCGGCTGATGCCCGTCGTCCGGGAGGCGGCCTTCGGCGAGGGCACCATCTCGGACTCCGTGTCCGGCTGGTCGGAGCCCGGCGCGTACAAGGCCCTGACCCAGCTCTTCGCCGGACCCTCGCGCGGCGAACGGGACGCCGGGCTCCGCACCGAACTGCCCACGGGCCGGACCGTGGTGAAGATCGAGCTCAGTGCCGAGGGCGTGCAGGTCAGCGTCGACCGTCCGGTCACCGGTCTCTCCGAACCGGCCCGCCAGCAGCTCTTCTGCACCGCCGCCCAGGCCCGCACCGCCGACCGGGGCGAGGCGGTGCGGGTGACCGGCACGGACGGGGTGATCGGACCCGCGCACTGCGCGGTCTAGGACGTGTCCGGGAGCGTGTGCGCTCAGTCCGCGACCTCGTGGCGGGCCTGGGAGACGGTGTGCGCGCGTGCGGCCTCGCTCGCGGCGGACGCGTCACCGGCCCGCAGCGCGGCGATGATCGTGTCGTGCTCCGCGACGACGGCGCGCCAGTTCATCGGGTCGGCCGGCGCGACGAGCCGGTAGCGCCGGATCGTCATCAGGAGCTGGTCCGTCAGCTCGTCGAGGATGCGGTAGCCGGTCGCCGAGGCGAGGGCGCGGTGGAACGAGGTGTTCAGTCCGGGCAGCCGGTCCACGGCCCCCTCGTCCAGCGCCTCGCGCATCTCCTTCTGGACCGCTTCCAGCTCCGCGATCACGGTGTCGTCCGCCCGCTCGGCGACGAGGCCCGCGATCAGGCCCTCGATCGCCTCCCGGGCGAGGAACACCCCGCGCATCTCGGTGAGGTCCACCTCCGCGACGCTCACCCCGGCGTGGACCCGGGAGACCAGGAGGCCCTCGGACTCCAGGCGCTTGACCGCCTCGCGGACCGGGATCTTGCTCACGCCGTAGTCCCGCGCCAGCTCGTCCATGTTGACCTTGGCCCCCGGCCGCAGCTTGCCCTCCGCGATCGCCGCGCGCAGGCTCTCGTGGACGAGATCCGCCTTGCTCTTCACGGGGGGCAGCCGGCCCGCCCACGCCTTCTCGGTCATTCGTTCATCGTATGCGATATCTCCCGACGGGTGGGCGGGGCGGACGGACCGATGGGCGGGCGGTCCGTGCCGCCCGCCGTCAGAACCGGGCGACCGTATAGCGGTCGACGACCGCCTCGTCGATCTCGGCGCCCAGCCCCGGACCCCGCGGCACGGTCAGCGCCCCGTCCCGGAACTCCGGCGGATCGACGAGGATCCGCTCGCGGATCGGATTCGGCAGCCGGTTGTACTCGTAGGTGCGCAGATTCGGGGTGGCCGCGCAGAGCTGCAGGGCCGCGCAGAGGCTGACCCCCGAACCGACGCCGTGCGGGGCGATGTCGACGTGGAACGCCGAGGCGAGGGCCGCCAGCCGGGTGGCCTCGGTGAGACCGCCGCACCGCGCGACGTTCGGCATGAAGACGTCCACGGCCCGGTGGAGCAGGGAGTCCCGCAGATCGAAACGGGTGAAGTGGGTCTCGCCGTTGACGACGGTGAGGCCGGTACGGCGGCGCAGTTCGCCGAGGTTGGCCAGATCGTCGACCTGGAGGGGCTCCTCGTACCAGGAGATGCCCAGCTCGCGCAGGACGCCCCCGACACGGGTCGCCTCGTCCAGGTCGTACGCGCAGTTGACGTCGGTGAGGATCTCCACGTCGTCGCCGACGGCCTCGCGGACGGCCGTCAGATGGGCGCGGTCGGTGCGCTCCCCGCGGCCGATCTTGACCTTGAGGGCCCGGAAGCCGTCCTCGGTGAAACCCAGGGCCTGGCGGGCCGAGTCGGCGGGGTCGGCGTGCAGGGCGACGGGGCTCGCGTAGCAGTCGATCCGCTCGCGGAGCGGGCCGCCGAGGAGCCGGTGCACCGGGAGTCCGGCGGCCTTGCCGCGCAGGTCCCACAGCGCCAGGTCGATCCCGGCCAGGGCCTCCAGGTAGAAGCCCCGGTTGTGGCCGCCCGCCGCCTGCCCCCGGTACAGGCGCTCCCACACCGCGGTGGTGGCCAGCGCGTCCTGACCGGTCAGCAGCGGGGCCAGCACGGTGGCGACGACGGTCGCGGTGACCTCGGGGGAGGGCAGGCCGTAGCACTCGCCGATGCCCACCGAACCGTCCTCGGCGTGGACCTTGACCAGGGTCGCGTACTGGCCCCGGCGCGGCAGGACGCGATGACTGGCGGCCGGGTGGCGCAGCCAGTCCGGCACGTCCTCGGGCGAGTCGTAGAGGTCGTCGAACGAGGCGGACAGGGCCAGGGCCTCGACCTTGGTGATGCGCAGGGCGTGCGGGGACATGCGGGGGTTCTCCAGTCGGTCGTGCGGCCGGGCGGGGGTCCGCCCGGCGGTGGGGTCGGAAGGCGGTCAGTCGTGGGCGGTCTCGCGCCCGGCGAAGACCGCGACGAGGGTGAGGGCACAGGCGGCGAGGACGTAGAGGGCGACGGGTACGACGGAGCCGGTGGCCGACTGCAGCGCCGTACCGATGAACGGTGCCGTGCCGCCGAAGATCGCCCCGCCGATCTCGCGGCCCGTGCTGACGCCGCTGAAGCGCACCTTCGCGTCGAACTGCTCGGCGACCAGGGCCGCCTGGGGGCCGAACACCATGTCCTTGCAGAGCGGCATCGCGATCACGAAGGCCAGGAAGACCAGCGGTGTGCTGCGCGTCTCCAGGAGGGCGAAGAAGGGGAAGACGAACACGGCGGTGGCGGCGAGTCCGAGGGTGACCGTCCGGCGCCGGCCGATCCTGTCGGAGACGTGCCCCCACAGGGGGATCGCGCCGATCTCCAGGGTGGCGGCGAGCGCGATCGCCCAGAGCAGCGTGGACCTGGGGATGTCCAGCTCGTTGGTGGCGTACGCGAGGGCGAAGGCCTGGATCAGATAGCCCCACACGAATCCGGAGACGGTGATGCCCATGGTGCGCACCACCGCGCCGGGCTGGGTGCGCAGGGTGTGCACGAGGGGGAAGCGGACCGTCCCGCCCCGCTCCTCGACCTCGGAGAAGACGGGCGTCTCCTCGATGCTCCGGCGCGCCCAGACCCCGAAGAGCACCAGGCCGAAGCTGAGCAGGAAGGGGATGCGCCAGCCCCAGGCCAGGAAGGCGTCCTCCGGCAGCAGCGAGATCAGGCCGAAGACGGCGCTGGCCAGGACGAATCCGGCGCCCGTGCCCATGGCCGGGATGGCGCCGTACAGCCCGCGCCGTCCGGGCGGCGCGTTCTCCACGGTGAGGAGGGTGGCGCCGGCGAACTCGCCGCCGACCGCGATGCCCTGGGCGATCCGCAGCACGATCAGCAGGACCGGGGCCCAGACGCCGATCGCCGCGTGGGTGGGCAGGGCGCCGACCAGTGCGGTCGCGAGGCCCATGGCGAGCATGGTGATCAACAGGACCCGCTTGCGTCCGACGCGGTCGCCGAGGTGACCGAAGACGATGCCGCCGATCGGCCGGGCGGCGAAGCCCACGGCGAAGGTGGCGAAGGAGGCCAGCGTCGCACCGGTCGAGGACGAGCCGAAGAAGAGCGGGCCGAACACCAGGGCCGAGGCGAGGCCGTAGAGGTTGAAGTCGTACCACTCCATCACCGTGCCGACGGTGCTGGCGACCATCGTGCGCCGCTGCTGTGCGGGCAGGCCGTCCCGGCTCGTCGCCGGGCTCTGGGGGACTGAGGACGTGCGCATGGGGACGTACACCACCTGGGGAGGAATCCGCGCGCCGCGGAGGGGGATGCGATGTGATGAAGGTATTCCGTATACGAAATAACGTCCAGGGGGTGCGGCGGAACTTTTCTCCCGGCCGCTCCGGGGGAGGGCCAGGGCGCGGTCGTACGCTCAGCCGCCGCACGGCGGCCCGAACGGCAGGGCGGGCGGGGCGGTCACCTCGGTGGGGCGGGCGAGCACCGCGCCGTCCAGCGGGCCCGGCCGCTCCAGCCGGTGCCGGGCCGTCGTCACGCACATCAGCCCGCCGCCGAAGGCGACGCTGGTCGGGCGGTCCGCCGGTACGGCCACCGCGCACCGGCGGGTTCCGTCGGGCCCCAGGCACAGGACGCGGCCACCGCCCCACAGCGCGACCCAGAGGTTCTGTCCGTCGTCGACCGTCATGCCGTCGGGACGGCCCTCCCCGGGGGCGAGACGGGCGAACGGTTCGGGCGCGCCGAGCCCGCCCGTCGCCGGGTCCACCGGGTAGCGCGTGATGGTGCCCCGGGCGCTGTCCGCGAGGTACATCAGCCGTCCGTCCGCCGTGAAGGCCGGGCCGTTGGGCACCGTGAGGCCGTCGAGCACCTCGTGGACCGTGCCGTCCGGGTCGGTGCGGTGGAGGGCCCCGGCGCCGTCGGCGGCGTCGACCGCCATGCTGCCCGCCCAGAACCGTCCGGAGGGGTCGCAGGCGCCGTCGTTCATCCGCAGGACCCGTCCGGCCCGGGGCGCGGGCCGGGCCAGCCACTCGACCGCGCCCCGCGCGTCCAGGCGCGCGATGCCGTCCCCCACCGCCGCGATCCACTCCCCGGCGCGCCCGCCCGCCAGGGGCGCGACCGCGCCGAGCGGCATGCCGAGCCGCAGCAGCGGCGCGGGAGTCCCCTCGCTCGCCCCGGGCACCCGGAACAGATCGCCCCGCAGCAGGTCCACGTAGTGCAGGGCGCCGCCCGTCCAGCGTGCGCCCTCGCCCAGCTGGTGGCGTGCCGGTGTCAGGGCACGCCAGGCCGGGGCTGCCGCCGCCGGGGTCACCGGATCGCGCTTCCGGGGGCGGCCCGCAGCAGATGCAGCTCGTCGCGGGTGGGCAGCCCCTCCCAGTCGCCCGCGCAGGCCACGGCGAACGCGCCCGTCGTCACCGCGCGGTCGAGCCGGCCCGCGACCGGCTCGCCGTCCAGGAACGCCGACAGATACCCGGCCACGAAGGCGTCACCGGCTCCGACCGTGTCCCGGACCGGCACGGGGACGGCTGGACGTGCCGTACGCCCCGACGCGTCGTAGACCTCGGCGCCGTGGGCGCCGCGCTTGACCACGACCTCGCGCACTCCCAGCTCCAGGAGCGCCTGCGCCTGCCGTTCCTCGGACCGGGCGTCGGCGGGTGCGGCCAGGGCGAGTTCGTCGTCGGACGCGACGAGGACGTCCACGTACGGCATCAGGGGGCGCAGTGCGGCGGCCGCCTCCTCGCGGGACCACAGCTTCGCGCGGTGGTTGACGTCGAGGCAGACGGTCGTCCCGCCGGGCGCCGTCGAGGCCGCCTCGCGGACGGCCCGGAGGGGTCCGGGGCCGAGCGCGGCCGTGATGCCGGTGGTGTGCAGGACGCGTGCGCCGTCGGCCAGGGCCCGTTCCAGATGCCCGGGACCCAGGCGCGAACCGGCCGAGCCCGCCCGGTAGTACGAGACGCGGGTCAGGTCCGCGACGCGCGGCTCGAAGACCACGAGGCCGGTCGGCCCCTCGGCCCGCGCCGCGAACGCGACGTCGACGCTCTCCGCGCGCAGGGTGCGCAGCACCAGGGCCCCGAACTCGTCGGCGCCCGTGCAGCCGACCCACCGCACCCGGTGCCCGAGCCGGGCCAGGCCGATCGCGACGTTGGCCTCGGCGCCCGCGACCGACATCCGCAGCGCTCCGCCGGTTCTGACCGGCCGGTCCGCGCGGAGCGCGACCATGGCCTCGCCGAAGGTGAGGACGTCCGTCATGAGGCCACCCCCGCCAGCGCTCGGAACGCGGCGGCGCGTTCGGTGAGCCCGGCCGGATCGCCGTCGGCGGCCCGGCCGACGAGCGGTCCGCCCACCCCGACCGCGAGCGCGCCCGCGGCCAGATGGGCGCGGGCCGCCTCGGCGTCGACCCCGCCCACAGGGACGAACGGGACGTCGGGGAACGGGGAGCGCAGGGCCTTCAGCAGCTCAACCCCGCCGTGGCCCGCCGGGAAGAGCTTCACCGCCGTGGCGCCCTCGCGCAGCGCGGCGACGACCTCCGTGGGGGTGAGGGCCCCGGCCAGGACCGGCAGACCGAGCGCGCGAGAGGCCGCCACGGCCTCGGTCACCGCGGGTGTGACGGTGTACGCCGCGCCGGCCTCGGCCGCCCGCCGGGCGTCGTCGGCGGTCAGCACCGTTCCCGCGCCGAGCAGCGCGTCCGGGCCCAGAGCGGCCCGCGCCCCGGCTATCACGCGCAGGGCGTCGGTGCCGCTGAGCGAGACCTCGACGAGGTCGATCCCGGAGCGGACGAGCGTGAGGACCGTGTCGAGCGCCGCCTCGGGATCGCGGCCGCGCACGATGGCGACGAGCCGTCGTGAAGCGAGAGCACTGATGAGCTGGTCGGGTTGCACCGGGCGCCTCCGGACTCATTGAAGGAATTTCGTAGATCGTATACGGTATGTGGACAGCGTGGAATCCTTTCCTCCGGTGACCGTCACCGGAGGCCTGGTTGTGAGGTGCGGAACGATGGCGCGTACGGCCCTGATCACCGGAGCGGCGGGCGGCATCGGCCGCGCCGTGGCGGCGCGCTTCGTCGCCGACGGCTACCGCGTCGTCGGGGTCGACCGGGACGACCCCGCGCTCCCGGGCGTCGCGTTCCACCGCGCGGACGTCACCGACGCCGCCGGGGTGGCGGACGCGGTCGAAGCGGCCGCGGCCCCGGGAGGCGCGGTCGACGTGCTCGTCACCTGTGCCGGCGTCACCGGGGGCGCACCCCTGCACCGCACCACCGAGCAGGAATGGGACGCCGTGCTGCGGGCGAACCTCGGCTCGGTGTTCCTCTGCGTCCGCGCGGTGCTGCCCGGCATGATCGCGGCGGGCTCCGGCGCGGTCGTCACGGTGGGATCGGTCCTCCACCGCACGGCGGCACCGGGGCTGCCCGCCTATGCCGCCGCCAAGGGCGCCGTCGCCGCACTCGGCCGCCAACTGGCCGTGGACTACGGCCAGTACGGAATCTCGTTCGTCACCGTCTCACCCGGCTGGGTGCGCACCCCCGCCACCGAGTCCCGCCTCGACGGCGAGCGGGACCTCGACCGGCTCCGCCAGAGCAACCCGCTCGGCCTCCTCGGCTCGCCCGAACACGTCGCCGGGACCGTCGCCTACGCCGCGTCCCCCGACGCGGCCCTGCTCAACGGGTCCGAACTCGTGCTGGACGCGGGCGCGTCCGCCGTCAGCCCCGCCAGCCTGCTGCGTGACGCGCACCGCGAGCGGATGGGTCTGCCGCCGCTCTGAGGCACCCCGGCGCACGGCGGGCGTGAGAGCATCCGTGGATGAGCGACGACCCGGAAACGCCCGCAGTGAGCGCCCTGGCGATCAACGTCACGATCCCCGAGGAGCTCCGCTGGACGGACACCCGGCGCGGAGAGGAGTTCACGCTGAGCACGCTGAACGTCCGGCTCCTCCCTGACGGGCGCCTCGCCGCCAAGGCGTACGGCCGCCCGGTCGCCGGCGGACGCGGTGCCTATGTCTCCTTCGCGGTGCCCGACCGGCCCGAACTGGCCGCACTGGTCGCCGCCGCGGCCGGCCGGGCCGGGGAGTTGTGGGCCGCCCACCGCGGCCTGGGCTGACGGGCGCGGATCAGCCCGTCGCCCGGTGGGAGTTGCGGGGCGTCGGCGCGGGCGCCTGCGCCGCGCGGGTCACATCGGCGACCAGCTCGACCACGTCGGGGCCGTACGCCTGGGAGTTGGCCACCTTCAGCAGCAGGCAGAAGGAATTGTTGCCGTGCTTGCGGGCCAGCCGCTCGTAGTTGCGGGTCAGATAACGGGTGGCCGCCTGGTTGGTGATGGCCTGCTGGCCGCAGAACAGGAAGACCGGACGGGCCTCCTGACCAGCCGTCAGCCGGGCCAGGAGGACGTACTCGGCGACGCCCTTCTCGACCCGGTAGCGCTCCGAACCGATCTGGAAGGCGTTGCGGTCCGGGCCCGGCTCCGGGTCGGTATTGATCCGGATACCGGGCAGCAGGGAGTGCAGATGGGCGGCCATCCGGCGGTTGGAGACCGGGCCGCCGACACAGAACTCGGTGCGGTCGCCGAAGCCCTGCTGGGCGATGTCGTGGGACAGGATCTGCGCGTGCGCCGAGCAGTCCTTGATCAGGGCGGAGAGCTCCAGCAGCGCGAAGACGTCGTGCCGGTGGACGGCCCCGTCGCCGCCCGCGTCGCGATTGACGACGAGCAGGCACTCCGAGTTCCCCGGCAGGCCGAAGAAGGCCTGCTTGCGCCGGAGCTTGCGGCGCCAGAGGTAGGTGCGCGCGAGCCAGCCGAGGGCGGCGCTGATGCCGGCGGCTATCACGCCCAGCACGATGTTGCGTACGTCGTCAGTCATGGGCGGGCATGTTAGCGGGCATTCGGCCTCAGGTTCGAGGCGGTCCTGACGCGGCGGCCGGGGCGGCGTTACCCTGCGCGGACAATCCCTCACTGGAGGTGCGCATGAGGCGCAACGTCGCACGGAACGTGTCGTTAACGGCTGTTCTGGCCGCCATGGTGACGGTCGGGGCGGCGGCCCCGTCCTCCTCCGCGCCACCGGCCTCGCCACCGCCCAAGACGCCCGTGGCGGTGGGTTACGGAGGAGCGGTCTCCAGCGTCGACGCGGACGCCACGGCCGCGGGGATCGAGGTGCTGCGCCAGGGGGGCAACGCGGTGGACGCCGCCGTCGCCACCGCCGCGGCCCTCGGCGTCACCGAGCCGTACTCGGCCGGACTGGGCGGCGGTGGCTACTTCGTCCACTACGACGCCCGCACCCACCGGGTCGAGACGATCGACGGCCGCGAGACCGCGCCGCGCAGCGCCGACTCCTCGCTCTTCCTGGAGAACGGAAAGCCCATCGGCTTCGACGAGGCCGTCACCAGCGGACTCGGCGTCGGCACCCCCGGCACCCCCGCCACCTGGGACGCCGCACTCGACGCCTGGGGCAGCAGATCACTGCGCCAGGTCCTGAAGCCGGCGGAGCGGCTGGCCCGGGACGGGTTCGTCGTCGACGCCACCTTCCGCTCCCAGACCGAGGGGAACCAGGCCCGGTTCGCCGACTTCCCCGCCACCCGCAAGCTCTTCCTGCCCGGCGGCCGGCTCCCGGAGATCGGCTCCGTCCTCAAGAACCCCGATCTCGCGCGTACGTACGAAGAGGTCGGCCGCGAAGGCGTGGAGACGCTGTACCGGGGCCGGCTCGCCGAGGACATCGTGCGGACCGTGCGCACCCCTCCGGTCGACCCGGCCGCGGACCGGGTGGTCCGCCCCGGCGACCTCACCACCCGTGATCTGCGCGCCTACCGGGCCCTGCGGCAGGCGCCGACCCGTGTGGAGTACCGGGGACTCGACGTCTACGGCATGGCGCCGTCCTCCTCCGGCGGCACCACGGTCGGCGAGGCGCTCAACATCCTGGAGTCCACGGATCTGTCGAGGGCGAGCGAGGAGCGGTATCTGCACCGCTACATCGAGGCCAGCCGGATCGCCTTCGCCGACCGCGGACGCTGGGTCGGCGACCCGGCCTTCGAGGACGTGCCGACACGGGGCCTGCTCGGCCAGCGGTTCGCCGACGGGCGGGCCTGCCTGATCAAGGACGACGCGGTGCTGACCAGCCCGCTCGCCCCGGGCGACCCCCGCCACCCCGCCGCCGGCTGCGCCACGGGCGGGACCGCCGCCCCGACGACGTACGAGGGCGAGAACACCACCCACCTCACGGCCGCCGACAAGTGGGGCAACGTCGTCGCCTACACCCTCACCATCGAGCAGACCGGCGGCAGCGGCATCACCGTGCCCGGCCGCGGATTCCTGCTCAACAACGAGCTGACGGACTTCTCGTTCGCCCCGGCGAATCCGGCCGTCCACGACCCGAACCTGCCGGGCCCCGGAAAGCGCCCGCGCTCGTCGATCTCGCCCACGATCGTCCTCAAGGACGGCAGGCCGGTCCTCGCCCTCGGCTCGCCCGGCGGCGCCACGATCATCACGACCGTGCTCCAGACGCTGATCGGCGCGGTCGACCGGGGGCTTCCCCTGGTCGACGCCATCGCGGCCCCGCGCGCCAGCCAGCGCAACGCCGCCGCCACGGAACTGGAACCGGCGCTCTGGAACAGCCCGGTCCGCGCCCGGCTGGAGGCGCTGGGCCATGTCTTCAAGGCCAATCCGGAGATCGGCGCGGCCACCGGTGTGCAGCGACTGCCGGACGGCCGCTGGCTGGCCGCCGCCGAGAAGGTCCGCAGGGGAGGCGGCTCGGCGATGGTGGTGAGGCCGTCACGACAGAGGTGACGTTTCGTCAGTAACCGTACGGGTGGGGGCGGCCGGTCGCGCACAGCGCGGCGGGCCGCCCCCGCCGCCTCGACGGGGGCATGCGGGGGGCGTCCGGCTGATTTTTCCCGGCAACGGAAGAGACTCCTCACAGAAGGGCACCCTCGGTGCGCATCCGAACGCTCGCCCTCACCACGGTCTCCGGCGCCGCCCTGCTCGCGGCCGGCTCCCTCACCCCCACCGCCCACGGCCGGGCCCTGCCCCGGCCCGAGGCGCCCGCCCCGGTCCGCCGGGCGGGCCCCGGAGCCTTCGCGCTCACCCCCGCCGCCTACGCCCGTCCGGCGTCCGCGCCCCGGCGCGCCACGCGTTCCGTCCCGGCCCGCGCCACCGTCCGGCCGGCTCCGGTGAAAGCCGCCGAACTGCTGGCGAGGACCGCCTCCTGCCACCGGATCTCGCAGGGCCTGTACCGCACGGACGCGGGCGCCCCGCCCACCGTCCCGGTGTGCGGCGCGAAGGGTGCCGTGCACTGGAAGGCCGACCTGGACATCGACTGCGACGGCCGGACGACCGCGGCGTGCAACACCCGCACCGATCCCGCCTTCCAGGACGACACCGCGTTCCACACCTCCGACGGCCGCCCGCTGGACGCGCGCGAACTGCCGTACGTCGTGGTGCCGGGCCGCAGCGCCCGGTGGGACCCCGCCCGGGACGGGATCCGCGGCGGCGGTGTCGTCGCGCTGGTGCACGAGGACCGGGTGGCGTACGCCGTCGTCGGAGACACCGGCCCGTCCGGCCTCATCGGCGAGGCCTCCTACGCCGCGGCCGGGGAACTGGGCATCGACCCGGACCCGAAGGGCGGCGGCGCCCCCGGCGGCGTCACGTACATCCTCTTCCGGGACTCGGCCGTGGAGCCGATCGAGAGCAGGGACGCGGCCCGGAGCGCGGGGGACGCCCTGGCCCGGGAGTTCCTGCGGAACAACTGACCGCGCATCCCCGGCCCCTGTCACCGGGACGTACGGTCGGCCGGGGCGGGCGGCCCCGGACCGGCCGCCCGCTCACAGCGCGGTGAGGATCCGGGGGCCGTCGTCGGTGATCGCCACGGTGTGCTCGGCGTGCGCGGCCCGGCTGCCGTCGGTGGTCCGCAGGGTCCAGCCGTCGCGGTCGGCGTGGAAGACGTCCCCGCCGCCCCCGATCAGCATCGGCTCGATGGCCAGCACCATGCCGTGCCGCAGCACCATGCCGCGCCCCGGCCGGCCCTCGTTGGGGACGGCCGGGTCCTCGTGCATGGCCCGGCCCACGCCGTGGCCGCCGAAGCCCTCCGGGATGCCGTAACCGGCCCGGCGGCAGACGGTGCCGATGGCGTGCGCGATGTCCCCGATCCGGTTGCCGACGACGGCCGCCGCGATGCCCGCGTCCAGGGCCTCGTAGGCGGTGTCGACCAGCCGGGTGTCCTCGGGGCGGGCCCGCCCGACGGTGAAGCTGATCGCGGAGTCCCCGGCCCAGCCGTCCAGGGTCGCCCCCGCGTCGATGCTCACCAGGTCGCCGTCGCGCAGCGGCTCGTCGGTGGGGATGCCGTGCACGATCGCGTCGTTCACGGAGGCGCAGATCACGGCGGGGAAGGGGGTCGGCGCGAAGTGCGGCCGGTAGTTCAGGAAGGGCGATCCGGCCCCGGCCTCGCGGAGCACCGCGCGGGCCACCTCGTCGAGTTCGCGCGGAGTGACGCCGACCGCCGCCGCCTCGCGGGCGGCTGTCAGCATCCGCGCCACGACCCGTCCGGTCGCGCGCATGGCTTCGATGGATGTATCTGTCTTGAGTTGCACCATGCCAATTACTATACCGGTCTGGGCGGTATTAGAATGACGGCATGGTTCGAACGCCCCTCACCCCCGAAGAGCGCCTGCGCGGCGAACGGCTCGGCCGACTGCTCCGCGAGGCGCGCGGCCGCCGCAGCATGGCCGACATCGCGGCGAGCGCCGGGATCTCCGCCGAGACCCTGCGCAAGATCGAGACCGGCCGCGCCCCCACGCCCGCCTTCTTCACCGTCGCCGCGCTCGCCGGGGCGCTCGGCCTCTCCATGGACGAGATCCTCACGCGCTGCGCCCCGGAACCGGAGGCCGTCCCGCTCGCCGGCTAGGTCCTGTCGTCACACTGCCGTCGTCGCCCGAAGGGGGGCAGGCGGCAGTGTGACGACAGGGCCTAGAGGTGGCGTCCGTCCGCATCCCCGGGCCCGGCATGATCCGAAAGTGACATCCACTGCGTCCTACGAGGGGGGCCGGGCCGGGCTCGCCGTCCCCCTCGGATGCGTAGGGTTGACGTATGAGCCTTCAGGACTTCGCCCGCAGCGAGTACATCAGCCTCACCACGTACCGGAAGGACGGCACCCCGGTCGCCACCCCGGTGTGGTGCGCGGTCGCCGGGGGCGAACTGGTCGTCTGGACCCGGTCCGACTCGTACAAGGTCAAGCGGCTCCGCAGGGACGGCCGGGTGCGCGTCACCGTCTGCGATGTGCGCGGGCGCGTCCAGGAGGGCGCCCCGGCGGCCGACGGCACCGGCCGTCTGCTCGACGAGAAGGAGACCACCGCCGTCCGCAAGGCCATCGGCCGCAAGTACACCTGGAAGTACTGGCTGATCGACTATCCCGCGCTGATCGTCCGCCTCGGCAAGCGCCCCCACGCCGGGATCGCCATCACCTTCTGAGCGGGCGCACGCCCGGGGCGTGCGGCGGGGGCGGCGCGCACCGTCCGCTCCCGGGCCGTAAAGCGCGTGTAGTCGTCCCGTAACACGGCTGCGGTCGAATGCCTGCGGACTGGAGGGTTCCAGCCGAAGGCGGCCGAGGGCGACGATGACGGTGCATCAGCAGACGGTGTCCATGGGGGAGTTCGCACGCCATCTCCGGGAGGTGCTGGCGCCGCTCGATTCCGCCCGGGGGTGGTACGGCGTCTTCTGCCGGCGCGACCCCGAGGGCATGCGGGCCTGCCTCGACGGGGTCGAGATCCCGCCCTGGGACGTGCTGGAATCACTGCTCGCCGATCTGGCGGCCGTCCGCGGCGCCGCGTTCGCGCAGCACGCCTCGGTGCGGACGGCGGAGCTGTACGTCTCCGCCGCGGCCGCCCACGACCGCCGCCCCGGGGGACGCCGCCAGCTCATCGAACGCCTGGAGTCGATGCTCCGCGCCCGCACCGAGGCGGCCCGCCGCGTCGACACCGCCCAGCGCGACCCGGACGGCGCCGACGCGCTCGCCTGGGCCCGCGACGACCACCACCGCGCCTCGGCCCGCTGCGCGGAACTCCGCCGCAGACTGGAGGCCGTGACGGCCTCGCCGGACGGGAGCGGCGCCGAGCCGGCCCCGGCGCACACCTCGCCGGAGGAGGTGACGGACACCCCGGCGGCGGCCCCCGCGCGCCGCAGGCCGCGCGGCGCGCGGTTCGCCGGGCTGGAGGACGCCGACGACGGACCCGTCGCGGCCCCGCCCGTCCTGCCCGTTCCGCCCCCGGCGGCCACCGCGCCCCGGGGCGCCAGGTTCGGCGGGGCGGCGCGCGGGGCGGACGGGGAGCGGGACGGCACGCGCCCCGCACCCGCGGACCCGGCCGCGCTGCGCTCCGCGCTGACCACGGTCACCACCCTGGTCCGGCTCCGTGCCGAGGGGCGCAGCGGCGAGGCGCACGGCGTGCTCTGCGAAGCGGCCGGGGGCCCCGCGGCCGAGCTGCCGCTGCTCGCCGAAGCCCTCCACCGCGCGGGGCTCGGCGCCGACTGGCCCACCCTCCTGTGGGAGGTCTCCTCGCTGCCCCCGGCGGGATTCGCCGCAGCCGCCGACGCGCTCGCCGGAGCGGGCCGCACGGCGGACTGCGGACAACTGCTCCGCCAGGGCGTGGCCCGCCCCGCCGCCGAGATCGCCGACGCCGCGCTCGCGCTCGGCCGGGCCGGACGGGGCCGCCAGATGGGGGCGCTGCTCGGTGCCTTCGTCCGCGTACGGACACCGCAGGACGCGGCCGGGATCGCCCGGCGCGACCCGCACCGCCTCGTCGCCCCGCTGCTCGCCGCCGCCAGGGCGGTCTCGGACGCGCACGGCCGGGACGTGGAGCACGCGCTGCGGGTCGCGGGCATCGGCTAGGCCCTGTCCGGCGGCTTCTCGTGGATCGGCCTGCGGCCTTCGGCACACCGCCCCCGTGTCACCCGACCGGCCCCGCTACGACGGTGCCCCGGGGCACCGTTCCCTAGCGTGCGAGAGGCAGCGCAGGGGGCTTTCGAAGGAGCCGGACCATGGGCAGTGAGGCGATCCGTGACGAGCTGGACCAGCGGTGTGCCGACGTCGAGCGGCAGGTCGTCGCCTGGCGTCACCATCTCCACCGGAATCCGGAGCTGTCGAACCGGGAGGCGGCCACCGCGAAGCTGATCGCGGACCATCTGACCTCGCTGGACCTGGACGAGGTCCGTACGGGGATCTCGGGCCACGGCGTCGTGGGGGTGCTCCGGGGCGGCAGGCCGGGGGACCGGGTGGTCGCCCTGCGGGCGGACATCGACGCGCTGCCGGTGAAGGAGGACAGCGGGGAGCCGTTCGCCTCGACGGTCGTGGACGAGGACTATCCGGGCGGGCCGTTCCCCGTGGCGCACGCCTGCGGCCACGACGGGCACACCGCGATGCTCCTGGGCGCCGCCACCGTGCTGGCCGGGATGCGCGAACACCTCCCCGGCACCGTGCTCCTGGTCTTCCAGCCCGCCGAGGAGGGCGCACCGGGCGACGAGAAGTCCGGCGCGCGGCAGATGCTCGCGGAGGGGGCGTGCGACGACCCCGAGCCGACGATGGCCTTCGGCATGCACCTGGCACCGCTGCCGAACAAGTACCTCGGCTACCGGGTCGGCAACCAGTTCGGCGCCTCCTGCCTGGTCCGGATCCACCTCACCGGGGAGCAGGTGCACGGCTCCACGCCGTGGATGGGCGTGGACCCCGTGCCCGCGGCCGGTGCCATCCAGGTCGGCATCGGGCAGCTGTACCGGCAGCTGCCCGCGTACGACCCGATCACCGTCTCCATCGGGCACATCGAGGACGTCGGCCGGTTCAACATCGTGCCCGGGTCGGTCACGCTGTGGGGCACGATCCGCTGCGCGGTCGAGGCCGACATGGGCGACGTCCAGAAGCGGCTGACCACCCTCGCGGAGCGGACGGCCGCCGCGTACCACTGCACGGCCGAGGTGGAGTACCGGCAGGACGTCCCGGCCGTCCACAACACGCGGGAGTGGATCGACGCCGTCCTGCCGGTCGCCAAGCGGGTCCTGGGCGACGAGGCGGTCTGCGAGACCCCGCCGACGCTCGGCTACGACGACGTCTCCGAGTTCGTCAACCGGTACGGCGGGGTGTACGTGCTGCTCGGCGCGCAGGACGCCCGGCAGGCCGAGGACGGCTCGCTGGAGCCGATTCCCGGCGGCCGGGGGCTGATCCCCAACCACAACCCGCGCTTCTACGTCGACGACGACGCGCTCCTCGCCGGCGTCCGGCTCCACTGCCACGTCGCCTACGGCCACCTCGACGGGGAGATCGCCCCCGCCTGAGACGGAACGGCGCACCGGCCGCCGCGCACCGGGGTCCGGGGCCCCGGCGCGCTCATCGGCCGCACGGGTGCGAAACCCGCCCGGTTCGGCCGGTTCGCCGTGGTGGTCTTGCCCCGCTGTGTGCCGGGGCCTACGTTCTCCCGTACGCCCGCGTCTACGGGCGTAGAAACGCGAAGAGGCTCTCTGACGCCGTGCCGAAGGAGCAGCTCATGTCCCACGTCGTACGCGCCGCCCTCGTCCAGGCGACCTGGACCGGCGACACCGAATCCATGATCGCCAAGCACGAGGAGCACGCCCGCGAGGCCGCCCGGCAGGGGGCGCGGATCATCGGCTTCCAGGAAGTGTTCAACGCCCCGTACTTCTGCCAGGTCCAGGATCCCGAGCACTACCGCTGGGCCGAGTCCGTGCCCGACGGCCCGACGGTGACGCGGATGCGCGAACTGGCCCGGGAGACCGGCATGGTGATCGTCGTCCCGGTCTTCGAGGTCGAGCAGTCGGGCTTCTACTACAACACCGCCGCCGTCATCGACGCCGACGGCACCTACCTCGGCAAGTACCGCAAGCACCACATCCCGCAGCTCAAGGGCTTCTGGGAGAAGTACTACTTCAAGCCCGGCAACGCCGGCTGGCCGGTCTTCGACACCGCCGTCGGCAAGGTCGGCGTCTACATCTGCTACGACCGCCACTTCCCCGAGGGCTGGCGTCAACTGGGACTCAACGGAGCCCAGTTGGTCTACAACCCGTCGGCGACCTCGCGGGGCCTGTCCAGCTACCTCTGGAAGCTGGAACAGCCGGCCTCCGCCGTCGCCAACGCCTACTTCATCGCCGCCATCAACCGCGTCGGCCGGGAGGAGTACGGCGACGACGACTTCTACGGGACCAGCTACTTCGTCGATCCGCGCGGCCAGTTCGTCGGTGACACCGCCAGCGACACGGACGAGGAACTCCTGGTCCGCGACCTCGACTTCGGGTTGATCGAGGAGGTCCGCCGGCAGTGGGCCTTCTACCGGGACCGCCGGCCCGACGCGTACGACGGGCTGGTGGCGCCGTGAGCGGACTACACCACCGCCATCTGGCCGTCGCCCCCGACTGGCTGGCGCTCTACTACCGCCGTCCGCTGGAGATCACCCGCGGCGAGGGACGGTACGTCTGGGACGCCGACGGCCGGCGCTACCTCGACTTCTTCGGCGGCATCCTCACCACGATGACCGCCCACGCCCTGCCCGAGGTCACCAAGGCCGTCACCGAACAGGCCAGGCGGATCATCCACTCCTCCACCCTCTACCTCAACCGGCCGATGGTGGAACTCGCCGAACGGGTCGCCGCCCTCTCCGGCATCCCCGACGCCCGGGTCTTCTTCACCACCTCCGGCACCGAGGCCAACGACACGGCCCTGCTCCTGGCCACCACCTACCGGGGGTCGAACCAGATCCTCGCGATGCGCAACAGCTACCACGGCCGGTCCTTCTCGGCGGTCTCCGTCACCGGGAACGCGGCCTGGTCGCCCACCGCCCTCTCCCCGCTCCAGACGCTGTACGTGCACGGCGGCGTCCGCACCCGGGGGCCGTACGCGCACCTGGGCGACGCGGAGTTCATCGCCGCCTGCGTCGCGGACCTGGAGGACCTGATCGGCCACACCAGGGCGCCCGCCGCGCTGATCGCCGAACCCGTCCAGGGCGTCGGCGGCTTCACCTCCCCGCCCGACGGCCTCTACGCGGCCTTCCGCGAGGTCCTGGACCGGCACGGCATCCTGTGGATCTCCGACGAGGTGCAGACCGGCTGGGGGCGCACCGGCGAGCACTTCTGGGGCTGGCAGGCGCACGGCCGGAACGGGCCGCCGGAGATCCTCACCTTCGCCAAGGGCATCGGCAACGGGATGTCCATCGGCGGTGTCGTGGCGCGGGCCGACGTCATGAACTGCCTGGACGCCAACTCCATCTCCACGTTCGGCGGTTCACCGGTCACCATGGCCGCGGGCCTCGCCAACCTCGGCTACCTCCTCGACCACGACCTCCAGGGCAACGCCCGGCGCGTGGGCGGTCTGCTCATCGAGCGGCTGCGGGCGGTCGCGGCCGGTTCGGCGTACGTGCGCGAGGTACGCGGGCGGGGGCTGATGATCGGGATCGAACTCGTCCGCCCCGGCACCGACGAGGCCGATCCCGAGGCCGCCTCCGCCGTGCTGGAGGCGGCCCGGGAGGGCGGGCTGCTCATCGGCAAGGGCGGCGGCCACCACACCAGCGTGCTGCGCATCGCCCCGCCGCTCTCGCTCTCCGTCCCGGAGGCCGAGGAGGGCGCGTCGGTCCTCGCCGACGCGCTGGCCTCGCTGGGCTGAGCCGGGGGTGGGGGGGGGGGGGGGGGGGCGCCCCCCCCGGGGGGGGGGCCGGGGGGGGGGGGGGGGGGGGGGGGGGGGGGGGGGGGGGCGGGGGGGCCAGGACCGGCGGAAGAACCCCCGGCGGCGGTGGGCGACCGGCCGTGCGAGCGAGTTGGCGAGCCGTCCCACCATGTCGTCGCTCGTCACGTCCCG